>PHDB01000029.1 GCA_002842495.1 Bacteroidetes bacterium HGW-Bacteroidetes-6
CATATCTTTCCATGGAATCTATCAGACAACCCTCAGGAAGCTGTAATTCGAACTCAGAAAACAGGCCCGGGAATTTTTAAGCAAAAAGAACGTTTGTTCAATAAATATTTTGAATTAAGCTTTCTTGATATTTTTAAACATCCGACATTTAAGTGGGAAGTTGACAATTTCCTGATGGGTGATTCGCAGGAGATGATTGAGTTTTTAATTGAGAAAGTTTATCCCACTTGTATCCCTTTGCAGGATATGCCATCGGAACTGATTCCAATGCGGTCGGAGCTTTACAAAGAAAAGCGAGAACGAAATCCGGAAACCGATAAGTACATTCAACGCTATATTCAGTACTACGACGAAACATTTGGAGAAGGCCGCTATGCTTCGAAATATGGAATTCCGGAGAAAACCACTTCGAATGCAAAACCATGGGATTGGGGTACATTTAAGTACGGAAATTAATCGAGAAACTTCATCATTTCTTCAAATTCCTGCCAAGCCAGCTCTTCGGGGCGACGTGTAAAAAGAGGGGCACTTAGTATTTCGGGTGAAAGAAGCGATTTGAGTGAATTGCGCATGGTTTTGCGCCGTTGATTGAATGCTGTCTTCACCAAGATCTTAAGTTTATTGTAATCACATGCCGGAAAATCAGATTTTTTGGGCACCAGGCGCACAACAGCTGAATTCACTTTGGGAGGCGGAATAAAAACAGAAGGCGGAACATTGAATAACAATTCAATATCGAAATAAGCCTGAAGCAACACACTTGGAATTCCATATGCCTTAGAAGAAGGTTTTGCCACAATGCGGTCGGCAACTTCTTTTTGAAGCATTCCCACCCACTCGTTAATCATTTCGCGCTGATCGAGAGCCATAAAGAGCAACGGACCTGAAATATTGTAAGGCATGTTACCAATCACACTAACAGGTTGATCCGACAAATCCGACAAATTAACTTTCAACACATCGCAATGAAGAATATTCTCTTTCAATGGTGGAAAACGCTCGTTGAGATAATCCACACTTTCGCGGTCGGTTTCAATCAGTAATAATCGTGATTGATATTCCAGTAAAAACTGTGTCAAAAATCCACTTCCCGGACCAATTTCCACAATGGTTGACGATTCGGATGCACAGCGAAGGCTTTCTGCAATTTTTCGTGCGATGTTGGCATCGTTTAAAAAATGTTGCCCAAGTTGTTTTTTTGGTCTTACAGGGAGCATAGTATTAATTTATTTTATCCCCGCGCAAAGCCCGGTAATGTTGTCGGGCATCGTTGGCCAGAATGCTTCCCGGAAAATCGGTTATCAGTTGCAGGTAGTATTTAAGGGCAAGCTCTTTATCGGGCAAATAGGTTTCGTAAATATTACCCAGCATAAACAAAGCATTATCGGCCAGAATATCGAGATAGTAGCTACTCAGAATCTCTTTAAGCGCAAGGATCGCATTATCGTATTGCTTCAAAGTCATATAAATTTGCGCTTTGCGAAACACAGCATCATCGAGTACCGGATGTTTTGGGTAGCTTTTCAGAATAGTATCGAGGATGAGCAAAGCTTCGTCGTAGCGAAGCGAAAAAATCATCATATCGGCTTTAGCCAGCTTTTCCAAAGGAACATACGAACTGTCATAATCTATATTTTCCTGAATTACCAACGACAATTCCATGGCATCGTTCGCAATTAGTTTCGATGTAGCTCCTTTCAGAATATCAAGTTGTGCAGATGCATAATCGAATTCGCCGATGAAGTAATAAAAACGGGCATTCCGAAACTTGGCGTAAAAACCCATAGTATCGTTTTTAAAAGCTTTCTCTACCTGCGAATACAACAAAGATCCTTCCCAAACATCGCCCCGAAGCAACATCACATCGCCACTGAGCAATTTAGCCTCGGCATACTGTACTGGCTGATAACCCTGTGAATTGATGACATTATTGAGACGATTAATAGCCGAATCGGGCTGATTGAGATAGTAAGCTTCGATTGTGGCCAAGCGCACAATCATGTTGTAGCGGTTTCGCCGGAATTGCGACGACTTCAATGCAGTTTTCAGATCGCTGGCAAGCGCCTGATAATCAGAAATCAAAGAAGCCGGATCGGACGTAAGTTTCAGATACTTCACTTCGAGAAGCAAATCGAGAGCATCGTTGTAGTACGATTTCTCATCACCGAGCGAAACAACAAAATTAAGTCCTTCGGTGGCCAAATCCCATTTATTGTTCGAGATACAAAGTTGCGAAACTTCGTAAACAAGGTCTCCATCAGTTTTTGCACGTTTATCGTATGCACGGGCCTGCAATAGCGCTTTCGAAAAATCATCGTTTTGCTCATAAAACCAAATCAGCAGTCGTGTGTAGTCGTAGTTTGATGGATCTTTCTGTAATTTTTGAAGCAATTTATCACGAAAAATTCCTGAAATTGAGCCCTCTTTATCCAACATAATCACATCCTGTAGCTGCTTCTGTATTTCAGCAATTCCAAACATCGGACTTTCGAGCAACGCCAGATATTCCTCAATCATTTCCGCATATTGACCGTTGCGTTGAAAGGCTTTTGCCAGCTGAATTTTCAGTGATCCCGATGCAGGAAACGACTTTTTCCCTTCAATCAAGGTTTTAATTGCCCAATCGTTGAGTTCCCGCATTTGAAAAGCTGTGGCCAAATCAACTACAACAACATCGGACCAGATCGCCCATTGAACAGCTTCGTTAAAAATTTTGTCGGACTGCTTGGCATTGCCTTCTAATTTCAAAACATATCCTTCATCAACACGAAAACGCGGCACCGATGGATTGGCTTTAGCTTGTTTCTGCACCAGCTTTTCAGCATCTTTCCAACTTTCGGTTTGAATAAGACATTCCAGATAGTTATCGTAGATATACGTTGAATTGTTTTTGTCATAAATTTCGGTGTACAACTGCCGTGCTTTCTCAAACTCTCCATTAACCATATACTCCCGGGCCAGCAATTCCTTTTCGGTCGTTTGTGCCTGACCAAAAAAAGTTGAAGCAATAAGAGTAAGAAATAATATTGGTTTGAGAAGACGCATTATTTAGCTCCGGCTTTGAAAACAATAATCAAACTATCAATTCTGGGACTGATTGTATTATAGCGATTAACGTTTCTAACGGCATTTTCTGATATCAGATTACTTTTTACGATTAATTTACCGTTTTCTTCGCGTTCTTTTTCAATATACATCCCATATTGCTCTTTGCTGATGAGCTTTTCACGCAGGTCGTATTCCAAATCGGCCAACTGTTGCAACGAATATTGGTATTCATCAGAAATCTCAGGATATGAATTAAGATATTCTTTCAATGGCTCTTTAATTTGTCCATATTCGGTCATTATTTTCCATGCGCCATCCGAATACTGGTCGTTGAAATACTTATTAATAGAGTCGATTTTCGCAAAATACGATTTGTAAACACCTCTTACCTGAGCTGTATCTAAAACCATAAAATGATTTCGTGCTTCTTCGAGGCGCACACGTTCTGTGCTTACGTCGCGCAGACCTTTCCGCACAAATGCAGGACGACACGAAAGTGCTACAACAGAAAGAATAACAACGGCGAAGGCAAATTTTTTCATAATTGAATTATTTAATAATATTCGTTCCCATGTACGAAGCCAGTGCTTCCGGGATCCTGATTCCTTCAGATGTTTGATTGTTTTCGAGTAATGCAGCCACAATGCGAGGTAATGCAAGTGCGCTTCCGTTAAGTGTATGAGCCAATTGCGTTTTACCATCGGCATCTTTGAAACGGAGTTTCATGCGATTGGCCTGAAATGATTCAAAATTCGAAACAGAACTCACTTCGAGCCAACGTTTCTGTGCGGCACTATACACTTCGAAATCGAATGTCAATGCCGACGTAAAACTAATATCGCCTCCACAAAGTCGCAGAATACGAAAAGGCAATTCGAGTTTACGAAGCAACCCAACTACATGATCTTTCATCGTTTCAAGAACTTCGTACGAATTTGCAGGATGAGCCAACTGAACTATTTCAACTTTATCGAATTGATGTAAACGATTGAGACCTCTTACATCTTTGCCATACGAACCTGCTTCGCGGCGAAAACAAGCACTGTAAGCTACATTTTTTACCGGCATTTCTTCTTCACGGAGAATAACATCTCGGTAAATATTGGTGACTGGAACTTCAGCTGTTGGTATCAGATACAAATTGTCTTCGTTCACAAAATACATTTGACCGTCTTTGTCGGGCAACTGACCAGTGCCATAGCCCGAAGCTTCATTTACCATCAAAGGTGGTTGTATTTCGGTGTAACCTGCGGCAATGGCTTCGTTGAGAAAAAAGTTAATCAATGCACGTTGCAATCGGGCTCCTAAGCCAGTGTATACAGGGAATCCAGCGCCGGTGATTTTATTTCCAAGCTCAAAATCGATAAGACTGTATTTTGTGGTTAAATCCCAATGCGGCATTGCATCGGCACCCAATTCGGGAATATTTCCTTCGGAGTAAACTATTTCGTTATCTTCAGCCGAATGCCCCGCCCTAACCGAAACGTGCGGAAGATTGGGTAATAGTACCAATTTATCATTCATAGCCATCAAAACTTCATCGTGTTCCTGACTCAGAATGCGAATTTTATCCTTAAGTTCAGCCGTTTGACTTTTCAATTCTTCGGCTTTGGCCGAATCTTGTGCTTTCATGGCCAGACCGATCTCTCTCGAGCGGCTGTTCATATCGTTTTGCGCATCGTCGCGTTCTTGCTGCAACTTGCGTCGTTTGTCGTCGAGCTCAATAATCTCGTCAACAATGCCGGGGTTTTTGAAATTCTTTACAACAAGTCGTTCTTTCACAAACGCTGTTTCCTGCCTAATCAACTGTATCGTCAGCATGAAAATATTTTTTTACAAAAATACCAAATATTTTGCAGGACAAGAGTATAAATGCACAATCCTCCCGCTGTTCATTTCAAAAAAATTATCTACATTCGCATCATGATTCAACGTTTTCTTCAGAGTATAGGGGCTTATGTTCTGCTCATGTCGAGGGTTTTCCGTAAACCCGACCGCATGGATATATTCCGAAAACAGGTTCTCAACGAATTTCAGTTGCTGGGTTTCGAGTCACTTGGAATTATTGCTATCATCAGCATGTTTATGGGGGCAGTTGTGGCTATGCAAACAGCATACAGCATCGATAGTCCGCTCATTCCGCGCTACACGGTTGGCTATATCACCCGTTCAACCATTGTTCTTGAGTTTTCCACCACCATCATGAGTCTTATTTTAGCCGGAAAAGTAGGATCGCGTATTGCCGGTGAACTTGGCACCATGCGTGTTACCGAACAAATAGAGGCCCTTGATGTAATGGGAATCAATTCGGCCAATTACCTCATTCTTCCAAAAATTGTGGCATTTGTGCTTATTTTCCCGATTCTTGTGGTTTGCTCTATGTTTCTTGGTGTTTTTGGCGGCTATTTGATGTCAATGGTTACCGACATGGTGAGTGTGGAAACATACATGTATGGTGTTCGTTCGTTTTTCTATCCGTTCGAGATTTACTATTCCCTTATCAAATCATTGTTCTTTGCATTTCTGATCACATCGGTAAGTAGCTATTTTGGCTTCACCGTTAACGGTGGTGCACTCGAAGTAGGTCGCGCCAGCACCAAAGCTGTTGTTCAGAGCAGTATTATGATTATTCTTTTCAACCTGATACTCACTCAAATTTTGCTGCTATGATAGAAGTAAAAAATATCAGCAAAAGTTTTGACGGGAAGCTGGTGCTTAAAAACATTACGGTGACGTTAGAGCCCGGCGTGAACAATTTAATTATTGGCATGAGTGGTTCGGGTAAAACGGTTTTACTGAAATCGCTGCTGGGTCTTCACGAAGTTGACGAAGGTGAAATATTTTTTGATGGTCGTAATTTCACCCAAATGAAAGAAAACGACAGAAAAAAGATACGTCAGGAAATTGGCACCGTTTTTCAGGGAGGTGCATTGTTCGATTCGATGAGTGTTGAAGAAAATGTAATGTTTCCTCTGAACATGTTTACCAACATGAAAAAAGAAGAAAAACTCGAACGGGTCAATTTCTGTCTGCAAAGGGTTCATCTCGATGAAGCCAACAAAAAATTTCCGTCTGAAATAAGTGGTGGAATGAAAAAACGTGTTGCCATTGCCCGCGCAATAGTTTTAAATCCAAAATATTTATTCTGCGACGAACCCAATTCGGGACTCGACCCGAAAACATCTATTGTTATTGACAACCTGATTAGTGAAATCACGCACGAATACAACATGACAACGGTGATTAACACTCACGACATGAATTCGGTGATTGAAATCGGCGACCGGGTAGCCTATATTTTCGAAGGAAACCTTTGGTGGAACGGAACAAATAAAACCATTTTAAACACAGATAATCAGGAGTTAAACGATTTTATTTATGCAACACAACTCACTCGTCATTTAAAAGGTAAACTGTGAACGCAATAGATATTGTTATTCTGATTCCCATTGCATGGGGCATTTACAAAGGATTTAGTAAGGGACTTATTCACGAATTGGCTCAACTGGCGGCATTGGTTGCCGGCGTCTTTGCCGGCCTTCACCTCAGCAGTTGGATTGGAGAAGGAATTTCGTATGTTTTCAAAACCGAAGAACAACAAACGCGGCTTATTTCGTTTGCTGTGGCCTTCTTGGGAACTCTTGCCCTGGTATTTTTCATTGCTTCCCGAATCGAAAATGCAGTAAAAACAGTTCACATGGGTATTGTGAATCGTATTCTTGGCGGTGTGTTTGCTTCGCTCAAGTTTCTGGTTATTCTAAGCATTATTATTAACTTTATTAACACCGTTGATCCATACGGGCTGGCTGTTAAAAAAGAAAAACGCGAAGGAAGTCTCCTTTACAAACCTGTTGGAGCCATTGCACCACTCGTTTTGCCCAAAATCATGCAAGTAATGCCCGAGGAAAAGACAGAAGATAGAAATTAATAGCCTGGACGGATTTTAAATTCTACTCAATCTACTCACTGTTTCCATGACTGATTCTCAAATTCACTATCTTTGTATCGATTGAAATAAAAAAAGATTTCAGGGGGCTGTAACTTTTAGCATAGTGCATCGTCATATGCCTGTAAATAACCAACCAAAACCTGATGGACAAAAATGAATTTAATCGCTGCGTAGAGCTGTATTCCGATGCTGTGTACCGCTTCATCATGAAGCATACAGCCGACGAAGACGATGCAGCAGATATTGTTCAGGAGTCGTTTGTGAGGATGTGGGAAAAAGCAGAAACGGTGAGCTTCGAAAAAGCAAAATCGTATCTTTTCAGTACAGCGTATCATGCCATGATTGACTATTTTAGAAAAAAGAAACGCTTTACCGGAAATTTCGATTTCAACGACGACCGCAGCACATTGCATCCTTCGAGCCCCGAAAAGGTAAGCTCATTCGACCTGAAAGCCATTCTGAATGAGGCACTCGACAGATTGCCCGAAATTCAGAAATCGGTAATTCTGCTGCGCGATTACGAAGGCTACTCGTACGAAGAAATCGGTGAAATAACCGGACTCAACGAAAGTCAGGTGAAAGTGTATATATACCGTGGCCGGATTGCATTGAAAAATTTCATCAAAAACCCCGACTTGGTTCTTTAATTATGATTGACACAAACAACTATATAGAATACATCGTCGACTTTTACGACGGAAAGCTGTCGGAAACCGCAACACAGGCTCTGATGGATTTCATGAGTATTCGGCCTAACATTCGCGAGGAATTCGAAGACTATGGCGAAAGCTTCGAAAACAATAGCTTCGAAAACATGGAAGCCCCTCTTTCGCTAAAAAACAAACTCATGAGTATTCCCGAAACGGGATTCAGCATGAACGAACAATGGCTGGTTGCTTATACCGAAGGCGATCTTTCGGGAAGCGACGAAGAAACTGTACGTCGTATTATTGAAACCGATATTTATTGGAGTCGCGAACATCGTACCATGGCCGCTGCCCGCATGACACCTGATCGTTCGATTGTATTCCCCAACAAGGAAGCTCTGCTGCAACACGAAAAAAGCGGAGCCTTGCGCAGATTTATGTACATAGCTTCGGCCGCCGCCGCTGCTTTGGTTGTTTCGTATATGCTTTGGTCACCATCTGAACCTGGAAACGGAATGCAAAACAACAACCGCATTGCCCGAACCGAAATACCGTTACCTCGCGTGTACACACCACAACAAGATACTACAACAAACAAACAAAAATTTTTCGACTACAATAACAATCCCGTAAACAACAATATTCAAAGCAATCGCAATAATTACGAATTGGCAATGCTCCCCATTGAATCGAAGACAGTCAGTCCACTCAAAGAAAAGCCGACTGTTCTTCCTTCGTATCTTGACGATAAACGCACAGAGTATCTTGCCATTTACGAATACTCCGAATTGCGACTAGCGATGGAAAATCAGCCGAAAGATAAGACGGGCGGCACACTTGACCAATGGAAAGATTGGGGGCTTGCTCTTGTTTCGGGCAATGGTTCCGTAAAAGACAATCCGGCATCCGACATTTCTTTCCGCGAAGTCACAACACTTGGTATAAGCACACTAAATCGCTTCACTGAGAACAACATGTCGTTTGCTATTAAAAAATAATTTTCTGTCCGGAATCCTCAATAAAACAAGTTGATTTCGTTTACAATAAATCGGCATTGGTCTAAAAACCACAGAATGTAACAGCTACATATCTCTTCGTTGCTTTTCGGATTTATCATGCAGCAAGTGTAATGTGTAATTATGTCCAGTGCTCTTCAAAAGCAGAAAAACTATTTGAACCAAACCATGGGCACCCAATTCTTTTTACCTAAATCAAAAAACAGAACATTTTATCAGTATATTCTGGAGCAATAGACTTTTCAGATGCCTATACCTCATCACTGCAATGTCACATCGTTCTTCTTTTGGAAAACAGAAAAAACAAGACTCATTATATAACAATCCATATCCTTCTTTTTTCATACTTTCGTATCTCCATGCTGCGAAGTTTTTTTTTAATATTGTTCTCTTGCTCTATTGTTGTTGCCAAAACGCAATCGCTTGACCGGACTTTTCTTCACGAAGTTACCGACTCAACTGTATTGAACGGTGCCGAAAACACTCAGGATTATCTACCGCTACTCAAAGGCAAACGTGTAGCCATGGTAGTGAATCAAACATCGATGATTGGGAATATGCATCTGGTTGATTCGCTACTGAATGCCAATATCAATATTGTAAAAATATTTGCTCCCGAACATGGTTTCAGAGGAGATAAATCGAATGGAACTACTGTTGTTAACAGTAAAGACAGCATTACAGGTATTACTTTGGTTTCGTTATACGGTGCCAAATTCAAACCTTCTCCAGACGACATGAAAAACATCGACATGATTGTTTTCGACATTCAGGATGTTGGAGTGCGCTTCTACACTTATATTTCAACTCTACATTACATCATGGAAGCCTGTGCAGAAAATCTTGTGCCACTCATTGTACTCGACCGACCCAATCCTAACGGCTTTTATGTTGATGGACCCATACTTAACCCAACTTACCGAAGTTTTGTTGGAATGGATGAAATCCCCATTGTACACGGACTTACCATAGGCGAACTGGCTTTAATGATTAATGGGGAAAAATGGCTCAAAAACAAAATGCAATGCGACCTTACGATAATAGCTTGCAAAAGCTGGGATCATACCTGCTTGTATCAACTTCCGGTGAAACCATCTCCCAATCTGATCAGCATGGAAGCCATTTACCTCTATCCATCTCTGGGGCTTTTTGAAGGCACAATTGTGAGCGTTGGACGAGGCACATACCGCCCATTTGAAATTTTTGGGCATCCAAACTTGAAAAATGCACCCTTTGAATTCACTCCGCAACCCATTACCGGCATGTCGGAAAGCCCCCCGTTTGCAGGAAAAGTTTGCCACGGCTACGATGTGAGTGAATTTGCGAGCCAAATGCTGAAATACAAAGGAGAACTTTATCTTTGGTGGCTATCGGGTATATACGAAGAACTTTGCAAGGCTGGCAAAAAAGATATTTTCTGGCACACCAGTTTTTTTGATAAATTAGCCGGGCAAAACAATCTGCGTTTACAAATTATTGCAGGAACCGACCCCGACGAAATCCGTCGGTCATGGGCAGCAGGTCTCTCCGAATATAAAACACTTCGCAGAAGATATTTATTGTACAAAGACTTTGAGTAGTATGGCTTCAAAAAACACCAAACCCACAAAAAAGCAGCCTGTTGAAATTGAACAGCCTGTAAAAAAAGTCTTCAACCAAAAACTTTTCATCATTCTGCTTGGCATTTTGCTTTACGGATACAGCGTTTCGTTCGACTACGCCCTGGATGACACACTGATGATTACTGGCAACAAATTTACACAAGAAGGGATAGCCGGCACCAATGACATTTTCACATCCGATGCCTTCACTGGCTTCTTTGGCGAAGGTTCGGGCATGGTTGCCGGTGGTCGATATCGTCCTTTTACTCATTTCATGTTTGCTGTCGAAAAAGAACTCTTCGGTTTTAACCCGGCTATTGGCCACTTTTTAAACATTGTCTTTTACATTTTGCTTTTGCTGGCAGTTTTTGCATTTCTAAAAAGGCTTATTCCCGATTCCGACGACATAAACAAGCCATTTTTCAGTGTCCCGCTTGTCATTACAGCTCTGTTTGCCGCACATCCGCTCCATACCGAAGTGGTTGCAAACATAAAAGGGCGCGACGAGATCATCACCATGCTTTGCAGTATTTCTTCCATGATTCTGCTTATCGACAATATTAAGAAACCAGCAATCTGGCGTCCTGTGATAGCTGCAATCGCTTTTTTTATCGCGCTTCTTTCGAAAGAAAATGCCATCACATGGATTGCTGTTTTCCCATTCGCACTTTGGTTTTTCACCAAAGCAAAAAAGAAAGATTACTTCATTACCATTTTAGCATTGGTTGTGCCTTCGCTGGTTTTTCTGTATATCAGATCGCAGATTGTGGGCGGCGTACTCGACACCAATATCACACCAGAACTATTGAATAACCCGTTTATCAATAGTTCTAAACCCGACGAAATTGCCACCGTCCTTTTCACTTGGCTTTTGTATTTAAAACTACTCATCTTTCCCCATCCACTCACGCACGATTACTATCCGAAGCAAATTGCCATCACCGATTTCTCGAATCCGCTAGTATGGCTTACCATTGCATTGGTAATTTTCTCAATTGTTGTTTTTATCAGAGGAATCGGCAAAAAAAGTGTGGTTTCGTTCGGACTATTAATCTTTTGGGCAACTTTTTCTATTGCATCGAATTTGCTGTTCAACATTGGAACCTTCATGAACGAACGCTTCATGTTTGTTCCCTTGCTGGGTTTTGCCATTATCGGGGGATATTATTTCGGTAAATACCGAGCAAAACTCAAGTGGCTTACGTCTGTCCTGGTGATTCTGCTTACAGCCTACACGGCCAAAACCATTGTTCGAAGTCTGGCATGGAAAGACAATTACACCTTGTTTATGACCGACGTAAAAACCTCGACCAACAGTGCAAAAGTGAACGTATCGGCTGCCGAGATGCTGCTCGACATGGCCGACAAAGAGAAAACCCTGGGTAAAAGACAAAAATTAGCCAACGAAGCTATTGTGTATCTTAACCGAGCCGAAAAAATTCATCCTACTTATTTTGGTGTTTACGACTTACGTGGAAAAGCCTGGTATTTTTTGGGCAATTTCCAAAACTCGCTTGACGATTACATACATTGCACGAAACTCGACGCAACACGTCCAACAACACTCAACAACATATTTTTAGTTGGGCAGGCAGCTATGGTTGGACTTGATTTTTCGATTGCCGCTGAAGCATACCGATATCTTGCAACCCTACAACCCGATTCGGCGCGCAATTACTTGCAGCTGGCAATTATTTACGACAAACTTGGCATGCCCGACGAAAGCTTTGGGTACATCAATAAAGCCATTGCCACCGACAGCCTGTATGCTCCTGCCTGGAACAAAGGTGGCGAATTGTACGGAAGAGTACGTAACGACATGGTTACATCCGAAAAATACTTACTTAAAGCCTTTTCGCTAAAGCCTAACGATTCTTCAACACTCGAAAACCTCGGTGTTTTATATGGCATTCTGAAAAAATACGATTTGTCGGTTCGCTACCTGCGCAAGGCGCAAGAGCTCACCCCTTCGAACAAGCAAATCATGCTGAATCTGAGCACATCATATCAAGCAATGAACATGACAGACAGCGCCAATTATTTTATGATGATGGCTACGCAACAGAAATAATTCTGAATTTTAAGACAACAACTGCTTTTGCTCAGGAAGATAAAGCAATTACAAATCCGCTCCACCTACGAATACAATCATGCGGAATTTGATTCAGCATCTAAAAATAGATTTTGCTTAAAAACGATAACCCCCTTGTTAATTCATAAAATGTCTTCATGACGAGATATCAAAACCGTGTGGAGTTCCTGTATTTTACTCATGAACACATAACTAAAAACAAAAAAGCCGGAACGAATCCGGCTTTTTAATATGATAATAATTGTTCCTTACTTATTGATGCGCATCGAGTAGAACGAGCGATACACAAAAACAACAGCTACAATCAGGAAGAAAGCACCCACATAAGGCGCCACGCTACGAAATGCCGCACTAATAGCAATTTCCATAGCAAGCAAACCAAACAAGGTCGTAAATTTGATAATCGGGTTAAGCGAAACCGACGAAGTATCTTTGAAAGGATCTCCAACGGTGTCACCAACAACCGAAGCCGCATGTAACTCGGTACCTTTTTCTTTCAAATCAACTTCAATTACTTTTTTGGCATTATCCCAGGCACCACCTGCGTTGGCCATAAAGATTGCCTGATACAGACCAAAAAATGCAATTGAAAGCAAGTATCCAATAAAGAGAGATATGGGAGCAGAATAATGAACAACCTGAGCGTGCATAGCTATTTGCGAATCGGTCATCAAATTCATAGGAATATTTTTTCCGTTCTGCATAATTGAATCAACCATTTCTGTTGTTAAGCCAAGCGGAGCCGAAAGAAACGCAAAAGCAAGTGCAAACGAGAAAATGGCAATAAAAATATTCCACATCCCTTTCTGAGCATATTTTGTACAAATAGCAACCACTTCTCTCGATTTTGCCACATCGGCTTTTTTAGGGGCATCCGGGTCGAGATTGATATTGAGTTTAATATAATCAACTGCACGGGCAGCTCCTGTAGAAACAGCCTGAATAGAAGCTCCCGAGAACCAATAAATTACGGCTCCACCAAGGAGAAAACCAAAGATAGTATAAGGATTCAACACATTCAAAATGGTTTCAGGCTCAATACCCAACGACCCTTTAATAAGAAGGATCAGCGAGAAGATCATTGTTGTAGCACCCACAACGGCTGTCCCAATCAAAACAGGCTTGGCTGTTGCTTTAAAAGTATTGCCAGCACCGTCGTTTGCTTCGAGATAATGCTTCGATTTCTCAAAATCGGGAGTAAATCCAAATTCTTTTTCAATTTCTTCCTTCACATTAGGCACTTCTTCGATAAGCGACAATTCATAAATCGATTGAGCGTTATCGGTAACAGGACCATAGCTATCAACTGCAATAGTCACTGGACCCATACCCAACATTCCGAAAGCAACAAGGCCAAAGGCAAAAATGGAAGGATAAACCATCAAGGTATCAAGGCTGTATGTACTTGCAAAATAAGCAATCACCATCAGAGCTACAAAGACAAGACCTTTCCAGAAAGCACTGAAATTTCCGGCAACAAGACCTGCCAAAATATTAAGCGAAGCTCCACCACGACGCGACGATTCAACAACTTCCTGAACATGTGCCGATTTGGGACTTGTAAATAACTTGGTAAACTCCGGGATCAAAGCTGCCCCCAGTGTACCAGCAGAAATAATAATACTTAGCGTAAGCCACAGTTGATTGGGCAAATCACCGATAAGAATATAGCTGGCGGCAAAAGTAACCAAAATGGAGACAATTGAAGTGATCCAAACCAAAGATGTCAGTGGTTTTTCGAAGTCGAGGTCATCAACATTGTGATAACGTGCTTTACTAATTACATTATTGAATCCGAATGAAAATACTGAAGTAAGAACCATGAGAATTCGCATGGCAAAAATCCATGTGAGCAACTGAACCTGATATTCAACATTGGTTACTGCAAGAAGAATAAAAGAAATAAGTGCTACACCAGTAACTCCGTATGTCTCGAATCCATCGGCGGTTGGGCCAACGCTATCGCCTGCATTATCGCCAACACAATCGGCAATGGTTCCTGGATTGCGGGGATCGTCTTCGCCGATTTTAAAAATAACTTTCATCAAATCAGAGCCGATATCAGCGATTTTTGTAAAAATACCACCGGCAATACGCAGTACCGAGGCACCGAGCGATTCCCCAATAGCAAATCCAATAAAGCTGGCTCCGGCATATTCGCCAGGAACAAACATAAGAATGATAAGCATAATAGTCAACTCAAGACTAATAAGCACAACTCCAATACTCATACCTGCATTCAATGGAATATTGAGAAGTTTTAATGGTTTGCGTTCGAGCGAAGCAAAAGCCATACGTGAGTTTGCAAGGGTGTTCATGCGAATCCCGAACCATGCAACAGCATAAGAGCCTAAAATACCAATAACAGTCCATCCCAAAATCATGGCAACCCCGCCAAAACCAAATTCGGCACTTGAAAGGAATCCGAAATAGAATCCTACAGCGGAGCCAATAAAAACAAATAAAATAGCAAGAAACCTACCCTGACGTAACAAATACGTTTTTCCGGTTTCATAAATAACGTTGGCAACTTCGAGCATCGATTTGTGAGCACGAAGTTTTTTCACTTTTGTGAACTGGTAGAGACCAAACATAAAACCTGCAAGGGTAATCAAAAATCCCCAATACAGTATGTTTTGTTCCTTGACGCCATCAGGAATTGCCAAATCGGCTTCTCCGGCCATCGAAAGAAGGGGTGTGGCTACCAATGCGGTAAGGAGTGCAAATGCTTTTCTCATAAAACTCTTGTTTTTGTTGGTGAGTTAATATTTTTTGCAAAGGTAGTACTAATTTTCAAATTAAAGTAGAATAAATCTAAATTATAACAATCAATAAAACTGTCAATTACACAACAAGCGTACGGCGATTCTTATAAACAAAAACATGACATTGATCATCAATGTATTGAATGCAAAAGCAACTATGATTTTTAGCAAACAGCCAATCAGGAAATTGTTTGTACCTTTGTAATTCACCTCTTACGTTATGCAAATCATACGAAGTACCGGCAATTACAACATCCCCGATAGTGGAACTTGCATCACTGTTGGCACATTCGATGGCGTACACACCGGTCATACTGAAATACTTCGATTCCTGAAATCGATTGCAGGTCAAAACCACCTCCCATCGTTGGTTTTCACATTCACAAGCCATCCACGTTTTGTTCTTAACAAAGATGCTGAGGAACTTAAATTGTTGACCACTCCTGACGAAAAACAACAATTGCTCGAAAACTCGGGTGTTGATTTTTTTTTCGAACAAGATTTTACCGAGCAATTTGCCAAGCTCAGTGCCAGTGAATTTGTTGTAGAGATTCTGATTAAAAAACTCGGAATGAAGAGTCTGGTTGTAGGCCACGACCATTTATTTGGAAAAAATCGTGAAGGCAATTTTGCATTATTACAAAAGCTAAGCACACAACACCAGTTTTCGCTGCATCAGATTCCTGCTGTAAGCAATGCCGGATTTAATGTAAGTTCAACTAAAATACGCAACCTACTCTCTGATGGCGATGTGGCATTAGCAAACGAAATGCTGGGCTACAACTATTCATTTTCCGGCGAAGTCATTCAGGGATTTGGAATTGGGCGTGAACTTGGCTTCCCTACAGCCAATATCAACCGCTCCGAAATCAACAAAATGCTTCCTGCAGCAGGTGTTTACATTATTAAAGCCATGCTCGACAACGAAATTCACGATGGATTGCTCAATATTGGAACGCGCCCAACATTCAATGGGAACAATGTACAAATTGAGGCTCATTTGTTCGATTTCGATAAAATCATCTATGGAGAGAAACTCAAAATTGAGTTTCTGCTTTTTTTGCGACCTGAATTAAAATTTGAATCCAAAAATGAATTGGTACTGCAAATACGAAAAGATCGCGATAAAGCGTTACAATATTTCGGGAGAATATGCTAAAACAACTTATCTATATATTTGTAATTCTATTGCCATTGCTTTGCTTCGGTCAAAACATGCCCGATTCGGATATCGATGCACCTGATGTAAAGATTTACACCAGCATCGATGAAATAAAGGCCAATCCCGACAGTGTTTTGTATATCGATTTCAGTAAACAAAAGCTATGCAGTATTCCCAATGAAGTTTTTGAATGCAAAAATCTGGTTTACCTCGATTTGAAACGCAACAAAATTGAAGAAATTCCTTCCCGCATTGGCGAACTTCAAAAACTGAGGGTTCTCAATCTCTCAAAAAATAAAATTGTAAAACTACCTGCTGAAATTGGGCTGTGTACTCAACTGCGTTCGCTTATTCTCAATCAAAATGCCATTTCTGAAATATGTCCCGAAATTGGCCAGCTTGTCAATTTGGCAGTCCTCGATTTATGGGGCAATGAGGTTGACCGGCTTCCAACGGAGATTACACGCATCAGCGAAAATCTTAAATTCCTAGATATGCGTGTCATTTACATGACTCACGATGCACAGGAAGCCATTGAATTGTTGCTTCCCGAAACAACTATCTATTTTTCGAACGGTTGCAATTGTAAATAACTTTCTCTTATGGGAATCCAGCAGGTTAAACGGATTTCTTTTTCTACAACTTTCAACCGATCGCCGGGGCTATCAGCTGCGTATAATCTGCCTCTAGTACTCATTGTCTTTCCCCCCTCAGTTTAAAGTTAATGTTCATCATTTCCAGACCATCATTAGCTTTTTACATTAATGAATTAATTATAATCAGCATATCACAACATGAAAACATTAGCACATTAAATCGTACCTTTGTACACTATTATTCAATTCTCATGAAAGAACGCGAACACAAAAAAGTTGTAGCAGCCATTACCCATGGCGACGTAAATGGCATTGGTTACGAAGTAATACTGAAAGCGTTGGCCGACAGCCGCTTACTCGATTTTTGCATTCCCGTTATTTACGGCAATTCAAAAGCAGCATCTTACCACCGAAAAACCATTACAGCAAGCGATTATCAGCTTACACTTACCCGTGATCTTGCGCAGCTCAAGGCCGGAAAAGTCTATATTGTAAATATTGTAAACGACGAAATCAAAATTGAATTTGGAAAATCGGATCGTGTTGCCGGACAATTGGCTCACAAAGCTTTGGAAGATGCTATTTCCGATATCAATAATGGCATGGCCGATATTTTGGTTACAGCACCCATCAACAAAAGCAACATACAATCAGAGACATATAATTTTCCGGGTCACACGGAATTTTTGGCTAAAAAATACAAAGCCGAAGATTATATGATGCTCATGGTTAGCCCTGAAATCCGTATCGGAGTGGTCACTGGTCATATCCCCATCACGGAAGTTCCGGGCACCTTAACGAAAGAACTGATTGAGAAAAAAATAAAAATTCTTCATCACTCGCTGAAAACCGATTTTGGGATTTCGAGTCCGAAAATTGCGGTCCTGGGCCTCAATCCTCACGCCGGAGACAACTCACTACTGGGTAACGAAGAGAAAAACACCATTGAACCTGCTATTTTAAAGTCATTCGAAAACCATATCAATGCCTTTGGTCCTTTCCCGGCCGATAGTTTTTTCAGCACATCTGCCTATCGCGAATTCGATGCAATATTGGCCATGTATCATGATCAGGGACTTATTCCATTCAAAATCATGGCTTTCGAAGAAGGGGTGAACTTCACGGCAGGACTTCCAATTGTGCGTACATCGCCTGCACATGGCACAGGATTCGATATTGCCGGAAAAAACCTCGCCAGTTGCAACTCATTCCGCAACGCATTGCTTTTAGGAGCCGAAATTTTTCAAAACCGTCTCAAAGCAGCTGAGAAAAAATAAGCTTCATGGACAATTTGTTATTCAATATTGATGAAATTGTTCACATTTGCCACGCGACAGTACAAAAGCCGAGCAGCAGCATCAAGTTTGTTTCCGACATTCTTACCGACAGCCGGCATGCAACTCCCGGAAGCAATAGCCTTTTTGTTGCATTGAAGGGAGGAAAACACAACGGACATCAGTTTATCGAAGAAGCATACATCAAAGGAATAAAAGCTTTTCTTGTTTCCGAAGAAGACATTGCTCTGACAGCACCCGATATTGTTGTGCTGCATGTTGCCGACACCATGTATGCTCTTCAGCAATTAGCTTCGGCACATCGGGCAAAATTCAATACACCCACCGTCGCCATTACCGGGAGTAACGGGAAAACAGTTGTTAAAGAATGGCTTTTCCAACTACTTTCGCCCGATTTCAGTATTATCCGCAGTCCAAAAAGCTACAACAGTCAGGTTGGCGTCCCCCTTTCGGTTTGCAAGCTCCGAGACACGCACCAACTAGCCATATTCGAAGCGGGCATTTCTCAAACCGGCGAAATGATTCGACTTGAGAAAGTAATTCAACCTACAGCTGGCATCTTTACCAATATTGGAACTGCACACGATGAGAACTTCATCAACCACAGTCAGAAAGCCGCCGAAAAACTTCAGCTTTTTGTGAATTGTAAAAAGTTGGTGTATTGTTCAGATTATTACGATATAGCCGAGAAGCTAATCAGCAGTGGGCTTAACAAAAAAATTGAATTGTTTTCGTGGGGTAGCAACGAAGGCTCTGTCCTCCGAATTACTGAAAAAGTGAGTAGCCAAAATGAAACTATAATTCGTGCGGTTTACGGTTCGAAAAACATTTCGGTCACCATACCTTTTATCGACAAAGCATCGATTGAAAACGCAACGCATTGCTGGGCATATATGCTGATGGAAGGCTATAGCAACAATATTATTGACCAACGACTACAAAAGCTCATTTCTATCGAAATGCGCCTCGAAGTGAAAGAAGGCATTAACGGCTGTACCATTATCAACGACAGTTACAACTCCGACATCAATTCACTTTCGATTGCCATCGATTTTCTCGAAAAAAACAAAGAGTATCGTCAAAAGACGCTTGTTTTGTCCGATATTCTTCAGTCGGGCAAACAAAACGAGAGGCTTGTTAAAGAAATTGCTTCGCTCATTGAACGCAGAGGGATTGACCGTTTTATCGGAATTGGGCCAGTGCTTGCTGCCAACAAGAAATATTTTTCCGACGACGCCAGCTTCTTTGCTAATACCGATGCATTTTTGCGCGAATACGACCTTGTGAATTTCCGCAACGAAATGATTTTACTTAAAGGAGCACGTCAATTTGGTTTTGAAAAAATTGGAGCATTGCTCGAAGCCAAAGCACACGAAACCATTCTATCTACCGATTTAAATGCTCTTACCCACAACATCAACTTTTTCAAATCAAAACTTCCATCCAAAACCCGCATGATGGCAATGGTGAAAGCATTTGCTTACGGCAGTGGCTCCATAGAAATTGCACGTCATCTCGAGTATCACAGGCTTGATTACCTTGCTGTTGCCTACACCGACGAAGGAGTAACTCTACGTAAAGCCGGAATCACAACTCCAATCATGGTGATGAGTCCCGAAGACAGCAATCATTATTTTTTGTTTCGCTACAACCTAGAACCTGAAATCTTCAGCCTTTCTTCGTTAAAAAAGCTTGTTACTAGCGCCAAAGAATTCGAAGGAATTATTGAACTGCCTGTAAAAATTCACATCAAATTCGATTCGGGAATGCATCGGCTGGGCTTTGCTGCTAACGACATTGAAGAACTCGCCGAATTACTCATCAAAAGCAAACAATACATTCAAGTGGCATCGGCTTTCAGCCATTTTTCGGCTTCCGACGAAACAGAGCATAATCTTTTCACGCTCGAACAGCTCGACTCGTTCAAATTAATGGCCTCCGAACTTGAACGAAAAATTGGCAGTAAGTTTATATGCCACATTGCCAATTCTGCCGGAGCATTACGCTTCCCCGATGCACATCTCGACATGGTACGTATTGGAATAGGTTTATACGGAATTGATCCTTCAGACGCATATTCTAGTGAGCTCCTTCCCGTTGCCACGCTTAAGACCAAGGTTTTACAAATCAAGGAAATTGCACCGGGAGAGTCGGTAGGATATTCAAGAAAAGCTATTTCGAAAAAACCCAGAACTATTGCAACACTAGCCATTGGTTATGCCGATGGGCTTCATCGCATTATGGGCAATGGCAACTGGAATGTAAACATCAATGGTCATTTGGTGCCTTTGGTTGGCAATATCTGCATGGACATGTGTATGGCCGATATTACAGGAATCGACAACATTTCGGAAGGCGACGAAGTTGAAATATTTGGGCCTAATTGCTTATTGCAGGATTATGCGAATGCCATGGGAACCATTGCTTACGAAGCACTAACCTCGGTTTCGGGCAGAGTGAAACGGGTTTATATTCAGCAAGACTGATATTTAAAAGATCAAAAAAAACCCGCTCGAAAGCGGGTTTCAGTAGCTACTCAATATCGCCCTGAACGTGCAGTACAATGACTGGTTTGTCAGGATCGTTTGTAATAACTGTAATTGTTTTATGTTGATTTCCCTTGCGACCGGCGGTGTTAAAAACTATTTTAATTTCGCTCGACTCACCTTTTTTCAGCTCGGTTTTCACAGGATCAGTTGCCGTGCAACCACAACTGGCTTTGCTTTTCAAAATTTTCAAAGTTGATTTTCCGGTATTGGTAAATTTAAAGCTATACTCAACATTGGTTCCTGAAGTCACTTTTGCAAAATCATACGATTCTGTTTCAAATAAAATGTGCGGGGCTTTTTTTAGTTGTTTTTCAGTCATCCATGAAAAATCCTGAACTATATTAGCGCTGACATACAACAGTTTTTCAGGCTGATCGTCGTCGTCGGTGGTCAAGAAAAACTTATCGAACACATAACCATAATCGGCACGTACTTTAGCATCATAAGTAATAATGATATAGCTCTCCATATCGGGCTGCATCACAGGATCGTGAATTTCAGCTTTCAGAAACGCGGGCAATTCATTAAATTTAATATTGATTGCCTTAGTGCCATTGTTGTATAACTTAAAAGTATCAGTCTTCACTTCTGTATCTTTCATATCCTGAAGTGCAAGATGGTTGGTTTTGAAATACAGGTTGCCAATTTTATTGGGGTAGTTATCGGCTTTGCTCTTTGGTTTTGCTACAACTTCGCCTTTAATACTCAAAACAACTGATGCATTGTCGGGATCGTTGCAAGTAACAGTGATAGCTTTATTAAACACACCGGGACGACCTGCAGGATTGTAAGTAGCCTCAATCTTTCCACTTCCACCCGGAGGAATAGGATCTTTAGTGTAATCAGAAGCCGTGCACCCGCAACTGGGACGAACCGCCGTCAACAGTAATGTATCGTCCCCAATGTTCGTGAATGTAAAAACACCCTTCTGGGGTCCGTCCTGTTCCTGAATAGTTCCAAAATCGTGAACCTTGGTTTGAAACTGAATGGTTGGCTTTTTCTGCGCAAAAGTCAACACTGACATTACCATCAAAACGGCAGTAATAATCAATGTGCGTGTTTTCATGTTTAGCTCTCCTTTTTTATTAATTTACAAAGTTAACAAATTAATCTCAAACCCAAAACCAATTCTTCAAAATTAATGTTATCAAAATTACCGGAACTCATCAACAGAAAAGTTGTTCTCTTTTGATTGTGCTTTTCTGCAAAATCAAACAATTCGGCTGGTGAGCTTAAAACAGCAATATCCGGACGATTGAATGCATTACATATTTCACCTTTCGAAAATAGTTTCAGCTTTTTTAGTTGGAATGCATGCGGCGAAAAATACACAGCTGCAAAATCGGCCAAGTTGAGAGCATTGGAATACTGTGCCAAAAATGCCGGGTTCATGCTACTAAAAGTATGTAGCTCAAATACAGCGATCAGATTGTCGTTAGGATAACGATGCCGGACAGCATCAACAGTAGCTTTCAATTTACTTGGTGCATGTGCAAAATCGCGAAACATCCTGAGATTATCACTTTCGTGAATCATTTCCAGGCGCTTTGCTGCACCACGAAAACCTGCAATTGACGCAAAAAACGATTCATCGGCAATACCTAGCAAACGGCAAACCTGATGAGCTGCCGACATATTAAGCATATTGTGACGCCCAAAAACCTGCACAGGAATTGGCGTATTTCCCAACAAAACACATACTTGGTTATCCTTTTGGATGAACGGGATTTCGGAATAAGCGACCACATGAGCACTGCCTTCGTAAGTATGCATCAAACCCTGAAGTTGCTCGTCAGCCGAACAATAAATAAGAGAGCCCGTTTCAGGAATCATCTCAGCAAAAACACGAAAAGCGTTTAGATAATCATCGTAATGCGGATAAACATTAATATGATCCCACTCTACTCCGCTTATTACAGCAATATCGGCGTGATATACATGAAATTTTGGTCGTGGATCGAGACAACTCGAAAGATATTCATCTCCTTCTATAACGATAACACTATTTTCCTGAGTAAGAGAAACCATCGTATCAAAACCCCGAATTGCGGAACCGACCAGATAATCGAACGATAAACCACAATCTTTAAGAACATGCATTATCATGGAGGTAATGGTTGTCTTCCCATGTGAACCACCAACAACAACTCTTTTTTTATTAATGCTTTGACGATACACAAATTCGGGAAAAGACAACACTTCTATTCCAAGTTGCTGAGCCCTTATTAACTCAGGGTTATCTTTCCTGGCGTGCATTCCCAGAATAACAAGATCGATTTCGCTGGTAATATTTTCCGGGTTCCATAAATACTCATCGGAAATAAGACCGTGCTTTTTTAAATTCGAAAGTGCCGGATCAAAAATTTCATCGTCGGAACCGCTAATTCGATGTCCATTATGATTGAGTGCAATAGCAAGTTGGTGCATGGCTGCACCTCCAATTGCAATAAAGTGTATTCTCATTTTTTTATTTCTCCAGCATTCGTTTGTCGATTACCAGAAAATAGTACCCATCTTCGAGAGGCAGGTATCCTTGGTCATAAACAAAATAATACGTAGTTCCTTTTTGTGTTGTGTAACTATGTGTAAGATACTTAAAAGAAAAGCCTTTTGCCAGCAAAGTGTCTTTATGAACCTTATTTTTTCCGCCAGGGTTAAATTCCTCAAGAATTCGTCTGTTTTTCCTAAGCTGATTATTAATGTTGCGAACCAGGTTCTGCGAGTCGCTGTTCATTCTATTATTGAATGTGTTTCGGCATTGATCGCTACAGAACTTCTTGTCGGCTCTTCCAAGCAAAGGGTCACCACACTCCAGACAAAGTTTCTCACTCATAGCTGCTATTTTGGCGATAAATATATGAATTTTCAAAAAAAGACCGCTTTTTTCAAAACGGTCTTTCTAATAAAGTAGTCCTAACCAGTTACTTTCTCATGATGGTGAGTGTTCCTTGATATTCATTCTGTAATTCAACACCATAAATGAAAATATAGTAGTATGTTCCGTCAGATAAATCTCCACCATCCCAATCGTTTTGGTAATTTGTAGCTTCGTAAACTTTTTTACCCCAACGATTGAATACAACCAATTCGTTTGGAATTCTCTCTGCATTCAGAATTTCAAAGACATCGTTTTGCCCGTTTCCATCGGGTGTGATGATATTGTAAAATGATGGCTCTGCAATAACTTCAACATTAATATAAGCCGTATCAACACAGCCGTTTGCAGAAGTCACAACCAACATCACCAAGAAATGACCATCAGCTGAATAAACATGCGATACACTTGGAGGAAGCATCGATGTATTGTTGCCAAGTGAACCCGGGTCTCCAAAATTCCAAAACCAATCATTCACACCCATCGAATTGCTGCTAAAAATAATTTCCGGATCCATAATTGATGTTGTCAAAGGATCAGCTGAAATATTAGCAACAGGTTGTTCGTAAACTTCTATATAGTTGGTGTAAGTGAGTGTATCATTGCAACCTTCCGGAGATTCAACCGCCAAAGTAACGTCGTACAATCCCGGCGTGGTATAGGTGTGTGATGGATTTTGAATATTAGAATTTGATCCATCACCTAAAGTCCAGTTCCAAATTGTACCACTGGGATTAGAAAGGTCAGTGAAGTTAACTGTATGCGGTGCACATCCGTTGATATCGTCTGCTACAAAACCTGCAACAGGCGTAGTCTGAACAACAACAGAATCATAGGTCACCGGACTCACGCAACCACTATCGGTCACTTCGAGGCTAACAAACATTGTTCCGCTGACTGGCCATGAAACAGTATAGGGCCCTGCGCCGGTTCCACTTAAAATACTTCCACCACTAAACAACCAATTGAAGCTTGAAGCTGAAGAACCCGTACCAGTATAGTTAATAGTAGAAAACAAATCGCTACAAATAGGAGAAACCACATTAAAATCGGACGATGGCACTGGCTTCACATCAATATGCACACTATCAACAGCTGTAAGACCACTAACAGTATCTGTAATTGTAACAGTATAAGTTGTATCGGATGTTGGATAAACTGTTGGTGGATCGAAAACAGTTGGTCCATGCGACCACTGAACTAAAACATTTGATGGACAAAGTATCTCTATATTATCGAGACCCCAGTGGTCGTTAGCCATACTCGAATAATCCTGCTGAATCCAACGAAAACGTGTTGAATTAGTTTGAGCCGCGCTTGGCACTGGAAATGAATAATTATCCCAAACTGTAAAAGGAGTCGTGTAGTTTGTTATAGAGGTGTTGTTGGAGCCAGGAGCAATTGCATTAGGCAAAATAA
Organism: Bacteroidetes bacterium HGW-Bacteroidetes-6; assembly: GCA_002842495.1. Taxonomy (GTDB): domain Bacteria; phylum Bacteroidota; class Bacteroidia; order Bacteroidales; family DTU049; genus GWF2-43-63. The sequence continues at coordinate 25,015 of PHDB01000029.1, forward strand.
CACCATCGGGTCTGAAATAGGCAATATCAACCCACGATGTTCCACCGTTGATTGAATATTGAAGTGTAATTCCTTCGTCATACTCATCAATTCCTTCGCAAGGTGAGGACTGCGATTGAGTTGAGTATTTCATATCGAATCTTATTTCGCAGGCACCGTTGACGTTGAAATCAATTGTGGTAAGAGTTCGTGGAATCGGAACGGCACTGCCCATCCACATATAAATTGTGCCGTCGGCAGTTGGATTACAGGGATTGGAAAAACTAACTCCTGTTGTTGCTACCCAACCAGCACCAGCTGTTCCATTATTGAAGTCGTTATACATCAGATAACCACAGGCTCCTGTCGATGTAAGGGTTACCGGATCACCAGCACAAACAGTAGTAGGATATGCCGCTGCCGTAACTGTACATTGCGCCTGAACACTGACTGAATAAAATCCTGCCAGCATTATCAGTATAATTGAAAATATCTTTGTTCTTGTAGTCATTGTCATTTAATTTTACTGATGGTTCTGTTGATTAACTCGAATTTTGTCAACGTTGATGTCGGATCGTTGTAATTAAGCAATCGACTAAAGATCCGCAACGTCTTATCCCCAAAAGTCATGCACTCTCCTTCTACAGAACTATTGGCAGGTACAGTTACAGAACGATGGTGCTCCTGGGTAAGCTTTTCGTCACAATTAAGACATTTTCCGTTGTAGTACATAATGACATCCCATTCTGCAACCACATCGTAATCGTTAGTGTTTTCAAGCTTCAAATGAATGTACTCCCGATGATAACTATTCGCTTCATCGTGACATTCAACAACATTGTAATAGAAGTTAACTCCGTCCATCTCATACAGAAATTCCCAATTGCCTGAACGCTTGAATTCAACGTCCTGAGCATATGTTTGACTGTAAAGCCCCCCTAAAAATACACTCAATGTGATAATCGTTACTTTTAATAGTTTCATGTTGAAAATTTTAAAATTAGATGTCAAAAGAAATCAAACGTTTAACGTCTCCCTCCGAAATTTTTCGTAAAAGTACAGTTTTTTGAAATTTTAAGTCTCCATTCGACGCATTAATTTGGCTTCAATTTATCATTCAGTATACAGAATGTCTTATTATTGAATTAACAAAAAATCTAACCTACTGCCCTACTGCATATTACATCAATGAATTTTCAGCATTCGCAACTTTCCAAAAATATCTTTTCTGATTTCAGTTTTCATATGAAGATGAGTTGCTGAATCAACAATGCCAAAACTTTTTAAAGGATTAATTTCAAAGAAAAAAGATTCAATATTTTTTATTTCCAAAATCCGCCTGTAAAACAATAGTGGATCGTCGTCAGGTACAAATAAAGCCGATTCCGGCTCAAACAATCTCACCCGGTCGGCAATACTGACTTTTTCGCTTTCAAGAACATAGGGTGGATTGCTTACAATAATTCTTCGATCACGAACAGGTATTGGAAGGTTTTCTACAAGAATATCGCATTTAACAAAATCAACATCAAGATTCAGAGCTTTGGTATTTTTGTATGCAATTCTCAGTGCTTTTTCAGAAAAATCAACACCAACAACAACAGCATCCGGCATTGCCTTTTTCAATGCAAGAGCAATACAACCGCTTCCAGTCCCGACATCAACAATTTCTATATTATTTTGAAATTCGCTATATTCGCTTACGACCCAACTAACCAATTCTTCAGTTTCGGGTCGTGGGATCAATGTTCCTTCCCCTACAAACAATTCCATTCCGGCAAACCACGCTTTTCCGGTAACATACTGGATTGGCTCGTTCAGCAGCAATCGTTCAAAATCGGAGTTTATTCGATCCATTACCGATTCATCAATGCTGTTAGGGTCACCTGAATATAATTGAATGCGATTCATTCCCAGATGATGCATCAAAAGAATTTCAATCACCGACTTCCCTTCATCTGCATCGTTATACAATGCTCCAAGTGAAGCTCCCATGGTGTTGATGATTGAGCGAGGACTAATCAAATTCATAATACAAAAGTAATGAATTGGCAGAAAAATGTTGATCTGCTCAACACAACTTCGCGTAAAATCACTAATTTCGCTACATGAATACCGATCAATTATTCATGAAACGCTGTTTACAGCTAGCTGAAGGTGGAATAGGACAAACCGAGCCGAATCCCTATGTTGGCGCGGTTGTAGTTCACAACAATCAGATTGTGGGAGAAGGCTTTCACCGCAAGCTGGGTGGCCCGCACGCAGAAGTATTTGCCATTCAGGCTGTTTCGGACAAAGAACTATTAAGAAAAAGCACATTATTCGTTAATCTAGAGCCATGTTCGCATTATGGCAAAACACCACCTTGTGCCGAGCTGATTATTAAAAACCAGATTCCTAAAGTTGTGGTTGCTATCACCGACCCCAACCCACTGGTGGCAGGTCGCGGAATTGAAATGCTGCGCACTGCCGGAATAGAAGTGGTGGAAAATGTTTTAAGCAAAGAAGCTTCTTGGCTGAACCGACGATTCATCACTTTTCACGCTAAAAAGCGTCCCTACATTATTCTTAAATGGGCTCAAACAAGAGATGGTTTTATCGATATCGACCGTTCTGACCCGAATGCTTCGGTACAAGACAATTGGATTACCGGTTCTGAACTCAAAACCCTCGTTCACCAGTGGCGTTCGCAGGAAATGGGAATTCTGATTGGGAAAAACACTTTAATAAACGACAACCCGCAACTCACTGTACGCGAATGGACGGGTAGAAATCCAATCAGAATACTTGTAACCGGCACTATCCCCAACGAAAAATACGCCATTTTTGGCAACGACAAAAAAACACTGGTTTTCAATCCAGTAAAGAGTATTGAAACCGAAAAAGCCACTTTTATTAAAATCGATTTCAGCGACAATATCATTCAGCAAGTCTGCAATAGTCTTTTCGATGCAGGCATTTCCAGCATTATCGTAGAAGGAGGAAAGCAAATGCTCAACTCTTTTATTTCAACTGGAATTTGGGACGAAGCACGAGTGCTTACAGGAGAAAAAACCTTCCAAAAAGGCCTTGAAGCTCCTTCATTAACAGATGCCATCAAAATTGACCAGAAAAATTACGGAAAAGATAGTTTGCAAATCTATATCAATAATAGATTATGATTTGGCTCGTACTGGCACTGCTCACTTCCACACTCATCATGGTGAATTTCAAGCTTTATCCGAAGTTTGGAATCGATGTTCTGCAGGCCATTGCTACTAATTATTTGGTTGCCTTTTTGGCAGGGCTCATCACATTACAAAACGAATCGCCAGTCGATTTTGCACAACAGGCCTGGTTTCCTCTGAGTTTGCTTTCTGGAACGTTATTGATTCTCGTTTTTTTCGTTTTTGCTTCGTCGGCAGCCAAAGTAGGCATTGCCATCACCTCGGTTAGTAGCAAAATGTCCGTTCTCATTCCCGTTGCGCTTGGTTTTTTGTTTTTTGGCGACATTGCTGATCCCGTTAAAATTTGCGGAATCGCACTTGCATTGCCAGCATTTTGGTTCATTTTCAAACGAAACGGAAATTTCAGTCTAAAAGGAATTCTTCTTATTCTACCCCTCCTGCTTTTTTTAGGCAACGGCATCAACGATTCGATACTTAAAACCGCTCAATTCAATTTTCTAAAAACCGACAACGACCTTGTTCGTTATCTCACATCGGCATTTGCAATTGCTTTCATCATTGGAGTAGCGTTGGTAACAATTATTAGCATTCGTAAACGACAAAAAATTCGACTCAAAAATTTGGGTGCAGGAATTATTCTGGGTTTGCTCAATTGGTATTCGACCTTATTTTTCCTGAAAGGGCTAACCGAAATGGATGTAACAGCGTTTGTGCCTGTGTTTAATGTTGGTATTGTAAGTTTGGGCGCAATCACGGGTCTCATTTTCTTCCGCGAAAAGATGGGGAAATGGAATATTTTCGGGCTTGTTTTGGCCACAATTGCCATTTTATTGATAGCTTTGGGAAATGGTTGATTCGTTTTTTACCATAGAAAAATCAGCTCGTGCTCAGTTCAAAGACCGCAACAGTCGGTTCATTGGGCTCGTGTTTCCGGTGAATACCGAAGAAGAAATCAAAGAAATTCAGCAGCAACTGCGCAAAGAATTTTACGATGCCCGCCACCATTGTTTTGCATGGATAATTGGTTTCGACGGAAGTTCGTTTCGTGCCAACGACGACGGTGAACCTTCGGGAAGCGCCGGAAAACCAATTTACAACCAGCTTTTATCGGCAAATGCAACCAATATTCTGGCTGTTGTGGTTCGCTATTTTGGTGGAACAAAGCTTGGCGTCCCTGGCCTCATCAATGCATATAAAACTGCAACAAAACTTGCTCTCGACGAAGCCGGCATTGTTGAAAAATTCACCGCCAGAAAAATATCGCTCAGTTTCACCTACCCCGAAGTGAACACCGTGATGCAAATTGTTCAAGCCGATGGGATCAAGGTTCTCGATCAACAATTCGATATGCGTTGCACCATGGGAATTGTTGTCAAAAACAGCATTACCGAAACTATTTCCGGGAAATTGAAAAAAGCTGGAATCACCCTCAATATTGAAAACTCTACAGAAGTATTTTAAAATGAATAATTGCATCGGGTAATTTTCAGGATGGACATTATACAATAAGTACTTTTAGCAAGAAACAAAAAAGCCCCCGAAATTCGGAGGCTTTTACTGAAATTACAAAAAGACTAAACAAGTCCTTGAGCAAGCATAGCTTCAGCTACTTTTACAAAACCACCAATATTGGCACCTGCAACGTAGTTGATATAACCATCGCTTTGTTTGCCATATTTTTCGCAAGTTTTGTGAATGCTGATCATGATGTTGTGCAGTCTCTGATCAACTTCTTCGCGGGTCCAGCTCAAACGGAGACTGTTCTGCGACATTTCGAGACCTGAAGTAGCAACACCACCAGCATTGGCAGCTTTACCAGGACCAAAGAGAACTTTCTTCTCGATGAAATACTCAACTGCTTCAGGAGTAGAAGGCATGTTTGCACCTTCGCTGATGCAGAAACAACCGTTGGCGATAAGAGCTTTTGCATCATCGCCATTGAGTTCGTTCTGAGTTGCTGAAGGAAGAGCGATGTCGCACTTGATTCCCCATGGGGTTTTGCCTTCAATATACTCACAACCATACTTCTGAGCATACTCGCTGATACGTCCACGTTTTACATTTTTTAAATGCATAACGAAAGCCAGTTTTTCTGCATCAATACCGGCTGGGTCATAAATAAACCCTGCCGAATCGGACATGGTAACAACTTTACCGCCAAGCTGGGTAGCTTTTTCGGTAGCATACTGAGCAACGTTTCCTGAACCGGAAACAACAACTGTTTTGCCTTTAAAGCTTTCGCCACGGGTCTTAAGCATTTCTTCAGCGAAGTAAACCTGACCATAACCAGTAGCTTCGGGACGAATAAGCGATCCACCCCACTCAAGTCCTTTACCTGTGAGAACACCGGTAAATTCGTTGCGGATACGTTTGTACTGACCAAACATGAAGCCGATTTCGCGACCACCAACGCCAATATCACCAGCAGGAACGTCGGTATCGGGTCCGATATGACGTTGCAGCTCGGTCATAAAGCTTTGACAGAAAGCCATAACTTCATTGTCAGTTTTTCCTTTAGGATCGAAATCCGATCCACCTTTTCCACCGCCCATAGGCAAAGTGGTAAGCGAGTTTTTGAAAACCTGTTCAAAAGCCAAAAACTTCAGAATACCAAGGTTAACAGTTGGATGGAAACGCAAACCGCCTTTGTAAGGTCCGATAGCGCTGTTCATTTCAATGCGGAAACCGCGGTTTACCTGAAAATTACCGTTCTTGTCTACCCAAGGAACACGGAACATCATAACGCGTTCAGGCTCAACAATGCGATCAAGAATTCCATTGTATTTCGGATTTTCTTCGATGAAAGGCAGGAGTGATTCTACCACTTCGCGCACAGCCTGATGGAACTCAACTTCACTCGGATTCTTGGCAATCACTTTTGCCATGAAAGCATTCACTTTCTCATTAATCGACATAATACCACAAATTTTAGGTTAGTAATTCGGTTTGTTGTTAATTGCGCAGCAATGTTATAAAATTTTTTTGATATAAATCAGTTTTTCTAATGATTTTTTTTGCAATTGACGATTTTTTCTAAAAAAACAACACGAAAACCGCATTATTGCAAGTTATATACATTTGCACACATATGTTTATTCAAGAAACTCCGAAACGTATCTTTTGACAAAAAATCGATAGTCAAATATTTTTTCCACATTATGTTGTGTATTAAAAAAATTTATACCTTTGCACCCCAAATCATTAACCAATTGAAAGGAGTATTGTTTTTATGATCATTGTTACACTGAAGGAAGGTGATACCATCGATAAAGCGCTGAAAAAGCTAAAACGCAAATTTGAAAAAACAGGTGTTTCGCGTGAATTGCGCGATCGTCAAAAATTCACAAAACCCTCAGCACGTAAGAGGGAACAGCATTTAAAGGCTTTATACCTGCAGCGTTTGATCTCCAAACAACTGAACGGATAGTTCTTGACTTTCTCAAATTTATTTTGTATCTTTATCCCATTGGTTTTACACTAGTGGGATTTTTTTATGGTTGACGGATTCCTATTATACCTTTCGAAAGAGAAGCACTACTCTGTACATACAGTGACATCATATCGAACCGACCTCAAGTCGTTTATTCAGTATATTTCAGAAAACTACCCCGAATTACCCGTTGAAAAATGCACAACACCGGTTGTCAGGTCGTGGCTGGCTGATTTGGCCTCACACGACATGACCCCTCGTAGTTTGCGTAGAAAAAGAACATCTGTTTCTTCATTTTTTCGATACCTTATATATAAGGGGAAAGCTGAAAACAATCCAACACGAGGAATTCCTTTACCCAAACTTCCTTCGAGACTACCTGTTTTTGCCGATGAGAAATCGGTTCGTAAACTCATCGATATTCCTGTAGACAACAATGATTTTCAGGCCGTTCGCAACCAACTGATTTTTGAAATCCTATATGCTACTGGTATGCGATTGAGCGAACTCACCAATATTTGTGCGACCGATATCGACTATCATAAAAGAACGATAAAAATTACAGGGAAACGAAATAAACAGAGAATTGTCCCGTTTGGGAAAGAGTTATTTACCCGAATGATAATGTATGACGAGTTAAAGAGAATATTTTTCGAAGAAATGGATACAGATCGGCAGTATTTACTAACCAATGGAGGAAAGAAGCTTTATCCAAAATTTGTTTACCGCACAATCTCATCGTATCTTGGCTCTGTAACATCGTTGAGCAAAAAAAGCCCACATGTATTACGACACACTTTTGCCACCCATTTATTACAAAATGGAGCAGAATTAAATTCCATAAAAGAGCTGCTTGGACACTCTAATTTAGCAGCCACTCAGATTTACACACACACCAATATCAGGCAACTGAAAGAGGTCTACAAAAAAACTCATCCCAAATCCTAAAATTAAAAAGGAGGAAACACTATGAACATCAGTATCAGTTCAGTTCATTTTAAAGCCGACAAAAAACTGGAAGATTTTATCAAAGATAAGGTCGGAAAGCTAGCAGGCAACTATGAAAACATAATTGGAAGCGAAGTTACGCTCAAGATTGACAATAAGTCGGATCAACTTAATAAAATTGCAGAAATCAGATTATTGGTACCAGGCTACGATTTGTTTGCTAAAAAGCAATGCAAGAGTTTTGAAGAGGCAGCAGACACAGCAATCGATGCATTGAAGAAGCAAATGAACAAACATAAAGGGAAAATAAAGCCTTTATAAAAAAATATTTTCAGCTTTTTCTTTGCTGATTAAAAAAATGTTTATACATTTGCAGTCCTTTTTACAGGGACTGCATTTTTTTTCAGCAGCAGTCTTGTAATCAGACAGTTATTTGAAGATGTATAGAAATGTTCTGAAATGCCGATGTAACTCAGTTGGTAGAGTAGCGGTTTTGTAAACCGCCTGTCGGGGGTTCGAGTCCCTTCATCGGCTCTTTTTTAGAACAATAATCAATAAATGGGGAGATACCAGAGCGGTCAAATGGGGCAGACTGTAAATCTGCTGGCTTCGCCTTCGGAGGTTCGAATCCTCCTCTCCCCACCATTTTCGTTGCGGAAGTAGCTCATTTGGTAGAGCGAAAGCCTTCCAAGCTTTAGGTGGCGGGTTCGAGCCCCGTCTTCCGCTCAAAAATCGCCTTTGTAGCTCAGGGGTAGAGCACTTCCTTGGTAAGGAAGGGGTCGGGAGTTCAACTCTCCCCAAAGGCTCTTGCAAGAATTACAGACAAACAAGTAACAAATAAACAGACAAACAACATGGCAAAAGAAAAATTCGATCGCAGTAAGCCGCATGTTAACATCGGTACCATTGGCCACGTTGACCATGGTAAAACCACGTTAACCGCAGCTATCACTCTTAACCTTGCAGAAATGGGCCTGTCCGAATTCAGGTCATTCGATTCTATCGACAACGCCCCAGAAGAAAAAGAAAGAGGTATTACAATTAACACAGCTCACGTTGAATACCAAACAGCCAATCGCCACTATGCGCACGTTGACTGCCCGGGTCACGCTGACTACGTAAAAAACATGGTAACAGGTGCTGCCCAGATGGACGGTGCTATTTTGGTTGTTGCTGCAACTGATGGTCCCATGCCTCAAACCCGCGAGCACATTCTTCTCGCCCGTCAGGTTGGTGTTCCTCAGATTGTGGTTTTCATGAACAAAGTTGACCTTGTTGACGACGAAGAACTTCTCGATCTTGTTGAAATGGATATTCGTGACCTCCTGAGTTTCTATGGATTCGACGGAGAAGCCACCCCAATCATTCGTGGTTCAGCTCTTGGTGGTCTCAACAAAGAACCAAAATGGGTTGAAAAAATCATGGATCTGATGGCAGCTGTTGATGATTATATTCCAATTCCTCAGCGTTTAGTTGACAAAGACTTCCTCATGCCTGTAGAAGATGTTTTCTCGATTACTGGTCGTGGAACTGTTGCTACGGGAAGAATTGAAACTGGTGTTATCAACTCAGGAGAAGCCGTTGACATTCTTGGTCTTGGTGCAGAAAAGCTGAAATCGGTTGTTACCGGTGTTGAAATGTTCCGTAAAATTCTTGATCGTGGTGAAGCTGGAGATAACGTTGGATTACTCCTCCGTGGTATCGACAAAAATGAAATCCGTCGCGGTATGGTTATAGCCAAGCCCGGATCCGTTAAGCCTCACAAAGAATTCAAGGCAGAAGTTGTTATTTTGAAGAAAGAAGAAGGCGGACGCCATACTCCTTTCCACAACAAATATCGTCCTCAGTTCTATTTCCGCACCACCGATGTTACTGGTGAAGTTATTCTTCCCGATGGTGTAGAAATGGTTATGCCTGGTGATAACCTTGCAATAACAGTACATCTCATTACCGAGATTGCAATGAGTTTGAACCTCCGTTTTGCTATCCGCGAAGGTGGCCGTACGGTTGGTGCAGGTCAGGTAACTGAAATTCTCGACTAATTCAATACTCAATAGAAAGTATTCGCGCTGAATTTTCAGGGCGGGTACTTTCTTACACACGGGTGTAGCTCAATTGGTAGAGTGGCGGTCTCCAAAACCGTAGGCTGTGGGTTCGACTCCTACCACCCGTGCTAATCAAACAAGAACAATGCGCAAGTTATTAAACTCATTAAAAGAAGTCCGCGAGGAAATGCTGCACAAAGTGAGCTGGCCTACATGGCCCGAGCTACAGGAAAGCTCTATTGTGGTATCCATTGCTTCGGTCATTATTGCCATTGTGGTATTGGCCATGGATTTGTCGTTTGAAAACATTCTGAAACTTGTTTACAATTTATTTTAGTAAAAAGAAAACAGGAGCACCTTACGATGAGCACAGAAGAAAAAAAATGGTATGTAGTCCGTGCAGTGAGCGGTAGTGAGAAAAAAGTAAAGCAATACATTGACAATGAAGTTGCTCGTCTTAACTTGCAGGATTATGTTGCGCAAGTGCTTATCCCTATGGAAAAGGTTTTTCAAATCCGTAAAGGGAAAAAAATTACAAAAGAACGAAGTTTTTTCCCAGGATACTTACTTCTGGAGGCAGCTCTTGACAGCGAAATAGAACACATAATAAAGAATGTTCCAGGAGTTTTGGGCTTTTTGGGGAGTAAAGGCGAAGCTATTCCAATGCGTCCCAATGAGGTGAACCGGATTCTTGGAAAAGTTGATGAACTGGCCGATAAAGGAGAAGAGATGTACGATACTTTTTTGGTTGGTGAATCCGTTCGGGTAATCGACGGACCGTTTAACAGTTTCACGGGTGTAATCGAAGAGGTGAACGAAGAAAGAAAGAAACTGAAAGTAATGGTAAAAATATTCGGCAGAAAAACTCCGCTTGAACTGAGTTTTATGCAGGTTGAAAAAGAATAATAACGCGAAAAAAGACAAAAGTCATGGCAAAAGAAGTTGCTGGATTAATTAAATTGCAAATAAAAGGCGGTGCCGCAAACCCTTCTCCACCCGTTGGACCAGCTCTTGGTGCTAAAGGTGTGAATATCATGGAATTTTGCAAGCAATTTAATGCCCGTTCGCAAGAACAGGCTGGAAAACTGCTTCCCGTAATAATTACAGTTTATAAGGATAAGAGTTTTGATTTCATAGTAAAAACTCCTCCTGTAGCTGTTCAGTTGTTGGAAAAAGCCAAAATTCAAAAAGGATCGGGCGAACCCAACCGCAATAAAGTGGCAAGTATAACATGGGAAATGATTCAGAGCATTGCTGAAGCCAAAATGGTCGACCTCAACTGCTTTACCGTTGAATCAGCCATGCGCATGGTTGCAGGAACTGCCCGTAGCATGGGTCTGAAAGTTACCGGAACTGCCCCTTTTTAATTGAAGGATAACGAGTAAAAAACTACGATTATGGCCAAAGTTTCCAGAAAAAGAAAAGAATCTCTAAGCAAGTTTGATAAAACTGCTCAATATACACTTACCGATGCGTTAAATTTGGTGAAAGAAATTTCGTACACCAAATTTGATCCGTCAGTAGATCTCGATGTACGACTCGGTGTTGACCCAAGAAAAGCGAACCAAATGGTTCGTGGAACCGTGACGCTTCCTCATGGAACGGGTAAAACAGTCAGAGTTTTGGTTTTGTGTGGACCTGAAAAAGAAGACGAAGCCAAAGCAGCTGGCGCCGAACATGTTGGTCTTGACGATTATATCGCCAAGATTAAAGATGGATGGACCGATGTTGATGTTGTGATCACCACTCCCAACGTAATGCCTAAAGTTGGTGCATTAGGAAAGATCCTTGGACCTCGTGGATTGATGCCTAACCCAAAGACCGGAACAGTGACGATGGAAGTCGGAAAAGCTGTTGCCGATGTTAAAGCAGGTAAAATAGACTTTAAGGTTGATAAATATGGAATTATTCATTCCGGTGTCGGAAAATTGTCATTTGAAGTTGATAAACTCGAAGACAATGCCCGCGAATTGCTTTCAACCATTATCAAGTTAAAGCCAACTGCTACCAAGGGCACATATGTAAAGAGTGTATTTCTGTCGAGCACGATGAGTCCCGGGATACACATTGATGTTAAAAGTATCTCTTAATTAACCCTAAACCGAAAGTTCGGCCTATGAAAACCAAGGAAGAAAAGAACCAGCTTGTAGCCGAATTGTCTGAAACACTCAAGACAAGCGAAGTAGTGTACATTACCGATATTCTCGGATTGGACGCTGATCAGACTTCACAGTTTCGTCGCCTGTGTTTTAAGCGCAATATAAAGCTACAGATGGTTAAAAACACCCTTCTAAAAAGGGCGATGGAAAACTCTGGTAAAGATTTTTCCGGTCTATTTCCTGTATTGAAAGGCTCTTCTGCAATTATGTTGTCAGATTCGGCAAAAGCACCAGCTGCTCTTATTAAAGAGTATCGCAAAAAAATGGTGAAGCCGGAACTCAAAGGTGCTTATGTAATGGATATGGTTGTCATTGGCGACGATCAGCTGGAATTTCTTACCAATATCAAGAGTAAGAACGAGCTTATCGCTGATGTACTCCTTGCATTGCAGTCACCCGCAAACAATCTGGTCAACGCACTCAGCTCAAAAGCAAGTGCCCTGGCTGGCGTTTTGAAAACATTGTCGGAAAAAGCCGCGTAATTTTTTGTAACCCTTTAAAAAAGTAATAAAATGGCAGATTTGAAAGCTATTGCTGAACAGTTAGTGAATCTCACTGTTAAAGACGTAAACGAACTTCTCCAGATACTCAAAGATGAGTATGGAATCGAACCAGCTGCTGCACCTGTTGCCGCTATGGTTGCTGGTCCTGCTGCAGAAGCCGCCGAAGAACAAACCGAGTTTGATGTTATCCTGAAATCATCAGGTGCTCAGAAACTCGCCGTCGTAAAACTCGTGAAAGAACTCACCAGTCTTGGTCTGAAAGAAGCCAAAGAACTGGTTGACGCTGCACCATCAGCAATTAAAGAAAAAATCGGAAAAGACGAAGCCGAAGCTCTTAGAAAAGCATTGGAAGAAGCTGGAGCCGAAGTTGAAGTTAAATAGTCTCGGCATGCCGATACGCGGTTAAGACCTCTTTCTTTTGTCAGAGGTCTTAACCATTTATAATAATTCTTGTGTTGTTAACCATAAAATTCAACAGCATTGACTACCCTTCCCACCAATCAGAGAATCACTTTCGCATCAACAAAACAACCTGAGTATCCAGACTTTCTGGAAATTCAGGTTAAATCATTCCAGGACTTTTTCCAACTGGAAACAACCCCCGACAATCGTAAAAATGAGGGACTGTATAAAGTTTTTGCGGAAAATTTCCCCATTTCGGACACCCGAAATAATTTTGTTCTCGAATTCCTGGATTACTACATAGACCCTCCGCGTTATGCTATCGAAGAATGCATAGAGCGTGGTCTAACTTACAGTGTTCCGCTCAAGGCAAAGCTGAAACTGTATTGTACCGACCCCGAACACGAAGATTTCGAAACTATTACCCAAGACGTTTATTTGGGAATGATCCCTTATATGACAGATAAAGGGACCTTCGTTATCAATGGGGCCGAACGAGTAGTAGTATCGCAGCTTCATCGTAGCCCTGGTGTGTTTTTCGGCTCAAGCAGACATCCAAACGGATCAATTCTGTATTCTGCCCGAATCATTCCATTCAAAGGCTCATGGATGGAATTCGCTACTGACATTCACAATGTGATGTATGCCTACATCGATCGTAAAAAGAAATTACCCGTAACCACATTACTTCGTGCTATTGGTTACGAAAGCGATAAGCAGATTCTCGAACTTTTCGACCTCGCTGAGGAAATTAAGGTTTCGAAAACAGGTCTTAAAAAAGAAGTTGGACGCCGTCTTGCCGCCCGTGTTGTAAAAACATGGGTTGAGGATTTTGTGGACGAAGACACCGGCGAAGTGGTTTCGATTGAGCGTACTGAAGTTATTCTTGAACGCGAAACCATTATTGAAGAAAAGCATATCGACGTTATTGCAAACAGTGGTGTAAAAACCATTCTTCTTCACAAAGAAGATGCTGCCAATGCCGATTACAGTGTTATTTTCAATACACTTCAAAAAGATACAGCCAACAACGAAAAAGAAGCTGTTGAATATATCTACCGTCAGCTGCGAAATGCAGAACCTCCCGATGAAGAAACAGCCCGTGGTATTATCGACAAGTTATTCTTTTCCGATAAACGCTACGATCTTGGTGAAGTTGGCCGTTACCGTATCAATCGTAAGCTCGGACGCAGTACATCGAAAACCGATGATCGTATTCTTACCAAAGACGACATCATCGACATTATAAAATATCTGGTTGAACTCATCAACAGCAAAGCCGAAGTTGATGACATTGACCACCTCAGTAATCGTCGTGTCCGAACAGTAGGCGAACAGCTCTACTCTCAGTTTGGTGTTGGTCTCGCCCGCATGGCACGAACCATTCGCGAACGCATGAATGTGCGCGATAACGAAGTTTTCAAACCTATCGATCTGATCAATGCTAAAACACTGTCGTCGGTTATCAATTCTTTCTTTGGTACCAACCAGCTGTCGCAATTTATGGATCAGACCAATCCTCTTTCGGAACTTACCCATAAGCGCCGTATTTCAGCACTGGGACCCGGAGGTTTATCGCGTGAACGAGCTGGCTTCGAAGTTCGCGACGTTCATTACACTCACTACGGACGTCTTTGTACCATCGAAACCCCCGAAGGGCCGAACATTGGACTTATTTCGTCGCTATGTGTTTATGCTAAAATTAATAGCCTTGGTTTTATCGAAACACCTTACAGAAAAGTAAATAAAGGAATCGTTGATCTTAAATCAATTCCAACGTACCTTTCTGCCGAAGATGAAGAAGAAAAAATCATCGCACAGGCTAATGCCCCGATTGATGAGAATGGAAACTTCCGTCGTGAAAAGGTAAAATCGAGACACCTTGCCGATTATCCAATTGTGGATAAAACAGAATTGGATATGATGGATGTTGCCCCTAACCAGATTGCTTCAATTGCCGCTTCGTTGATTCCATTTTTGGAACACGATGATGCAAACCGTGCTCTCATGGGTTCTAACATGATGCGTCAGGCAGTCCCATTACTTCGCCCCGAAGCTCCAATTGTAGCTACAGGTCTCGAAGGCAAAGTTGCCGGCGACAGCCGTGTACTTATCAATGCCGAAGGGGATGGTGTTGTCGAGAAAGTCGATGCTCAAAAAATCACCATTAAATATTATCGTAGCGAACACGAAAAACTTGTGTCGTTCGAAGACGATATCAAAACCTATCAGCTTACTAAGTTCATAAAAACCAACCAAAGTACAACTGTTAACCTCAAGCCTATTGTAAGAAAAGGACAGAAGGTTGTAAAAGGGCAGGTTTTGTGCGAAGGATATGCAACCGATCAGGGCGAACTTGCTCTCGGTCGCAATCTTCTGGTAGCGTTCATGCCTTGGAAAGGTTACAATTTCGAGGATGCTATTGTAATTTCGGAACGCGTAGTCCGTGAAGACGTATTTACATCCATCCATATCGAGGAATTTATCATGGAAGTTCGCGACACCAAGCGTGGAATTGAAGAACTTACCAGCGATATACCCAACGTTAGCCTCGAAGCCATTCGCAATCTTGACTCTAATGGTCTGATTCGTGTTGGTGCCGAAGTAAACGAGGGTGATATTCTTATTGGAAAAATCACTCCAAAAGGTGAAACCGATCCTACTCCTGAAGAAAAGTTGTTGAGAGCCATTTTTGGCGACAAAGCAGGCGATGTGAAAGATGCTTCGCTCAAAGCACCTCCAGGGGTGAGTGGTGTTGTAATCGACAAAAAACTTTTTAGTCGTGCAATCAAAGACAAAAAGGCGAAAACAAAAGAAAAAGCGTTGCTTGAACAGCTCGAAAATGAGTTTACACATCAAACAACCGAATTGCGTAAACGCCTGATTGAAAAGCTGTTGCTTCTTACCGATGGACAATCTTCAAATGGGGTGATTAACAATCTTCGTCAGGAAATTATCCCAAAAGGAGCTAAGTTCTCCGCTAAGATATTCAGCAACATCGACTTCATTAGTATTGTATCAACAAACTGGACAAAAGATGAGCAAGCCAATATGCTTATCCAGCAGTTGCTTCACAACTACGAAATCAAACACAAAGAGCATCTGGGTGTATTCCAACGCAAAAAATTTGTTGCCCAGGTAGGCGACGAATTACCTGCAGGAATTGTTCAGCTTGCCAAAGTGTACATTGCTAAAAAACGCAAGCTCCGCGTGGGAGATAAAATGGCTGGTCGTCACGGAAACAAAGGTATTGTTGCGAAAATTGTTCGCGACGAAGACATGCCTTACCTTGCCGATGGCACTCCTGTTGATATTGTACTTAACCCATTAGGTGTACCAAGTCGTATGAACCTTGGACAGATTTACGAAACTGTGCTCGCATGGGCCGGTAGTAAACTTGGCTTGAAGTTCGCAACACCAATTTTCGACGGAGCATCCATTGATCAGATTAATGATTATATGGTGAAAGCCGGGCTTCCCGAAAACGGAAAAACCTATTTGCGCGATGGTGGAACAGGCGAACCATTCCATCAGCCAGCAACAGTGGGAATTATTTACATTTTGAAACTCCATCACCTCGTTGATGATAAGATGCACGCACGCTCTATTGGTCCATACTCACTCATCACCCAGCAACCGCTTGGAGGAAAGGCACAGTTTGGAGGCCAACGTTTTGGAGAAATGGAGGTTTGGGCTCTCGAAGCATTCGGAGCTGCCCACATCCTGCGTGAAATCCTGACAGTGAAATCCGACGACGTGGTTGGACGCGCCAAAACCTACGAATCTATCGTGAAGGGCGAACCCATGCCAAAGCCGGGTATTCCCGAATCGTTCAACGTGCTTGTTCACGAACTCAAAGGCCTTGGCCTCAATGTAACATTTGAATAATTGTTTTTTGCAGTTTACTTAAACGTCGAAATATGGCATTTAGAAGAGAAAACGCTCCCAAAAGCAACTTTTCGAGCATCATCATAAGCCTCGCATCTCCCGAAAAAATTCTGGAGATGTCGTATGGCGAAGTCACAAAACCCGAAACCGTTAACTATCGTACCTACAAACCCGAACGAGATGGTTTGTTTTGCGAACGTATTTTCGGG
>PHDB01000030.1 GCA_002842495.1 Bacteroidetes bacterium HGW-Bacteroidetes-6
TATTTCTGGGATACCGATCCCGGAAACGGAAACGGTACAACCATTCTTGCTCTAGACGGAAACCTTGACGAAGCCATTGAAACCCTTTTTAGCAGTAGTGTAAACCAACCGATTGTCGGGATGCACACATTTAATATTCGCGTAAAAGACTTCGGAAACTTCTGGGGACCAACATTCACAAGTGTTGTCAACATAGAAAATACCATTACAGCTACCGACAAAAAAGTGATTCAAGCCGAATGTTTCTGGGATGCCGACCCTGGAGAAGGTAATGGAATTACCATTCTTGCTTTCGATGGAAATCTAGATGAAGCTATTGAAATACTCACAAGCAGCAGTGTTCCAACATTGGGGCTGAGCCTTGGCGTTCATGTTTTCAACATTCGCATTAAAGACCATAATAATTTCTGGGGGCCGGTTTTCAAACATGTGGTTGAAGTGACCGATTGTATTGCTCCAGTGGTAAATCTCGGTACTGACAGGGCAATCTGCGACGGGCAGAATATTACACTTGATGCGAGCAATCATTTTGCAGTTTATGCCTGGAGCACAGGTGAAACCACTCAAACGATCAATCTGTCGGTACCCGGCACATACAGCGTTGCAGCTACTGATACACTGGGTTGCGTCCGGAAAGACACCATTGTGATCTATCCTCAGCAACATGTAGACCTCGGGAATGATACAACTATCTGTCCGGCAACTTCGCTCATTCTTAACGCGGGGACTTTTGCCTCGTATGCATGGAGCACTTCGCAAAGCAGTGCATCCATCAGTATCAATCCGGCTTCGGCAAACAACTATTCCGTTACGGTGACCGATGCAAACGGATGTCTGTCAGCTGACACAATACATGTCAGTCTTTTCCCGTGGCCTGTAGTCAATCTGGGCAACGACACATCGTTATGCGCAGGCGAAACACTGATGCTCAATGCCGGAAGCTTTTCCTCCTATTTGTGGACAGGTGGAAGTAATTCGCAGTATCTGACAGTATCAGCTACCGGCACGTATAGTGTAACTGTTACTGATGGGAATTCCTGTCATAATTCCGATAACATCTCCGTAACATTTCATTCGCTGCCGGCTGCCGATCTGGGAGCCGATCAGGTTATCTGCGACGGAAATCCGCAAATACTCGATGCCGGTATCTTTTCTGCATACCTTTGGTCTGACATGTCAACCGGACAAACACTCTCGGTCTCTTCTCCCGGCATCTATTCGGTGACAGTAACGGACGAAAACGGATGCCACGGATCAGATGCCATTCAGGTGACAGCATCGAACACTGTCAATACTTCTTTAGCATATTCAATTTGCCAGGGTAACTCGTACAACTTCAACGGCAACTTGTTAACAACAGCAGGGATCTACCATGACACACTTGTGTCAGTTGCCGGCTGCGACAGTATCGTTACACTGACACTAACAGTCAATCCGCTACCAGTCATAGACCTAGGCAACGACACATCGTTATGCGCAGGCGAAACACTGTTGCTTAATGCCGGATCTTATTCCTCCTATTTGTGGACGGGTGGAAGTAATTCGCAGTATCTGACGGTATCAGCTACCGGCACGTATAGTGTAACCGTTACCGATGGGAACTCCTGTCATAATTCCGATAACATCTCCGTAACATTTCATTTGCTGCCGGCTGCCGATCTGGGACCCGACCTGGTCATCTGCGACGGCAATCCGCAAATACTCGATGCCGGTGCATTTTCCGCATACCTCTGGTCTGACATGTCAACCGGACAAACGCTCTCAGTCTCTTCTCCCGGCATCTACTCGGTAACAGTAACGGACGGAAACGGATGCCACGGATCAGATGCCATTCAGGTGACTGCATCGAACACCGTCAACACTTCTTTAGCACATTCTATCTGCCAGGGTAACTCGTACAACTTCAACGGCAACTTGTTAACAACAGCAGGGATCTACCATGACACGCTTGTTTCGGCTGCCGGATGCGACAGTATCGTTGAACTGACACTGACGGTCAATCCCCTGCCAGTGGTTAATCTGGGACCCGATACAATTATCTGCATCTGGGAATCCATTGTTCTGAATGCCGGCATACACGATTCGTACAATTGGTCAACTGGAGCTTCATCGCAGTATCTGCTGATCGACTCCACAGGGTACGGAGCCGGTGCGCACCTGTTTTCTGTGATTGTAAGTGATAATTTCTGCGAATCATCTGATGCCATTGTAATAACCTTTGATCCCTGCACAGGATTAAACAAGAATGAACCAGGTTCTGTTTCATTATACCCGAATCCAGGTAATGGAACCGTTTTCATTCTTCTCAACAACTCTCAACCCGAAGAAATTGAGCTTAGTTTATTCAATCCTGAAGGAAAGTTGATTAAATCATGGAAAAGAACATTTTTAGCTGGAATTCCAGAATCGATCAATTTCGACGAAGCTGCCAGGGGCGTGTATTATTTAAGAATCTCAGGTTCCAACACTACAAGCTTTCACAAACTAATTTACGACTAGTTTGTTCTTTTTTCGATGCGAACGTATTTCAGTATTACTGGAAACAGGTTCTTTTATCAATTGATAAAAGAATAAAACCGATGAGAGTTGTATCTTAATCTGAAGAATTCTGTCAGCATTTACTATTTGATGAAATATATAACAGCCCATAGGGCTGTTATATATTTCAGTCTGGCACCAAATAAATTGTTGTTACTTTATTTTGAATAGGAAAACCGTTAAACATCGCATAATAAAACAAAACGGCTATTTTACTGTTGATTATGTGCACGAATGATTTTATTATAAAGAAATTATTATCTTAGCTATTACAAGCTCAATCAATATTATCTCCTCATTCCCCAACTGCTATGAACGAAACCACCACAACCCGTAACGAATCAGCCGATTGGTGTCTGAAATTAAGAAATCTTCGCGACAATATCAAACAAAGAGTACTCGACAACAGCGAAGCACTTTCTGTTGCCGAAGAAATAAAAGAACATTACATCTCCATTGGAATTAAGCCCGTAACAGATGTTCTTAATGCCCATATTCATTTGTGTAAAACCGACGATCAGGCTCGGGCAGTTCTTGCGGCATATACCGAATTCAATGTACCCTACTCCACAGCTACATTCAATATTCTCATTTCAATATCGGGCAATTTTCTCACAGCATCATCATACTATCACAAAATGCTCGAATATGGCGTTCAACCAAATACAATCACACTCAACAGCTTCATTTCGTTGTGTCAGTCGCTGGGTCAGGCCCGTGAGATCATCAGGCTTATGCGAAAACATCGTGTTCAACCAGGTACACCAACCTACAATGCATTACTCACTATAGCCCCTGGAGACAAAGTCCGATTTGAACTCATACAGGAAATGGAACTCAATGGCATTGTTGCGGATGTGATTACATATAATACGCTTATTTCAAGATCATCTGGATTTCAACAAGCTATGCTACATTTCGCCGAGCTCAAGGCGAAAGAGCTCATTCCTTCAATAAACAGCTATGTTTCGCTGCTAAAAAAAGCCGGAAGCACTGAAGAAATAAACATGGTAAAGGAATTGCTTGCTCATTCCGGCGTCGCAACCAATAACGCATGGAAAAATTTGCTTGAAAAAAAAGAATGGGGCAATTAAATAGTTCAATTGAGCAAATTCATATATTTGCAAAAACAAAAAACCAATGAAAGCCTTTTTTATCTTAATTTTTGCTGTTTTTATAGCAACTGCACCTGTTGTTGCTCAAAATTGCACCCCTGATGCGGGTGTTGTCAGTTTGGGTGTAAGTGGCATGTTTCCCGATCCTAATGTCAGCCCTAATCTGCCCGATGGTACAATTGGAGTTGCATACACAACTACAATTACATTTGTTGTGCCGGCTGATTCACTTGTAGATTTAAGCTCTATTCTCGGCTTCCCTTTTCCGCCCGTAACATTAACGGTTAACTATTTCGAAGCCGTTGCTCCGGTATTGTTGCCTGCTGGTCTGGCAGCTGTATGTGAACCCTCATCGTGCCAAACCACAGGTGGTTCAAATGGCTGCATGGCTATTGAAGGAACACCAACAGCAAGCGGAACCACTCCAATCAGTGTAACTGGTTTTTTTAGCTTAAATGTTCCTGTCTCGGTTCCCGTTATTGGGGGTACAACTCAAATACTTCCGGCCACTTTTGCGCCGTATAGTCTTACTATTAACACGGGTTCTGTTTCGATTGACGAAAACAGTTCTCCGATTGCATCGGTCTTCCCAAATCCGTTTTGCAGTGAACTTTCTGTTGGCTTTGTTTCTGCTAAAAATCAAAATACAGTAGTATCGATTTTTAATGCTACAGGACAACTCACAGAAACTGTTTCCGTAACAGCTAAACAGGGTGAAAACATTATTTCATTTGCAACTGCCAGTTGGGAATCGGGCGCTTATTACTATGCTGTTATCCAGAATGGTCATATTATGACCTCTGGAAGCATCACAAAAGAATAAAAGGAGCTTATCATTCCGCGATTTGTTTACGTCCGGCATTAATCCGGAATAAGGGAATTGCGGATTTTTTATGCAAAGTGGTAAAACCGGCATCTCTGTAACTTCAAAAACAAAGTAAACCATGAAAAGTCTTCTTTTCCTTATTGTTCTGAATACAACCATTTTGCATGGACAATCTGTTAAAATCGGAAAATCAGCCATCAAAGAAAATCGAGCCGAACTCACCCAAGCCAATGATGCCCGCAAAATAGAGTTTTTATCGAACGACTCTATATTGGTAAATCTCAATGCCGAGTTCTTTCGGTTTAAATACGAAGGCGAAGGCTACAACGAAGAAGATGCCATTCGATTTATACTTAGCGTTGAAAACAGGAGCAAAAATCCAATCCCCGACATTCAAAGCAGTCGTTGGGACAATGTGAAAATATTCATTAACGGAAAAAGTGAGTTTGAAATGACTATAGTAAATTGTGTGAGCGGCAACTTTAAATTAGCCCCGGGAGCAACCGATACATGGAATTTCGATTTGCAAACCACAGGTCCCTATGCTATCAATTTCGGCAATGTATTTACTTTTCAATGGGAATATTGTGGTGTTAAATCAATAATTCTGGAAGTGAATATTAAACTCAAAAAAGCCACAATTATCAAAGAATAATAAATTGAACTCATGAAAAAAAGCGACTACACCCGTTTGACCCGCGAGTGCCGTTTTGAAGAATTCAAACCTGCATTCTTTGAATACCTGCAAAAGTATATTCAAAACAATGGACTCAAAGAATACAAAATGGAGGCCCTGGCTTGTTTCGAAACCACCAATCATAAAAAAGGATTTCTGGGCAAAGTAAAAACCAGCTACACCGAAATTTGTATAACTGAGCGTTTTTTGTTTTGGGCAACTATAGACGAAAAAAAAGAGACTGGCATGGCTGCCGCTCAATGGAACGAAATTTCAGGAATCAGAGAGTGGGAAGACACCGAAATGGGTAAACTTTTCGAAGAAACGGGATTGGAATTATTTGGTTTTACCTACAAGTCGAGCAAACGAGGCTCATGGTTTATCGGTATCGAGAACAATGAAGCTGGTCGTAAGTGCAAAGAACTGATGAAAAGCATGACTCTTTCTATAAAATAATCCATATATTTGTCTATCAAAAAAAATGATTATAAAATACCGTTTCAAAACGGGCAATCAAGGGTGCTGAAAGCCTGTAAAAAGTTATGAGATTAAAACACATTATTCGCCTACTTTTGCTTTGGTTTCTGATTCACGAAACTATCATCATTGTTGATGGTTTGCGCGACGAAAAAGTGAATTGCGAAGCAGCAATTATTTTTGGAACAACAGTAAATGCTGACGGGACACTTAGCACACGGCTTCAAGCTCGCCTCGATGCAGGAATAGAACTTTACAACAATAAAGTAGTCAGAAAACTATTTGTTAGTGGTGGATTAGGCAAAGAAGGTTTTGATGAAGGAACAAAGATGGCCGAATATCTAGTTTCGAAAGGAGTTTCCGAATCGGACATAATCGTTGACAATAATGGCAACAACACACGCGAAACAGCAGAAAACTTCGTGAAGCAATTTCCCGAATGTGAATCGGTAATTGTAGTGAGCCAGTATTTTCATATTAGCCGTGCAAAGTTAGCTTTACGCAAAGTCGGTGTCAAAAATGTTTATGGTGTTCATGCACCTATTTTTGAATGGCGCGATCTGTTTTCGTTGGGAAGAGAGTTTTTTGCTTATTACAAGTATCTGATTTTCTAATATAAATCGTAAATAAAATCATATGAAACGATTTGTTTCTTTTCTGACTTTTTTGTTGCTGTTTCTCATTACCCATGCACAAACCGAATTCCCTACACCGCTGCAAATAACCGACAACCTCTACGAAGTTGGTTTGGATGGTTGCAACACCGCATTTTTGGTAACCGACTCGGGTGTTGTGGTTGTAGATGCAGGCATTTCGCCCATCGACGGATGGAATCTGAAAGCAGCCATCGAATCGGTAACTGATAAACCTGTTCGCTATGTCATTTCCACCCACCATCATTTCGATCATGTTGGTGGCTTGCAGGTATTTACGCCTGACGCTAGATTGATAGCTCCATCGGGTTGGTACAACAATGTCACCGGAAGTGGAGCTGTAATCGCCAACGGGTTTGTTGCCGAAATGCAAAACGGACTCGACCAATATTCTGTCAAAAATGCACCCATAATAGACCATTTTCTTGAAAATAAACAATTTGCCGAAGCCGACAGTGTACAGGCCATCATCAATTTCTACAACAACTATATCGATTCGTTAAAAATCATCCGCAATATGCCTCCCGACATTATTTTCAATAAAAAGCACAACCTGGTTTTCGGTGGAGAGGAAATTCGTCTGATTTACCCGGGTCCGGCTCACACAGGATCGGATTGCATTGTTTACTTTGTAAATCAGAAGACAGTTCATGTGGGCGATCTGTATTTTGAAAAATCGTTTCCATATCTCGATGGTCCCTCAGGAGCATCGATTCACAACTGGATTAAAGTTCTCAAAAAGCTTTCGTCCGATCGAAAAAATAAGCATTTCATTTGCGGACACGGACATATTTCGTCGACAACCGACTTTCTCATCATGCGTCAATTGCTCATCGATATGAAAGCAGAAGTGAAAGTTGCTAAAGAAAAAGGCCTTTCGGTTGAAGAAACCATCGAAGCTGTAAAAATGGAAAAATACAGCGATTATCCAAGCCGCGACTTGCTCGAAAAAAATATCAGGTGGCTGTATGAGACTATGAAATAGTGTTTGTTTATTTAAAAAACACCTTTGATATTATTTTGATACTATCACGAAAAAGGCTATTTATAAAAAAGCAGAGACCAGTCAAACTAAATCTCTGCTTCAGAAAGGTCGAATAAAATTTACTTCAAAAATTGCTTCACGGCTACATCGATATCGGCTGCAACATTATCAAGCGGAAGTTTGTTGAATTTTTCGCCGGTAATACTTTCGTAAAGCTCAATATATCTATCGGCTACACTTAGTACAAAATCATCGTTCATTTCGGGAACTTGTTGTCCATCTTTTCCCTGAAAACCATTTTCCATCAACCACTCGCGAACAAACTCTTTCGATAGTTGCTTCTGAGGCTGGCCTGCAGCCTGACGTTGCTCGTAACCTTCGCGATAGAAATAGCGCGACGAGTCAGGTGTATGAATTTCATCAATCAAAACAATTTTATTTCCGATTTTTCCAAATTCGTATTTGGTATCAACCAAAATCAAACCTTTTTGTGCTGCTATTTCAGTACCACGGGCAAATAATTTGAGTGTATAATTTTCGAGTTGAGCATAATCGGACTCGCTTACAAGACCAAGATTAATAATCTCTTCGCGCGAAATATCTTCGTCGTGGCCAACATCAGCTTTGGTAGTTGGTGTAATGATTGGATGGGCAAATTTCTGATTTTCAATCATTCCATCGGGCATAGCTTCGCCACAGATAGAACGTTTACCAGCTTTGTATTCGCGCCAGGCATGTCCGGTGAGGTAACCACGCACAACCATTTCCACTTTAAATGGTTCGGCATAGCGGCCCACCATTACACTTGGGTGTGGAACTCCAAGTTTCCAGTTGGGAACGATATCGGATGTAGCATCAAGAAATTTTTCGGCAATCAGATTAAGAACCTGACCTTTATATGGAATTCCGCGTGGTAAAACCACATCGAATGCCGAAATACGATCGCTTACAATCATTACCAACATATCGTTTACGCGATACACATCACGGACTTTTCCACGATAAACATCCTGCTGCGGACTAAAATGAAAGTCGGTTGAAACAAGGTCCTTCATAACAATTAATTTTACGGGTTGAGAATATAGGGGTCTAATTTGTAAAGCTGAAGTTCGTATAACGAATCGTTGTGAGTAGTGCTTATCCACAAATCGTACATCGACAAACGATTAATATCCCATGTATTTTCAGTGTTGATTGCTGGTATTAAATGAAATATTGGCGTAGTAATGTTGGTATACATAGCATATTCCGGTAGTTCGAATGAAAGAGTTTTGTTGTGATCGTCCAATATAAGCGCAGAACTACTCAAATGCGAAGAGCTTTTGCTTTCTTCTACCAAATAAATATAAAGCTGCTCTTTGCTACCCGAGATCACAAAACGCAAGTATACCGAGTCGTCCATATAAGCCGAATGGTAGTCGATGCCTTCAATTTTGAGAGACTGTATTTCCCAAAGCCCCGACAAGCGTTTTTCGACACTCCGAAAACTCAAAGAAGGGCCATCGTCGTAACGACTACAGGCCAATGCGACCACACCAAGGGCTATGAGAAGCAGAATCTTATTTATTTTCTTCATTTTCGTAAGCATTAATAACTTTACTAACAATCGGGTGGCGAATAACATCACTTTTATCGAGTTCAACTATTCCAATTTCGGGAATATTTCGCACCAGATTCACTGCATTCATGAGTCCGCTTGTTTGGTTTTTCGGCAAATCGATTTGTGTTACATCTCCCGTAATGATAAATTTGCTGCTATTTCCCATGCGGGTTAGAAACATTTTCATCTGCATTCGGGTCGAATTTTGTGCTTCATCGAGAATCACAAACGCATTTTCGAGTGTACGACCACGCATAAACGCAAGCGGTGCAATTTCGAGCGTACCATCTTCAAAATAGCCCAGCAATTTTTGTTGCGGAAGCATGTCGCGAAGTGCATCGTAGAGAGGCTGCAAATATGGATCGAGTTTATCACGCAAATCACCTGGCAAAAAGCCCAGATTTTCGCCAGCTTCAACTGCCGGGCGAGTAAGGACAATTCGGCGCACTTTTTTTTCTTTCAGATATTTCACTGCCAATGCAACAGCCGTGTAGGTTTTTCCGGTTCCGGCCGGACCAATACAAAACATCATATCGGTCTTTTCTATCAGGTCGGCCATTTTTTGCTGATTGCGAGTTCGAGCCTTGATTTGCTGGCCGCTACGACCATAAACAATTACATCGGCCGGCATACGCGAAAGCTTTTCGCTGGGCAGAGTTTCATCGTTAACAATTTGCATAATGTCTCTTTCGCGAATTTCGCCAAAAACATCGAAATGTTGTAACAAGCTTTCGAAGCGGCTAGCAAACATATCGATATCGGCTTTTGAGCCCATTACCTTAAACATATCACCGCGGGCAATAATTTTCAGCTTTGGAAAAAGCCGGCGGATAATATTCAGGTTGGCATCTTCAGGGCCAAAAAAGCCCACGTGGTCAACCAGTTGCAAATCGAAAACGCGTTCATTCATTCAACTTTTCCTTGCAGATTAAATTGTATTGGCAGATTTTGTAATTTTGAGCAAAAATAGTCATTTTGTCAGAAAGAATCATCACAATAACGAGCGACTTCGGAACGAAGGATTATTACAGTGCCGCTATTAGTGGCAGGCTGTTATCGGGCATTTCCGGAGCATCTATTGTGACGGTTTCGAATCAAATCACACAATATAGCATTCACGAAGCAGCATTCAACCTGCGAAATGCATGGGCATATTTTCCCGAGGGGACTATTCACCTCGCATTGGTAAATCGAAATCACAATTCCGAAATGCAGTACGCTATTATTCGCCATCACAATCATTATTTTATTGGTCCCGATAATGGTATTTTCGGATTGCTGTTTGACGAACAACCCGAACTAATGCTGCATTTAGATGCTCCTGAAACGGTATCGCCTACTTTCCGCGAGCTTGATATTTGCACACATGCAGCCATACGCATTGCTGCTGGCGACGATATTCTTTCGCTCGGAACGCAGGTGAAAGCGCTAACCGAATCGACTCCTTTCCGCCCAGTGACCGAAAATAAAGTAATAAAAGGAATGGTCGTTTATTTGGACAACTACCACAATGCCATTACCAATATCAATCGCAAAATTTTCAGTGAAATGCATAGCGGTGGTAAATATGTTGTTCGCTTTGGGAAATATTACACCGAACGAATTGCCGAATCGTATGCAAATGTACCCGAAGGGGAAATCATTGCCACATTTGGCAGCTCCGGGATGCTCGAAATAGCCATGAAAGAAAGTTCAGCCCGCAACCTTATGGGAATCAGAGTAAACGATATTGTGAGAATTGAATTTGAATAGCAACTACTTTTCACAACTCACGAAGAGACTTTGAGTTTCTTTATGAATGGTTATTTCGGACAAAAACAACAATCGCTGATTAAAGAATAAATATAGCTGAATGATTTTTCCCAAAGTGTCCGAAATATTTGTTTTTTAGATATTCAATCGTCATAAAAAAATAATAACAAACAATATCATCCGTTCATTTTCGATAATGCATTTTATTTACCTTTGCACAGTCTAAAAAAACACAGCAACAATGCTTGCACTTTTTAAAAAAGAAATCAGTACTTTTCTGCATTCGCTCATGGGTTATATTGTCATCAGCGTATTCTTAGCAGTTAACGGACTGATATTATGGGTTTTTCCCAACAATTTCAATATCCTCAGCTTTGGATATGCCACCCTTGACGGCTTGTTTATTCTGGCACCGTTTGTTTTCCTCTTTTTGCTGCCGGCTATCAGCATGCGCAGTTTTGCCGAGGAAATAAACACCGGAACCATCGAATTGTTGATGACCAAACCTATCAGCGAATTTCAGATCATTTTCGCCAAGTATCTAGCCGGACTGGTGATTCTGGTCTTTTCATTATTGCCAACATTTTTTTATTTTTTCACTATCTATCAGCTGGCTGTACCAACCGGGAATATCGATTTTGGAGGCATCTATGGTTCTTATGTAGGCTTGTTGTTTTTGGGAAGTAGTTTTCTGGCTATTGGTATGTTTGCATCATCAATTTCGAAAAACCAAATAGTATCTTTTGTTATCGCTATTTTCCTGATTGCTTTTATGTATTTGGGGTTTGAGTTTATTTTCGACATCGGTATTTTTGGCGGTGCCGAATTGTTTGTAAAGTCAATGGGAATCAACGAGCATTATGTTTCGATGAGTCGTGGTGTTATCGATTCGCGCGACCTTATTTATTTTATCAGTCTGATTGCTGTATTCCTGATGTTCACACGCCTCTCTCTCGAAAAACGTAAATGGTAATTGCTATGAGTAACAATAAAAATCAGGCACAAAACCGCAAACGCAGTCTGCTTCGGCTTCTCGGAGGCCTTGCCATTATTCTGATTCTCAATCTGGCAGGCACACTTGGTTTCTTTCGTCTCGATCTCACCCAGGAAAAACGTTATACCCTATCTGAAAACACACGTGAACTGCTTCGAAGTCTCGACGATATTGTGTATTTCAAAATTTATCTCGAAGGCGAATTGCCTGCATCGTACAAAAAGCTTCAGAATTCGGTTCATGAAATGCTCGACGAGTTCAGGGCCTACAACAAGTCGAATATCGAGTATGAATTTATCGACCCTTCGGAGGGAAGAGACAAACGTACACTCAATGACTTTTACAATGAGCTTGTAGAAAAAGGACTTCAACCAGCAGTCGATCGCCAACAAAGCAGCACCAGTAGCGAACAGCGTGTGATTTGGCCGTGTGCTTTGGTGACATACAAGACCCGCGAAACGCCTGTAAATTTCATTCAGACTGGGCAAAAAACCGACAAAGAAGTTTTAATCAACGAATCGCTTGAGAGTCTCGAATTTAACCTGATTGATGCAATCCGTCGACTCACTATTCGCGAAAAACCGGCTATTGCATTCATTGACGGACATGGCGAAGCCGACGCCATGCAAACCGAAGATATCACCCGAAGTTTGACTGATTATTACACCATAAAACGTATAAAAATAAATCAGAAGCTTGATGCTTTGAACGATTTAAAAGCTATCATTATCGCCGGACCCGATTCAGCATACAACGAAAAAGACAAATTTATTATCGACCAGTTTATCATGAAAGGCGGCCGTGTATTGTGGTTGATTGACGGAACTGCAACCAATATGGATTCGCTGCAATCGAGAGCCGAAACCGTTGCTATTGCCAATGAATTGAATCTCGAAGATATGTTATTCAAATATGGCGTTCGTATCAACAACAATTTGGTACTTGATATGAACAGCTGCCCCATTCCTGTAAAAACCGGACAAGTTGGAGATCAACCGCAATTCGAATACTACAATTGGTATTATTTCCCAAGTATTTCGAACCCCGATGGACACCCAATTGTGAAAAACCTCAACGCAATTCGATTCGAATTTGTGTCGGGCATCGATACGGTGGGAAACAGCAGCATCAAAAAAACGGTTTTACTTTCAACATCTTCATCATCCAGAATACTAAATACACCAGCTATCATCAGCTTAAATGTGCTTACTGAACAACCCAGCAAAGAATATTTCAATAAATCGAAAATCCCCGTAGCTGTTTTACTCGAAGGAAATTTCAATAGCGTATTTGCCAACCGTATTCCTCCTGAAATAGCCGAAGACAAAGAAATCGGCTATCGCGAATTGGGCGAAAAAACGCGTATGATTGTAGTTTCGGACGGCGATATCATTCGTAACCAATTTGTGATGCGAAACGGACAATACCTTACCTACCCACTGGGTTACGACCGCTACACCGGCATTAATTATGGCAATAAAGATTTTATCCTCAATTGTATGAATTATCTGGTTGACGACTCGAACCTACTTTCCATCAGGTCGCGCGAACTCAAAATACGACTTCTCGATAAATCGCTGGTTGCTTCCAACAAACTTCGAATTCAACTCACAAATGTTCTGGGACCAGTATTTTCCATTATTGCATTTGGCTTTTTGCTGATGTTTTTCAGAAAACTTAAAACCCGAAAAGGATGATCAAAAAATGGATCCGCAGGTGGTATATCTGGTTACCCATAGCTCTGATTGCGGCTTTGGTATTAATCGTATTTATTGCCAATCGCTCCAACACAACACTAAATCCCGGCGAAAAGAATTTTGCCATCAACGATACCGCCTCGGTGACCCGTGTATTTTTGGCCGACAAACAAAACAATACTGTTCTGCTTTCGCGCAACGATAGCGGTGGATGGACGCTCAATAACACCTACTCGGCTCAACCCGAAATGATTCAGGAGCTCCTTTATACTCTCATGTATGTTACCGTTCGAAGTCCGGTTCCCCGCACTCAATACGACATGGTTATTAAGCAACTTTCGAGTTTTGCCGACAAAGTGGAAGTGTATGCTACTGTTTACAGGATAGATTTCTGGGGACTTAAGCTATTTCCACACGAAAAGAAAATCCGTACATACTATGTTGGTTCTGCTACGCAGGACAACACCGGAACATACATGATGATGGAAGACGCCGAAATGCCTTTTGTATGTCATATTCCTGGTTTTCGCGGCTTTTTGCAACCCCGTTATTCGCCTCGCGAACAAGATTGGCGCGATCATGGTGTATTTCGTTATTCGCTTCCTCAAATCGAAGAAATTTCGGTCATCTATCCTCAATTTCCGGAACGATCATTCCTGTTAAAAAATCCCGACAATATCAACTTTGCTGTGAGCAACGAAAAGTTTGGTCCCATAAAAAATCTCGATACTGTTCGTGTTATCAATTATATGAATGCATTTGTCGATGTACGCTTCGAATCGTTTCTCAATGATATTACGCCCGAAAGTCAGGACAGTATCCGTGCATTAAAGCCATTTTGCATTATTTCGGTTAAAGACCGTCAAGGCAAATCGAACAGTATTACGCTGATCCGAATTAAAGCTCCCGAAGGAAGTGTTAGTATTATGGGCGATCCCATTGAATTCGATCCGGAACATCTGTATGGTATTCTTAATGGAAAAGATTTAGTAACAGCTCAGTATTTTGTTTTTGGCTCTTTACTCAGGCATTATGGCAACTTTGAATTCAATGCCGAAAAAACAGACGATAACGGAAGCTCTTTTAATCGAATTTTCTAAAAAGAGTGAAGGAATATTCAACCAAAATCATTATTTTTGCACAAACGTAATAAACTCCAGCTATGAATTTCATTATTTCGAGCAACGTATTACTCAAAGGTCTGCAAAATATCAGTGGACTTCTTTCGAGCAACAGTCTGATACCGATCATTGAAAACTTTCTCATCAGTATCGAGGACGAGAAACTATTGATAACTGCCACCGACAACGAAACACGTGCTACTGTTCAGCTTACACCCGACAAGGTAAATGGAAGCGGTGCAGTGGCTATTCCCCCCCGCGTATTGCTTGAAACGCTGAAGACATTCCCCAATATTCCCGTAACTATTAATGTGAACGAGGAAACTTTTGCAGTTGAAATCAATGCCGGAGAAGGTGTGTATCGTTTAGCCGGTTACAATCCTGAAAATTTCCCTGCAGTTGCAGCCATTGAAAATGCAAAAAATCTAAAAATCAATAGCGTTGTTATTCAAAATGCTATTAGTAGCACCCTATTTGCCTGTGGAAACGACGAAATCCGTCCACAATTGATGGGTGTATTTTTTGAAATCACTCCCGATTATACCAATTTTGTTGCTACCGATGCCCACAAACTGGTTCGCTTCCGCCGGAACGATGTTCAAGCCGACGAAGCCTATTCGTTTATTGTTCACAAAAAACCGCTGAATCTGCTCAAAAACCTGCTTTCGACTTACGATTGCGATGTCGAAGCTCAGTTTAACAATACCAATGTTGCCTTCCACTTCGAAAACTATCAGGTTACCTGTCGTTTACTCGAAGGAAAATACCCTGCCTACGAGGGTGTTATTCCAAAAGACAATAACTTCAAACTGGTTATCAATCGCAATGCTTTGATCAACACACTGAAACGTGTCGCTATTTTTGCCAATCAGGCTTCGCATCAGGTGCGTTTCGATATAAAAGGCCAGGAAGTTCTTATTTCAGCCGAAGACATTGACTATTCAAACGAAGCCAAAGAACGCCTCAGTTGTATTTATGATGGCTCTGATATCGAGATTGGTTTCAATTCGAAATTTTTTATTGAAATTTTAGGAACTTTAGCTTGCGAAAATATCACCATCACTTTATCGGCTCCTAACCGTGCTGCGTTGTTGATTCCTGAAGAAACCAATTCGGAAGAGGAAGATATCCTCATGCTCATCATGCCTATTATGCTTAATGCATAGTTTGGAACAATCTTTGAAAATGCCATTTCACCCAACGGCGGAATGGCATTTTTCACTTTAAATATTCAATTGTTGTTTGCCACTCGCAATAAAAAACCAGCACTATGAAAAAATCAATAATCTTCTTTGCTTCTATTGGTATATCCTTCTTTTTGAATGCCCAAACCATGCCTTTGGATAGTATTCTGGCACACGATGCTATTCTGAGTAATATCAACCAGCATTTACCAGAAGGCTGGGAAATGAAAATCGACGATACAACACTTACTGTTTTTTGTACTGAACCTTATGCTCTTCTGCAAAGTAATTGTGCCGACATAAGTGCCGATAGTCTGGAAAAAGTGAAATGCAACAGAACGGCAATACTGAGTTTTCGATACGAACCCAAATGGGAACCTGAACGACTTTTTTGGGCTAGAGAGTCAAACGATAGTATCAATATACTATTGATGTCGTTACCACAGGAAATGGGAGTTACCCCATATTTCGATAAAGAAAAAAGCACCCGCTTCAATAAAGTTTATACAGGCAAAACAAAAGAAGAAAAAGACAAAGTAAATGCTTACTACAAACGAAAAGGTGAATTGATGAGTTTCTACGAAACTATTCCCAACTTCGACACCGAACTGTTTAGTCTTAAGCAAAGCAAACAAACAGGAATGCAGCGCCCGGGCCAATGCATCTATCCTTTTCATATCTACAAAGATGCGCTCTCGGTGTACATCCTCTTTCTTGATTATTGCGATAACCCATTAGAAAACAAATAATATTCAAAAAGCTTTTCTTCGGAAAAGCTTTTTTGCAATTGGCAATATGACTTGTACTTTGTTTTGGTTCGCGATGATTATCATATAATTAAAAAAGCAACTGTTACTCCCTAATGGTTCGCTAAAAGAAACGGTCCGAAAATATCTTCTCTTCTGAAAATTATGCCCGGACTGACAAATCATCAATCCGGGCATAGAAGAGTATTACACCATTTTAGATGGATCGACCCAAACATCAAAGTCTTCGGGTTTCACCAAGCCGGTTTCGATGGCAGCTTCGCGCAGTGTTTTGCCTTCTTTGTGTGCTTTTTTTGC
Organism: Bacteroidetes bacterium HGW-Bacteroidetes-6; assembly: GCA_002842495.1. GTDB lineage: Bacteria > Bacteroidota > Bacteroidia > Bacteroidales > DTU049 > GWF2-43-63. The sequence continues at coordinate 16,683 of PHDB01000030.1, forward strand.
AATAATGGCTGCATTGTCGTAGCCAATATGTGTATTGAGCGACGTAACAAGCATCAGCGAGCTTTCCATATTCTTTTTGATGGCTGCCAGATTGGGTTCTATTCCAACCACACAATTATCGGTAAACGAATGACATGCGTCGCCAATTAAGCGCGCAGCAAACAGAAAGTTGTAAATCATCACAGGCATAAAAACATTGAGCTGAAAATGGCCACCCATGCCACCAATATTGATTGCGGCATCGCAACCAATCACCTGAGCACAAACCATAGTAACTGCTTCGGGTTGGGTTGGATTCACTTTTCCGGGCATGATGGATGAGCCTGGTTCGTTTTCGGGAAGCATGATTTCGCCAATGCCACAACGTGGGCCGCTGGCAAGCAAGCGAATATTGCTGGCAATATGCATTAGGCTTACAGCCACAGTCTTCAAAGCACCACTTGCTTCAACAATGGCATCGTGAGCCGAAAGCGACTCGAATTTATTTTCAGCAGTAACGAAAGGAAGTCCTGTGAGCTCGGCAATTTTGGCGGCTACTCTCACATCATAGCCTTTCGGAGCGTTGAGTCCGGTTCCAACGGCTGTGCCTCCAAGAGGTAATTCGCTCAGGTGAGCAAGAACATTTTTCAAAGCTCGCATACCATGATCGAGTTGCGAAACATAGCCCGAAAATTCCTGACCAAGTGTGAGTGGAGTTGCATCCATCAGGTGTGTACGACCAGTTTTCACAATATTCATCCACGAGTCGCTTTTGGTTTTGAGTTCATCGCGCAGCTTCTCTATAGCAGGAATAGTATGCTTAACCAGCATTTTGTAAGCAGAAATATGCATAGCCGTCGGAAAAGTATCGTTGCTACTTTGGCTTTTGTTCACATCGTCGTTGGGATGCAGGAACTTTTTCGTATCGTCGAGCTTTCCGCCCGCTATCACGTGACCACGATTGGCAATCACTTCGTTGAGGTTCATATTGCTTTGGGTACCCGATCCCGTTTGCCAAACCACCAGCGGGAACTGATCAGCCAATTTTCCATCCGAAATCTCGTCGCACACCTGTGCAATAAGTTTCGCTTTGTCGTCAGCCAGCTTGCCCAATTCCATATTTACCAACGCAGCCGACTTTTTAAGAATGGCAAAAGCTTCGATAATTTCGGTTGGCATCAATGTTCCGCCAATGCGAAAATTGTCTTTAGATCGCTGTGTTTGTGCGCCCCAGTACATTTCGGCAGGTACTCTCACCTCGCCCATGCTGTCTTTTTCGATTCTGAATTCCATGGTTGTATTGTTTTTGTTGATTGCATTTGCAGTGATCAGTGGTCAGTAGTCAGTGGTCAGTAGTCAGTGGTCAGTAGTCAGTGGTCAGTATAGAGTAGTCATATGTAATACCCGACCGGAGTGTCGGAATGGTCAGTTATTTTCTTGAGACATTAGATTTAACTTTTGAGAACACAGCTAAAAGTTCATCGGCTTCTTTCATTAACGGGCTAGTTATTTCTTCAGGAATTTCGTCACTATCAGTCAATAATTCTAGCCAAAAATATGCTTCGTCGCATTCTTCAATAACAATACTCAGTTTGTAATGATAATCTTTCTGGCTCTTATAGCGACAAGCCGCTCTAAAATTTGCCGCAACCGATGTTGAACACCTAATCAATTGTTTAGACATTATTCGAAAAGCATCCGAATTGTTTTTCACCTTCAGAATTTTCAAAACAGATAAAGCAAAAAGCTTTGTTCTAGTTCGATATTTCTCATTAAAACTTTCCATTTCTATTATTTTGTTAGTTAGAAGGTTTTCACTCACAACTGACTACTCACAGCTGGCTACTCAAAAAAGTCTTTGCATATCTCCTCACTTTCGCCAATCACCGCTTTATTTCCTTTCACCACAATTGGGCGTTTTAGAAGTTTGGGATTTTCGGAAATAATTTGCAGCCACTCCTCGTCCGAAAAGTTTTTGCCCTTAAGCTGTTTCTTGTATATATCCTCTTGTGTTCTCACCAGGTCGGTAATTTTCAGGTTGAGTTGTTGAGTAAGCTTCTTCAGTACAGTCGGCGAAATACCATTGCCAATATAGTCAACAATTTCAATATCAGAAGTTTGGATTTTCACCCATTCGAGACCTGCACGACTTTTGCGACAACGCGGATTGTGATAGACAATTGTTCTCATATGAAAATCATTCGAATGTTTACAGTATAATTAAAGCAGTGAAATTAATAAAAAAGTAAATACCTAAAAGTATTTACAAGATTCATTTTTTAAATATCAAAAATTCACCCCATGATGCTTTTATAACAAAGGGTACGCATTGAAAATGCACACCCTTCAATAAAACTAAAATCCAGCTACTAAATACCTATGCAAACACGAAGACCCGGATAAACCCCATTGAAGCTTCCGGGAAAATAAATTTGTGGTGAGAAGTAGAAAAAATCGCCCTTAAAGCCAAATCCAAGACGAAAGGTGTTTTTCTCAAAGATATCGCCTTGTCGGAAAATGAGATATCCCATATCAATGCCCGCCATAGTTTTGAGTTTTGGCAAAAAACCTTCTTCAACCGCACTGAGATTAATAAAGCTGTTTATATATCGCGTCCCGTTCTCACCAAAGGTAAAATTCCAGTCGTAGCTAAGGTAGTATCCAATATCGTAACCGTAATTGTTCCAAACATATCCTCCTTTAATTTCTGCAAATATTGAAGGCGAAATGTTTGCATATAATAAGCCTGTACTGAGATGCAGCTCCAAAGAGCTTTCATCTTTTTTAGTATAGGTGATTTTTGGGTTCACTTCGGTTGAATACTTTTCAGAGTTCTCAATTTTGCTTAAAGTTGTTGCCCATGCCACTGAAGTTCTCGCCCATTCTTTTGAAGTTTTTAAAGCAAGTACACCATTGATAGAAGAAGCAAGTTTTGAATCAAGTAAAATTGAGTCATTTGAAAATTGAATAATAATATTAACACCGGGAGACTTTATTACGCATTCATTTTCTGATTTCAACCTCCTAACTCTCTCACTTGAAGGTTGATAGAAATAACCTACGGATGTATCAAGCTCTTCTTTAATAATATTAGGGAAATAGTATGAATAAGTCAATCTATATCTGGTCATTTCCGGGAATTGATTCCTCTGTGCTGCATACACTCGCTGAAAGTCTTCAATTAAAGTATTAAGTTGCAGCGCCGAGTCGGTAAGCCATTCAAGTTTTGCTGTTTTCAAAACAACCTGAAACCCATATCCAAAAATGCGAATAGAATCGAGATAAGAATTTTCCCCGACAAAACTCATTGACTTGAATTTACTGGCATCCAATTTTCTTAAAGAATCAGTTTTTTGTGCCTGTATAAAACTGGAAACTAGCAGCAAGCATAATCCAAACAATATTTTTTTCATTTCTTTTCAATTTAAGTTGAACAAAGGTGTTTTTATGTTATTGCGCGCTGATAACCATTTTTTTGAAGATACTTTTTCTCTCGACCAAAGAGGACTCAATATTGGCAACATTATTTGAAAATGTTGGTTTAGTACGCCACCACAATATGCCTTTCACCTGCTTTTGCTCAGGAATTTCAGTCCATATTTCATCCGAAACAACCACATCAGCAGGAAGGGAAATATTTTCAAATTGCTTTTCAATATATACGGTATCAGTCTTTGTTTTATATACAATCTCCGGAAAATTCACTACAACAGTATCGTAAGTTGCTTCGGCAAAAACTATCCTATCGCGATAAACAATTATTTTCTGTTCATTTGGAACTATTGGGTTTTGCTTCAATTGCTCAATATGAATTTTGATCTGCGCTTTCTTGTCGGCAATAATTGAATAATGAGAAGTGTGCGTCAACAACAAAAATGCGCCAATTGAAACCAGGCAAACCAATACTGCTGCTACTGCAACATGCATTACAACCGAACGAGTCGAGTACATTTTTGGCGGATTGGCTTTCATCCAAACACGCTCGCGTGCATTTTCAGCTGCTGGGTCGTTGATTCGTGCATCGCTAAGTAATGCTTCGCGGATGATATGATCGAAATCAGGCGTTTTCATAATTTACTGATGTTTTTAGTCGTTGAATAATAAACCGACGTGCCTTGCTGAGCTGCGACCGCGAAGTGTTTTCTGTAATACTGAGAAGCTCTGCTATTTCGCCATGCGAAAATCCTTCCACTGCAAAAAGATTAAAAACCGTGCGATAGCCAACAGGCATTATGCTTATAATTTGCTCCACCTGCTCGGTATCGATATCGGTTAGGTCCGAAATATCAATAAATGTTTCTGCCGAATTGAGCAAATCTTCTTCGAAAACAAGCATTTTTCGGCGTTTAAGAAACCGAAGCGACTCGTTGATTACGATGGTGTTGATCCAACGCCGCAAACTACCTTCGCCATGAAAAACAAATGAGCCAATTTGTTGAAAAATACGCACAAAAGCTTCTGATACAACATCTTCGGCATCGTGATGATTGCCCAAGTAACGAACTGACAGCCTGAAACATGTACTATAAGTAGCATCGAATAGTTCGCGCTGAGCCTTTCGGTTTGCTTTTATACAAAGTTGTATCAGTTTTTCTTCGTTCACCCGGTTGTTTTTTGGCTGTCAAATGTAATAACCCAAACCGAAGCGAAAACGTTGCCTGACCCCAAAATTTATTCAGTCGCTTTTTTATCGCGCTTTTTCTGCGAATTTTGTCGTACACGCATATTGACAATCTCGACCATGAGCGAAAAGAAAACAGCAAAATAGATATAGCCTTTTGGCACTTCGATGTGAACCCCCTCGAGCACCAGCATAAAACCTATAAGTATTAAAAACGCAAGAGCAAGTATTTCAATTGTTGGGTGGCTTGCAATGAATTTTCCAATTGCTTTTGCAAAAATCATCATGATAAGCATCGAAATAACGATTGCTGCAATCATAATAATCAATTCGCTCGATAAGCCAATGGCTGTAAGAATAGAATCGAAAGAAAAAACAATGTTGAGCAACACAATTTGCATCAGCACGCTGAAAAATTTGCCGGTTTTTCGCTGCTCCTCTTTTCCTTCGTGCGCTTCCATTCGGGCATGAATTTCAGAAGTACTTTTTGCCACCAGAAACAGTCCCCCTCCAGCCAAAATGATTTCGCGAAAGCTAAAACCCATATCGAATATATAAAAAATTGGATCGGTGAGCTTGTTAATCATCCATGCAAGAACAGCAAGCAAACCAACGCGAAACAACATGGCCAAAAACAATCCAATACGTTGTGCTATTCCTCGCTTTTCTTCGGGTAAGCGGTTGCTGACTATAGAAACAAACAAAATATTATCGATACCGAGAACAATTTCGAGCAATGTAAGAGTGAGAAGCGAAACCCAGGCTTCGGCGGTAAGAAAAATATCCATCGGAAAAATAATTTTGACAAATTTACAATTTCTTTGCTGTCATCGGATGCAAAGAGAGAAATATTGCCTTTTAGTCATTCGAAAAAAGTGTAACTTTGAACAAAATGCTACACCATGAAAAATATTTTCGTTGTTCTGGCTTTTTCAATTCCTTTGCTTTGCAATGCCCAACTACTTGGACCCGAATCATTTAATTCCGATATTCTTGTACATGGAACCACTGCGCCCACAACTGTTTGGTTTGCACCCAGTTCCAATCCTGCAATCAGTTTTGTTGCCACGGGTGGCTGTCCCGATGGCAGGATCGGGTACTCCGGATCGTGGAATAACTACTGGGGAAATTTTGTACGTCTTCCACAAGTGAATGCAAATGGAATGGATAGTCTGAAACTCAGTTTCGACATATCACACTCTTATTTTGCTTCTCAGCCAAACGATTGGATTCGCTTCTACATTTGGGCCGATGGAGCGTATAAGAAAGTTGTTTCAACAGTTACAATTAATGGAGTTGATGTTTTGTACGACTCTGGCATAAATGGCAAGGGATTCAAATTCACCGAATTGCGCTCATGTGCTGCCGCAGAAGTTGTTTTCGATTTGAGTACAATTATCGACAAATCGTCAATTCTGATTTACCTTGAACCCAGTTGCGGATATAACAACTCCAACACCTATTATGTCTATTTTGACAACATTGAAGTCTCGAGTGCTGCAAATACACCATTTGCGGTGAACTGCCGACCCGATACCGCATTTTGTGCTGGTCATCCGACATGGGCACTCAGTGGTTGTACACCTGCAGGCGGCACATATAGTGGAAACGGAGTTTCATCGGGGAGTTTCGACCCGACAGTTGCCGGTATTGGGACACACAGTATCAAATATGTTGCTACCGATGGAATCGACACCGACAGCTGCTATTTCAATATCGAAGTGAATGCCAATCCAACAATATCAATCTCAGTATCGCCCAACGATACCGTTTGCGAAGGAGTTCAGCTTACATTAACAGCTTCGGGTGGCGTTTCGCATTTATGGAGCAATGGCGTAACAAATGGTATTCCTTTCGCACCTTCGACTCAAGGATACATTGTTCAAGTTCTCGATGCCAATGGCTGCCAAAGCGACTCTTCAGTGAGTATCTTGGTAAATGCATTGCCTACAGTCACTCTTAGCCTGCCCTTCGATTCGGTTTGTGGCTTCACGATGCCAGTGTTCCCAATCTATCCGTTATCGGGTGGAATTCCATCGGGTGGAGCATACAATGGAAGCGACGTTCAAGGCACCGACCTCGTTGGAGATATTGTTGCAGGAGAACACTTCAGCGTTGTTCAATATATTTTCACCGACAACCATGGTTGCTCAAATACCGCAGCAGATTCTGTTTATTTGTACAACTGCGAGACTGGGTTATCCGATGCTTTTAAATTGTGCTTTTTCGTTTACCCAAATCCAGCGGCAACTATTCTCACCATTGTAACAAAAGTCCCTACGACTTTTGAACTCACAACCCCTAAAGGTGACATTGTGGAAACATATCAAATTGAAAAAGAAACAACTATTGATATTTCAACATTAAGAGCAGGAGTTTATTTCATTGTCAATAAAAACAATGGGGAAAGTTTTCCTTTTGTGAAGCAATAAAACCTATTTTGCATCTTTCTTTCCAATTGCATAAATCTTCTCCAACCATAACTGTCGCTGCTCGGCGGTGCTGTTTTTTACAGGGGTGACAATAAGTGTCTTTACTGGTTTAATGCCACAATAACCCATCACACATTTTTTCATAGCGTGATGTCCGGGGGCATTAAAACCGACATGATAATACCATTTGGGTGTATCCATAGTGACAATCAACCTGCCGGAGCGTCCACGTAAAAGCTTATCCCAGGCTGCCGCTTTGTTGGTATGAGCAAATGCAAAACCCGGCAAAAAAGTCCGGTCCAGAAACCCTTTGAGCAATGCCGGATATGTCCCCCACCAATTTGGATAAACAAACACAATATGCTCTGAATCTTTTATCATTTCCTGAATGCGCAACAAATCGGGTTCGAGCGACATGGGAATCCGGTAGCCAGCTCCCAACATCGGGTTAAATTCAAGTTCGTTCAAATGCACCAGATTGCATTCGGCACCGGCTTCGGCAGCACCTTTTTGATAACTTTCGGCCAGAGCCCTGCAAAAACTTTCGCTGTCGGGGTGAGCATCAATGACTAATATTTTCATTTTGCCAGTTTTAAATCGTTAACCAAACCTTCAATTTCTTCTGTTTTCAACTGAGATACCGTTTCGCTATAACCCGAGATTTTTTTCACCATCAGGCGTTCAAAAAAATTCATCTTGTCAAACAAAAATTCACCACCAACACCACGTACCGAAATGGCTTTTTTGCGAAGAATTTCAGGAAACGCTTTTTCAATTTGCTTGTCCCTATCAGGTTCATTCATATATACCAGAAACAAAGCAAATTTTTTCTCCAGAATAGCAACCGTGTTTCTCTCGAGAAACGATTTCACCCGACGTTGAATCTGTCCTGCATGAATCGATCCCCCGATAATCAATTGCGAATACACATTCAAATCGAATACTTCTGTTTTTTTCAGATTGATGAGCGAGCAATTGTCGGCGCCTAAAAGCTCTTTCATCTTATGAGCTACCTTTTCGGTGGTACCATGTTTCGATGCGTAAATAATAGCTGTTTTCATAGTTTTATTTTTTGAGTTCTGTACAATTAAAATCCGCCTCTTTCAGTTCAAATTTCCCATAGCAATATTGACCTTCGGGCATATCCCAAATTGCTTCGCCATACGATGGAATCATACGACCTTCCACCTCAATATATGAGCCCACCGGTGTTGACCATGAATACGATTGGTATTCTTTACCATCGGCCGACTGGAATCGATCATCTGAAATAAAATTAATCAGCTGCCCTTCTTCATTGAAATATAAAGTGGCGGAAATGCGATTTTCTCCATTGGTGTAAATTGCCTTTACAGTCAGAGAATCAACTGTTTCCCATTCAACATTGGCAAAAGCCAAAGCAGAAGGAGCCATCAAACACATATCGTTAAAAACAGTTACTGTCTCTCCTTGATTCATCTTCGCGCCCGAAGCATCCGCAACAGTGAATAAGCCAGCAATTTTAATTTTCATTGTGGCATTTTCGTTTTTATAAACATGAAGCCCTTTTGCGCCAATTCCTTTCACTCGCATGGTCATATAATAGAATCGAGAAGGATTCGAATAAAAGTTGTATTGTTCCGAATTGAATCTAGCATAAGGCTTATCGGGAGCCATTTTGAACCAACCAGTAAATCGAATGTGAATATTATTAATCACTGGCATACCAACCGATTTTGTGTAAATCAGATATTTTTGAACAGGAACTGGCAAATGTTCAATATCGCTCATTGTCAGTATTTTTGACTGCGAAGATTGTTGATATGCCTTTTCAACTTCGGAGCGCCATGTTTTGCGGTAGCTTTGCGAGAACGTTGTCATAATTGTGAATGTAAAAATCAAGAAGAAAGAAATGAACTGCTTCATTTTTTGGTTGTCTTTTTAGTGCTGCAAAGAAATTGCAAATTAATTTCCGGATGGTCTCACATTTCTAAAACAAGGTCTCAAAAAACCGAAAAGCGCTTATAAATTGGTCTCATTTTATTTGACACCATAAAGCAAACAAATGATTAACAGACAATTAAACGCTATTTTTTAATATACGCTCCTGGGGTTGTTCCGGTATGCTGCCTGAAAACCCTGTTGAATGTTGCTTTGCTGTTGAAGCCACAATCGTAAGCCAATGCAATTATTGTATATTGCTTATTTTCTGGCAAATGGCATATCCTTTTAAATTCTTCGACGCGATAACGGTTGATAAAATCGAAAAAATTTGAATTCAGCCTTCCGTTGAGAACCGACGACAAATATTCGGGTGAAACATCAAGTCCTTTTGCAAGCAAAGCCAAAGTGAGTTCGTTGTTAAGAAATGGTTTTTCGTTTTGCATATATGCAAGGAAACGCTCTACAAACTGTTCTTCGACAGTAGTAAGAGGCTCCGTTTTGCGGGTTGAAGCAACAGTATCAAGATTCACTTCTATGATTCCTGAAGTAAAAATATTTCCCTGCCGGAAGCCAAAGAAACCAAGAACAAGTGTATATATCGAAGCCATCACAAATCCGGATAGTTGCAACGAATTATATGCCATCAACCCAAGCGAATAATCAACTATGTACAAAACACTAATCGACAAATGGCATATCAATGCAAGAATCAGAAACATTTTAATCCATTTCAGATTGATGGCACCAATTTCGGCAAAATAAGATTTAATTTTTGCAGAATGACACTGAATTCGACGCAAACCAAGTGAATAGTAAACCAAAGTTGACAAGGCGATAAGAATAAGCAAAACCGGATAAAACACTTCTTGCTGAAATGTGGCCCCGGAATCCATGGCAATACGGTCAACAACAGGCAAACGATAGGAAGTGAACCAAAACATGATCTCCATTGACAGGAAAGGCAACAAATGGAATAAATGATTGATGCGGAACGTAAACTTCTGTTTGGTTAGCGACAATACATAATACCAAAGCAAAGGGCCATGCAGAAAAATAAAAGGCACCGAAACACTGATAAATATTGGATACGGATAAGAATTGTTACGATTATAAATTTCGAGAAAGCTGAACCCGATGGTGATTGCATAAACCACAAAAAGCGAAAACAAAATATAGTCGGAAGTCGATTTTTTGCGCTTGGCAAGAATCAACAACCCGATAAATACTGCTTCGAATGTTGCAATGAGCAGAAAATTTGCCATGGACGAATTCGTTCTTTCCGGCAAAATTAAGCCTTTTCGGAAAATAGTGTGAATGACATAATGTTTTACTATTTTGAATTTCTATTGTCCGATAAAATTAAAAACCACAACATCTCGTCCGCAGATTTTGGTGATTACGCAGAAAAAGCTCCAATCCCAGTGATAATCTTTCAATTTGCGCAGATGGAATCAGCTCCAATCGGAGATTGAATCCGATTCAGATTATTCAACAAATTATTTAAGCAAGTAATTTGTCTGCGTGAATTGTTGGCCCTGCTGGGGCAATTTAAGAATCCGCGTAATCTTTAAATCTGCGGATGTATGCTTTCTCGGGAGGTCTGTTGAAATCCAAGCCCTCCAACCGTGCTTATTGTTGAATCGACCGTTATAATTGAGGTTGAAAGTGACTAAATTGCTTTTTGTCGGACAATGATGATTTTGAATATTAATAAAAGCCAATATTAATTATGTGCTATTTGAAACTTCTAAACTCATGATGAATTTCAATTTTGTCACGCGACAGGAGTCGCGCGACAACTGTTGGAGGTATTAGATAACAAAGAATTACTTCTTCATTAAATCTTTCACTGCGCAGCCTTCGCAACCAGGACCAGGAGTGCAGCTATTGCATGCTCCGGCAGGTGCTTTGTGCCGAACTTGACGATAAATTGAGCGCAAAGCAACAAATACTGCGACGCCAATGATTATATAGACAATAATTTCCTGCAAATTCATCAGAATAGAATTAGAACCGATAAGTAAAAAAACAACAAAGCCTGAGCGAGGAATACCATTCCCCAAAAAGCCGCCGGTAAATGTGTCAGTTTTGCCAGATTGGTGGCATCGCCTGCTTCGGAAGGACGAACGAAGCTGAACCACAGAATTACAAACGACGAAAACAAAGCCTCGAGTAACATGATGCCGGTATAGGCGTATATCATCATCCAGGCTTTTTCGGGCGCTTTAAAAATTATAAAAAAATACGCCACCAGCATTGCAACAATCCACAAAATTCCATAGGTATTGCGAACAGCAAGCAAAAGCAGCAATCCCGACAGCAAAGCCATGCTCACATGCAAGCCCCAATCGTAACCAGCCGAAAGCAGCACAATAAAAACAAACGGTGTCAGCGAAGCAAATACATAGCCTGAGAGTGAAATAATAAACTGAGCTGTTTTGTTTGTGCTCTTGGTGATGGTGGTTCCCGAAGTATCGTAAAACAAATCGATCCGAAGCACTTCGCTTTTGGTGAACCAGGCTGCCAAAGCATGGCCTCCTTCATGAAATAATGTATTGAAAACACGGAAAAATTTTCCGGCATAGGGAATACGGCAAAGAATGAACCCACCGGCTGCCAACGTCAAAAACAATATGCTTTCTTCTTTAATCAATGTTTAGTGTTCTGTTTATTTCCAATGCAAAATAACTATTTTTTCCACTGCATTGCTACAAATTAATCCAATACTTTTTCAACATTCAGTTCATACGTACTGACCTGACCACTATCTGGGTTGAAATATTTTTGAATAATACAACCTGAGCATCCGTGTTTTTGAATACAGAAAAAGCCATTGCAACAACAACTATTTTTACGATCCGGCGCATCATTTTATTTTCTTCAATAAAGGTACAGACAATCGGGGTTGGAAACGAAGCTCAATTGTGGAGTAGAAATGATATTTAACAGAAAAATCCCCGCTGTTTGAGGCAACGGGGATTCGGAATTGGAGATTGCACAATGCAATCAGAAAAAACTAATCGAGCAAATGCACAACAATACCACTGCGGAGCTTAGGCTCGAACCAGGTGGTTTTTGGAGGCATAATATTGTTGGTGTCGGCAATATCGATGAGTTGTTTCATGGTAACAGGATACAAAGCAAAAGCTGCTTTCATTTCGCCACTGTCAACACGTTTCACCAGTTCGCCCAAACCACGGATACCACCAACAAAATCGACGCGTTTATCGGTACGCAGATCTTTGATATCGAGTAGCTTATCGAGCACCAGATGCGACAAAATAGTTACATCGAGCACACCAATCGGGTCGTTGTCGTTGTAGGTACCGTATTTTGCTTTAAGCGAATACCACTTCCCTTCGAGATACATGCTGAAAGTGTGAAGTGCATCAGGCTTGAATATTTCACAACCTTTAAGCTCAACTTCGAAGTTTTCGTTGAGTTTTTCCAAAAATGTATCGGCACTCATACCATTGAGATCCTTCACCACCCGGTTGTAATCGATAATGGTAAGCTGGTTGTCGGGAAAATGCACAGCCAGAAAATAATTAAACTCTTCTTTTCCTGTGTAATCTGGATTATTTGTACGCTTTTCGTTACCAACCAAAGCTGCAGCAGCTGTACGATGGTGACCATCGGCAACATAAGTAGCCGGAATTTTTTCAAACAACGCTATAATACGCTGAATGGTTTCGTCTTCGCGAATGACCCAAAAATGGTGGCCTACGCCATCAACTGCTGTAAAATCATATTCTGCTTCGTGGCTTTTCGCATAGTCAATAATCAGGTTATCGAGTTCAGGAAAAGCAGGATAAGAAAAGAAAACAGGTTCCATATTGGCATTGGTAATGCGAACATGTTTCATTCTGTCTTCTTCTTTATCTTTGCGGGTAAGCTCGTGTTTTTTGATTACGTTGTTCAGATAATCATCCACACTTGCGCCGCCAACAATACCATACTGAGTTTTTCCATTCATAGTCTGGGCATAGATATAAAGACATTCTTTTTCGTCTTGCACCAGCCATCCGTTTTCGCGGAATTTGGCGAAATTATCCTGAGCTTTTTGATATACTTCGGGCAAATGCTCATCGATACCGGGTTCAAGGTCAATTTCGGGTTTAATAATATGAAGCAGCGAATAATCGTTGCCTTCAGCTTCTGATCGAGCTTCTTTTGAGTTCAGTACGTCGTAGGGACGCGATGCTACCTGAGCAGCAATGTTTTTTGGGGGCCTTAATCCTTTGAAAGCCTTCAATGTAGCCATTCGTTCAATTTTTAAAGTTTATATTTCATGTTCGTCATCCAATGAGGAGTCAATCATTTCGTCGTGGTCGTCGTGCTCTCCCGAATCGGTTCTTCTGCCTTTCTGCAGCGAAGTGATAAGTGCTCCAACCATTCTCGATATTTCGATAAGATAATTTCGCGATTCCTCGTGAACTTCTTCCGAAAAATATCCTTCGCTCAATCCAACGGATGTAAAAACAACACATTCGCGGACTGCACTTTTAGCCATCTTAAGATAATATACAAATTGGCTTTTGTTCCGGCCACTCCCTTCTGCAATATTGATTGCAATATTCACAGCTGATTGTGAAAAACTAATCCGATATTGATCGGAAATGGCATCATTAAGCATCAGTCTGAGATGAGAATTAATCCAACGCGAATAATCGAGGGCTTTGTGATAAATCCGCAAGTCCTCGAAGCGAAAAAAGTTATACACTTTGTTTTCCATGACTGAGCGGGTTTTAAATGATTATTTATTCACCTGATAAGTCTTGTCGCCGTTTTTAATAAAGTTCACAATCTGTTCTGCTGCTGCAATTCCTGCATTATTATTAGCTTCCGATGTCTGAGCACCCAATTTTTTAGGAGTAAAAAATACACGATTGCCATATTTTTCTTTAAAATCGGCGGCATTATCGGGAGCAATATCGCTCACATAACGCAAATCGGGACGTTCTTCGAAAAGCTGCAACAAACCGGCTTCGTCAATTACTTCCTTGCGGGCTGTATTTACCAAAACACCATTTTTCGGCATCAACGACAGCAACTCGCGATTGATTGATTTTTTTGTTTTGTCGTTGGCCGGAATATGCAACGAAACATACTGACAACTTTTATAGAGTTCTTCGACACTCGAAGCTACAATAATACCATCATTTTCCATCACACTCTTGTCGATAAACGGATCGAAAGCCATTATTTTCATATTAAAACCTTTGGCTGCACGGGCCAGATTTTTCCCAACCCAACCATAAGCATGAATACCCAACGTTTTGTCTTTAATTTCTGTCCCACTTGTTCCATCGTAGTTGTTACGGGCAATCATCAACATCATACCAATGGCCAGTTCGGCCACAGCATTGCTATTTTGACCGGGAGTGTTCATGGCAACAACACCTTTGGCAGTACAGGCTGCCAAATCGATATTGTCGTAACCGGCACCTGCGCGAACCACAATTTTCAAATTTGCAGCACGTTCAACAACTTCTGCATCAATAATATCGCTGCGGATGATAATTGCATCCACGTCGGCAACTGCCTCGAGCAGCTGTTTTTTCTCAGTGTATTTTTCGAGCAAAACCAGTTCGAAGCCGGCCGCTTCAACCACATTGCGGATGGCATTCACTGCAGCAGCAGCAAAGGGTTTCTCAGTAGCTACCAATACTTTTGTCATGTCTCTTTTGTTTTGATGGTTTAGTTGTCCCAAAGGTATAAAAAAACTTATTCACCAAGCGTCTTTCTTCCTTATTTATGCAAACAAAAAACCCGCAAACTACTTTTCAGCAATCTGCGGGCTATTTCTTTATGAGCTTAACCGTTTAAGCGTTGCTTTTTTCAAATTCCATCATAGCATCAACCAAATACTGAACAGCTTCTTTTGGAAGTGCATTGTAGGTTGAGGCACGGAAACCACCCACCGAGCGGTGACCTTTGATTCCAACAATACCTTTGGATTTTGCAAATTCCATGAATGCTTCTTCTTTGTCTTTGTACTCGTCTTTCATTACAAAACAAATATTCATAAGCGAACGGCTATCTTTTTCGGCTGTTCCAACAAACATTTTACTGCTGTCGATAGCATTGTAAAGAATATCGGCTTTGTCGATGTTCATTTTTTCCATCACTTTGAGTCCACCCAATTCTTTCAGCCATTTCAAGGTTTCCATAATGGTGAAGATTGGAAGTACGGGAGGAGTATTGAACATACTGCCTTCTTTCACATGGGTGCGATAGTCGAACATGGTCGGGATATGGCGCTGATCGGTGATTTTTTGCAGAAATTCGTCTTTGATAATCACGAAAGTAGCACCGGCAGGTCCGATATTTTTCTGAGCACCACCGTAAATCATATCGTACTTTTTCACATCAACCGGACGGCTACACATATCGGACGACATATCGGCAATCAAAGGAACATTGCTGTCGAAATCGGTACGGATTTCGGTGCCATAAATAGTATTGTTGGTTGTGATGTGGAAATAATCGGCATCGGCAGGAACGGTAAATCCTTTAGGAATATAAGAGTAGTTCTTATCTGCCGAGCTACCTACTGTTACAACTTCTCCAAATCCCTTGGCTTCTTTGAGAGCTTTTTTGGCCCAAACGCCTGTTTCGAGATAGGCAGCTTTGGTTTTCAAAAAGTTGAAAGGAATGGTTGCAAACTGAGTGCTGGCTCCACCACCCAGGAAAAGAACATGGTAGTTTTCGGGTATTCCCATTACTTCTTTCATCAGAGCAACTGCATCGTCGATAACAGCCTGGAAATCTTTGCTGCGGTGGCTGATTTCGAGAAGCGACATGCCAATTCCATTCAAATCGAGAATAGCTTTTGCGGTATTTTCGATAGCAATTCGCGGAAGAATAGCCGGACCGGCATTAAAATTATACTTTTTCATAATCGAATGATTTGGTTTCTTGACGCAAAGATATAAATTGATTTAATGTGTGGATATGAATTTTCAGATTTTATTCTTGTCTTTGAATGAAGATTTTAAATCAAAAAATAAAGACGAAATTACAAAAAACAAGAATTCAACAGCACATTGATAATCAAACACTTTATACCGCTATGTATTCCATTTTTTTAACAAGATTATAAATTTTGGATTTTTTCCCATACAATTTCAAAGGAATGATTACCTTTGCAGCGGGTAAGTCCTGCGCAACCAGCTCCCGCGAACTCCCCCAGGTTCGGAAGGAAGCAAGGGTAAGTGGTCGTAGCGGTGTGATGCAGGGTGCTTACCCATTTTCTATTTTATAAACCTACCTACATGCTAATTATCGTACGCGCTAATTAGCCAATTGATAAACCAGCAAATTGCCCCATGAAGTTTTTTATCGATACTGCGAACCTTAAAGAAATTGAGATCGCCCAAAGCTGGGGAATTCTCGATGGTGTAACAACCAATCCGAGCCTCATGGCCAAAGAAGGCATAAAAGGGCACGACAATATTTTGAAGCATTATGTCGATATCTGTAATATTGTTGACGGCGATGTAAGTGCCGAAGTGATTGCACTCGATTTCGACGGCATGATGCGCGAAGCTGAAATTCTGGCCACTTTACATAAGAATATAGTAGTAAAGGTTCCGATGACAAAAGACGGCATCAAAGCGGTGAAAGCACTTAGCAACCAGGGAATCAAAACCAATTGCACATTGGTATTCAGTGCAGGACAAGCCATACTTGCTGCCAAAGCCGGAGCAACATACGTTTCGCCATTTGTTGGACGTCTCGACGATATTTCGGCTGATGGCATAGCACTTATCAATCAGATGGTCAATATTTTTACAGCTCAGGACTACAAAACGCAGATTCTGGCTGCAAGTTTGCGTCATCCTATGCATATTGTACAATGTGCTGAAATTGGTGCCGATGTAGTCACCTGTCCTTTCAAGTCAATTGAGCAATTGTTCCATCATCCGCTTACTGATAGCGGTTTGGAAAAATTCATGGAAGACTTTAAAAACTCCCAAAAATAAAATGTTAATTCAAATCCATCCCGATAACCCGCAAGAACGCCTTGTTAAGCAAGTGGCCGAAATTCTTAAATCGGGTGGAATTGCTATTTTCCCCACCGATTCGGTTTATGCTATGGGGTGTAGTCTTTTACAACACAAAGCTGTTGAACGAATTGCGCGCATCAAGGGAATTAAAGTTGAGAAAGCCAATTTCTCCATACTCACAAACGATTTGAGTCATTTAAGCGAATACACCAAGCCATTGAACAATCACCTGTTCCGGCTTATGAAAAAAGTACTACCGGGACCTTATACCTTTATATTGCCAGCCAACAACAATGTTCCGAAAATTTTTGAAAGTCGTAAAAAAAACATTGGTATTCGTGTACCCGACAACAGTGTAATTCAGGCCATCATCTCCGAACTGGGTTGTCCTTTGGTTTCAACTTCTCTTCACAGCGACGACGACGATTACCTGGAATATGTTGTGAATGCAGAGTTGATTTATGAAAAATACGAAAATCTGGTCGATTTGGTGATTGATGGCGGAATTGGCGGGGTGGAACCTTCAACCGTGCTCGATTGCACAGGCGATGAAATTGAAATTGTTCGCGAAGGTAAAGGACCGGTTGATTTTTTGCAATAAAAAAACCGGCCTGAGCCGGTTAATAAAATCCAGATAATACTAGTTAGTGGCTAACTTGATCTCCAAAGTCG
The DNA here is from genome assembly GCA_002842495.1 of Bacteroidetes bacterium HGW-Bacteroidetes-6. Lineage (GTDB taxonomy): Bacteria > Bacteroidota > Bacteroidia > Bacteroidales > DTU049 > GWF2-43-63. The sequence goes on from PHDB01000030.1 coordinate 34,322, forward strand.
CTTCTGCATTGGGTGCAGCGCTGATTTCCAAGATATAAGTGCCTTCCATAAGTTTTACATCCTGAATGGGAGTTGTTTCAGCTTTGCCACCATCGTGAACTACAGTTTGTTTATAAAGAATTTTCGGTTTGCTTCCCGATGTCTTCAGATAAACTTTGGCAGAAACTTCAGTTGGAGCTGTCTGTGCTGCATTACAAGAAGTCCAGGTTGGTACAATATCCATCGACATCAATTTTGCAGTTTTTCCTGCAGGAACAGTAAATTCAGCTGTACGATTGGTGCAATCGGAACTTGCTTTAACCGTATATTTAAAATTCTGAGCTGAAACCGAAACCAATCCAACCAGCAAAATCATTGCAACGAGAGAAAATAGTTTTTTCATGGTGTTTGTTTTAAAAATTCGGTCCAAATATATAAAATATCGTGCCAATGAAAAAATTTTCCTTGTTAATCTATTTTTTAGTGATAAATAATAAAAAAAATTAGGAAGTAATAAAATAATTCGTAATTTTGCAGTCCGAAAAACGGGGTATAGCGTAGCCCGGCTAGCGCGCCTGCTTTGGGAGCAGGAGGTCGCAGGTTCGAATCCTGCTACCCCGACAACAAAAAGTCTGACACGAATGTGTGTTGGGCTTTTTTTTGCTTATTGCCATACTTGTATGAGAAATGAGAAAAAAAGGACAACATGAGCGAAGTAAACTTTTTTGTTTCATCGTTATCACTTTTCTCTATATTTATTCAAATCACATGGTTATCTCAACTAAAAACAAACTAATTCAATCGGAAATTATCAATAATGGTGTGAAAAAAGTTGAATGCTTCGAGAAATTTCACTAATTTTGCACTCCTTTTCAAAGGTCCTGTAGCTCAGCTGGATAGAGCAGCAGCCTTCTAAGCTGCGGGTCGTGGGTTCGAATCCCGCCGGGATCACCAAGAGACAAATCCGCAAGGAACAAACAAACAGCCCTGAGGCACGATCGAACTTGTTCGAAGAGTGACCCGGGGCTGTTTGTTTCAGCTCCGAAGGAGCTGTGCGGATTTGTCTCGGAATTCGGAGCCACAGGGATCAGCGGAGCAATTACGAAACAAAGTGAAGTAATTTGCGGAGCTAATCCCACCCCCTTTTACGAATTTGTTATTTCTGATTTATCAGAAATGCAAATGAGAAAAGCCAAAATCAACCTTCTATATCAAATGTAAGCTAATCCCACGTCCTTTTTTATTTCTCTCCAATGACTGACCAATACTTGAAAACAGGACAACCACTTCGTTGATTCGGGAGGTTCGAACTTTGTTTTCTGAATATTCCAGTTTTCCGGGGAAGATCGAACCTGTTATCCGCTGTTGTACGTACAGACTTGCATCCCTGTATCTCAACGGCAGGTCTCTCAGTAATGAAAAACTGTATATCAGTTGGTCGTAGATGTCACGGGTCAGTTGAACCATGTTTTCCCGTTTTTGTTGTATATAATCGGCATTTATCCGTGCCAGCTTGTAGAAAAATCCCTGATGGCCAGCACTTCTGCATCTCTATATTTCTTTCCTGTTTCGTTGAGCAGTTCCCTGCATTCTTTTAGTGTTAACATGGTTCATTCCGGACATGAACATTCCCGCTTTTTCCCGTAAATGTCCGTTGTCTCTCTTTGCCCGTTTTCTCCGGTACAGTTTCATGGGTTCAATCTTGTTTTGGTGGTGATGTTGGTTACGACTATACTGCCGTTTTCTGTTTTCATCGTTACGTCGTGATATCCGCGTTTAAGAAATATCTCGGACAAGCGGGTTTCGTTCTCAATCTGTTTTTTACGGGTCACTTCCAGCAACCAATAAGTGTGTATTGTTTTCAACTTTGATTTTGGTAGATTTGCTTTTTTCTTGCCTTTCGCTCTGCAAGCCATACTTCAACTTGTTATCACGAAACAGGTTTGCGGGATAGTACCCCCTGATTAGCAGAATCACAGCCGTTTTATTCCGGGTAGTGATTCTATTTACATTTCAGGTTTATATTCAGTCTTTCCCTTAACCTTTGAAAGTAATACATTTTATTCAAACTAAAAAGCAAATGCAGTAAAACCTATAAGAGAAAGTTTCACGTTAATCAGCATATACTAAAAAAACAGTTGCATTATATTAATGTATCCCCCAAAAACCACAAATATTTTCAACAATTCAACCTGATCTTTGGATTAATCGGAGACAAAAAACAAGTATGGGATTCTGCTTTTTTACGATAGGATGATATTGCATAAATACAGAGCAGCACAGTGTTCCAGAAAAATCAATACGTGTACCTGATTCATAATGAGTGTATTAAATACATACATTGTGTAAAGTTAATTGTATGTTAATCGATTAAAGTTCATTTTTTTGTACAATGTTTCTTAGTTATTTAGCATTATATTTCAAGGTTCATTTATTTCTGTTTCAAAAAATAACGTGTATGAGTTCATTTTTTAGACTAACCTTATTTGTTTCGGCATTTATGCTGACAATGAATATACAGGCCCAGCATCATTCGTTTGTTACACCCCGGATTTGGTTAGCAGCCGATTCGGTTGGGAACAATAATTACTGGCAGGATATCAGCGGCAACGGATACCATGCCTATAGTCCCGGTGGTGCTTTTGTGGCCGATTCGGGATTATTCAATTATCAGCCCTGCCTGATGTTTGATTCATTGACAGAAGCCCTTAGAATAAATTATATTCCCCAAGAGAGTTCACGTATAATTGTTTTTGCCGTTTTTGATCCCGAAGTGGGATATCCCGAAGAAGGCATCTGGTCATTGCGTTTTGATTCGTCACTTCGGATTATGGTATCGACTCAGCACTTTGGAAATTTTTACAGCAATGAACAATACCGCGACAGTACCATGTATATCCCAACCATCAATCTCCTGAGGATGAGTTGGCCATATAAGGCAGTAGATACCTTGTTGGCCGGAATGAACGTAGTGGGAACCGATTCGCTGACATACCACGGCAGATTTGCCGAGTTCATGTTTTACGACACGACATTAAAACATAGTGAGATTGAACGAATTCATACCTATCTGGCGATAAAATACGGTATATCTGTAAAGGAAAAGAACTATGTAAACTCACAAGATTCTGTATTATGGAATTACAAAAATGATTCATTGTACAGTAATCATATTGCGGGAATAGGAAAAGACTCGTTACTTTTGGTTAATCAGAAACAGAGTTGCGGGCTGGGAGGTAAAGCCAATCTGGCTATTGCATCAGGGACTCTTCAGGCAAAGAATGATGCAAACACCAGCCCAATAAATGAGCTTGATTACCTGATCTGGGGCGACAATGGAAAAGAACTCATGGCTATAGTTCAGGATATACCAGACACCATACATGTGGCGAACATGTCGGAATGTAAATGGTTGATGAAGCGCTCGGGACTCACCGCAGACGACATAAGCACACAAGTTGTACTTTTAGCCCCGGAATATGCCGGGACAGGAAGCATACAGCTTGTTATCAACCGCAGCGGTGATTTCATGTTTCCTGTAGATAGCTCGGTGGTAATTTTTTCTTCAGGTAGTGACACCGCAGGACATTTTTACTTCAATAATGTGGTATGGGATACTGATGGATCAGGAAGCGATGCCTTTGGTTTTCAGTTTTCGGACACATCAGGAGTAAATGACCGTGCCCCAATAAACAACGTTTCCGAAAACAACGAAGAAGGAGGGAATGCTGTTGGCGCAGCGATTTCGTCACTTGAAATCTATCCTAATCCGAGTACAGGTAATTATTCGGTTGAGATAAAGCTTAAAACAGCCGGGGATGTGCAATTGAGCATACAGGATGAGAGTGGGAAGATCATAATGCAAAAAGCATTTTCAGGGTTCGACAACTACATATACAACGGCAATCTTGAAGAAAAGGGATGCTACCTGATCAAGGCAGAAAGTGGCAACGAAAGCAAAACAGGAAAACTTATCGTTCAATAACAAGTATCATTCATTATGAAAAGTGCAACATATATTACAAGTATAGTGGTTGTTTTATCAATAGCCCTTCTGACTCAGACAGGAAACAACAGACAGTTCAATAGACAACAAAGCAGCCGATTGTTTTCGGGAAACAGCAAAACAACAGAAAATACAATATCAGCAACTCAAACACCAGTAACAAATACAGAATCGGCAAACATCTATTTTTCCCAGCAAACCAGTGGCATTATAGGCAAGGCCAATGGCTCTGTAGCGGACGATCCGCACGACAACGTGTTCCATATTTATATCGGCAGCGAATGGCAGCAAAACAAACAAGCCTACCTCGAATACGACCTGTACGGAGCCGGGGATTTTACCTCGGTGAGCCGCAGCATTAACGACAACGTGGCCACCGGTGGCGCCTTTGTGAAACTTATCAACGAATGGAGCGGCCAGAGCGAGAAGATCGCATCCGCACAACTGCACGCAGGCGACAACATTGTTCGTTTCTCCGTACCCGGCAACGGCGATGAGTTCAGCTACAAAGTAAAAAATGTACGCGTCCGGTTCGGTGAATCCGTAACAAACACCCGGCAGATCGTGCTCAACCAGCCCCTGTCGCACCGGTTTTACGAAGACGAAGGCTACATCAGCGGCTTTGTGAGCGGCCCCGGCAGCAGCACAGCCCGCATTTATGCCGACGGCAAACAAGTAAGATCATACAAGGGAGCCTTTGAAGGCATTGCATACAACCACAATAAAACAGAAGGCCCATGGGTCACAGAACTCAAAGCCGTATTCCCCGACGGGGAAATTGTGAGCCGCACCGTTGTGTTTGACGAATGCTCGCAGAGCGACTTCAGCAACGAACTGAACCGGGAAGTGGTTTACAACGAGACCACCACCACGCCGCAGATGCCCGTGAGACTGAATGTTCCCGGCTTTTCACTGGAAGGAAGTGCCGGATCGGTAGCAACAAACATACAGATGTCGGTAACCGGTCTGCGGCAGGAAGACATGCCCCTGCCCGGTCTGGACATGGTCAACGTAACGGCGGAAAACGCCGGCTTCCGTTGCCTGCCCCACGGGAAGAACTTTGATAAGGACGTGGAACTTCGCATAAAATACGACCCGGCCCGCATCCCGGCAGGCTACGGCCCGAAGGATATCCGCATGTTCTACTACGACGAGGGGCAAGCCGACTGGGTTGTGATGCCTCAGGACAGTGTTGACATGACGAATTGCGAGATCATCTCGCACACGAATCACTTCACGGACTTTATCGACGGCATCCTGAAAACCCCTGAATCACCGCAAACGCAGGCGTTCACCCCCACTTCGATGAAAGACATGAAGTTCGGCGACCCGCTGGCCGGTGTGAACATGATGAGTCCCCCGCAGGCCAACAGCAACGGGACAGCCAACCTGTCCTACCCCATCCGGCTCCCGGCCGGACGGCAGGGTATGCAGCCGAACATAGCCATTTCCTACAACAGCGAAGGAGGAAACGGGATCATGGGAATGGGCTGGAACTTTGCAACACCTGCAATAACCGTTGATACCCGCTGGGGGGTTCCACACTTTCTTTCCGACCTTGAATCTGAATCATACTTAATAAATGGCGAACAATTGTTGCCCATGATACAGAGGGACACCTTTGTTTCCAGAAACCTATCCGGCGATAAGATATTCACCCCAAGGATTGAGGGCGCCTTTGACAAGATCATACGTCACGGGAACGCACCCGATGAATATTGGTGGGAAGTCATTGACAAACAGGGAACCCATTTTTATTACGGAAAATATTCGTCGGATGCAGGAGTCAACTCCTCATGTGTCCTCGCGGATGCAGGAGGGAATATTGCCCAGTGGACACTAACGGAAGTTCGTGATCTGAACGGGAATTACATTAAATACAGTTATACCACATCCACACGAACTACATCGCCGGGACAAGGCGGCAAGGATATTTATCTGAGCGATATCACGTACACCGGTTACCAAACAACCGATGGAAAATATAACGTTGAGTTTCTCTATGATACAACCCGTTCCGATTATTCAATCTCCGGACGATACGGTTTTTTGCAATTAAGCGACAGGTTGCTCAGGGCAATTAGAATTACCTATGACAACCAGTTTATCAGGGGCTACGGTATCACGTATGAAACGGGAGCTTATAATAAAAGCCTTGTTTGCGGCATTGCAGAATTCTCGGACTCAACGTTGCTCAGTGGAGATAAACCATTCATGTATACCTGTGAGAATCTGGATACGCTAAATGCAAGTATTGCGAAGGTACATAAGTTTGATTATTATCAGGATACGACTCAGGAATTCAGTGATCCCGCAGTTATTCACACTCAGCTGGATGAAAGCCAGTCCGGGTTATTAAATAATCTGTTTGAATTACCGGAATCATCAACCATTGGCAGGAGCCATTCAGATGCGAAAAACATCGGAGGCTCGCTCAATGTAGGAATTGGCACCAACTGTTTTCTGAAAACATTTTCGTTGGGAGGAAATTTAAATTTCTCGTGGGCAAAGGCATTTGACGATATGATGTTGCTGGATATCAACGGAGATGGCTTACCTGACAGGGTTTACAAAATCGGGAATTCAGTATATTACAGGAAGCTGGAACTGAACGGAGATCAGCTTCAGTACAGCTCTCAGCTTCAGAATGTATCGGGCCTGGGAGGCATCGGAAAAACCTCTGCTTCGAGTAATAGCTGGGGACTTGAAGGGCAAATAGGACCCCCGTTGTTATATGTGGCGGGAAGTTTCAACCATACCAACTCCAGTACTTTTACGCAAGCTTATTTTTCAGATGTAAATTCTGACGGTTATATAGATTATATAGATAACGGGATCGTATTTTATAACCGTCCTGATGCTAACGGTGATCCTGTTTTTACGCAGGAAAGCAGTAGCGAAATTCAATACGTGTTCGGAGATTCATGCAGTTATATCATCCGGACGGGTTCTGTAAATGATTCTGTCTATACTCCTGATTATGAAAGGAATCAAGAATACGAATATACCCGTGACGGAGTACGGATATGGATAGCACCCTTCTCGGGAACAGTCACACTGGATAACAACGTCCAACTGCTCGAAGATACGTCATACAGCAGAAGTCAATCCATGCGGGCAAACGGCGTATTGTGCTCTGTTCAATTCGACGGAACGGTAATACACTCTAACCGTATATATGCCACT
>PHDB01000031.1 GCA_002842495.1 Bacteroidetes bacterium HGW-Bacteroidetes-6
ATTTTTTGAAAAATTAAATGATTTTATCTTTGATGAAAAAAATGAGCTGGTCAACTCTTGTGAATAGTACCATTAAGAAAGAAATGGTTTTTCTTGTAATGCAGGTTTGTGTTCTTTCAGTTTTTTGGTTTGTTGCAATAAGTGCTTATCCACTTTGGTTTTTTGAGAGATTTGATGACGTTACAACTAGAGCTGCAACAGCAATTTGCATTGCGATAGCCATTTTTTATGTACAGTATTTTTTATTCGATTTTTTGAAAGTAGCAAAACCAGAGCAAAAAAACATGAAGGGTGTTGACGTTTTTGTTTCAACTTATTCATCTGTTTTTATAGGTTCCATTTATTACCTTTCATTTGTTTGGTTTCTTTTAATCACTGGAATTATTACAATTAACAATTTCAAAGAGTTTGTAAGGACTTATGCCATTGTAGTTGGCGTAGTCTATTTAATTGCATGTGTAATTAATCTATTCCCTGCGGAAGCAAAAATAAGTGAACAAAAAAACGATGATTCCACAAAAGAGAAAGAAACCAAAGATTAGAAAATGAGTATATTATTTCCTGCCATAAATTTATCCTTTGCCCAAATAACTAATTGCCGCCTTAAAGGGAGATGGGTAAGCCTGCATTGAAGTATTATGGAATGAGAATGATGGGTGCTACTGTTGGTCATATCTGCAGGTTCGAAAATATCTTTGTCAAACACAAAAATATGTATTAATTTCGGCTCATAATTGGCCAATGGTTAAAGAATATCATATTGAAGAAAAGTTAATCAACCAGCTAACTGAGTTGAAATACAACTATCGACCTGATATTGTTGATAGGAAAACGCTTGAACAAAACTTCAAAGCCAAATTTGAAGAACTCAACCGTGTTCATTTGACAGATAATGAGTTTTTAAGACTGAAAGAGGAAATCATTAACTCGGATGTGTTTGTTGCATCTAAAAAATTGCGCGAAAGACAATATTTTCAACGTGAAGATGGTACTCCACTTCATTACACTCTGGTAAATATTAAAGACTGGTGCAAAAATGACTATGAAGTTATTAGTCAATTACGTATTAATACTGAAAACAGCCATCAACGTTTTGATGTAGTGTTACTGATTAATGGTTTGCCTGTTGTACAAATTGAGTTGAAAAAACTTGATATTTCGCCGAGAAAGGCAATGCAACAAATTGTGGATTACAAAAACGAACCCGGCAATGGTTACGGAAACTCATTGCTTTGCTTTATGCAGTTGTTTATTGTAAGTAACCGAACAAACACTTATTATTTTGCCAATAATAAAATTCAACATTTTCAGTTCAATGCAGACGAACGTTTTTTACCTGTTTATCAATTAGCAGACGAAAGCAACAAGAAAATAACACACCTTGATTCATATACTGAAAAGTTCTTGAGAAAGTGTACACTTGGTGAAATGATTAGTAAGTACATGGTTTTGGTTGAGAGCGAACAGAAATTACTAATAATGCGACCGTATCAAATTTATGCAGTAAAGGCAATTGAGGAATGTGTTAAGCAAAACAGAGGGAACGGATATATCTGGCACACAACAGGAAGCGGTAAAACCTTAACTTCTTTCAAAGCTTCAACCTTGCTTAAAGACAACCACGACATTGAAAAATGTTTATTTGTGGTTGACCGTAAAGACCTTGACCGACAAACCCGAGAGGAGTTCAATAAATTTCAGGAAGGTAGTGTTGAAGAAAATACCAATACTGAAACATTAGTAAGACGTTTGCTTTCTACTGATTATGCCGACAAAGTGATTGTAACCACCATTCAAAAATTGGGCTTGGCGTTGGATGAGAACAACAATCGGAATAAAAAGAAAGCTGACAAAGGAGTTCAGACTTATAAGGAGCGACTCAAACCATTGAAAGATAAACGTATCGTTTTCATTTTTGACGAGTGCCACCGTTCACAGTTTGGAGAAAATCATCAGGCGATTAAAGAGTTTTTCCCAAACGCTCAATTGTTTGGTTTTACGGGGACACCTATTTTTGATGAAAACGCCAATTACAGCATTAGGGAAGGTGAATACGCCTCTTACAAAACTACAGAAGATATTTTCCAACAAAGACTACATGCTTATACCATTACCCACGCTATTGATGATGAAAACGTTTTGCGTTTTCACGTAGATTATTTCAAGGGAAATAAAAACCAAAAACCAGAAGAAGTAATTTCACGTCAGGCTGTAGTCGAAGCCATTTTTAACAAACACAATGCAGCCACAAATTCAAAAAAATTCAATGCTGTTATGGCTACGGCTTCAATAAATAATGCTATTGAATATTATCAGCTTTTCAAAGAATTACAAAAGAAAAAACAAACGGAAAATCCCGAATATGTTCCATTAAACATTGCTTGTGTGTTCTCGCCACCATCACAACTCATTGCAAAACAAGGAGACCAACAGAGTCAAAAAAATGCAGCTGACATCAAGCAATTGCAGGAAGATTTAACACAGGAACGTGAGGATAATAAACAAAATCCAGAAGAGAAGAAAAAAGCATTGGCTGAAATTATTGAAGATTACAATAAAAAATTTAAAACCAATCATAGCATCAATGAATTTGATTTGTATTATCAAGATGTACAAAGACGTATAAAAGACCAACAATACAGCAACAAAGACTATCCGCACGAAAATAAGATTGACGTTACCATCGTGGTAGATATGTTGCTTACAGGATTTGACAGCAAATATTTGAATACACTGTATGTGGACAAAAACCTAAAATACCACGGATTGATTCAGGCCTTTTCAAGAACCAATCGGGTATTGAATGACACCAAACCTTACGGCAACATTTTAGATTTCCGTTCGCAACAAGAAGCCGTAAATCAAGCTATTTCATTGTTCTCGGGAGAAGATAACGGTAAAGCAAGAGAAATTTGGTTGGTTGACCCTGCACCAGTTATGATTGACAAGTATAAGGAAGCCGTTGAGAAATTAGGCTTGTTTATGCAGGAGCATAATTTGGTAAACGAACCACAAGAAGTTTACAATTTGAAAGGTGATGCAGCAAGAATTTCTTTTGTACAAAACTTTAAGGAGGTACAACGACTTAAAACACAGCTTGACCAGTACACCGACTTAGACGAAGAACAAAAAGCGAAAATCAAAGCCATTTTGCCTGATGATACCTTGCAGGAGTTCCGCAGTTCGTACATAGAAACGGCTAAGCAATTACGGGAAATACTGCAAAATGAAGGTAAAGATGCACCGCCCGAAATTCAGCAACTCGATTTTGAATTTGTATTGTTTGCTTCTGCGGTGATTGATTATGATTACATAATGAATCTGATTGCAGACAGTACACAGAAGAAACCTGCCAAGCAAAAAATGACCAAATCACAAGTGATAAGCTTGTTAAAATCCAATTCCAACTTAATGGATGAGGAAGAAGATTTAACCGAATACATCAATAGTTTGGATTGGGAAAGCGGACAAGATGTTGAAATGCTTCGAAAGGGCTATGACAAGTTCAAAGAAGATAAGTACAATAAGGATATTTCTGCTATTGCTAATAAACATGGATTACAAACGTCTGAACTGAAAAAGTTTATAGAAAGTATAATGAACCGAATGATTTTTGACGGAGAAAGATTAACTGACCTTTTATCACCATTGGATTTGAGTTGGAAAGAACGCAGAGTAAAAGAACTGGCTTTGATGGAAGACTTGGTGCCACAATTAAAAAAACTGGCTCAAGGGCGTGAAATTTCAGGATTAGCAGCGTATGAATAAGAAGAAAAAACAAATACCAGAATTGCGTTTTCCTGAGTTTAAGAATGAGGGCGAATGGGAAATGAAAGCGTTGGAAGATGTTCTTGATTATGAGAGGCCAGATAAGTATATCGTTTCAGACACGAATTATCTAAATGAGGGAATGCCTGTATTAACTGCTAATAAGAGCTTTATTTTAGGTTATACGAATGAAGATTTTGGTGTTTATAAGAAATTGCCAGCAATCATTTTTGACGACTTTACTGTTGACAGCAAATTTGTTAACTTTTCTTTTAAGGTTAAATCTTCTGCAATAAAAATACTTACACCTAAAAAGAAAGATGATTTAAGATTTATCTATGAACTTATTTCTCAAATTGATTTTAATGCGACAGAACATAAACGATATTACATTTCGGAATATCAAAAATTAAAACTTCCATTTCCTTCAATAAAAGAACAAAATAAAATTGCTTCCTGTCTTTCATCTTTAGACGATTTGATTGAAGCACACAGCCAAAAGTTGGTTTTTCTCAAAGACCACAAAAAAGGTTTGATGCAAAACCTTTTTCCGCAAGAGGGAGAAAAATCGCCGAAGTATCGTTTCCCTGAATTTAGAAAAGATGGAATTTGGGCGGAAAAATCATTAGATGAAGCTGCAACAATTTTGAAAGGAAAAGGAATATCAAAAGCCGACATAGTTGAAGATGGGGATTTACCTTGTATCAGATATGGCGAACTATATACTCATTATAATGAAACAATAAGCACAGTTAAGTCATATACGAATTCAAATCCTGAAGGCTTAGTTCTAAGTAAAGCAAATGATGTTATTATTCCTTCATCAGGAGAAACACAGATAGATATTGCTACTGCTTCTTGTGTTTTAGAAAGTGGTATAGCTTTAGGTGGTGATTTGAATATAATTCGTTCGAAAATTAATGGAGTATTTCTCTCGTATTACTTGAACAATGCCAAGAGACACGATATAGCACAAATGGCTCAGGGGATAGCGGTAGTACATCTTTATCCTAATCAGTTAAAAACATTACAATTACAAATCCCAAGTCCAAAGGAGCAAGTAAAAATCGCTTTTTGTCTTTCTTCTTTAGATGAAATCATCGCTGCACAAACAGAGAGTATAGAACAATTGAAAAAACACAAAAAAGGATTGATGCAGGGGTTATTTCCCAAAATGAATGATTAATATGAATGTTCAAAAAAAAATTTATAAGTACAAAACATTGAGAAATGTTGCAGTCAGGCTAAGGGACGATTTAAACAATCATCACTTTGTTTTGCTCTATGCCTATAATGGAACGGGCAAAACACGCCTATCAATGGAGTTTAAGGACATCAGTAAAAAACGAAAGAAAAACCCTGTGACCGACACGCTATACTACAATGCTTTTACAGAAGATCTTTTTCATTGGAACAACGATTTGGAAAACGATACAAAAAGGCATTTAATCATTAATAATAAATCAAGGTTTTTTGAAGGTTTCAGAGAGTTAGCATTAGAAGAAAAGATTTTCAATTTTCTTGAACGATACGCCGATTTCGATTTTAAAATTGATTATGACGATTGGACAATCACTTTTAACAAAGGTGATGAAAACAACAATATCAAGGTTTCGAGAGGAGAAGAAAATATATTTATCTGGTGCATTTTCCTGGCAATAGCCGAACTGGCCATTGATGATGATGGTAATGGTCCGTACAAATGGGTGAAATACATTTACATTGACGACCCCATTTCATCACTCGATGATAATAATGCCATTGGCGTGGCTAGTGATTTAGCACAACTTTTAAAAAAAGGAAAGGACAAAGTAAAGGTTGTAATCTCCTCGCATCATTCATTATTTTACAATGTAATGTATAATGAGCTAAAGAAAATTGAGCACAAAAGCCACTTCCTCCACAAAAATGGCACAAATGGTTACATTTTGATGGCGACAGATGAAACCCCATTTTTTCACCATGTTGCTATTTTAACCGAATTGAAGAAAGTTGATAAAAATGGTCAAGTCAACACTTATCATTTCAATATGTTAAGAGCGATTTTAGAAAAGACATCCACATTCTTTGGAAGTGACGACTTTTCAAGTTGTATAAAAGGGGTGGAAGATGAAGTCCTTTTTTCGAGGGCTCTAAACTTATTAAGTCACGGTAAATATTCTATCTATCAGCCCGTTGAAATGAATGAGGACAATAAAGATTTATTCAAAAAAATACTGAAAGCCTTTACAGATAAATACGAATTCCAATTGCCTAAAATATTCTCATAAAAACAGAAATCAATGACACAAAAAGAACAAAATAAAAAATTAGGCGATACACTTTGGGATATTGCCAATGATTTGAGAGGGGTAATGAATGCGGATGATTTCCGTGATTATATGCTTTCCTTTCTCTTCCTTCGGTATTTGTCCTTCAACTATGAAGAAGCTGCCAAAAAAGAACTTGGAAAAGATTATCCTTCAAGCCGTTCAAAAGATAGTAGATTTGATTATACCGTACCTCCTCCATTGGAAGACTGGTACAATGACAACAAAAAAGATATTGTAGAGTTTGAAGATAGTATGCGTAAAAAAGTTCATTATGTTATCAAACCTAAATATTTATGGAGCAACATCACTCATTTAGCTAGTAGACAAAATGATGAATTATTGCAAACGCTTCGCAATGGGTTTCGCTACATCGAAGATGAATCGTTTGGAACTACATTTAAAGGGCTTTTCTCTGAAATTAACCTCAATTCGGAGAAGCTGGGTAAAACTGAGAAAGAAAGAAACGACAAACTTTGCAAGATTATCAGAAAAATAGCGGAAGGCATTGCTGACTTTTCAACTGATACCGATACATTAGGAGATGCTTATGAATATTTGATTGGTAAATTTGCCGCCGGTTCAGGAAAAAAAGCAGGTGAATTTTATACTCCTCAACAAATTTCAACTATTCTTTCCCGAATTGTACTTTTAGATTCCCACGACCCAACACAAGGGTACAAAGACAAATTGACCAAAGTGCTGGATTTCGCCTGTGGCTCAGGTTCTCTTTTACTGAATGTTCGTACACAATTGAAAAAAGAAACTAAAGGAAAAGGAACAATCGGGAAAATCTATGGGCAAGAAAAGAATATCACTACCTATAACCTTGCCCGAATGAATATGCTTTTGCATGGTATGAAAGATACCGAGTTTGAGATATTCCACGGTGATACCTTATTGAATCAATGGGGTGAATTCAACCAAATGAATCCGGGTAAAAAAATAAAATTCGATGCCATTGTTGCCAATCCGCCTTTTAGTTTACGTTGGGAACCAAATGATACATTGGCAGAAGATTTTCGTTTTAAAGGTTATGGATTAGCACCGAAGTCAGCCGCTGATTTTGCTTTTCTGTTACACGGTTTTCATTTTTTAGGCACAGACAATTTATCTGATGACGGCACAATGGCCATTATTTTACCACACGGCGTTTTGTTTCGAGGAGGTGCAGAAGCACGCATACGGGAAAAGCTTTTAAAAGATAATCATATTGATACCGTAATAGGTTTGCCGTCCAATTTGTTTTATTCAACAGGTATTCAGGTTTGTATTTTAGTATTGAAAAAATGTAAAAACAAAACTGATGTTTTATTCATCAATGCCAGTGAACAATTTGAAAAAGGGAAACGGCAAAACACCCTTTCTGAAAAGCATATAGATAATATCGTAGAAACATACAAATTCCGAAATGAAAGAGAGCGTTATTCTCGTCGAGTTTCAATGGCCGAAATAAAAAAGAATGACTTCAATCTGAACATTTCAAGATACGTGAGTACCTCGGAAGACGAAATTCAAATTGACTTAAAAGAAGTAAATAAAAAATTGACTTCAATTAATGAAAGCATAAAGACAAATACTGACAAACACAATGAGTTTTTGAAGGAGTTGGGGTTGCCACCGGTATAAAAAGCATTTATAAACAAACACAAGAATGGATAAAATTGACTACAATACACTAAATGCTAAGCAGAAAGAAAGTTATAATTACCAGATGATATCTGCTGTTCTTGCTGAATATGGATACACAACATATCGTATGCATGATGATTATCATGGTGCCGATTTTCATGCTGTGCATGTTGATGGGCATGTTTTGAAGGTTCAATTGAAAAGTCGGATAACTATACACTATAAATATTTGAATAAGGATATTTTTATTGCTTTTTCAAATGATCGAATAAAGTGGTATTTGTATCCACATGATGAAATTTTTGAAATTGTAACGAATCATTCTGGTGGAGCTAAGGATGGGGGGCATAGAAGCATTCATTACATCCCTAAGTGGCTCATGCCTTTTATTAGCAAATTCGAGTTGTAATTTTCCTCTGCCTATTGCTTCTTTGGCTTGAGCTATATTGGAGCATTAATTTTATTCATTAAGCCTAAATTGCTGAAAAATATTCGTCGGAATCTCATCCTATTTTTGCGAGTCGGATTTTCTTTATTACTCTATTTTCAGGCTCACTCGTTTATAAAAAAACAAAGGAATGTTGGCTCTAATCAGTGATCCTTGGTGAAACAATCCATACGTTAAAGTATATTCTCCTTTGGCAAGATTACTGATATCGATAGCAATAAAATCGCTTTTGCATTTGCATTCTTCTGAAATCCTCCTTGTTGTAAAAAATCCTGTGTATGACAAATCCTTGCCGTTACTAATTGTTACAACTACAGGAGATGAATACTTTAGCAATTCTAAGTTTTGGATTTCGAATTCAATAAATAATGAGTCATGCCTTATCTCCGTTGGCTTGCTTATTTTGGCAACGTCTTCAATATCAATGAAGTTTGTTTTTGGAAATATCTCATTAACATTGAAATCAGACATTGTGCTGATGAGCGTGTTAAATTTTTCACCAACATAAACGAATACACCGCTAGGTTTGAAGTATTTTTTTGTTAGAGTAAGGTATGATAATATCTTTTCATATTCATATTGACTATGATACATTAAAGTGCTTCTAATGTTTTCTATTTCAAGGTTTTTTGTTTTTTGTTTTTCATTTGTAATAGCGAACGAAAGTTCATCTATGCTGGCTTTTGTCCTTGCAAGACTATCAGACATTATTCCCAATTGCTTTGTGAGGAAAATAATCGAATCCTTGATTTTTCTTTTCTGATCATTGAATGAATCAACATTGAGTTGTAGGATATGTTGTTCATATTCTAATTTGTAGTTTTCAATGGTGAGAATTTTCTTGCTGTTTTCTAAATTATTCTTTTCAAGATCAAACCATCCTGTATAAAATGCAAAAACAATCGCTGCTGTAGGTGCAAGAAACCCAACAATAGCACCAATTGAAGTAAGGATTTTCCAAAATTTAATTTGCATCTGCCGTACTTCTAATGCCAGTTTTATTTTTTCAAGCTGCGGTTTGGTGGGCTCGTCTTTAAGAATTTCTTTTATCCATTTTTTCATATGGCTTAGAATTGTTTAACAGTCAACTCAATCCAAGTTTTTGTGCTTTCAAAATTCAGTATTTTAATGCTTGTAGTATGTATAGTAATAGTAAGCAGCAGCAATAAAGATAAAAAATAGTATTACATCAACAAAGAAGCTCTTTTTCTTCTTTTTAAGCATTTCTACTAGTTCATATGGTTTATACTTATTCAAAAGCTTTTCAGTTGCCATATTGGTTATTCCAGATAGAACCGCAAACACAATTATAGAAAGCCACCAAGCAATTGCGTATGCAATCAACAATAATCCAATGCTTCCAACTATATAGCGGAATATGATAATTTGATTGCTGATGCTTCTCAGTTCCCCTTTGGTATGCTGCTTGTTGCCGCAAAAGGGGCAAATTCGTGCATTTGCTGAAATATCCTGGTCGCAAAACTGACATTTAATGATTTCCATGTTCCTCAGTTATTATATGCGTTATTGTTGATTTGTTGAGATGAAAATCTCTTTCCAAAATTAAATAAAAAATGTCCTTTTATATATCTTTTTGAAAATAAATATCAACTTTTAGAAATAAATATTCTATATGCCTCAATCTTACTAAAATCACCTTCACGTCAAACAAGGGTGCAAAGCTTTCCACCTCCCAAAACTCCACCACATACTTCCAAAATTTCTTGAGCGAAGAGGTGCTGAGATTGCCATTCCAAACAAAAAAACCGGCTTTCACCGGTCTTATTTTATATAAATAACTTCTCACTCATAATTCATATCCACCGTAAATAGCCAAAGTTAATCAACCTTTAAGCATAGCACCATCTCCTCATCTTCACACCTATGTGAATGCCTCATCCTCCCCAAAACCAAAAATTTTTTAACTTTGAAAAAAAATAGAACTATGAAGAAAATGTTGTTGTTAAGCAATTCAACCATGGCCGGAGCGCCTTATTTGGGTTGGTGCAAGGAAAAGATTGTATCGTTCTACAAACAAAACAATATTTCGAAGGTGCTTTTTGTGCCTTATGCCGGTGTGAATCTGATGTCGGAAAGTCTCGAAAAATCGTACGATGCATATATTGCCCGTGTTGCCGGTGTTTTTGCCGAATATGGCATTGAGTTCACGTCGGTACATACCGAAGCCGATCCCGTAGCTGCCATGCAGCAGGCCGAAGCTATTTCGGTGGGCGGTGGAAACACGTTCTATCTCATTTACATGCTTCACAAAACAGGACTTATGCAGGCCATGCGCGAAAAAGTGCTTGCCGGAACTCCTTTCTGTGGCTGGAGTGCGGGTTCGAATGTGGCTTGCCCCGGATTGTTTACTACCAACGACATGCCCATTGTTGAACCGGCCAGTTTCGATTGCCTCAATGCGATTTCTTTCCAGATCAATCCGCATTATCTCGATGCCAATCCCGAAGGTCATGGCGGCGAAACCCGTCAGCAGCGAATCGAAGAATTTCTGGCTGTAAACCGCAACACCGTGGTGGCAGGCTTGCGCGAAGGAACCTATTTCGAACTTGGCGAAAACGGAATTTCGCTGGGCGGCAACAAACCCATGATTGTGTTTCGCTACGGCAAACCAACCGCAGAATACAATCCCGGAGATGACATTAACTTTTTAATCAATGTTTAAATGAACAATCATTGGGATGAAGTATTTGGAAAACCGGAATATCATTATGGCACCAAGCCCAACGATTTTCTGAAACAATTTATAGAAGGGCAGGGATTTCGCGGACGTATGCTATTGCCTGCCGAAGGCGAAGGACGTAATGCGGTTTTTGCTGCCAAAAACGGCTGGACCGTTGAAGCCTTCGATTCGAGTGTCGAAGCCCGCAAAAAAGCCCTGGCTTTGGCCGAAAAAGAAAAAGTGAAGATTGTTTACAACACGCATAGCATTGAGAATTTTGTTGTCAAAAACGAATATTTCAATGCGGCAGCTCTTATTTATGTTCATATTCCACGGGAATTGCGCCGCGAATTTTCACTCAGGCTTTGGGAATCGATGACCATTGGCGGTAAGCTGGTGATTGAAGTTTTTGCCAAAAAGCAACTGCTTCGCAATACATTTGGACCCAAAGACGAAAGTTTGCTTTACAGTCTCGAAGAAATTGAAAAAGACTTCAGTTGTTTCCGCACCGAATACATCGAAGCCAAAACCATTGCTTTGGGCGAAGGAAACGGACATACCGGCGAAGCAGACATCATCAGATTCATCGGACGAAAATGACAGAGCTCGGGCAATTGCCATATCAGCTTGTTCCGGGACCTGTAACGGTGGAAGGATTTCGGATTCTGCATGGAGCAAACTACTACAGTGGCGGCCCCATTGTGATGTTTACCATCAACCTCAACGAATACAACGAGGTTTTTACCAACGAAATCCCCGGTTTTTACGAAAAACTGACTTCCATGCTACCTTCGCTTGTCGAGCATCATTGCTCCGAAGGAGTGCGCGGCGGCTTTTTTATCAGGGTAAAAGACGGCACCTTACTCGGTCATATAATGGAACATGTTTCTATTGAGTTGCAGGACCTGGCCGGCATGCATGTTTCGTATGGCAAAACCCGCAGCACACTTCGCGAAGGAGTGTATCATGTTATTTTCCGATTCCGCGACGAAATTGCCGGAAGTGTAGCCGGTGTTGCCGCACTCAATCTGGTGAATTCCATTTTGCTCGATCAGCCATTCGATTTACAAAACGTGGTCGGTTTGATGGTTTCAATCCGCGAAGATCGATTGCTGGGACCAACAACCCAATCGATTGCCGATGCTGCTGCCGAAAGAAATATCCCGTGGCTTCGCCTCGACGAATACAACCTCATTCAGTTGGGAACAGGAAAGTTTCAGCAACGGATCCGTTCGTCGCTGACTTCTGCTACGCCCGCATTGGCTCTCGATATTATTTCGGACCGAAGCCTCACACTCAAAATGCTTTCCGATGCAGGAATTCCGGTACCCAATGTAGTTCCACTCGATTTGGGCAGCCCATTGCCCGACAATTCGGGAATTGTTTTCAATCGTTTCCGCGAAAATGCAGAATCGGATACATCTGTCTTTTATGTTCCCGGTGTTTCGGACATACCTTCATTGGAATTGAACGATACAAGCGAAACCTTGTTTGCCAGCGCATCCGAAACCGAAATTCATCGTTTTTTGGTGATTGGAACCGAAATTGTTGCCGTAAGCAAAGTGATACCGCCGTTTGTGGTAGGCGATGGATTATCGACTGTGGAACAACTCGTCGCAAAACGCAACACCGAATCCGGGCGCGAAGCAGGCGACAAAAGTTCGTTGAGTTTTATTGCTTTGGGAAGAGAAGAAATGCGTCAACTCGCATGGTTGGGTTTGACTCCTCAATCGGTTCCCCTTGCCGGAATCAAAATATATTTGGGAGCCACAGCCAATCCATCGAATGGTAGTACAACCGAAACCTTTTTCGGTGAGGTTCATCCCGATACACGAAATGCTGTTTTGCGTGCAGCGCGCATGTTTGGCCTCGATGTAGCCGGAATTGATGCAATTCTGTGCAATCCGGCAGAAAAACCCGCTGCAGGCGAAGGAATTTTGCAAGTATTGGCTGCGCCAAACTTCCGAATGCACGTAAATCCTTCAATGGGCAAAAGCATTGATGTGGCTACTCCTTTCGTGAATTTGCTATTCCCGGAGAACAGCGAGAACCATGTCCCTCTGATTGCTGTTTGTGGAAGTCGCGGGAAATCGACTACCATTACCATTCTCAACCAGGCGCTGAAAAATTTGTTTCCCGATGCAGGTGTAGTGAGTTCCGGTATTTTCAACTCCGGTCCGGTTGCTTTCAACCCGAAGCCTGTTCCCGAAGCCGACGATGTTCGTTTGCTGATGCGCGATCCGTCGGTTGGAATTATTCTGGCCGAAATTGGTGTTGAAATGCTCAATAGTTATGGTCTTCCGTACGAATGGGCCGACATGGCTGTTGTTCTGAATGTTGAACCCAACGATACCGCTCAACTGGGATTCCACGAAGCCGAAGATTTGGCTTATGCCAAAAGTGTGGTTGCTGAACAGGTTTACGAAAGTGGTATTGCCATTCTGAATGCAGCCGATGCTTTGGTGAAGGAAATGTCGGAGCGAATCGATGCTGATATCGTGTGGTTCAGCAACAATGATGTTGATCTTGAATTGCTCCCTTCGTCTCGTGCTATAGTTTATTGCAGTCAAACACAATTGATGCTGCGGATTGGTTCGCGCGTATCTCCGCTTGCCGGATTGGCCGAAATTGGAGCTCAATGGAAAATGCCTGACGGAAAACCATTTGACTCAATACTGGCTGCTCTGGCCATTGCTGTCTATTTTCCGCAGCATGCCGATGCTGTTTTGGAGCATGTGTTGGCTTATTTGAAGATGTGAAATGGGTAGCGGACCTGGCTGCGAAGGCGTGAAATATGCCATGATGGATTACATGGAAATGAAAGTTTGTGTGTATTAAATATTTTGTAGCATGTTTTCAAATATGCGTTCGGTATATTTCGATTTGGGACTCATCCTTGCCGATTTCGGGATTAGTACGCTGATTCATCGGATGATGGGCGGTGGCAGCGACGACATTATTCTCATTGTTTTTGGATTGCCATTTGTGATTGCAACTGCCATGTATCTGATTGGTCTTGTGGCGGGAATTGACGGTGTTGCTTCGGGTATGTTCAACACCGAGGAGTTGGGAAATATTGGATATGGTTTGTTTTTTAGTTCAATTCTGGTTGGGACATTCATCTTTATTTCTATTGACCAAATGGCTCATCCGGTTTGGTATTTCATCTTTCTGGTTGTATTTTGTACATTGTGGATTTTGCTTCACAATTATGTCGTCAAACGTAGCATAGAGCCAAACAGACAGCAGGCACGCAAATCGGGTCTGATAGCAACCATACTGATGTATCCCTTTGTGATGTGCATTTTGGTTTTTGGCGATGCACTCAGTTCTATGGTGGTGAACACCCACAGCATTGGCGCAAATATTTTCGAGATAGCGATGGTGACCATAATCTTGTGGCTGCTTAGTTTCAGCCCGCGCCGTTTCACCAAAGCCATGCTTGGAATTAAGATGGAAGAAAGCGTTTTTGTGTTGTTTCTGCTCATTGAAACAGCAGTGAGGGTTTTTACAAAATAGTTTTTCTCGTTTTTGGGATAAGGATAACTGGTTTATTTCTTGAAAGCATTTGGCAACCATACTAGGCAGTCATGCTGAACTTGTTTCAGCATCTGCATAAGGTATTTGCTGCCAAATGCTATTCATATTTCTTTGTTCGGATTCTGTCCTGATTTTCATCAGGATGATGTTCAGAATGACTCAACAAAAGCAAAAAAATCTCAAATCTGGTTCTTTGGTGTTATAATCAGGTCATTGTGATTATTTGTAACATGCATCTAATTACGAGCTCAGACAAATAATTTTATCAATGTGTTAATTATTGCCTTTTCAATCGATTAACTAAAATTTAATCGCAATCTAATATTCACGTATTCAGCTTGGTAGATGTTTTTGGGTGAAAATATTTTATCCAATGGACAATATTTTGACTCATTTAATCTTTTATGTAGTACATTTGTAATATAAAAGAAAGTTGAATATAAAATAAAACGTCATGATATCAGGAGAAATGTTGAAGGGTTCGTTGAAACCCATTGTTCTGAAAATGCTCTCGGGCGGCCGCAGAATGTACGGATACGAAATAACCCAACGGGTTGAAGAGCTTACCGAAGGGAAAATAAAGCTCACTTTTGGAGCTTTATACCCTGTATTACACAAGCTCGAAAACGATGGTTATGTCCATACCGAGTCGGAATTGGTAAACAACCGCAACCGTATTTATTACCAGCTCACCGAAAGCGGTGAATTGGCGGCCATCGAAAAGGTGAGTGAGCTCGAAGAGTTTGCCAACACCATTCGCGCATTGTTGAATCCCAACATTGGAAAGGCTTATGTATAGCTTAACCGACAAAGAAGTGGACTTTGTCCGTGGCAGAGTGATTGGTGCGCAGGTGTCGTTTTCGCATTTGGCCGATGACCTCACCGATCATATTTGCTGCTTGATTGAAGAATCCATTTCGAGAGGCTTGAGCTTCGAAGAAGCTTATAGTGAATCGTCTCAGTTGCTCGATTCGAAAACACTCAAAGATGTAGAAGAAAAAACTTTGTTAGTCATCAACAAAAAATATAGAATTATGAAAACAACCATGAAGATTTTTTCGCTTATAAGTTTGATTATGGTGTCGTTGGGTGCCACATTCAAAATTATGCACTGGCCTGGAGCCGGAATACTGTTACTTCTGGGCTTCACGTTGCTTGCTACGGTATTTTATCCGTCGGCCATTTTTGTTTTAAAACGGGAGAACAAAATCAAATGGGGCGGTTTTATTTACAACATTGCTCTGGTAGCCGGAATTATTTTTATTGTCGGTGTTCTGTTTAAAATAATGCATTATCCGGGAGCAGCATTGCTCTTATTATTTGGTTTTTTGTTTTTTATTGGATTGCTTTTGCCATCGCTTCTGTTTTCGAAACTTTCAACAAGTAAAAGCGGTATCGAAAGCGCTGTTTACATTACCGGAGCTATTTTTCTTGCCATAACACTTGCTGGCGAATGTTTCAAGATTATGCATTACCCAGGTGCAGCTGTACTGCTTTTTTTCGGTTCCATGTCGTTGAGCTTGATATGGCTTCCGCTGTATGCGATTGATTCTTTTCGTAAAACTGACTCTGTTAAAGGCGGATTTATCTATTTGTGTACAGCCATGATTTTGTTCAGCGTTTTCAATTTGTTGCTTGCATTGAATGTGTCGAAAAATGTGGTTTACGATTATATGCAGCCCGGAATCACCAGCAACAACGCTGTGGCTTCGTTCGAAGATTACAACAGCAAATTTGCGAATCAAATACTATCCGATTCGCTTGCCGATAGCAATATGGTGGCCAATATCAACACTGCAGTCGAAAATTCAGATAAGTTTTGTGCTTTAATTGATTTCATAAAATCGGATATCATTGCAATTAGCGATGGAATAGATAAACTCGAGGCTGAAAAAATTACAGATTCTTACTATCAAATGCTTAATCCGCTCGAAAATTTGAAATCGGAGGAGTACTTATTCGGTGTTCAAGGAGGTCGTGCAAATGAGCTTCAAGCACAAGTCGATTCGTACTGCAAAACTCTTCAAAGCTTGGTCGAAAACAATAAGGCTGAAAACGAGTTTGTTTACAATTTGCTCACAACCTATCAGCAACAAGAAGATTACTCTGGTAAACCGGTATCCTGGGCCGAGTACCATTTCTATCGGTTTCCTGCCATTGCCATTCTCAACTCGCTTTCGTGGCTCGAACTCAGAGTCAGGATTGCAGAGAGCAGTGTATTGCACCATATTGCTTTGCAAAGTACCAACGAATTGTCAAACTAATTAAATCAACGATACCATGAAAAAGTTCATTTATATATCGGGAGTATTGCTTGTCAATATTTTTATTGCAGGATCTATTTTTAAGCTATTGCATTTGCCCGGAGCAGCTATTCTAATGATAACCGGATTAGCTTTGTTCGCTTTGGTGTTTTTGCCCATTGCACTGTATTCGAATTTTAAACAGACAGGAAAGAAACAAGTCGCCTTTTATACAGTTGCATATTTGAGTATGCTTCTTGTTTTTACTTCAGTTTTATTTAAAGTGATGCATTGGGAAGGCTCTGGCATGTTGATGCTTGTGAGTATTCCCATTCCATTCATCTTGTTTCTTCCGGTATTTTTATATTTCAACCGCAAACACGAGTCCAATCAAAGCCTTAATTTTATTGGAGTGATGATGCTTCTGGTTTATGTTGCTGTTTTTAGCAGTTTGTTGTCGCTGAGTGTAAGTCGCGATATCCTGGTAAGTCTCACAACCGGAGCACAGGAAACCGAGCAATCGCAATTTGCACTCAGGCAGAAAATTGAACATGATGTGGTTGAGCTGACAAGCAACGATAGCTTGAATGAAGTTGGAAAATTGCACAAAAAAACAAAAGAATTGTGCAGCCAAATCGATCAAATGAAAACAGAGCTTATTGCTTTTGCAACCGGACAACGGGTTGACGATAAAAATTTGTATGGCGAGTTGGATTTGTGGGCGGTTAATTCAAAAGATGAGTATTACAAAACATCGGTTTATATGCACAACAATGGGAATGCAACAAGGCTGAAAGCCATGCTGATTGAATACCGGACAAGCATTCTCGATTTGTCGGAAAACGAAGATGTAGCAGTACAGATTAACTCGCTGCTCGATACCAGAGATGTTGCTTCAGTAGTAGATCCGGGTGAAAGAATAAACTGGGAGGAGAAAATGTTTCCGCAGGGTGCATTTTTGATGACCGTTTTAGGGGCATTGAACTCGGTTGAAAACGCGGTGTTGCTTTCTGAAAATATACTACTGGAAAGTATGCATTAAGAATGATCAGAATTGGTTCCGAATACGGTGATGAGTGTTATTGCCTTGTCACTGTATTTATTTTCTCCCACAACACTTCCGCATGTTTACGATTCGATTCGTGTGTCCAGCCTGCAATATGCGGACTAAGAACTACCTTGTCGCTTTGCTTGAGCCAGTTGAATCCGGCGGGTAATTCTTTGCTGAAAAAATTCTCGAAACTGTAATCTTCCCATTCGAGCACATCGAGAGCTGCACCGAGGACTTTTCCCGATTCAATGGCTTCGATAAGTGCCGAAGTCTGGCAAACCATTCCACGCGATGTGTTGATGAACCAGATGGGCTTTTTGAATGCATCGAAAAATGCCTTGTTAGCCAGAAACGTGGTTTCTTCGGTCAACGGAATATGCAGGCTTACGACATCGCAAGTCTCGAAAAGCTCATCCATGCTGCATTCTTTCACAAGCGATGAACTGTATCCGGTTTTGTATTTATCGTAAGCAATGGTGTTGGTATTGAACCCGGCTATTTTTTGTGCAAAAGCACTTCCCATATTGCCATAGCCAACGATGCCGGCTGTTTTTCCGGTGAGTTCGAATCCTCGGTTGGCTTCGCGTTTCCAGATGCCGTTTCGCACTTCGTTGTCGGCTCTGCGCAAATTGTTCATAAGCATCAAAAGCATTCCGAGTGCTTGTTCTCCAACTGCATCGCGGTTCCCTTCAGGCGAACTCAAACAGGCAATACCTTTGCTTTCGGCAAACTCCACATCGATATTTTCCATTCCGGCGCCGGCGCGTGCAATGAATTTGAGCTTGGTGGCTTTTTGTAGAATTTCTCTGGTGAGTTTGAGTTTCGAGCGAACCACAATACCTGTGAGTTGAGGAAGCATAGCTTCGAAATCTTCCGGATTTCCATTGTAATTCAGAACCTCAAATCCCGATTCTTCCAGCTTTTGTGGGAGGAAAGGGTGAGTGGAGTCGAGGAACAGAATTTTTCCTTTTGGTTTCATGGTTGCAAAGGTATGGAATTAGTGGGGGAAGGGACCAGAATATGTATATCCGTTTAAGCTCCTAGTATTATGCCACCAATTGCCACTAACAGCAATTTTCACGACATTTGAAAAACTCTCTAAACCATCATTGCGATGATTTGTTTTATAGCTGAATTCATCAAGGTAATTTTGCAAATATTCTTCTCCTACATGATGGTGAATACCGTTAACTATTCGTTTTGCGTTGCCACTTAAAGCAACAACCCAGTGAAGTTTTCGCTCATAATCTTCTGGATGAAATTGCCTGAGAAATCCAGTGTCAAGAAAAAATGGTCGGGCATTCAAAATACCTCTTTGTGCAATTCGAGCTGCAGGACTAATAAAAGTAAGGTGTACTACTTGTTGCTCCTCTTTTTCTACAAGAAAACGTACCCATTTAAATGTTGTTCTTCGCTGTTTTTTAAAAGGTTTATGCGGTTCGCTAACTCTTGCGATCACTCGCACTTCGCGTTTCTTTTTTGAATCTTGTTTCTCTCCCAGGACATTTGTACTCGTTTGGCTTTTCGAAGTAGTGGCAATTGTAGTCATCACCAGATTCTTCATTTCAACATTGTCACCGATTAGCTTTGATTGTTCTGCTTTTCCAAGTAACGACCTGATTTTGTGCATCATCGCCCAGATTGGTTCGTATCGTTTATGCCCAAGTTGTCTTTGCAATTCGAGCGCAGAAAACCCTTTCTTTGTCATTGTCATAAGGTATAGTGCGAAAATCCAATATCTGTAGGGTAGTTTGCTTCCTTCAAGTAGCGTTCCAACCCGCAATGGCAATCTGTGTCCGCAGTCTTTACAGTCATGAGAAATGTGACGCGAGTTCCAATAATGTTTTTTGGATCCACATCGTCGACAAGTGAATCCGATTGATTCTTTTTCTTTACGGAGATATGCAATACAACCTGCCTCTGAACGGAAGCGACGACCTAGATCGAGTAGATTTATTTCCATAATATTTATATTAGGATTTTAAGCGGACATACAAAAATACGTATTTTATTCAACTTTCCAATTTCTATCCATTATTCTTCCAACACTAGAAAAAAAAAATTACTTTTGTACTGATTATTATTGAATATTACTATGGCTACCATTTTGCAAAAATTGTTTGGCAACAAAGCCGACAAAGACATGAAAGAAATAGCTCCTTTCGAGCAAAAAGTTCATGTTGAATATGAAAAAATAAAAACACTATCCAACGACGAGCTTCGTGCGAAGACCATTGAGTTTCGGTCCAATATTCAGAAAGCTGTTCAGGAAGAAGAAGACGAGGTGGCAAACCTTAAAGAACGACTCGATATAGAATACGATATGCCTGTTGAAGAAAAACAGCGCCTATATGTCGAAATAGATCGTCTTGAAAAGAAAATCTACGATACTACCCAGGAGAAACTTAACGAAATTCTTCCTGCGGCATTTGCAGTAGTTAAAGATACTGCCCGCCGTTTCAAAGAAAACGAGGAAGTGGTGGTGACGGCTACCGATTTCGACAGAGACCTTTCGGCCCGTAAACAACATATTAAAATTAATGGCGATAAAGCTTCCTGGAGCAATACATGGTCGGCTGGCGGGACTCCGATGAAATGGGATATGGTTCACTACAATGTGCAGTTGATTGGTGGTGTGGCTTTGCATTGGGGACGTATTGCCGAGATGGCCACGGGTGAAGGGAAAACACTCGTTGCTACATTGCCGATGTATTTGAATGCCCTTCCGGGTAAAGGAGTTCATGTTGTAACGGTAAACGACTATCTGGCAAAACGCGACTCGGAGTGGATGGGCGTTTTGTTCGAATTTCATGGCTTGCGGGTTGATTGTATCGACCGACACGAACCGAATAGTGCCGCTCGTAAAGAAGCATACAACGCCGATATCACATACGGAACCAACAACGAATTTGGATTCGATTAT
This sequence comes from Bacteroidetes bacterium HGW-Bacteroidetes-6, assembly GCA_002842495.1. Classification (GTDB taxonomy): domain Bacteria; phylum Bacteroidota; class Bacteroidia; order Bacteroidales; family DTU049; genus GWF2-43-63. The sequence goes on from PHDB01000031.1 coordinate 20,595, forward strand.
CTGCGCGACAATATGGCGCGTGGTGTCGAAGAAATTGTACAACGTGGACACAACTATGCTATTGTGGATGAGGTCGACTCGGTGTTGATTGACGATGCCCGTACACCTCTGATTATTTCCGGTCCTACCAGCAAAGGCGATTTGCAGGAATTCGACGATTTGAAACCCTATGTGGTGAAAATCACCAATGCACAGAAAAATCTGATTAACCAGTTGCTGGCCGAAGCCAAGCAGCTTCTATCGAAAGAAAATCCTTCGTCAGAAGAAGAAAAACTCGGAGGTGTTGCATTGCTTAAGTGTTTCAGAGGGTTGCCCAAAAACAAAGCTCTGATTAAGTATCTCAGCGAACCGGGCATGAGAACCCTTTTGCATAAAACCGAGAATACCTATATGGCTGAGAATATGAAAAACATGCATTTGATCGATGATCACTTGTTTTTTGTAATCGATGAGCGCAATAACTCCATAGAACTTACCGATAAAGGTATCGATCTGCTGACTGAAATGACCGGCGATCCAAGGTTTTTTATTCTTCCCGATATTGGAAGCGAACTGGCCGATCTTGAAAAATCGAATATGCCCGATACCGAACGTATCGAGAAAAAACAACTGATGCGTCAGGATTATGCAGTGAAATCGGATCGTATTCATTCCATGAATCAACTGCTTAAAGCTTACACGCTTTTCGAAATAGATGTTGAATATGTTATTATCGACAATAAAATCAAGATTGTTGATGAGCAAACTGGTCGTATTATGGAAGGTCGCCGCTACAGCGATGGACTCCATCAGGCCATCGAAGCCAAGGAAAATGTAAAGGTGGAAGCAGCAACACAGACGTATGCTACCATTACTTTGCAGAACTATTTCCGCATGTACAACAAGCTTGCGGGTATGACCGGTACTGCCGAAACCGAAGCGGGTGAGCTTTGGAATATTTATAAACTCGATGTGGTTGTGATTCCAACTAACAGACCTATTACCCGTAAGGATTACAACGACTTGGTTTATAAAACCAAACGAGAGAAATTCAATGCAGTTATCGACGAAATTGTGAAACTGCGTGAAGCTGGCCGACCCAGTTTGGTGGGTACAACCTCGGTAGAGACATCCGAATTGTTGAGCCGTATGCTGAATATGCGTAAAGTTCCGCATAACGTACTGAATGCCAAATTACACGCAAGAGAAGCAGATATTGTGGCTAATGCCGGTTTTGCCGGAACAGTAACCATTGCTACCAATATGGCTGGTCGTGGAACCGATATCAAGCTTGGCCCGGGTGTGAAAGAGGCTGGTGGTTTGGCTATTATTGGTACCGAACGTCACGAATCGCGTCGTGTTGACCGGCAGTTGCGTGGTCGTGCCGGACGTCAGGGCGACCCGGGTTCTTCGCAGTTTTATGTGTCGCTCGAAGACGACCTCATGCGCTTGTTTGGCTCTGATCGGATTGCCAATATTATGGATCGACTGGGGCTCAAAGAAGGCGAAGTGATTCAGCACAGCATGATCACCAAAGCTATCGAACGAGCTCAGAAGAAAGTGGAGGAAAATAACTTCGGTATTCGTAAACGTTTGCTTGAGTACGATGATGTGATGAATTCGCAGCGCGAAGTGATTTACAAACGTCGCAAAAACGCACTCTATGGCGATAAACTTAGTATAGATCTTACCAACATGTTTAGCGATGTTGCCGAAAATGTTGTATCCGAAGCTCAGGAAGCCCGCGATTACGATTTATTTGTTTACGAAGCCATGCGCGTGTTTGCTGTCGATCCTCCGGTTGATGAAAAAGACATGATGAGTGAGAACACCGATACCATTGCAACCAAACTTTTCGAACAGGCGACCAATGAGTATCAGGTAAAATGCGATTTGGTCGGAAAACGTACATATCCGATTATTAAAGAGATTTACGAAAATGTAAATCGCAAATACGATAATGTTTCAATACCGTTCACTGATGGAAAACGTTCGTTTTCGGCTCTGGCTAATATAAAACGTGCATTCGAAAGCAATGGACGCGAAGTGATGCGCGGAATCGAACGCAGTCTTACTCTTGCTATTATCGACGATGCTTGGAAAGAGCATCTTCGCGAAATGGATGACTTAAAACAGTCTGTTCAGAATGCTACATACGAACAGAAAGATCCGCTTTTGATTTACAAATTCGAATCGTTCGAACTATTCAAGCAGATGTTAACCAAGGTGAGTAAAGACCTGATTGGCTTCCTTTGCCATGGTCGCATTCCTTTAGCCGAAGATCATTTGTCGGAAACCCAGGCAGCTGCAGCACGTTCGGAGAATAAAAATCTGAAAACCAGTCGTGAATCTGATATCCCGGATGGTACTAATCATCCGAGATACCACGACCCCAGTGCAAACAGTCACTCGAAAGAGCCTGTCCGTGTTGAGAAGAAAGTCGGACGAAATGATCCTTGTCCCTGTGGTAGCGGTAAGAAATACAAAAGCTGCCACGGCAAAGATGCTTCGGAATAGTTACTGTTTATGAGCAGAAGTAGAAAACGCAGAGTCAAACCACATTTTTGGATGCTGGCTGTGTTGCTTTTACTTTTTATTTTTCTTCTTTTTACCAATCCGGGACGTTATTTTATGTCGTGGGTGTTCGAGAAAACGGTTTCCGAACATTCGTCGCCTGAGAAAATTACGCGTATTGGTATTCCTTTGCCTGAAGAATATTCGGTTTTTGGGATCGATGTATCGCGCTACCAAAATAATATTGAATGGAATCGCGTAGCCGATTTTAAGTCGGGACGATTTACGGTTGAATTTGTTTTTATGAAAGCAACCGAAGGTACATCGATGAAAGATCCTCAATTCTCATCCAATTGGAAGGGTGCATTTCAAAATGGAATACCACGCGGAGCTTACCATTTTTTCCGAGCAGGACTCGATGCTGAAAAACAAGCCAATCATTTTTGCCGGAATGTAAAAATGCAAACAGGCGATTTGCCGCCTGTTCTTGATGTGGAAGAAATTCCTGCAGGTATGAATAAATCGGAGCTGGTGAACGCGGTTAAAGTATGGTTGCAGATTGTAGAACGCTATTATAGGATTAAACCTATCGTTTACACAGGAGCCAATTTTTACGAACAGTACTTTCGGGGAACCATTGTGGAGAAATATCCACTATGGGTGGCGCACTACTATCAAAACCGACCGGCAACATTTGCTGACTGGAAGTACTGGCAATTCAGCGATAAAGCCAGTATCGACGGCATTTCGGGACCAGTGGATGTGAATGTGTTTTCGGGTTCAGCAGCTCAACTCGAATCTATGCGAAAAAAATAGGTGAAGTATACAGCATTCCTTTGTTCGTTGTGAAACACAGAACACTTAGCTCTGGTTCAGAAGGAATGTTTATCCGTAGAGCTTTCATATAGCTGAAAAAGTTTTTTATTTTTGCCACAACATTTATTATCTATGATCCGCGACCAACATTTCAAACAAAGTCATTTTCCTTCCGACGAACATGAATTTATTTCCTGCACATTCAGTCAATGCTCTTTTGCGGGACTCGACTTAAGTGCTTTTGTATTCGATGACTGTGAATTTACCGGTTGCGATTTTAGTATGTGTAAGGTGGATAAAACGGTATTTGTGAATATTCGTTTCGAAGATTGTAAGCTGTTGGGTATCGATTTTGGGAAATGCTCAAAATACATTTTCTCTGTAGCTTTCCGAAAATGCATTCTCAATTATTCAGTGTTTCAGAAAATTAACCTGCGGAAAACGGCATTTATTCAATGTGTTATTCATGAAGCTTTTTTTGATGATGCCGACCTCACCCAGGCTTCGTTCGATGGTAGTGATCTCGAAGGTACCCGTTTCGAGCATTGCAACTTTAGCGGTTGCGATTTCCGAACAGCCTTGGGGTTCATTATTTTCCCGTCGCTCAACAAACTTAAAGGTGCCCGCTTTTCGTATCCCGGCGTACTGGGACTGCTTTCTGATGCCGGAATTGTAGTGGAGTAAGGGGTATGATGAGAGTGGATTTTCATATTTATAATACATTGCTGGTCTTAAGTGCTTTTTGCTATCATACATATCGGGTGTGATGCTGACACAAATAGAACATTAAAATATAATCCGGCGTCCAACTTTAATCACTATTCACTTGATCTACTTATTTGGGTTTCGTGCATTTTCAGAAGCGTGATCAATAAAACAAGATATGAGTAAGACTTAATTAAGTCGCTGAATATCATTCGATTAAAATTTAATAGTGTTTTTTTTGGCAATTAAGGAATAAATGCATAGTTTTGCGTTTCTTGCCGAAATTTATTTGATATGGAAGACTTCGAAAGAAAAGAAAGGGATGGAATTTATGCGAAAGTAGTGCGTGCAGGTAAACGTACATATTTTTTTGACGTAAAAGAGATGAGAAGTGGCGAAATGTATATCACTGTAACAGAAAGCAAAAAACGGTTCAATCAGGACAACGGACGCTTTTTTTACGAAAAACACAAGCTGTTTCTTTACAAGGAAGATTTCGACAAATTTGCCAATGGTCTCGAAGCCGTTGTTCGTTTTATCAGAACGGGAGAAGAAACACCCGATGATATTCAGAACGATTACATCAACGAGCATGAATTTATCGAAGACATAAACAACGATAGGGAGGAGAATTAATTTAGTAATCGATTCCTTTTTCAAAACCGCATATCGGCTGTGCGGAAAAATTCGTATTTTTGAGCGTTCATTTAATTTGTGTTATCACATATATGGGAAAAGTAATTGCAATTGCAAACCAAAAGGGCGGCGTAGGCAAAACCACTACGGCTATTAACCTGTGTGCGGGTCTTGCCATCCTTGAAAAGAAAACCCTGCTTATCGATGCCGATCCGCAGGCTAATGCCACATCGGGTTTGGGTTTCGATCCTAAAAATATCCGCTCCAGCATTTATGAGTGTATTGTTGATAATGTTGCGCCTTCCGAAGCTATTCAGCATACCAAAACCCCAAATCTCGACATTTTACCAGCGCATATCGATTTGGTTGGTGCCGAGATTGAGATGATAAACATGGAAAACCGTGAGCGTATGATGCGTAAAGTGGTCAGGCAGATACGCGACGACTATGATTATGTTGTAATTGACTGTTCACCATCGTTGGGTCTTATTACTGTGAATGCGCTTACAGCCAGCGATTCGGTTCTGATTCCGGTTCAGTGCGAATATTTTGCACTCGAAGGTTTAGGCAAATTGCTTAATACAATCAAAATTGTGCAAACCCGACTCAATCAGGAACTCAGCATCGAAGGTATTTTGTTGACTATGTACGATCTTCGCTTGCGTCTTAGCAATCAGGTAGTCGATGAGGTGCGCCAGCATTTTAAAGAAATGGTTTTCGAAACTATTGTTCCACGTAACACACGTTTGGGTGAAGCGCCGTCGTTTGGCGAAAGCATTATAATGTTTGATGTCGAAAGTAAAGGTGCTGTGAGCTATCTCAATTTAGCCCGCGAAATTTTACAACGAAACAACGATATATCCAAAAAGAAATAAGTAAAACAGCACGATGAATACGAAAAAGAAAGCCCTGGGACGTGGTCTCAGTGCATTACTCGACGGCGCCGATGCCGAAACTGGTCATGGTGTAAGCACTCCTGTGATTGCATTTCCACTCATAGATGTTGACGAAATAGAAGCTAATCCCTATCAGCCCCGCGATACTTTCGAAGAAGAAGCATTGAACGGTTTGGCCGAATCGATCAGGTATCAGGGACTTATTCAGCCAGTGACTGTAAGGAAACTTGAAGATGGTAAATATCAGCTTATTTCGGGCGAACGCCGTTTACGAGCATCGAAACTGGCTGGACTCAATCAGATTCCCGCTTTTATCCGTGAGGCCGATGATGTTGCTGTTTTGCAAATGGCTCTGGTTGAAAATATTCAGCGCGAAAATCTTAACGCGATGGAAATTGCTTTTACTTTTGAAAAGCTGATGGAAGAATGCAATTTTACACAAGAAGAAATGAGCGAAAAAGTAGGCAAGAAGCGAACAACTATTGCCAATTATCTTCGTCTATTGCGTTTGCCTATCGAAATTCAGGCGGGTATTCGCGACAATAAAATATCGATGGGGCATGCCCGATCGCTTTTAAGCATCGAGAACAACGAAGCCAAGCAGAAGGAGTTGTATCAGAAAATACTTAGTGCCGATCTTTCGGTTCGTCAGGTTGAAGAAATTGTTCGAACAATCAACAATCCCCCCAACAAAAAAGCCAAGAAAACTATTGCGTTGGCTTCTGAATTCGATTCACTGAAAAAGAATCTTACACAAAAAACCGGTCTTAAAATTTCACTGAAGGCAACAGCCCGTGGAGGTTCGCTTACACTTCATTTTAAAAACGAAGACGAACTTCATAAAATCGAAAAACTCTTTCAATAGGATTATGCGAAAAATAAGCCTGGCAATATTTCTTATCGTGGCGTTTGCCGGTATTGTCGGAGCACAGAATATCGAAGATACTGTCACCGTTGTTCATTCTCCGCAAAAAGCTACTATCATGTCGGCTTGTTTGCCGGGTTTGGGGCAGGTTTATAATCGTAAATACTGGAAAGTCCCTGTTATTTATGCTGGTTTGGGAGGTGCTGGATATGCAATAGGGTTCAATAATAATCTTTATAAGGATTACCGTAGTGCATATATTGCCCGTACCGATGGCGATTCAACAACGGTGGATCCTTTTGTAGGTCACTATACCGAAACCAACCTGCTCGATTTGCGCAATTACTACCGTCATAATCTTGAACTTTCAGTCATTATTCTGTCGGCTGTTTATATTTTGAATATTGTGGATGCTGCTGTCGATGCCAATTTATACGATTTCGACATTAGCGACGATCTCAGTCTTTCGTTTCACCCTGCTTTGTGGAATGCCGGCTCAGCTTTTTGTCCATCCATAGGTGGCGGTTTTACCATTCGAATCAATTTACGACCATGAAAATATTTCTGATTGGTTATGGGAAAATGGGAAAAATGGTCGAGAAACTGGCTGTAGAAGCTGGTCATAGCATTGTTGCTGCAGTCGATCAAGATCAGGAATGGCCTGCTTTTGACAGCGAAAACCATCCCGATGTTGCTATTGAATTTACGCGTCCCGATGTGGTAAAAGACAATTTGCTTCGCTGTATCGACCTGAAAATTCCCGTTGTTACCGGAACTACTGGCTGGGAATCTCACAAGCAAATTGTCGGAGAAACTTGCTCCCAAAAGGGTGGGGCAGTGTTGTACGCTAGCAATTTCAGCATTGGCGTGAATGTTTGGTTGCGGATACTCGATTTTGCCTCAAAGCAATTTGCCGCATTTAATCAATATCGGGTTTCGGTTGAAGAAACTCATCATGCAGCAAAGCTTGATAAGCCAAGTGGAACAGCTGTTTCGGCGGTCAGTGTTTTGTTGAATAACTTGCCACAATATCACGGTTGGAGTCTTGATGCTGCAAATGGCGAAATTCCCGTTGAATCGCACCGTATAGGAACTGTTACCGGCGATCATGCAATTACATTTCAATCGGATGTCGATCGGATTGAAATAGTTCATAAAGCCTTGAACCGAGAAGGTTTTGCCTTAGGTGCCGTTGTGGCTGCTTCGTGGTTGAAAGACAAGAAGGGATTCTTTGATTTTGCTGAACTCTTCGGCGATATTTTTTCGCTAAACAATAAATAGTTGTAATTTCGTTATTTGTAAAAATCTTTGAATATGGACATTGTCATTCTTTTTACGTTGTTGCTCTTTTTTGTCGGAGTTGCTGGACTTATGTTTATTTTCCGCAAAGCCGGACATTCGCCTTTTTTGGCATTAATTCCTGTTTACAACATTGTTGTATGGCTAAAAATGGTTAAAAAGCCGCTTTGGTGGTTGTTTTTTACCCTTATTCCATTCATCAATGTTTTTATGACAATGCTTTTGATTGTAGAGACTTTGAAAGCGTTCAATAAAAATAGTATTGGAGCTCAGGTTTTGGCCATTATGTTTCCTTTTGTTTATTTGCCTTATCTGGCCTTTAATAAGAGTCTTGTGTATATTCACCCCGACCAGCAAGTTCGGGTTAAAAAATCGACAGTTCGTGAATGGACCGAGGCTATTGTTTTTGCAGTGGTTGCTGCAACTGTTATACGCACATTTTTTATCGAAGCCTATACTATTCCAACTTCCTCAATGGAAAAATCGTTACTGGTTGGCGACTTTCTTTTTGTAAGTAAAGTTTCGTATGGTTCGCGTGTACCAATGACCCCGTTGTCGTTTCCGTTTACTCACCATACCATGCCGGGGACTAAAAATACAAAATCATATTTGAGTTGGCCTAGTTTGCCTTACTACAGATATCCGGCGCTCGAAAGTATCGAAAACAACGATGTTGTTGTTTTTAACTTCCCGGCCGGAGATACAGTTATGATTAAGGAACAGGCAATGACTTTCCACACTTTTGTGGTTCAGACGGCAGTGCAGTTTGCTTTACAGGATGGAAAAACCGTGGCCGATTTCCCGGCATATATGTCGATGGCTCGAGGTCAGATTTTGCAAAAATTTGAAATCACCGTTCGTCCTGTCGATAAGCGTGAGAATTATATTAAACGCTGTGTAGCTATTCCGGGTGATGTACTCGAAGTTCGCGATCATCAGCTTTTTATCAATGGAGCGCAGGCTCAAAATCCCGAGTTGATGCAATATAACTATGTGTTCAGATTTAAACCCGGAAACATGGTTCCACGAAATGCTCTGCAGGATATGGGCATTAGTATGGAGGATTACAAAAACAGGCTTCGGGAGGTTCAGGAACGAAATCTGGGTGCTAATTCTATGGTTTTACCCATGACATTCGAAATGCTGCGCGAGTTTAAGGCAAAATATGAGAGTTTGCTGGAATCGGAGCCCGAAATATTGAACGATACAGCCTGGGATCCCAAAATTTTCCCTAACAGTGCTGCATATCCATGGAACCGGGATCATTTTGGTCCGCTTACCATTCCTAAGGCCGGTGAAACAGTTCAGCTCGACACGGTAAATTATGTTCTTTACAGTCGTATTATTCAAACATACGAAGGTAATTCACTCGAAATAAGAAGTGGTAAAATTTACATCAACGGTCAGGAAACAAAATCCTATACATTCAAAATGAATTACTATTTTATGATGGGCGACAATCGTCACAATTCGGCCGATAGCCGTTACTGGGGATTTGTTCCCGAAGATCATATTGTAGGTAAAGCTGTTTTTGTGTGGCTAAGTCTCGATAAGGACCGTACAATCGCATCGGGTAAAATCCGCTGGCGCAAAATGCTCCGTTTGGTGCATTAGAATATAGTTGAATTTGAGCTATTCCCAAACTGAAAAACACTTTAAGTACTGTTTTATGATAAAAAAAATGGTTGACTCCTCTGTGGTCAACCATTTTTTTTTCTATATGTATTATGCATATTTATTAAAGGGTTATGAAAGAGGGGGGACTTTCACGAAGCAAAGATATATTCCTTCTTGCTGTTGGCAATAGGTGTTTTTTCTCGTTTTCTCGTAGGTGTTTTTGCAAAGCTAAGCTTAATAGCTTGGTTGTTTCTGTTCGTAAATGTATAAAATAAATTGATGTGGATATTATTTTTTGGAGGTATTGGATGCGATGCGTTGAAAACTCATCGTTGCCGATTGAGTTGCTTTCAATAATTCATCGTATTTTTGTTCAGTTTTATGCAACCAACATTTCTCAGCAATCTTAATGAAGTTCAGCGACAAGCTGTTGTAAATACCGACGGTCCTGTAATGGTACTTGCGGGCGCAGGTAGTGGTAAAACACGTGTACTTACTTTCCGTGTGGCATACCTCATTTATAAAGGTGTCGATCCGCGCAATATTTTGGCGTTGACATTTACAAACAAGGCTGCCAGGGAAATGAAGGAACGAATTCTTCAACTTATAGGCGACAATAATGCTCATTCGGTCTGGATGGGAACATTTCACTCTGTTTTTGCACGTATTCTGAAAATGGAAAGTGAGAAGCTTGGTTATCCGCACGATTTCTCGATTTATGACACCGATGATTCCAAGAGTGTTATAAAAAGTGTGGTTCGCGATTTCAATTTCGATGAAAAAATATATAACACTGGTCATATTCTCAACCGGATTTCTTCGGCAAAAATGAACCTGATTGATCCGGCGGCATATAAGAATGACCCCGAAATTCAATCGCAGGATAAACTGTCGAAAAAACCACTTATCTGGCAAGTTTATCAGGAATACTGGAATCGTTGCAAACGCTCAGCGGCTATGGATTTTGACGACTTGCTGTACAATATCAATTTGTTGCTGCACAATCATCCCGATGTGCTCGAAAAGTATCAGAATCGCTTTAAGTATGTACTTGTCGATGAGTATCAGGATACCAATTTTGCGCAGTATCTCATCATGAAAAAGTTGGCTGCAAAAAGTCAGAACATTTGTGTTGTTGGCGACGATGCTCAAAGTATTTATGCTTTCCGTGGTGCCAATATTGAAAATATTCTCAATTTTGGGAAAGACTACCCCGGATCGAAAGTATTCAAGCTCGAGCAGAATTATCGTTCGACCCAACGCATTGTTGCAGCAGCCAATTCGGTGATTGTTAATAATCAATCGCAGTTGCACAAAACTGTTTGGACCGAAAACGATGGCGGAGAACCCATTTCGCTGCTCAAAGCCGCTAACGAGACTGACGAAGCTTTGCTTGTTGCAAACGCTGTGTTTCATTCCAAAATGACTTATCATTTGAAAAACAGCGATTTTGCTATCCTGTATCGTACCAATGCTCAATCGAGAGCGCTCGAAGATGCTCTTCGGAAAATGAATATAGCTTATCGTGTTTATGGTGGCATGTCCTTCTATAAGCGTAAGGAAGTGAAAGATTTGCTGGCCTATTTCCGATTGGTGGTTAATCCATCCGATAATGAAGCTTTTTTCAGAGTGGTGAATTACCCTGTCCGTGGAATAGGGAACACTACAATCAATAAATTGTCGGTTTTAGCTGCCGAACGTGAACAGCCTGTTTGGAAGATTGTTTCCGAGATTGATCGTATTCCAACGGGCTTTAATTCAGGAACGATCAAACGACTGGTTGAATTTAAAGATATTATTGTACATTATCAGGAGCAACTCAACTCGACCGATGCATACGAATTGGCCGGAAAAATTGCAACGGGCAGTGGTATTGTAAAAGCACTTTTCGAAGATCGCTCGCCCGAAGGGGTGACCCGCTACGAAAATATTGAATCGGTGTTGAACGGAATTCGTACATTTCAGGATGAATATGTCAACGAAAACGAAGGTAGAGCGCCCTCATTGAGCGATTTTCTTCAGATGGTTTCGTTATTCACCAATATGGATGAATCCGAAGAGGAAGAGGTTGACCGCTTGTCGCTTATGACGGTTCACTCTGCAAAAGGACTTGAATTTCCGTATGTTTTTATTACAGGGCTCGAAGAAAACCTGTTTCCAAGCTCAATGTCGATGTCGTCGCGAGCAGAGATCGAAGAAGAGCGACGCTTGTTTTATGTTGCCATTACCCGGGCAATGTCGAAACTTACACTCAGTTATGCCGATACCCGATATCGTTGGGGCGATTTGAGTTTTTGTACACCTAGTCGCTTTCTCGAAGAAATTGACAGCTCATTGCTTGATATTCCGCGAAAATTCAGCCAATCACGTGGTTTTCAGCAAAAATTACCACTTAAAGACAAGAGTGGCGTTCAGCAAAAGAGCTATAATCGGTTACAGAAAAAAGAAGTGCAACAGCCAACTTTCAGTCATCCGTTTCGCGATGACGAGGTAGCCGATGTTGTCGATCTGGTTGCCGGGCAGAAAGTTGAACATGCCCGCTTTGGAGAGGGGCTCATTTGCTTTATTGAAGGAACCGGCCATAATAAAAAGGCTACCGTTGATTTCAAAGGAATTGGGAGGAAGCAGCTGGTGTTGAAATTTGCTCGTTTGAAAATCCTGAATTCCTGATCTGTTTAGCCAAAGCGGCAACATTGTCGGAATTATTTCGGATATTTGTTTGTTTAAATTTTTTCCCGTCATATGGAATACAATACTCAACGCGAACCACTTTTGCTTTCGGAATACGGACGCTCGGTGCAGAAAATGATCGATTTTATAAAAACATTTCCTGATAAAACATCTCGAACCAAAGCAGCCAATGCTATTGTGCAGGCTATGATGACTGTTCAGTCAGGACCTCGTGATATGATTGATTATAAACGTAAGCTTTGGGATCATCTTCATGTAATCAGCAATTTTTCGCTCGATGTTGAATCTCCTTATCCAATGCCGAAGCCTGACGAAAAAATAACTCCGGAATGGCTCAGCTATTCTATTCCTCACGAAGTAAGATTTAGATTCTATGGTCGCTACACCGAAAAAATGGTTAAGAAGGCTGTAGAAATGGAAGACGGCCCTAAAAAAACAGAATTAGTCGGGCTTATTGCAAACACAATGAAGAAATTGTATCTTACCTGGAACAAAGACAGTGTAAAAGATGAACTGATAGTTGAGCAACTTTCGGTACTTTCGGATGGCAAGCTTACTCTCGAACCCGATTTTGTTTTTCAGGATACCACCGAAATTATCCGTAGCAACAAAGTTGTGACCAAAACATGGTCGCAAAACAACAAGAAGAACCGCAAGAATAACAAATACAGGAAAAAGAATTAAAAAAATAATACAATGAGTAGCTATTTCATTCAGGGGGGTAGAACACTGCATGGAGAGATTGTGCCGCAAGGAGCTAAAAATGAGGCATTACAGGTAATCAGTGCCGTATTACTCACCGAGAAGGATGTGGAAATAAGCAATGTGCCTGAGATTCGTGACGTAATTCGTCTTATCGAATTGTTGGACGAAATGGGCGTTGCTGTGAGTAAGTCAGGACAATCGACTTACGTTTTTAATGCGGCAAACATCAATATGGGCTATCTTCAAACCCCTGAATTTATTAGCAAAGCTGGTTCTTTGCGTGGTTCCGTAATGATTCTGGGCCCATTGCTTACCCGATTTGGAACTGCATCGATTCCTAAACCGGGTGGAGATAAAATCGGTCGTCGCAGAATGGATACTCATTTGCTTGGTTTTAAAGCGCTGGGAGCTGAACTTGATTTCGATACGTACAAGAATTTTTATACTGTATCGGTCGCCGGTCGCCTGCGTGGTGCAAAAATGTTGCTCGAAGAAGCTTCGGTAACAGGAACTGCTAATATTATTATGGCTGCCGTGTTGGCCGATGGACAAACAACTATTTACAATGCGGCTTGCGAGCCTTATATTCAGCAACTTTGCCGAATGCTTAATAACATGGGTGCTCGTATTGTAGGTATTGGGTCCAATTTGCTCGAAATTGAAGGAGTCAACAGTTTGCAGGGCACAACTCATCGCATGCTCCCCGATATGATTGAAGTAGGTAGTTTTATTGGTCTTGCCGCTATGACACAATCGGAACTACTCATCAAAGACGCTTCGGTAAAAGATTTGGGTATTATTCCAGAAACATTCCGGCGCCTTGGAATTACAATTATTCAACAAGGCGACGATTTATTTATTCCAGCTAAAGACGAATACGTTGTTGAATCGTATCTCGACGGTGGTATAATGACCATTGCTGATGCTCCATGGCCTGGTTTTACACCTGATTTATTGAGTATTGCACTGGTTGTGTCAACCCAAGCCAAAGGAAGTGTGCTTATTCATCAGAAAATGTTCGAAAGTCGCTTGTTTTTTGTAGACAAACTGATCGACATGGGGGCACAGATTATTCTTTGCGATCCACACAGGGCGACAGTAATAGGTATCGATCGTAAATATCCGTTGCGTGGAATCGAAATGACATCACCCGATATTCGTGCCGGTGTATCGCTGCTTATTGCAGCCATGTCGGCAAAAGGTACCAGCGAAATTCATAATATCGAACAAATCGATCGTGGGTATCAGTTTTTCGATGAACGTCTCAGAGCACTGGGTGCCGATATTGAGCGAAAAGGGTGATGCTTTTTAAGCCAGAACCATGATATTGTAAACCAAAATACAAAATATCCTGTCAATCACTACAGGCTGGATTTCATAAGCTTGTTCCACTACAAAGCAAAAGCTACAGCACTGTCACAGTAAATTTTCTGTATGCTGCTACACAACCCAACCCATTCTCGATATTGGTTGGAACAATCACAGGCTCAGAGAAAGGATCGTCGCCATTTTGAGATAGAATGGCTCGATGATAATTGTAGTAGATCTCGTCGGTGGTATAGAGTGTTAGTTTCAGACTGGTTACACTATCGCGCGATGAATCGTAGTAATAAAAAATACGTCCGCTTATTTCCTGTCCATCATGGTCAATATCTTTCATGAAATATTCCACTTCGGGATAAATAATATTCCACACAGAATCTCCGGACCAGCTGTCGATGTATCCGAGTTCGGCTCCAACTCTGTAAAAATTACCCTCTCCGATAGCATCGATAAATGAATAAATTGCATAATACGAATAATATTCGTCATCGAGATAGTGAGTTGAATCGTATCCGCTGAAAACCATACTCTGGTTTGTCTGCAATGGAATGGTGCACGATCCACTGCATTCGGTTACACCATCAATTTTGAGTTCTACTTTGTAGGTTTCGCCAGGCAAAATTGGAAACAACGATTGCGATACCTGAAATTTAAAATTTCCATTCTGGTCTTCGGTCCAGGTTTGCCGTGGAAGTTCAAAACCGTTAATATACAATTTCACATGAGTTATCCATGAAGTATCTGTCAGTGATGTTTGTTCGCCAAAAACCGGAGTTGAACGGTTTACCAGAACCATCACGACGCTGTCTTCGGGGGAAAGATATGAATGTAAAACATAATGGGACTCAGAACCCGGCACATCTATAGTGGTTACCATTTCTTCGCACGAAGAAAACAATGCCGTAATCAACAATAATAATATCCAATGCTTTTTCATACTTAGAATTTTATAGTGTAAGAAAATGAAGGAATAAGCGGAAACAATGAAACTTGCTTTAGTTGGTTGGTGTAGGTACCCGTATTATCATCGTAGTTCCCATCAACATAATAAAAATACGGATTGTGCCGATTGTATGCATTGTAGAGACCTACTTCGAAGGTGTGTTCGCTTTTTTCGCGTTGTTTATGGTGTTGAACGCTGATATCGAATCGATGATAGGAACGCATTCTGAAATCGTTTTTCGAACCGTAATTATAGGTGTAGAACCATGGAAAATACATGTAATCCTGTGGAATATCCAAAGCTGCCTGATAGGTTTCGATAGGAATATTCAAGGCATTCCCCGAGCTATAAACCCACACACAACTTAGCGTAACCGCTTTGCTTAACTTGAAAATATTCACCACAGAAATATCGGATCGTCGGTCGTATTTGGCATAAAATTTCTCGCCATTGTTGAGATCGTCGAACTGAAGTTGTGTCCAACTAAGCGTATAGCCAACCCAACCGGTCCATATTCCTTTGCGCTTCTGAAGAAGTATTTCAGCCCCATATGACCAGCCTTGTCCTGCTGTGATATTGTCTTCCCAACTCATTTGGTCAGCACCCGATGGATCGTCGATTAGCAAAAAACTCGCACCTTCGCGATAACCAATTACATTGCTGCTTTTTTTGTAATAACCTTCGAGTGTGAGCGACATTCCTTTCGGTAAATCGCGGGCATAACCAATTGCAGCCTGCCAGGCTTCCTGCGGTTTGATACGTCCGGTGGAAGGTACCCATAGGTCGGTTGGTAAGCCCATGCCCGTATTGCTCAGTAAATGAACATTCTGATGCATCATGGTCCACGAAGCTTTAAGGCTTGATATCTCGTTGAGCATAAAACCTATAGCTGCACGGGGTTCGGCATTAATATAATTGGCTGAATCGGTTGCGAAATCGTTGAGACGTACACCAAAATTGCCCATCCAACGTCCGAGTTTCCAATCGTCTTCGGCATACAATGACGATTCTAGCGTACTGATGGTTGATATATTTGAAACGAATTCGTCGAGACCGCTGTCTTCGTACACAACAGCCGATGGCTTGAATCTATGCCAGGTCGACAGCATCCCAAATCGTAAAGTGTGTTTGGTGTTGGGATAGAATGTGAAATCGTACTTTGCCCCTACGTCGCGGATTCCGCTTGTGTAATGAAGTTTAAAATAACCACTTTCAAAAGCATCTTCTTCGTAGATGCGCATTTTATAATTGCTGAAGATGAGCGAAGCATTCGAAAAAAGCTTGTTCGAAAAAACATGATTCCATCGTAGAGTAGCTGTTGCATTTTCCCAAAAGAGACCGGCTTTGAATTTCTCGCTGGGCGTATCGCCATCCTCGTTGAAATAGAATTTGTCGCGACCGAAATACGAACTGGCGTACAGTCGGTTTTTCTTATCAATTTCGTAATTCATTTTTGCATTGAAATCGTAGAAATAGTAACCGAATACGCTCCCATTGTTCATTAGTGGACGAGCCAAAACATCTATGTAGGTGCGGCGTCCTGAAACCAAAAACGAAGCCTTGTTTTTTATGATGGGTCCTTCAAGTGTAAGTCTCGACGAAATAAGTCCGATTCCGCCTTCACCACTCAGCTTTTCGCGGTTTCCATCTTTCATATTCATTTCTACTACCGACGAAAGTCGTCCGCCATAGCGAGCAGGAAACCCCCCTTTGATAAGTTCGATACTTTTGAGTGCGTCTCCATTAAAAAGGCTGAAGAATCCAAAAAGGTGATTGGCATTATAAACTGTTGCGTCGTCGAGAATAATCAGGTTCTGATCGGGGCCTCCTCCCCGAACATACAAACCACTACTTCCTTCGTTTCCTTTTTGAACACCGGGAAGCAACTGAAGTGCCTTGAAGACATCTTTTTCGCCTAATAAAGCCGGAATCGATTTTACATCGTCAACAGGCATTGAGAAATTGCTCATTTGAGGTGTATTGCTTACATTGTTGATGGCCGAATCGGTAATAACCACTTCCTGCAGTTCGACATTTTGCAACATCTCAACATCGAGTTCGAGAACCTGGCCGGGCTTCACTTTCACCGTTTGCGACATAAAGCCTACATAGGAATATACTACATCGACAGCACTATCTGTTACAAATGTAAGGCTATAGAAGCCATAAGCATTGCTTACGGTACCGGTTTTTAGTGATGGAATATAAATATTGACACCAATGAGTGTTTCGCCCGAGCCTTTTTCGACAATGCGACCACTCACAGTCGATTTGTTTTGTGCAATGACCGAAGACGGTAACAATACTGAAACGACCATTGCTACGATGAAAACAACAGTTCCCAAAAACTTCATATCAATATAGTATTAAATTTTCATCAATAACTCTGTTTTGCCGATTCTATTGTTCCACAAATCAATAATTCTTTGTGGTTAAAGGAATACGAAACAAATGTACAATTTCTGGGAATAAATTGGGGAAATTCAATTTATAGAAAACATTTTTTCACCAATGCTTTCAGATCGGCCTTTGGCCCGACGATTCCATGACCTATGCTTTGCTCCGAAAGTTCATTACGCAAGGCGTGACTGAAATGTCGGGCTTACATCCGATGCTAAAAGATTGGGATGGCATTCTGCTTAAACCCTCACAGAGTTGTTGCCGAAACAGCTATTAAAACTCTGTGAGGGTTTAGCTGCAAAAAGCTGGGATTGGCATTAAGCGCAAGCTTTAATATAAATTTTAACCAAGTGAAAGGCTAGTTGAATCCCACAAACACAGCCTGTTGTCATTTTGAATTAATTTCAGAATCTAACAGGCTGGCATCCTATAAACTCTGGCAAACCTCTGAAACCTACTGTACAGATCCTCATCGCCATCAGGATGGCGAAAAGCGAGTTTAGAGAATCTACCGCACTTCGAACACCAGATGCACTGTGATGGATGCTGTTTTTTCCTGCGACGATGTATTGAATGTACCTCCCCAGCTGTAATCTTCGTCGCTGTTGCGGGCAGTAATCTGAAAAACGCCCATATCTCCATAAATCAAGCGCTGAATACTTCCACCGCTGTTTTCGGCAATTTTCTCGGCACGTGTGCGACCGTCTTTTGTAGCTTCTTCGATGAGCTGCAATTTAAGGTCAGAAAGCTTGGTGTAATAGAACAAAGGTGTTTCGCTGTAAATCTCAACTCCTTCGTCAATCAGCGACGAAACTTCGCGCGAAGCATCATCGACCCGTTTAATGTCGGTCGATTCAATTTTTACAGTTTGCGACAAGCGATATCCTGTAAATTCACTGCGGCTGTCGCCGTTGTTGTCGTAAATAGTTTCGTATTCGCGGTTGATACGAACGGCCGAAAACTGAACTTCTTTTTCCGAAATGCCTTTTTCGTTCAGAAAAGCTTTCACTTTTTCAACGTCGGCTTTGAGTTCATTCGAAGCAACTTTCATGTCTTTGTTCGACTTGTAGAACGAGCCGTTCCACACAATAAGGTCCGAGCTGAAGTTTTTCTCCGAAAGTCCGGTTACTTCAATTTTGTGAATAACTGCATTGCGGTTTTTGTAGGATGTACCGAGCAGATAGCCCGTAACAATAATCGCTACCGAAATAATAATTGTTGAAATGAGTTTGGTGTCTTTCATGATTCTATGATTTGGCGAAGTTTTCCGATTTGTGAATTCCAGGAATAATTTTCAGCTACAAATTTTTTGCCATTTGCAGCTATTTGGGCACGTAATTCATCATTCCCAAGTAACAAAGCAACCGCTCCGACCCATTCCCCGGGTGTGTTGGCTACCAAAATATTTTCGCCGTGGGTTGCCCCCAGGGCATTGTTGGCCAATGAAGTTGTGATACATGCTATTCCCATGCTCATGGCTTCGAGCAATTTATTCTGAAGTCCGGTTCCAATTTGCATGGGAGCAACAAAAATAAGTGCACGACAATAATACTCGCGTAAATCGTCGACCCAACCTGTAACAATAACATGATCGGAGGCAAGCATTTTGATGCGACTATGGGGTTTTGCCCCTGCTATCACTAGCTTGGTGGAAGGGAAAGGCATAAGAACAGCCGGTAATACATGATCGGTAAAATACTCCATAGCATTCACATTGGGAGCATAACTCATGTTGCCAACAAACAGCAGCTGATGTTTCTTTACACAGTCGCGCGGCGAATAATGGATTGTATCCACTCCATTTGGAATCACATGCAGGTTATTACTTTTCACTGGCAATGCCTCGCGATCCTGTTCCGAAATAATGAGTGTATGATCGAACCAAGTTGATACATGCTTTTCGAAACGAAGTAACCGACGACCTTCGCTTCGGTAGAACCAACTGGTAATACGCGAAGAACTTTCTGCCCGCCGTTTCATCCCCAGTGACAAGGTGTCCTGATAATCAAGAATTTTAAGCGAATCGAGACCTTTAGCGTATTCTGCGGTACGAACCAATTGGCAAAAGACAGCATCGGGCTTACTTTCTCGGGCGGCATTCCGGATGGCTCGTTTCATTCTTGCATTGTAGAAATAGGCCACCTGAAAAGGTTTTCCGTTGAAAAGAGCCAATATGGCATTCCAAGCAACCGACCACAACGAAATTCGGTAAAACGAATACTGATCGGAAACAGATGCAATCTGACCCACCACATCGGAGTCGTATTTCTCGCGATACAACGCGAAAAGTGTGATATGATAATGTTCTTTAAGACCTTTTATAAAATAATATGCTCTGAGTTTATCGCCTTTTTCGAGCGGATACGGAATGCGGGGCAATATCACAAATAATGCTGGGCGTTTCATGATTTCATCTTTCGTTGTATCAAAGCCTCAAGCTTTTGTGTAATAATTTCGGGTGAATGCTGATTGCGAATGGTCTTAATACTTTCCTTGCCAATGTTCTCAATCAATGATGGATCGGCCACAATACGTGGTATGATGCTAATCATGGCTGCAGCACCGTCGCAAATAATTATATCGGTTCCATTTTCTACCATGAGACCTTCGGCGCCAACGGGTGTAGTAACAACCGGAATTCCCAACGACATGGCTTCGGCAATTTTAATGCGAACACCGCTTCCGGAAAGTAACGGAACAATCAGAGCATCGAGCGATTGCATGAATTCTTCGGCACTATCAACTTCACCATGTACAAAAACACCCATGGCCTCATTCGAAATAAGATTATCGGGCATGTTCCTGCCTGCTAAATGTAATGAGGCTTCGGAGGTCTGTTTTCTGATTTCTGGCCATACTTCCGAAAGGAACCACGCAATTCCTTCGGCATTGGGGGCCCAGTCCATCGAGCCAATATGGCCGAAACGAGCTGTGAATTTTTTTTTGCGTGGCTCATCGCAACGCTTTGGAATAGCAAAGGCAATGGTTTCAACATCGGCTTGTGGTTGCATCAGACGTGTTTGCTCAGTATCCACATC
>PHDB01000032.1 GCA_002842495.1 Bacteroidetes bacterium HGW-Bacteroidetes-6
TAAGGGGGTGTAATCTGTATTGTTTCATAGTATTAAGGTGTATTGTTTTTGAAGCAAATATAGTTTGGAATATTTGGTTTGTCAAATAAAAATGACATTTTGTTTCAAAAAATGCTGATTTTTACATATACCTTAATATTTTCGGAGTAAAGAGTGGCTTTGTTGATACATCAAATGGGTTTTTGATTCGCAAATTTCCGGAAATTCACATACTTTAGTATGTATAAGTTCTTTATGCAAATTTCTCCCACAAACTTTGTATTTTTGCCCCATGAACATTGGCGAAAATATTAAGAAAATCAACACTCAGTTGCCCGCACATGTGAGATTGGTCGCGGTGAGTAAAACCAAACCTGTTGAAGCATTGCTTGAGGCTTACAGTGCCGGCCAGCGTATTTTCGGAGAAAACTACGTTCAGGAACTTATTACAAAACAACCCCTCCTGCCCGCTGATATCGAATGGCATTTTATTGGTCATTTGCAAACAAATAAGGTGAAATATATAGCACCTTTTGTTGCCTGTATTCAGAGTGTTGACAGTTTAAAACTGTTGAGAGAAATTGACAAAGAAGCCAGAAAAAATTCGAGGGTAATTGATTGTTTACTCGAGTTTGGTATTGCCAGCGACGATTCAAAATTTGGCTTCGATTCTCAGGATGCATTTGAATTTTTAGCTAATGAACAATACAAAAACTTTGAAGGTATTCGAATTTGTGGCGTGATGGGAATGGGCAGCTTTGTGGACGACGAAATTACCACTCGAAAAGAATACAACTTGCTGTTTTCTATTTTTAATCGATTGAAAAACAGTGTTTTTGTAAATGAATCCGCTTTTTGTGAAGTAAGCATGGGTATGAGTCACGATTTTGGCATAGCTGTTGCCGAAGGGAGCACTTTGGTTCGGGTTGGAACATTGGTTTTTGGCGAACGAAACTATAAATAATCAGATGTATGAGATCAACGCTTGCTACTTTATTATTAATTTTAGTTGTTTTGTTTGCAGGAGCGCAGACACAGTACAATTACAATGTTCCCTGCGGAACCGATTATTACTTTGTGGCTCCCGGTTTTGGTAATATTCTTTGGAGTAGCAATAGTGATACTGCTGTCGATGTAAATTTTTTCGATTTACAGTTGAAAAAGAACTTCTATATTACAGCTGTTCGCTCCAAATCCAATATGCAAAGCTTTTATGCCAGCTCCGATTCGTTGTATTCGGTTTCGTTTGAAATGAATGAATCTGGGACACTCACAATGCTTTTGATAGAAGAAAAGGGCATGGAAGAAAAAACAATTGAATTTACTCGTAAGTCGTCTTCCGAAGCAATATCAATCGATTATGTATGTTTCTATGCACACCGTGCCATTTATTTTGATGCTGAAGAAGGGGGGCGCGACTCGGTGGTAATGGAATTACAACATCGTTATCCCATGCCAGCCAAAGGTACTCCAAGAACCGATTCAATACGTTTTGTTAAAGCCATGACATCCCATCAGGAGGGTTTGCCCGTTGAGTTTACCTATCCGGCCGATATGGCTAAAAATTCCGATATCAGATGGATTCAAGATTACACATCGATGTACGAGACAGGCGAAGCTGAAATTATTGATTATTCAGCCAATTGGCAAATCGACGAGCAAACCATTGTTATTTTACAGAAAAACGGTTTGTTGGGTTTTGTGGAGTCGAACTATGAATATGCAGGTGGTGCTCATGGTGTTTACAGTTCATTTTATTATATCTACAATTTTAAAACCGATACATTGTTGCAACTTGCCGATTTGTTTGTCGATAATTTTGAACCTGCTCTAGAGGAGTTGATAAACAAACAAATCAGGATTGATTTCGAAATTTCTGACGATGCTATGTTATCCGAAGAAGGCTTTTTTGTGGAGTCGATTCCGGTGACGTCGAATTTTACCTTCACCGATAATGGAATATTGTTTTTGTACAATGTGTATGAAGTTGCACCTTATGTGTATGGGAGCATAGCTGTTGAAATCCAATTCGATGCAATTAAAAGCCTTATTAGACCTCATGGTCCGATTGAAGAGCTAATAAATACCCGTTAATCCAAACTTTACAATTACTTAATATTGTCTCAGTATATTTGCCAAATTAATTTGGTGGGGAATATGATGTTGTTTTTGCAGATTCTCGGAGCGTTAAGCATTTTTCTTTTTGGGATGAAACTCATGAGCGAAGCTTTGCAGAAACTTGCAGGAAGCCGCTTGCGCCAAATTATGCATTCTATTACACGCAAAAACAGACGATCGTTTTTATCCGGATTGGGTATAACGGCATTACTTCAGAGTTCTTCGGCCACTACAGTGCTTGCCGTCGGGATGGTTCATGCCGGACTGATCAGCCTTCGGGCGTCGTTGCCCATTGTTTTAGGAGCTAATATTGGGACCACCGTTAAATTTTGGTTTATTTCTTTGCTTGGTTTTTCGGTCGATATCACTATGCTGATTTTGCCCTTGGCTGCATTGTGTTTGCCTTTGTTTTTTTTGAAAAAAAGAGTTTTTCGTGATGTTCAGCACTTTGCATTTGGGTTTATTCTCTTGTTTACCGGACTCTATTTTATCAAGTCATCAGCACCCGAACTTACACAGTCGGAATTTATCCGCGATTTTATCGAACAGATTTCGGGCTATGGTTTTGGGAGTGTATTATTGTTTGTTTTACTTGGATTTACCATTACCGGACTTCTACAATCGTCGAGTGCGACGATGACGTTGACTGTTGTGCTGGCTTTTGAAGGTTTGATTGATATACCTTCGGCTGCAGCTATGATTCTGGGCGAAAATATAGGAACAACAATCACAGCTAATCTGGCGGCTTTAATGACTAACCTGAATGGAAAAAAGGTTGCGCTGTTTCATTTGGCTTTCAATATTGCGGGTGTTTCTGTCGCACTTGTATTTTTTAATCCTTTTCTTCGCGGGGTTGAATGGTTGAGCAACCACTGGTTTGATTCCGATAGTTTGCTGGCTGTTATTCCATTGACACTTACATTGTTTCATACTGTTTTTAATTTATTTTTTGCAATACTGGTTCTTCCTTTTACAGGGACAATATACCGTGTTTTCATGCAGGTGTCAGGAAACAAAAAAAATGGCGCTAAACTGAAAACCACCGATAATTCATTGCTTTCAACAGCTGAGATGAATCTTTTGTATGCTTCGGAGCGTAGTACTCAGATTCATGAAAAAATGGGCGAATTACTATTGCTCTCCAGGGAGTTGATGACCGAGAAAAAAGACGAAAAGTATTCCAAACTTGTTGCCCATTGCGAAAAAACCATGACCAAATCGAGAAAGTGGCAATTGCAGCTGTTCGAAACAACCAGTGGTATCATGGCCGACGATATCAGCTTCGAAGGAAACAAACAATTGCAAAAACTTCATTTGAATCTGCGCTTGTATAGCGATTTAACCACCGTGTTGAATAAGCTGATTTCAATAATTAAACTTAAAAATGAGTCGCGTGTTTGGTTCAATCAGCAAATGCGTGATGCCTATGAGCAAATACACGAAATATGTGTAAAATCCCTCGATTTGTGTGTATGCAATGCCAATGAATTATCTGTCGCTACATTTATGGAAGCCAGGTTTCGGACAGGAGAGTCGATAGTGAAACTTGTCGATGCAATTGAAGGCGATGCCGAAGTCCCTGTTCAGGCAAAATTGTATTTCTCTCAAATCAGAATGCTACTGGAATTGTTTATTGACATTACACTGAGCGACAAAGAAAATTCAGAGAATAATTGATCCGGTTGTCAAAACATAGACATACGTAAATAGTTTAATATCATCTTTTTATCTGATTATCGATAATCAGTAAAAATTATTTTCAAATATGTTCATTGAAAGAGTATTTGATTAATTTTGGCGTCCTGCAATTAACATAACTTATTAATTAAAACGATTCAATCATGAAATTGAAACGCATGTTTCTTTTCCTGTTGGCTATAATGGGTACTTCTGTTGCTGCATTTGCCAACGAAGAGGTGGGTTCTCTGCCTCAGTCTATCATTGCCGATATGCACTACAACAAAGCCATTCACATTATGGCGATGTTGCTTCTTGGATTCGGTTTTCTGATGGTATTTGTGCGTAAGTATGGACGCTCGGCTCTCACTGCTACTTTTCTCTTGGTAAGCGTAACATTACCTCTTTACATATTGGGTAAAGGCAATGGATTGCTTGGTTCATCGCACAACGAAATCGATAATCTGATTTTTGCCGAATTTGCTGCAGCTAGTTTGCTTATTGCTGCCGGAGCAGTATTGGGTAGACTTAAAATGCCACAGTACATCATGCTGGGTATGTTGTTTGTGCCTTTCTACATGCTCAACGAATGGTTGGTACTCGACAATGGACTTAATATTGTTCCACTCGGATCAGTTGTCGATACAGGTGGTTCCATTGTGATTCATGCATTTGGAGCTATTTTCGGCTTGGGAGTTGCACTTACAATGACTACTAAGAAAGAACTTGAAAAACCCATTGAAGCCGATGCTACCAGCGATCGTTATTCGATGTTGGGGAGTATGGTACTTTGGGTGTTCTGGCCCAGCTTTTGCTCGGTTCTTGTAGCTCCTGATCAGGTTCCGCACACTATTGTAAATGTTATTCTCGCACTTTGTGGTTCCACATTGGCAACGTATATTTTTTCCATTGGATTGCGAAAGAAAATCAATATTGCCGATATTGCCAATGCTTCGCTTGCCGGTGGTGTTGCCATAGGATCCACTTGTGCCGATGCTTCATATACTGCAGCTGCGATTATTGGAATTTTGGCCGGCGGCCTTTCTACTTTTGGCTTTGCTGTCATTCAATCGCGTCAGCAAAAATGGATGAAACTTATCGATACTTGTGGTGTAACCAATTTGCACGGACTTCCGGGTCTTATGGGTGGTTTGGCTGCGCTTCCGTTGATTCATGGTATTAACATGGGTGGTCATTTGAGTGGAATTGGTGTAACCATTGTGGTTGCCATTGCCGGCGGAATTATTACCGGAAAAGTTCTTCCGTTGATGGGGCGTCGCGAAGAAGCCTACGACGATGCCGAGGAATTTATGGACGCCGAAGCATAGATTATTTGACTTTCTGTTTGAAGGCCCTGGTATTTTTGCCGGGGCTTTTTGTTTTGTGAAAATCGTGTAATTTTGTTTTCACCCAATTAGTATAAAATTAAACATTGTTTGTAATGGAAGAAAAATCTTTATTTTATGAAGAGTCTGGGCAAACTAATTTGCTCGGGATGGTGTTTGCTTATACAGCCGTAATAGTATTTACTTTTATAATGGGGTTTTTATATGAGGTGTTTATTAGAATAATTCCATTTGTTTATATCAATTTTCTGTTGACATTTGGTTATGGAGCTGCTGTTGGCTTTTTTGTAATGTTAATTTCAAGAATTGTGAAATGCAGAAGCAGAAAAGGGAGGATTTTTATGGTGGTTTTTGCAGGATTAGCAGCAAACTTTTTTCAATGGGCTGCTTTTTTTAGTTATATCACAGATATGCAGATTCCTACAATCAAGGAGTATTTTTATCAAATTGAAATGTGTCTGAATCCGGATTATTTATTTGATTTTTTAGGTTTTGTTATGAAATATGGTGTTTGGGGTTTCTCTGGAGGTCCTGTAAATGGATTCTTGCTGGCAATAGTATGGGCTGTTGAGGCATTGATGATTTGGGGAATTGCAATTGCTGTTGTTTGGAAATCGCCCAAGCGTCCATACTCTGAATTACATGGTAAATGGTATGAACGAAGAATAATTGATCACGATTTTGAATTTATTGCTATTGGAAAAAGAATGGTAGAAAAACTGACTGAGAATCCTTTGATTGCAATACAATCACTTCAAAAGGGTGATGCATATCGCCACACTCAAATTAGTCTTTTTTATTTGGAAAACGAAAATACACAGTATTTGACCATTGAGAAGGTTTATGTAGATCGCAAAAATTCTGGAAAGAAGAAAACGGAATTATTGGTGAATAATTTTGCTATTGATTCAATGACTGCCAGAGAGATTATGAATACCTTCCCCCATCGCAAGGGGCGGATCGATATCTTGTAGGTGAAGAAAAAAAGGCTATCTGTCGCATGCAACAGATAGCCTTTTGAAAATAGTATTGTGCTTATTATTTCACAATCACAAATGGTTTGGTAATCAGAGATCCGTCGTTCATACGGATACTGATGTAATATAGCCCGTTCGACATCGATGTTGTTTCCAGTGTCATTGAAGCGTTGCCGTTGTGATTAGAATTGCTAATCAGCATGCCCATGTTATTGAAAACCTCAATGGTGGTTGCGTTTGCAATGCCTTCAATATTGAGGTAATTGCCGGCTGGGTTGGGATACAACGAAATACTTCCTGATTCTACATTGCTGATGCCGGTGATAATACAGGCTGTTCCCGGATCGGCTAAAACAGCTGTAGTACCATCAATGGTTCCGATAAAATGAGTAGAAACACTCCAATTGAGTGGGTCGGTGTTGTCGCTATTCGGATCGCAAAGAGTTAGGGATGGGCCTGTTCCGTTGGCGGCTGTATTCCATGGGGCTGTAGGGAGATAACTTACAGAGTCAACTAGCAAGCCTGAAGGACTAACCAATTTTACGAATGTTCCGCTGTTGCTGATTCCTCCGGTTGCACCCTGAATAAAGGATACTCCATAGAAATTGGTAGCAGCAGTGGCTTTTGGTGCAATAAGTGCATATGAGCCAGCATTGACAACAATCGAAGTTGCAAAAGTGTATGAACTGGTGCCGTACATCAGTGTGTAATTTTGCAAGTCAACAGAAACAGCATCATTGTTGTAAATTTCAATGAATTCAAGACTGTCTATTCCTGCTTCAGGAGAGTTGTACATCACTTCAGTGATCACAAGGTTATACACGGTAGTAGATGTATCGAGCAGAATGGGGAAGTTGTAAACTATGCTCATGGTGTTTGCACTGAGATCGGAAATTCCGGTTACGGAAAGTGTTGCAGAAACACCACTGACAAGCGGAGTAGAGAGAGTCAGGGTTGCCGTATCGCCATTGGTGTTGAGAACAACATTGCTTAAAGCTCCCAGACCTGTATAGTTAGCTGAATTTTCACCCGAAGTAGTTTCGACAGCTTCGTTGAATCGAACTTTCACAGTAGTGAAATCTTCTGCCCAGGCATGTGTTGCAATTGGAGCTACAGTATCTGTGGCCGAAGTGCATCCTTCGCCAGGATCGGCATAAACATCGTGTCCATTGACAGTACCAAAGAAGTTGTGACCTAGCGACCAGTTTCCACCAACATTGTTGTCTAGATTCGGATCGCAAAGCGAAAGACTGTATCCACCTTCGTCGGCTAGTGGCGACCATGGAGCGACATCGTCATAAGTAATGCTGTCGGCTGTTATTCCGGATGGAGTGCGCAATGTGATTGTTGCACCACTGTTACCCATACCTCCGGTTGAACCCTGAATAAATGAAATACCATAGAATGGAGTGGCTTTGGCTGCATTCGAAGAAACCAAAACGTATTCGCCCGGAGCAATCGGAGTTGAAACAGGGAACGTGAATGAACTGGCGCCATAAGCAAGCGTATAGTTAATGAGGTCAACGGTAATAACATCATTGTTGTAAATCTCAATAAATTCAGTAGTATCAGTTCCACTTTCAGCCGGGTTATACATGATCTCGGTAA
The DNA here is from genome assembly GCA_002842495.1 of Bacteroidetes bacterium HGW-Bacteroidetes-6. Lineage (GTDB taxonomy): Bacteria > Bacteroidota > Bacteroidia > Bacteroidales > DTU049 > GWF2-43-63. Next base: position 7,706 of record PHDB01000032.1, read on the forward strand.
TAACAAGTGCAGGTGCAGTTGTTGATGTATCAAGCAGCAAAATAAACATCTGTTGCGATGCCATTGGATTGTTTGCTACATCTTCAACGTTTTCAATGTAGAGTGTGTCGGAGACACCGCTGATGAGATGTGTGGAAAGAGCAAGAGTAACAGTATCAAGCGTTGTGTTAAGAGTTGCAGTTGCAATTCCAGCAAGCCCGGTATAATTGGCAAGAGCTTCTGCTGTTGTCTGATCCAAAGCTTCACTAAATTCTACTTTTACCGTTGCTAAATCGACCGGCCATGCCGAAATAGCTGTCGGAGGTGTTACGTCAAGGATGCCATATTGAACAGGAATACATTGTGAAAATGCCATTGGGTTTCCTGATGTATCGCGAACATCGGCAATGCAAACTGTATCGGGCATTCCAAAAACAAGAGGAGTACTCAGGTTAAGGGTAACAGTGTCGAGTGTTGTGTTCAGTACGGCAGAACCAATTCCGGCAAGTCCCGTGTAATGGTTGATGAATTCGGCTGAAGTATCGCGCATAGCTTCGTTGAATTTTACCTGCACGGTGTTGAGGTCAACAGCCCATGCATCTACAACTACAGGTGGCGTTACATCGCCTAAAGCGATTGTAGTGAAAGTAGAATTGAGTGCTGTGGTTGCATTATCATCAACATCTTCTACAGGTGCAATTTCAACATAATAAAGTTGACTATTATTCAAATCTGAAGTAGGATCGATTGTAAAAATGGTGTTTGTGGCATCTAGAGTGGCAGTAAAAGGTATATCGGCACCCGAAGCATTGGTTTCTTTGAGTGTGATAAGACTTCCCGGAGTTGTGATTGGAGAGTTGTCTAAATTTCTCACAGCTTCGCTGAAGGTGATTGTTATATTGGTGTTTACTGCAACATCAATTGCTGCGTCAGCTGGATTAAATACGGCAGTTGGTGTAGCTGGTGCTGTTGGGGCAACAGCCTCTGCCCAGGTGTTTGCAATACGAATACCATCAACAACCACCCTTTGTGCAGCATTGTATTGGCGCAGACAAATGCGGCTTATATTTGAATATGTTGCGGTTTCAGTTATTTCCTGATCTGCTACAGCTGGTTCAGAGGTTGGGAAGCTGCTGAAAACAAATAAGCCTGCAACTTTTGTAACCATATCAACTTTAACCACAGCCAAATAAGTAAAACCAGGAGTGATAGTTACATAGCTAGTGGGAGCGGTAGTTCCAACACCTAAACCAATGCCGTCTCCAGTTGCATTTACATAAAGTCTGTAGAAATATGATGTGCCTAATGTTGTTTGTCCATAATGCATGAAATAGCCAGCGCTATTTGACGCTTCAGTACTAAACATAAATGCATTGTAAATTGTGGATGTTGTTTGTTCTGTGAAGGTGTTGTTCACATCTTCGCCAGTGTTGACAATTGAAGCAGCATTTCCTACACCAGATCCGATGTAGCCAGCGAAAGTTAGCCCCGGATTTGTTACAGTAATTGGGTTTGTTCCACCACCGCTGTGAGCTGTCCAGCCATTGTCAGTGAGTAGTGCACCCGTCGCATAATTGAAATTCTCCTCAAACAGGAGTTGTGCTTTTGCACCATTATTCAAGCCTATGCTCCATAGCCCAGCCAGAAAAATAGTGACAATCCAAAGTTTTGTTTTCATATTTTAGTGATTAGTTTGTTTTTTAGTAAGTTAATTATTTCCCCCTCAATTATTCTTTGCAAAGTTACAGCGTTGTTATGAAAAGAACAAGAAGACAAAGTTAATAAAAATCATGCATGTACACGGAAATGGGATTTGTTTCATTTATTTTTTGCAAATCAGACAGTTTTTCAGACTCTTGCATCTTGTCAGCAAATATTGCTGTTTCTGAAAAAAATGGTATTTTTGATACCTGAATTAAAAAAATAACCGGAATATGAAACACGATACCCAGATTTTCGATCTTATCGAACAGGAAAAAAATCGTCAAATGCATGGAATTGAATTGATTGCCTCCGAAAACTTTGTTAGCGAAGAAGTTCTTAAGGCAATGGGTTCTGTTCTGACCAATAAATACGCCGAAGGTTACCCTGGTAAACGTTATTACGGTGGTTGTCAGATTGTTGATCAAACTGAGCAAATAGCAATAGACCGAGCTAAAGAACTTTTTGGTGCCGAATTTGCCAATGTTCAACCCCATAGTGGAGCACAAGCCAATGCTGCTGTATTTTTTGCATGTCTGAAACCTGGCGATACTTTCATGGGCCTTGATCTTGCTCATGGTGGTCATCTTTCGCATGGATCTCCGGTAAATCTTTCAGGAATTTTGTATAATCCGGTTGCTTATCATGTAAGTCAGGAAACTGGAATGGTTGATTACGACGAAATGGAAAAACTAGCCAAAGAACATAAACCCAAACTTATTGTTGCCGGTGCTTCGGCCTATAGCCGCGATTGGGATTATGCTCGTATGAGAAGCATTGCGGATAGTGTAGGAGCATTGCTGATGGCCGATATTGCTCATCCTGCAGGCCTAATTGCTGCTAAAGTACTCAACAATCCGATGCAGTATTGCCATATTGTAACAACAACAACTCATAAAACCCTGCGTGGACCACGTGGAGGACTTATTCTTATTGGGAAAGATTTTGAAAACCCATGGGGTCTTACTACTCCAAAAGGCGCTGTTAAAATGATGTCGGATGTGATTAATTCGGCTGTTTTCCCCGGTCAGCAAGGCGGACCTCTTGAGCATGTGATTGCTGCCAAAGCTGTTGCTTTTGGAGAAGCGTTGCAGCCCGAGTATGTTGATTATATCAATCAGGTTCGTAAGAACGCAACTGCCATGGCGCAGGCTTTCATTGGTAAAGGCTACCATGTGGTTAGTAATGGAACCGATAATCATCTGATGCTTATAGACTTGCGTGCAAAATTCCCAGAGCTTACGGGTAAAAAAGCCGAAAACACATTGGTGTTGGCTGATATAACCATCAATAAAAATATGGTACCATTCGATTCGCGTAGTCCATTTCTGGCTTCGGGAATTCGTGTTGGAACGCCTGCAATAACTACACGTGGATTGAAAGAAAACCACATGTCATTGATTGTGGATTTGATTGATGAAGTACTTGCCGATCCCGACAACGAAAATGTAATTACCTCTGTCCGTCGTCGAGTGAATGAACTGATGAAGGATTTTCCGCTCTTTGCGTGGTAGAGTTGTAATTCATTTTCGTTTTTTGATTATTGAATGCCTATGGGTAAAAAGATTTTATTGATTATGCGTCACGGTAAATCGTCGTGGCAAGTGGCAGGGGAGGATGATTTTGCCAGGCCATTGTTGCCTTTGGGTGTTAAACGTACAACAAAGATTGGTAAACAATTGCAGAAAGAAGGTGTATTGCCGGAGCTTATTGTGTCAAGCCCTGCCGAACGTGCGTTGAAAACAGCTTTTTGTTTGGCCGATGCCATTAAGCTCAGTCATAAAGCAGTTTCAACTAATGATGGTTTGTATTTTAAGACGGTAAACGATTATTTCGATGCCTTGTATTCAGCACCCGAAGATGTTTCCACTTTAATGATTGTAGGGCATAATCCAATGGTTACCGATTTTGCCAATTTCTTCCTGTCGCAAAAAATCGACAACATGCCTACAAGTGGAGTGCTTGCACTCGAATCGGATGCCAAAGACTGGCCTTCGTTTGTTGTAGCTTTCCGAAGAGTTATTTTTCATCTTGTTCCCAAAAATATTGAGAATGAAAAATAATGTATTCATCAATCACGATTTGTATGTGAACCGCGAACTCAGCTGGCTCGATTTCAACGATCGGGTACTGCAGGAAGCGGAATGTCGCGATAATCCTTTACTGGAAAGAATTAAATTCCTTGGTATTTTTTCTAACAATCAGGATGAATTCTTTCGCGTTAGAGTGGCTACACTGAAACGAATTGTGAAGTTCCGGAAAAAATCGGAATACGAATACAACCGCTATTATAGTCCGGAGAAAATTCTGGCTGAAATCACCCGACGGATTGTGAGTCAGCAAAAACGATTGTTGTTTATATACAAGCATATCACACGAGAACTGGCTACAGCCGGCATTCATATCATTAACGAGAAGGAAATCAAGCATCCCGAGCATCATGCTTTTATGTCGTCGTATTTTGACAACAAGCTACGCACATTTGTTTTTCCGATTATGATGAAAAACTTCAATCCCGAAACCATCTTGCGCGATAAGTCGATTTATCTTGGTGTCGAATTGAAACATGCCGGAAAAAACACAACACCTGAATACGCACTCATCGAGGTTCCGTCCGATCCCTTGACTCGTTTCGTCGTTTTACCGGAAATCAAAGGCAATAAATATGTGATGTTTATCGACGACATCATTCGTTACAATCTCAAGTCGATTTTCAGAAATTTCAATCACGATTTGAGTCGGGCTTTTACCATTAAATTTACCCGCGATGCAGAATTGGAGATAGATAACGATATATCGAAAAGCTTCATGGAAATCATATCCGATAGTTTGAAGCAGCGAAAAACAGGAAATCCGGTTCGTTTTGTGATTGATAAAGATATGCCATCCGAAATGCTTAAGTACTTTAGTAAACGAATAGGCATTACACACGACGATACGGTGGTTTTTAGCGGACGATATCACAATTTTAAAGACCTGATGAGCTTTCCCGATCTGGGAAATTCGAGCTTGAAGTTCCCTCCGCAGCCAGCTGTGGCTCATGCCCGCCTCGATAAGGCCCGGAGTATTTTTGCTGAGGTGAAAAAGAAAGATGTGATGTTGAACTTCCCTTATCAGAGTTTCCGTTATGTTATCGATTTTCTTCGGGAAGCATCAATCGATCCGGCTGTGCGAAGTATCAAAATGACTATTTATCGAATCGGGAAAAATTCAAATGTGATCAATGCGCTTATCAATGCAGCACGAAATGGTAAAAATGTAACCGTTTTCATGGAATTGCAGGCTCGTTTCGATGAAGAAAATAATATTTACTGGAGTACACGACTTCAGGAAGAAGGAGTGCGGGTAATTCACAGTATTCCAGGTTTAAAGGTGCATGCTAAGTTGATTTTGGTAAAACGAACCGAAGGACGAAAAGAGGAGTATTATACCAATATTGGAACAGGGAATTTTAATGAAGCTACGGCTTCGACCTATTGTGATGTAAGTATTATGACGGCCAATCAGCGAATAGGACACGAAGTGGATATGGTTTTCGAAATGTTTGAAGCCAGTTACCGAAGTTTCGATTTTAGCTATCTGCATGTTTCTCCGCTTGGACTCAGGGATTTTACGGTGAAAATGCTCGATGAATTGATTGATGCAGCTTCGAAAGGGCAAGAAGCTTATGCTATCATCAAGCTTAATAATATTGTTGATGAAAATGTGGCCAATAAAATTTATCAGGCTGCACATGCGGGAGTGAAAATCGATGTAATTGCCCGGGGAATGTGTGTATTGCAACCACTGAAAGATAATTTGCGAATTCGTAGTATTGTGGGACGATATCTGGAACACAGTCGTGTTATATATTATAAAGTTGGTAAGGTTGAACACATGTACATAACTTCAGCCGACTGGATGAAGAGGAACCTCGACCATCGGATAGAAATTCTATGTCCGGTTCTCGATAAAGATGCCCGGAAAGTGCTGAAAAGAATGCTCGATATTCAACTTGCCGACAATGTTAAGGCTCGTTTTGTTAATGGAAAAAGTAATAATGTATTTATTACCGATTCGAATCCATCGCTGCTTTCGCAAGATGAAACCTATCGGATGTTTGTCGAAAATGCACTGAAAGTATGAGATATGCTGCCATCGACATTGGATCGAATGCTGTAAAACTCATGGTGGGAACAGTTGTTGATGGCTCGGTTTCACCGGTCGTGATAAAAGAATTGTATGTGCGCGTTCCTGTGCGTTTGGGTGCTGATGTTTTTCAAACCGGAATCATTCCTGAGACTACACAGCGAAAACTCCTTGATGGGATACGCGCATTTAAGCTTATAATTCAGGTCTGGAATGTTGATGGAGTCATTGTTGCCGCAACATCGGCCATGCGCGATGCGGCAAATGGTTCCGAGGTTATTGCTGCTGTTGAAAACGAGAGTGGTCTGAATACACATATTATAAAAGGGAAAACTGAGGCTGCGTTGGTAACCGAGCTTTTTCGTAATTTGGGGAATCCCGGTATTCAGAAAATTATTGTTGATTTGGGCGGAGGAAGTACCGAGATCACATTGTTGCAACCCGATGGTAAATTGAAATCGAAGAGTTTCCAGATTGGAGCCGTTCGCAGCCTTATGCAGAAAGTGAAACCTGCCGAAGTGAAGAAAATGATGGTTTGGCTCGACAACAATGTTGATCATCAGAACCACTGTATAATGGCAACCGGAGGTAATATCAATGCGCTTCGGAGTCATTTTGGTCTGTCGGTACCAAACCATATTTTACTGGGCGAATTACAAAATGCTTACGATACCTTGTTGCCGATGTCGGTTGATGAGCGCATAGCTCAATTTATGATTAATCCGGATCGCGCGGATGTGATTGTGCCGGCGGCAGATATTTTTCTTCAAATCATGAAACATACCGGAGATGAGCGTATTCTTGCTCCCAAAGCAGGTTTGGCCGATGCGTTGATTTTAATGCAGTATCTTGGCAAAACACCTGAAGAAATGTGATTGCCGAAGCGTTATAAAATACGTTTTATTACTTTCAGTTTGTGTGTGTATCTTTGAAACTCCTGATTAAAAATTCCTTCATGATCAATCGTGTCGATTCGGACACGTCCCGATGAATGAATGATTTTTTCTGAATTGATGAGAATACCGGTATGAGTAATTTCGTCTTCATTGTTTCCAAAGAAAGCCAGATCGCCTGGAAGGGCATCTGCCAGAAACGATATCATCTCGCCTCCGAGTGCTTGTTGGTGTGCATCGCGCGGTATAGAAACCCCATTGAGCATACAGGAAAGTTGAACAAGACCTGAGCAATCGATCCCAAAAGGCGAACGACCTCCCCATCGGTAAGGTGATCCCAGATACTGCATCGCTGTTTCAACTATAGAAAGACCTGATTCTGTGCGAACTACTTTCTGGAAATTCCCTGACACAATCGACTCTTTGCTAATTCGTGAGCCGGCTACCAGCTCCATTTCGCCCCAATCGGTTTTGATTCGTCCGATACGACTACATAGAACTTTCTTGTTGCTATTTTCAAATTCAGTACTCTCAGAATATTTTGCAGAACCATCAATCCAACCTCTGTAATCGTAGTTTTCGCACTTGATTTCGAGCCATGTTCCATCCAGTGAAAAAATAGTGAATTCTTCGCCATAGAGTAATTCGTCAATCATTTCAGAACGATGAGTCGGTTCTTTTCGCAGAGGAATCAGTGTTTCAACTATTCTGTATTTTGTCATAATCGTTTTCTTTTTTTAAATGGAGTGAGGCTTCAGGACCCAGATTGAACAGGAGGTCGAAAACCGATAGATTATTCCGGAATCCGAATCGTTCGGAGAATGGTTGATAATAGCTGTTTTTTAGTTGCCAGCTATCGCAGTACTTGAATTCGCTACGCAAATTAATCCCTTGTTCGAAATCCCGAACAAAATCTATTGCTTTTTCTATTTCTGTTTTTATGTTCAACCAATTGAGAATGAGTTTGTCGATTGCCGAATTTAAATCAATCAAACGTTGGTGTTTTTTACCGAATTCGGCAAAAATGTAGTCGGCATAGTAAAGGAAAAACGGACTTTTGGAATATGCTGTGATAAGCGATTTGCGATGATAATCGGTCCAACCATTGTAGTCTATCCCGATGTCACATGTTGGGGTGTTGTGTCCATGGGTTTTGTGAACGGGAACCACAAGCATTTGTGTGTGATTTGGACCGCCTATAAAATATCGGTTTCGCAGTGTTTGTTTTGGCCAGGTTTCATTAAAGTCGGTTATAGCCTTTGATGCAGAAATCAATTTTGCATAAAAAGCCGAAGGTGGAGCCAAAAGAGTTGGAATAAGAATCTGGGAATTGCTTTCTGTGGTATTCATGATTGGGATTACACAATATGAGTAAAAAACTCGTATGCCATGTAAGCGCTGGCAATTAATTTTAATAGTGTTCCCAGTATGAACCCCAGAAATGTTCCAAAAGCAGCTTTGAATGCTTTGCCCGATCTCTTACCTGCAATGAGCTCGCCAATTAATGCCCCAATAAACGGACCTACGATAATGCCGAATGGGGCAAAGAAAATACCTACAATAAGACCAATCATACTTCCCCAAATTCCAGCTTTGGACGCACCGAACTTTTTTGCCCCGATAACAGGGATAACATAATCGAGAATAGTTACAACAACAGTAATTCCCGCCCAAATAAGCATGTAATTTGTTGTAAATGGTGGGTCGGTTTTGAGCTGAAGCAAAAGCAAACCGGCAAAGCTGAGTGGGGGACCAGGAATAATGGGGAGAAAACATCCCAATAAACCCACTCCGATAAGCAACCCCCCGATAATTATCCAGATGAGGTCGGCCCATGCAATATCCATTAACACAACAGCTTCCATTTCCTATTAAATTGGTGTACAAAGATAGAAAAAGAAGTTGAAAGATATTGATATTATTGTTACGGGAAGTTTATTGCATAATAACATGATATTAATTTTCACATGTTTATTTTTTATTATCTTTGTTTACTTGTCGAAAAAATGTAAAATTATGACTAAATTGTTTTGCGTTTTATGTGATATATTGTTTTGCGTGATGTTGTTGGTTTCGACAGCCTCAGCGCAGGTTCAATGGACCAAATATGCCTCCAATCCGGTCATCACACCGGGCCCCGCCTCCTGGGACATTATTGCCATCGGGCAGCCGACGGCCCTGCTGGAGAACGATACCATTAAAATGTGGTATGCCGGTGTCGGCACCGACATGAAAGCCCGTATCTGCTATGCCTGGTCGCTGGATGGTTTCAACTGGATAAAACATGCGAATCCCGTCATGGATGTGGGGGCTGCGGGCAGCTGGGATTCGGGCTGGCTCGATACACCGGAAATTGTCAGGGATAACACCGGCTATAAATTATACTATTACGGCGATACCGCACAGCAAAATGCGGCCATTTCCTCGGCTATCGGATTGGCTTATTCGCCGGACGGTATCAACTGGACGCGTGAAGCATCGAATCCGGTTTTCATTAAAGGAACCTTCGGCGATTGGGACGGAACCTGGGTGGAATCGCCAACCATTGTCTGGGATAGTATTTCGGGTCTGTATTCCATGTGGTACAACGGTGTGGATACGGCAACCTGGAAGGTGCTTATTGGTCTCGCTACTTCTTCGGACGGCGTTTCGTGGACCCGTTATGCCGGAAATCCGGTACTGAATACCGGAGCATGGGGAAGCTGCGACGATATCTGGCTCGGAACTCCGGCTTTGCTTCGTGCCGGTGGACAGTATCAGCTATGGTATGCGGCTACGAGCGCCTCATCCTACAACGTGGCTCTGCAACGTTTTGATACGATCTCCATTTGTTACGCCTCCTCTTCCGACGGCATTTCATGGAACAAAAGTTCCTCGAATCCCCTTTTCAATACCTTTACGGCACCCTACGATTCGCTTGTGGATACCGGCGGACCCTGGGGCCCCGATGTGGTGTATCTTGAGGGAACGGAAACCTATATGATGTGGTATGAGTCGTTTGGAGGATTTGGTCTGGCTACCGCACCGGTAGATCATACCCAGATGAATGAGCGACAGGAGACGAGCCTGCACATGTTCCCGAATCCGGCGTCGGACAGGGTTACCGTTGATGCTGAACCCTATCCGGGAACGCTTACGCTGTGTGATATTACGGGCAGGGAAATGTTCTGTGCCTGCAACTGGTATGGTGGAAGTCTTGATGTTTCCATGCTCCCGGATGGATTTTATACGGTAACCTTTGAATCTTCGGGCAAGCACCGCTGCAGTTTTCTTTTGATTCAGCGGTGAGAGGGTTGAATGAATGTTATCATTGCGGACAGTCGGCCATTTTACAATCGGCTTTAATTTCAATAACGTTAATTTATTGTTATAAAGTTATCGTATGTAAAATTAGTGAACAATGTTCATTAATTTTGCACCGTTAAAAATATTGATCAGGTGAAAAACAAGGAAATTCAGGAAAAGCGGATACGGCAGTATTTTATTGATGCAGCCAAGGATATGTTGAGGGGCGAAGGCCTGCGTAGTGTGAGTGTACGGAGCGTGGCGGACAGGGCCGGCTATTCGTTTGCAACACTGTATAATTATTTCAGGGATATCAACGATCTGCTGTTTTTGTGTGTGAGCGATTTTCAGGAGGAGTGCAATGCGTATGTCGCCGGGCGTACAAAAGACATGGTTCCCGGGAAAGATCGTTTGAAGAAAGCCGTTTTGTCCTATGCGGAGTATTTCACGGAGTATCCGGGTACATTTGAATTGTTCTTTACGGCGAGAGGCATCGACCTGGGTAACAGACCCGGGACACTTGATGTGATAAATTCATCATTGATTACAGCCTGTCGGAGCGATCTGGACTATTGTATCTCCCATCATATTCTGAGCGAAAAGAGTACCGGGGAAAAAATGCATGCCCTGCAGTCGATGCTCACCGGAATGCTGCTGCATTACCTCAACAGAATGTATCCGTCATCCTACGCAGAGTTTATGCAATCGGTAGCCGGAAATACGGAGATGGTTCTTCAGGCGGATTAGCATGTAGGCTTGATCTGTGTTTTTGTTTATAAAAAAAGAGGAAAATGAAAATCGATTATGTAAATACGGGAAACACACAATTGGCAGTTCTGGAATCGGATACCGTTGTTATGGCTACGGTTCAGGATGCGATAGATATACTGATGGAGTCTTCGTATGCAGGTGCTGAAGCAGTTGTTGCTTTTGAACATCAGTTTCCGCCGGAGTTCTTTGATCTTCGTACCGGTCTGGCGGGAGAAATCCTGCAAAAATATTCCACTTACAACGGGCGACTGGTTATTGTGGGCGATTTCAGTAAAATCACAAGCCGTAGTTTGCAGGATTTTATCCGCGAAAGCAACAGGGTGGGGAGGATTTTGTTTTTGGAATCGATTGATGATGCAATTCAGAGATTGTAATCATCATTACTATAAACGGGAAACAATTTTTTCAACTTGTTCAATCAGCGAATTCGATTCATCGTTAAAAATAACAATATCCGCTTTTTCTTCTTTTTGTTTCTGTGGTAGCTGACGTCTCTCCCGTTCAAAAAATTGCTTTCTTGTCATGCAACTGCGTTGTGCCACACGAGCAATCCGGATTTCGTCGGGAGCAGAAATGCAAATTATTTTGTCGAAGAATGAATCCAATCCGGCCTCGAAAAGCATGGCAGCTTCAACTACTACGTTTTTGTTGTCGAATGAACATATTTTTTCTTCAATAAGCAATTGCAGAGCCGGGTAGAGAACATCGTTGATTGCTTTGTATATGTCTTCTCCGGAGAAATATTCCGAAGCTATTAATGCATAGTCGGTTTCGCCGCTTGGAGTGGTGATTTTTTTTTGCAAAATACGTTCAACCTCAGTTTTCACTGCGGGAATTTCATAAAGACTTTTGGCCAGTATGTCTGCATTCAGTACTTCGAAACCAAGAACGCCGAAAACTTTTGCTACGGTTGTTTTTCCACTGCCAATATTTCCGGTAATTGCAATTTTCATTGGATTGAGAGAGGAATGGTTTCGGGTGAAATGCTGTTGACTTTAATAAAATCGGGAACCTGAACCCGAAAGCTGATGTTTTCATCGCCAACATCGGAACGAAGGACTACGTTGACATTGTTGATCGATTCCGGAACAGTGAGCACTATTTCAACTTCTCCGTTGTATTTGTGATTCTTATGCTCCATATTGTAACTCTTTTTCACAACGAGCAACTTGCTTTTTTCAACAGGTATAATTATCCGGACTTTTTTCAGGCTACTTCTGATTCTTTTATCGGAGAATGCCTGTATATTGGTTTCGGTGCTGAGTGTATCGCTGATATCATTGCTTTCAATCGTGTTTGTAATAGCCGAATCAATTCCGTTCAGAATTTCTATGGGGCCATTTAGTATTACCATCCGGGGCGATATTCTTACAGGTCCCGATATCATATAGCCATCGGCACAGGTGATTGACAGCGGAACTTTTATCGGGACTTCTTTGGTTGGATACGAAACAAACGAAAACATGAGTGTGTCTTCCGGGGCTTTGGCTACTATAAATCCTTGAGGCAAACTCTGCGCAATAATATTCATCAGATCTTCGGGATGAAGAATGTACTGAACGGAATCGCCGCGCACAACCGGTGTGAAATCAGCCTTACTCAGGTTGATGAGATACTGATGTTTGAAATAATAACTGATAAGCGAAAATCCTTTGCTGGTTATTTCAGCCTCAATGGTTGTATCTGCATTAAGCTGTGTGCTTGCATCCGGAGAAAAACCACTATAATGTATGGTAAAAGGAACCTTCACCGTAAACTCATGGTTCAGGTGATTGACAAACCAAAGCAAAACGGACAGAAATACCGAAATGATGAATATTCTGACCCTGTAGTTCACCGCGTATTGTGTTATTTCTTTTCTGTCATGGCTTCCGGATTGAATTCAGAAGCAATAGCACTTTTTTCGAGTTTCAGTTTACCCTGACCTTCGGTTTCGATGATGACAGCTGTATCAACAACTTCGATAATCTTACCATGAATACCACCGATAGTGATAACGCGGTCGCCTTTTTTGAGATTCTGGCGAAATTTGTTGATTTCTTTGTTCTTGCGGGATTGAGGTCTGATAAAAAACAACCAAAATACCACAACGAGTAATAAAAGCATGATCATTGTGGTGTATCCACCCGATCCACCTTCTTCTCCACCAGATGGTTGCATGAGTAAGATGTAAGCTAAATTCATATGAAAGTTTGTTTAAGGTTCAATAATTGTTGCTTTGATGGTCAGAACCACATCGCGTGGTTGACCGTTAGTGCTGAGCGTGACGGTTTTATTTTGACGTCCTGTTTTACCGCTGCTGTTAAATGCCACAGTAATAACCCCTCCTTCGCCCGGAGCAATGGCTCCTTTAGGGTATTCCGGAACAGTGCATCCGCACGATGTCGCATGTGAAGTGATTACTAAATCGCCCTTGCCTGTATTGGTGAATTTGAAGTTGTATTCAACTTTTTCGCCCTGCATGATGTCGCCAAAATCGTGTTCAATTGTTTCGAACGACATGGTGGCTAAATCGCCTTCGCGACCATCTGCAGTGGCCGGATTGTCAACCACATCCGAAGGAAGCTTGTCGTTGCCTTGTTTGTTGCCACAAGAACCAGTGAGCAACACGAATGCTGAAAAAACAGCCAAAATCAGTAATTTCGATTTCATGTCATCGTCTTTTTCGGACTACAAAAGTACGAAAAAATTTCACATCCTGCCTGACACAGTGAGCAATTATTTGTTCAAGCTGCGAGTTGCATTTGGCTCATCATTCATCACTCATTACTGACCACTGACTACTCACCACTGACTACTGACTACTGTCAACTGGCACCTGACCACAGTCAACTGGCTACCTATGATAGTCGTTGCAATGCAACGCCTCTACAAAATACTCCTTACCTCTTACTCCTTACTCCTCAGATAAGTCGCGATAAATCGCATCTCTACTGATTGTCTTTCAACTTGACGAACTTTAGAAACTTTCAACATTCATAACTGACCACTGACTTCTGACCACTGACTTCTGACCACTGACTACTGACTCCTGTCTTTAGTCTTCCGCCAAAGCAATCAGCACATCTTCTTCGCTGAATATTACTTTTGCCGATTTTTTAGGATTGACAACAATGCCATAGTTTGCATCAGGATCGTTCGATTTGCTCATGATTCTGTAGCCCATGGCAACCTGATCGAAACCGGAAGCAATGGCGGTAAGCTGATAGAAGTCGACTGCAACGCCTGGTTTTACATAATTCGTGACAGGCTTGAAATAAATTTCTGAACCGTCTGCATCAAGCAAATCTTCAATTACCGGTTTCAAATGCTTGTTTTCACTAATCATGGTTATAAGTAAACTAACCAGCTTTTCGCTCACAATAAAATCGTTTTTGCGACTAATACGAGCCAAATCGCTGTTTTTCGAATCGAGCATTTCACTCACAATATTTGTGTTGAAACCCTTTTTACGAACAATGTCGCGAACATGGAGCAGCGAAACCAATGTGTTGGCATCGGCTTGCTGAATATTGCGGTTGGGTTCGGAAAGAATGATAACATAGTCGATTTCTGAAAAATCAATGCTGTCGAGATATTGCCGCGATGTGATATTACCGGTTGTGCGTGAAATGGATATTTTTTCATCTTTCAGATCGTCGAGCAAATGGAATAAATCTTCTTGAACAACAATTTCCACTTTCGACCCTTCTGGGAAATAATTGCCGAATTCGCGTGCAATAATCTCAATTTTGGGATTATATCCCAGAATGAGTGTTCTGACAGGCTTCCGATTGTCGTCGTATTCGAGTTCCGACTTCACGTTTTCAAGTCCCGAAGCAGTTCCAGCACCATTAGTGACAACCGTATCGTCGTCTTCCGAAATGGCAATTATTTTGTCGTTGGGACCAATCACCTGATCCATAGGTGGATTAAGCTTCGATTCCAGGTTTTCGAATTGAATTCCAATAAGAGTGCTGTCTTCAAACATCATTTGAGCTTCGGCAAATGTTTTCCCTTTCAATTTGTCAATTTCTGAAAAGTAAATTTCATCTCCGTCGAATTTCAAAAGGTCTTCAATTACCACACTGAGTCCGGGCTGATGAACTACCTGAACAGTTAGTCGCGAAAGAACTTCAGTTAGCTGCAAAACTGCAATTTCGTTGGGGCCAATCATATCGAGGACTTCCATAGTTTTGTCTTCTCTTATTTCAGCAACAATATGGAAGGGCTCTTCGCGACGATTTGGGTTGTTGACCAAAGCCAATGCAACTTTGATGATAAACAAATCGTGCATCTCGTCGTTTTCGGGTGGGAGAATGATGATGGAACGAGCACTATTGAAACCAACCATATCAAGGTCGTTGCTTTCGAGTGGGTCGCCAGACCGGCAAATCACTTTTGTGTTTTTAAGATCGGAAACCTGACCTTTGATCTCTTCTTCCATGGCTGATTTTTCCATGTCGGACAGAATAACAATTCGTGGCTTTTTCTGATTTTCGTTGGCAATAGCCAATTCGCTGAGAATGGTAAAGACTTTGGGTGACCAACCAAGAATGAGTGTGTGCCCTTCTTCTAAAACTTTCGACCTGCCTTTGCGCAATTCATCGAGCTTTTGGTCGAAACCTGCTGAAATAATACCAATAAGAGCCGATACTATGAAAATACCACCAATGGTAACAACAATCATCACTATACGAAATCCCCAACCGTAATCGCCGCCGACTGTTCCGGGGTCGATTGCCCGCATCATCGACTGCCATAAAGCTTCGGGGAACGACATGCTTTCGGTATCGACCGGAAGAATGGAAAATGCAGTAACTACAATACTGGCAATGAGTATGAGTAAGAATGTAATGGCTGCAAGCCAAACTATCACCGCCAACGGACCTTTGGCCATCATGTTGTCGAAGCGATATTTCATTTTTTGTTGAAAAGTGACGTTTTTCATTGTTTCAGTGTAGATTTCGAATAAAAAAGTGGCTTCTTGCAAATTGAAGCGTGACGACAAATATAACAATATCTGAATTTGCAGAAGGAGAAATGTCATTCTTTGGCCAAAAATGAAAGCCCAGCTAAATGCTTATTGCTTTAGACTATGAGACTGTCTAAATTCTTAAGTTTGTGCGGATCACAAAGCTCCCGAAGAAGAGCTCAAAGAGCACAAAGGATTCAATAAAATAAAAGCCGTTCACATTTGTTGTTTTCTGAAATTCTCATACTTCAATGAGAATTTCAGAAAACAACAAATGACCAATCACAACATTGTTGTGATTGCACTTGACGGCTTTTATCCATAGAAACACTTTTGCGTTGTGTTCTTAGAGCCTTCTTTGCGCTCTTCGTGCAAATAAGCAGAATGATTTTTAGGCAGCTTCTAAATAACAATGAGAATTGTGATTTGTTCGGAAGTCTTTTTAAATACGCTTTAAAAGTACAATATTCTCAACATGAAAAGTCTGCGGAAACATGTCGAATGGCTGGATCTCCACAACTTGATATTTTTCTTTCAGTAATGCAATATCCCGGGCTTGCGTTGCCGGATTACAGCTGACATAAATCAATTTTTCCGGCTCTGTATTTAAAATCTGTTGAATGACTTCAGGGTGCATGCCCGAACGTGGAGGGTCTGACACTATAATATCGGGTCGACCATTCTGCGCAAAAAAAGTGTCATTCAAAGTTTTGGCAATGTCGCCACAGTAAAAAACAGCATTCTCTATTTGATTGCCAACAGCATTTTCTTTGGCATTCGCAATTGCTTGAGGAACATATTCAATGCCTACAACTTTTCCGGCTGTTGGAGCCAGAAACAAAGCAATGGTTCCGGTACCGGTGTACAAATCGTAAACGGTTTCGTTGCCTTGTAAATCGGCCATGCGCCGTACAGTCCTGTACATCTCAAGTGCCTGCGGAACATTCACCTGATAAAACGACAACGGACTCACGCTGAATTGCAAATGTTCCATGCTTTCCATGAAATGATCGGGCCCGGCAAAAACTTCGTACTCCAGATTGTCCATCGAGTCGTTGTGCTTGGTGTTGATGATGTAAATCCACGAAGTTACGTCGGGCAACTTTTGCTGCAAAGCTCCCATGTATTGGCTGATTAACTCCGGGTTTTCGTATCCAAAAACCAACGTAACCATCCACTTGCCGGCAGAGCTGTTTCGTGTCATTAAATTGCGCAAAAATCCGCTGTGGTCGTGACGGTTGTAAAATTCCAGATTTTGTTCTCTGGCAACCGCAAGTGCCGTGTTCCTGATTTCGTTTATATAATCGCCTTGCAAATAGCAGGTTTCGACGCTGAATATTTTGTCGAACCGTCCGGGTAAATGAAATCCGAGACCTCTGTAATCGGTGTCTTCGGTTTTTTGTTCATTATCGGGAAGCCAGCGACGATCGGTGAACGAAAACTCAAGCTTGTTGCGATAGTGAAGCTGCGCAGGCGATGGTTTAATTGCATTTATTTTGTCAATCTCAACTCCGCCAATACGTTCCAGATTGTCCGAAACCTGTTTTTGCTTCATGCTCAATTGTGCATCGTAGCTCATATGTTGCCATTTGCAACCACCACAAAGTGTAAAATGCTTGCAAGTGGGTTCAACACGCGACTCTCCCTTTTGATGAAGTTCGCGGACAAATCCCTCTGAGTATCTTTTCTTGCTGCGAACCAACATCACATCGGCAATATCGCCGGGAACGGTGAATGGAACAAAAACAACTTTTCCTTCATGTCGGCCAATGCAAACTCCTTCGGCTGCAGTTTCAACTATTTCGAGTTTTTCGATGAGGGTTCCGTAAACTTTTCGTGATGAGGACATGAAATAAGGCTTTTATGCGAAGTTGAATTTGAGTTGGGTTACCAGTGTGTTGCGGTCGATGTTGCGTTGCATCACTCCACGCTCAACGTAAGTGATTTGCCCTGTTTGCTCCGAAACTACCAGTGCGATTGCATCGCTTGATTCGGTAATTCCAAGTGCCGAACGATGACGCAATCCCAAGTCATCGTCAAGATTGGTTCGGGTAGAAACAGGCAAGATGCATCGGGCTGCAACAATCTGATTGCGGGTAATGATAAGTGCACCATCGTGCAAAGGTGAGTTTTTAAAAAAGATGGTTTTAATCAAATCTTTCTGTACCTGCGATTGAAAGTTGCTCCCGGTCAGGATAACTTCTTTGAGTTCGTTTTTGCCGGTAAGAATAATCAGAGCTCCGGTGAGCGTTTCGGACATTTCAAAACAAGCGTCGGCTACTTCGTCAATATTGAGCGATCGACGACTCAGGTCGTTGACACGCCAAAACAAAAATCGCCGATGGTTGCCGGTAAGTATTCCACCCTGTGAACCCAGCAGTAAAAGAAATTTTCGGATTTCCTGCTGAAACACAATGATGAGAGCAATCACCCCCACGCTAATGAATTGACCTATAATTTCACTCAGCAAATCCATGCCACTCAGATCGACCAGTTTCCACAGAATGTAAATGGTGGTGATTCCAATAACCACATTTACAGCTGGCGTTCCCCGAATAAGCATGTATAGCTCATACAGCAAATAAGCCACAACAACAATGTCAACCACGTCTATCAGCCGGAAATGCAAAAGTTCGTTCAGAAAAAGAAGCATGCAAACGATTTTGTGCAAAAATACGAAATTAATGTTGGAGTAAGTTTACATATTACTTGCAGGAGCTGATATTCAGGGGTTCTAAACAGAGGCTATTTATCAATTAATGGGTAGAATTGAAAAGAGCTTTCATGCCCTATCGTACAACCACCTTGGAATCAATCTGAAAACGAAAGCTGCAATGCGCCAGCGTTTGGTGACGTAGGCAACTTTTCTTTTTCTGCGGATGGCTCCGAAAATCTGCCTGCTTGCTTTTTCGACGGAAGCAACCCAGAAAATCCCGGCTCCTTGCGCCATGGCGGTATCGACAAAACCTGGCCTGATGTCGGTTACAAACACCGATGTTTTCAGTTTCCCGGCTTTCTGACGAAGACCTTCAAGAAAATTGATCTGGTAGGCTTTTGTGGCACCATACGATGGAGCGAAACGACTTCCGCGCAATCCGGCAACCGAACTGATGGCTACCAGATGTCCCGACTTTTGTTGTTCGAAATACTTGAAAATATGAACCACAATACTGGTCCAGCCCATAACATTGGTTTGGGGTGTGCGCATTTCGATGTCGTACTCAAGTGTCGGATTCATGTTGCCAATGCCTGAACTCAGAATCAGCAGGTCAAGTCCGCCCAGCACTGCAATCAGCTCGTTCAGTCCGGTTATGGTTGCTTCGCAATCGTTTATGTCCATTGTTTTTATCAAAACCGATGGATGCTCTTTTTGAAGCTCTTCGAGCATGTCGATCCGACGGCCAGTGGCTGCAACAGCATAACCTTTTTCAACAAGAAGCGAAGTCAATCCTCGTCCGATTCCCGATGTAGCGCCTATAATGATTGCTTTTGTCATAATCTGGTGGATGGCTTGCGAAAAGCAAAATTAATTAAAACGAGCAGTTTTTTGATTTCGATTTATGGGCTTAAAATACATAATGAGATTTTTGTGGGCTGCAGAAAGCCGAAGATTATTGGTTTTGGGGGCATTTGGTGATAGAATTTGTTTTGGCTAAGATAGGAGTTTTTTGGAATGATGGGGTGGAAGAGGATTTTAGCGGTTTGCGGCTACTCGATGGTGGCGAATACGAAGCACTAAACTTTCTGCAAGCACTGCACTTGATATGGAGCATAACAGTTCAATTTACTATTGAATCGCCACTTTCGCTAAGCCAATATTAGCGGCAGTTTTTATAGCCCAATTACTCTGTTCCAATCAGCAATATACATGTAAACTCGTTGATATTCTGAAGGAAGCAATGCTCTATTGTGAGCAATGAAATTTCTAACTTTTTCAAGTTCTTCCATTCTCTGCTTTAGCCAATGTTGTGATGGAATTACGTTATTAAAGTATGTCCATTTTTCAATTATGATTGAAGTAAGCATACCGAAGTCAACGAAACCTAATAAGTCGCTTTTTTCTCCCTCAAGCCAAGAATCTTTCAATGCAGTTTCCTGTCTACCCTCTGCGTGAGTTTTCATTTTTGGTGGAAGTTTTGTCCACCAGTCAATTCCATCTTTTTCAGTTAGAGTTTCACGGATATATTCTCGTATTTCGTTTTCAAAGCAATGCAGAACTGCATAAAGTCTTGACATTTCTAATGCTTGATTTCTCCTAACAATACTAAATGGCGCTAAAGATTCCGCCAATAACTGTTCTTCCGCATATGTTGAATCTGCACCGATTTGTATGCCAGCGCGTTGAAACCTTGTCGCCTCGGATTCAAACATTAGTCCTCTAAAGAGAAAATCTCGGATGTCTTTTTTCTTATTCAATTAGGTGGTCTTTAAGTGATTTGAAAATTGCGTTATAGACTTCAATGTCTTTGGTTGCAGGAAGGTGAATTTGGATATTGTAGTGTAAACCAACTGTCCCATGTCCCTTTTCTTTAAACTGTTTTTCTAAATCGTCATCAACCGGTGGCTTGTCAACTGGCGGTTTCGGATTACTTGGTTTAGCAGCTGTGTCGTCACCAGAAAAATCTGCTAAGTCAAGTAATGAATAAAAGGTCTTTGCCATTAAAGAAGCTACGACATCACTTGCGTTATGAAAACTTTTGAATTTGCCTTCAATAAGTGGTCTGTCTGCCGCTGTTGGATTTGCTTTAATTAGAAAAATGTCAGAGTATGCTTCTTTAATTGCTTTACCCATTACCTTTTTTGACATTGAATGATTTCTATAGTCGTGGTAACGTGGTGTAGGTGTTCCGTCTGCTGACAGGAAACCAAGAGATTTTAAGAGCGGAATGAACGCCCGATGGTTTGTTGATGCAAACCCCATGTCCTTCAACAACTGATTGGTGAATTTTGGAGGAGCTTGTGCGTCTCTTATTCTGCCAAAGAAGTCTGCTAATAGTCCGAATGCTTGAGTGTAAGTAGTTGGTAAAGCCATATGTCTAATTTTTTCGTTTTTATTTATTGTCAATGTGTCTGCCTTGTCGTGTAGGTGAATTTCTGCTAACGGGTGAGGCTTTATGCAGTAGGCGATTGCGGGCTACTTTCTTGTCCAATGACATCGAAGTTTGAACGGGACAGGACGGTTGCTACCACTGAAACCCTTATTGCATATAGCCGCCTTTGTTGGCAGCTGCCCTATTATTCTCGTTTTACTTGTGAAGTTGCATCTATCATTCTTTGTTGTTCCATTTTTATTCCCAACATCGCACATAGTTTTTGTTTGTCTTTCAATGATGTGTTGAAAACATATAAATAGTTGATTACAAGATTCCTTAAAACTATATTAGCTAAATAATTTTTATCGGTATCTTTTTTTACTATTTCAAGTTCATTCCATGGGAAAATTTTATTGTGGTCAAGTTTAATTGATGTGTCAATTAATTTCACAGAGTTGAAGTTATGGGTTGTGAGAATATCTTCGAATGTCCCTGCTAAATTCTCGTAACCTATGGCGTTTGTAACACGCTTAACAATTCCAAAAACGGATAAAGAACAAAGATTGAAAATAAAGTTTTTTGATGCTCTATCTATATCTTCTTTAGAGATATTTTTGTTAAGGTTTTTTTTGCGATAAATATGTTTTAAATACTCAACAAGCATTTCCGTATCTTGACCAACTAAACTGAAATGGAATCCAAGTGTTCTTAATCCTAACATATAGGTTTCTTCTGCTAATTCATATTTTTGTTTAGCTTTGAGTTCTCCCCAGTATTTTTTCGTTACTTGACCAACAATTTCAATTGTTTTTATGGCTTTTATCATTGTGGAAAGCAAATCAAGCGATGAAATATCTTCCTCGATATCATAATCATACACATCA
This sequence comes from Bacteroidetes bacterium HGW-Bacteroidetes-6, assembly GCA_002842495.1. Lineage (GTDB taxonomy): Bacteria > Bacteroidota > Bacteroidia > Bacteroidales > DTU049 > GWF2-43-63. The sequence continues at coordinate 29,334 of PHDB01000032.1, forward strand.
CGCAAAGCGTCAAACTGTTTTTCTTGTTCATCAAGTTCTTCTTCTTCCTGTAATTCTTCTTGTTTAATGGTTTCAACATCAATTGGCTTGTAAACTTGTTCAGGAAGCTGCTTAATCATATCGTTTATAAAGGCAACATCGTCTTCAAGTTTTAAAGGTTGGTATTCTTTGAATAGTTCCTTAGAATTTTTAAGCAACTGATTTAATACAAACTGGTCTTTAGAAAGATGTGTAAGAAACATCACAACACTTGCAAACTCATCTCTATGAACACGCTGACAAAGTAATTCTATTTTATGCCTAATATTTTCGTCCGAAATATTGATAGCTAAATATCTTGCAACAAAGAAATAGTAAACATATTTGTATGTAATTGCAACAGTATCATCGTCTAATCTTATTAGCTTTGAGTTTAACAATGTATCAAGAACCACTTTAGGGCTGATGTCAATTTTGTAATCAATGCAATATTGGTTATGAAACTTAATGAAGTCATTAATATACAATGGTTGCATTCGTATCTTCTCTGTAAAGAGAAAATACGAATAGTCAGTAATATAATTGTAGTATAAACTAATGTCTTCCTTGTTTTTTACAGCTTTGTTTAGTGCGTCATTGATTAGAAGTTCATAGTAGAAACCATGGATGCTATACTCCGGCTTCTGAGCAGTAGAAGCTTCTTTAGCCTGCAGGATAGTTAATAAATAAATAGGATAAGATGGAACAAAACTTTTACCAATTATTGATTCAATGTGTCTTTCTGTTTCGTTATTTAAACGAATTAGTTCGTTTGGTTCAAGTTGGTCACTTCCTATACCGTTCCATTTTTTTATCAATTCATAACGCAATGTAGGACCAAACTCTATTATCTGATAGCGATGAAAATCCTCTAAAATATTTCTTGCAATTCCCGTTTTTGAAGTATATGTTTCAAACTGCATTAGGTCGTTGCCAGTAAGAAATAAATTTTGGTAGGTCTTGTTAAGGTTTGAAATTAGGTTTGCCTTAAATTTTGAATCTGTGAATCTAATTTTGTGAAAATCATCTATGATAATAACAATTCTGTCGGGGTCAAATTCATCAAGATTACCCTCATATATTTCATTGTATTGGTTTTTAAATTCTCTTTGAATTATCTTTTTTATTTTATCTACATGAATGTCTTTTATTTCATTTCCTGAAAGAAGAACAGGAATATATCCCTGCTCATAATATTTATCATACCACCACTTAACAAGAGTAGTCTTTCCACTTGTTTCAGCACCATAAATTACAACCTTAATCGAGTCACCTAATTTCTTTACTAAAGCCTTGTCCGCGTTTACAATAGTTTCTATTTTTTCTTTCGCGTTTTCACCAAGACTTATTATTTTTAGATTTGGAGAAACGTATAAATCTTTCAATGTAAGGTCATCGTCTGCTCGGCTATGAGTAAAAGATGCTCCTGCATTCCCAATTCTTTCTGAATATTTAGGTTTTAATGAGGTTCTCCAATGGTATACCGATTTGTCAGCTTTTGATGTCTTAATATGAATTTCATCTTCTGCCTTTTTAATTTCAATAATTTCTAAACCGTCAATCTTTTTTAATTCGGATTGAAGTTCAGTTGAAAGGTCTTTACTTGTTTCAAAGTAAATTTTTATTGAACTTTTCTCAACTTTTTTGATAGTTACATTTAAGTCTTTGCATATTGTTTTTAGATGTACTTCAATGGCCTCAAAACGCTCTCTATTTAATTCGTCAAATTTCCCGTCCAACACGACCGTATAAGTCGTATTAGCATGATAATTTTGGGGTGTTATTGAAGCTCCATTTATTGAAGCTTCTTTGTTGATTTGGAAACTAAACACACCATCTGTCTCGTGATTTATGTCTTTGTTTTTAATCCACAAGTGTTGGTCTGACATGTATTTGTAGAAAGTTATTTTGCCAACAAGTGAGTCAGAATCAATTTCTATAATGTTAAAACCATTTTGTGTTGTTCGCTTTTCGTAACCCGAACCAGCTGTAACAAAAACTGTCTCACCTGAATTTCCGCTTCTATGTGCAGAATTATTGGATTTGTGTACATGACCAGAAAGTATTATATCAGACATTCTTTCAAGTACTGAAAGAGTAGGTTCTTCAAAAGTATGAAAACAATCAAATGGATGATGAACACATGAAATTATAATATCCTTATGGCAGTCAATTTTTTCGCTGCAAGCATTTACTTGTCTCAAACCTAATGCCAACTTCTTTTGGTCATCACCGTCATATCCGCAAAATAAAGCACTATTTAACCCAATAATTTTTAATGATATTCCATTTTGTCCAAAAGGAACAGTTGAAACATATTCACCTAAATCGCCAAAAGACGTCTTACCACTCATGTATTGTTTTATGAATTCAAAGTATGCTTTTGTCCCACCTTTAATTACATCCATCGCCTGTGGGGTTGTTAAAATATCATTTAATTCGTCTTCCTTAGTAAACTTGTAATACCAGTTAAAAAACTTTTTTTCAATTTTACATCTGTCAACATCATGGTTGCCAGGGATAATGAAAATTCCTTCAACTCCTATATCACAAAATTGGGCAATCTTGTCAATAAACTCTTTGGCTTTTGAATACTCCTCCGCTTTCCCGCTATATGCGATGTCCCCAGTTATAATAATAATATTTGGTTTTTCTCCCTCTTTACATATGTCCTCAATCTTTTTGGAAAGAGAACTTACTACAACATCTTGAGAGATACCGCTTGCGGTAAAATGTAAATCAGATAAGTGCAAAATTTTCATTGTCATATTTAAAGCAAAATTTTTTAATTTCTGTATTAGTTTTGTTGTGTACTGTCTCGTTCAAAGGGTTGCACACAACTCATTTATATATATACCTCACACCCCCAAAATGTGTACATATCCACCCAATTCGGCATGAATTATACACTTTCTCCTTCCAGCGGGTGTATTCTTCAACTTTCAGTCAATCAACACAAATGTAAAGAACATTTTGCAAAAACTAACAATTGTGGAAAAATATTTTAGGTTGAGGAGAGATAATGGGGAATTGGGTGGTTTTTTAATGTTGCGGCGGTTGTGATATGTTGCGCTGGTTAAGATTTGTCATACAGATTAACACAAGAATAAGTTAATGCGCGTTTTGTGAGTTCATTACTTTTTCAATTTCTTTTTAGCAATGTCCTTATCGGCAGATTTAACGCGGCGTTCGAGTTTTTTAATATCTTCTTCGGGTGGCAGGTCTTCTGGCTTAATCCCGCTTTTGTTCAGGAGATTGCGAACATCGCGGTTGTTTTTTACATGTTCTTTTGTGATGTTGGTTTCGCTTTTCAAATCGTCTTTCTTTACATTGAAATTGGTGATTTCAGTTGCCAGGTCTTTTGCCTTTATGGTAATGGTTGGAAGGAAATCGGCCAGGGGTCTGTTTTTTGGAATATTCAATTTGCGTTTCATCGCAAGAGTATTGCTGCCACCGAATAGTGCTTCATCGCCTTTGCTTCGGATATTGGCAAATCCCTTATTGTCAACGCCGCGTTCATAAATATTTTTCGAAAGCTCGGTTTCAGTAGCAACTAATTTCTCGCGGGCATGCAAGCGTTCATTCAGGGCAATGCGTTCTTCGAGCATTTCCTGCTTACGGGTTTGAATGGCAAAATAGCTCTGTGCAAAAGCAATCTGTTCTTTTTTAGGGTCGCCGTTTTGTGCAATCAGATAACAGGCATAGCGGGTCAGCATAATATCATCAATCTGTCTTTGCGATCCGGAGCCAAGTTTGACCATTTTGTTGATGTCAACGAAATGGTCAACAACAAGCTGACCGCTGGATTCGCAAGATAGCTTTGCTTTTTCTATGGCATTGGTGAAATTGCGCCATTCGGAATAGCCTAGCAATTCCTGCAATTCGCGGGCTAACCAGTACTCAATTCCGTCCTGCTCGTAGGCGGCTTCTTCGAAAAGTCTGTTCAATTGCCTTATTAGTGTATTATCCATTTTGAATGATTTTTTATATAAACAAAAATAAGCATTTTGTTTTTTGTATGCTGAATAAATGAGTTTGTTCTGCCATTAATTAAAGAGGACAGGCAAAAAGGAACCATGCAACTCAAAATAACTGTTTGAGTGTAACTCCCAAAAAATAATTCACTTATAAACATTATTTTTGCACCAAATTTCATCCGCATGAAGAATTTCGTAGAAGAACTGAAATGGAGAGGCATGGTGCACGATATGATGCCCGGTGTTGAAGATTATCTCAAAGAAGGCATGGGAACAGCCTATGTGGGCATTGATCCCACGGCCGATTCGTTGCATATCGGACATCTGGTTTCGGTGATGATGCTCAAGCATTTTCAGCTTTGTGGTCACAAACCGGTTGTTGTACTTGGCGGTGCTACAGGTATGATTGGCGACCCATCGGGCAAAAACGAAGAGCGCAACCTGCTCGACGAGGAAACATTGCGTCATAACCAGGAAGCGCTGAAAAAACAGCTCATGCGTTTTCTCAATTTCGACGAAGCAGCTTCCAATGCAGCATTGATGACCAACAACTACGACTGGATGAAAGAATTTACTTTCCTTTCGTTTATTCGCGACGTTGGGAAGCATCTTACCGTCAATTATATGATGGCGAAAGACAGTGTGAAAAAACGTCTCACAGGCGAAGCCGGCGAAGGAATGTCGTTTACCGAATTCACCTACCAATTGGTGCAGGGCTACGATTTTTTCCATCTGTATCAGAATTTTAATTGCCGGCTTCAGATGGGTGGCAGCGACCAGTGGGGAAATATCACCACAGGAACCGAACTTATCCGCCGTAAGGCAAGCGGCACAGCGTATGCACTTACTTGTCCTCTCATAACCAAAGCCGATGGCGGCAAATTCGGCAAAACCGAAAAAGGAAACATTTGGCTCGATGCCGAAAAAACTTCACCCTACGCATTCTATCAATTCTGGCTTAATACTTCCGACGTTGATGCTGAAAAATACATCAAAATATTTACGCTGCTGGGGCAGGACGAAATTGAAAGTCTTGTTCAACAACATAGTGCTGAACCCCATTTGCGTGTTTTGCAGAAAAAACTTGCTTACGAAATGACTGTTTTTGTCCATTCCGAAGCCGACTACAATACAGCAGTTGAAGCCAGCGAAATTTTGTTTGGAAAAGGAACTACCGAAACTTTGGCTTCGTTGCCCGAGAATGTGTTTCTGAATGTTTTTGAGGGCGTTCCCATGGCCGAAGTTGAATTGCAAAAACTAAAAGATGGCATTCCTGTACTCGAGTTCCTTGCCGATGTAGCCGGAGCATTTGCATCGCGGGGCGAAGCCCGCCGGATGGCAAAAGACAATGGAGTTTCCATCAACAAAAGCAAAGTTTCCGAAGAACTCATCATCAACGAAAGCTTTTTGCTCAACAACCGCTATATTCTTGTTCAAAAAGGAAAGAAAAACTTCTTTTTGGTGAAGGTGGTTTAGTTTTGTGTATTAATGTTTTTGAAAAATATTGCATGACCTACAAAATATTCCTTGCCGGTGAGTTTGTCGAAACCTCCACGCCACTCGATGTAAAATGCTCTTACGATGGTTCTGTATCCGGAACAACTTTTTTGGCAGGTTCTGCCGAACTCGAAACAGCCATCAAAAAAGCGCAGGAGGTTTTGCCAGTGCTGAAAGCTATGCCATCGTGGAAGAAGTACGAAATTCTGATGAAAATAGCTGCTTTGCTGCGCGAAAATCGTTCCGAAGCCGGACGTTTAATAGCTCTGGAAGCATGCAAACCGATGAAATATGCATTGGGCGAAGTTGACCGCGCTGTGCAGACATTCGAAGTAGCCGCCGAAGAAAGCCGCCGTTTTGCCGGCGAATTCATGAAAATTGACTGGACTCCGGCCGGAAACGGCAAAGAAGCCATTGTGAAATGGTTCCCTGCAGGAATTGTGGCCGGCATCAGTCCGTTTAATTTCCCTCTCAATTTGGCAGTCCATAAAATTGCACCAGCCATTGCAGCCGGTTGTCCCATTATTTTGAAGCCGTCGCGCAACACACCATTGTCGATGTTATTTCTGGCTCAACTGATGGCGCAAACCGATTTGCCTGCAGGAGCATTGTCGGTATTGCCGCTCGATCGGAAAAGTGGCAATCAGCTGGTGACCGACCCACGCATTGCAGTACTCACATTTACGGGCTCGCCCGAAGTGGGTTGGAAAATGAAAAACGACGCCGGCAAAAAGAAAGTGGTGCTCGAATTGGGCGGAAATGCGGGACTTATTGTTGATGAATCGGCCAATCTCGATCTGGCTATACCCAAAGTGCTTTCGGGAGCATTTGCGTTCTCGGGACAGGTTTGTATTCACACCCAACGCATTTTTGTGCACGAAAGTCGATACAATGAATTTGCAACCCGATTTTCCGAAGCAGCCCAAAAACTGAAGCAGGGGAGTCCGCTCGAAGCCGATACCGATATTTCGGCTATGATTGACGAAGCCAATGCTGTTCGCGTCGAAGCCTGGGTAAACGAAGCGGTGCAAGGCGGCGCTCAAGTTGTTTGTGGTGGAAAGCGAAACGGAGCTTTGTACGAGCCAACAGTGCTGATTGATACCCTGCCCGAAATGAAGGTTTGTCAGCTCGAGATTTTTGGACCTGTGGTGACACTTGAAAAATTTACCGATTTCCACGAAGCAGTTCGCTTGGTCAACGACTCTCAATTTGGATTGCAGGCCGGCGTTTTTACCGATTCGCTCGCCAACATGCAATATGCGTTCAACGAAATTGAAGCCGGTGGCGTTATCATCAACGATGTGCCTACATTTCGGGTCGATCATATGCCCTACGGTGGCATTAAAGATAGCGGTCTTGGTCGCGAAGGCGTGAAATATGCCATGATGGATTACATGGAAATGAAGGTTTGTGTGTATTAGATTGGCAAGAAGCAGGGATGAGCAGGGAGCCGGGTTTTAGTGTCCGGTCATTAGAGGTTCTCTGCGAACAATGAATTTTTTTACATGTACTTCGGGCTGGGATGTGCTACCGATAATGTTTTTTCAATTGTGTCAGAACTTCCTTCGTTATGGCAACCGCTGTTTATTTGATCTCATTGCTTGAATGTGATGGTGTTACTGCTTGAATGTCCGGCAAAAAAGAATCCGGGAATTAAACCCATCGTTTGTTTTTCTGAGTTCAATTCCTGCTGGTGTTTTTATTTATATCATTATTGATCCGATAGCTCGTCCGGTTTGGTATCCCGATATTTGTTGCCGTTTTTTGCACATTGAGAATTTTGTTTATGCTTCCACCCCAAAGTTTCGTAATGCATCGTTGAGCGAAGTTTTACGGTCGGTGCTCTCTTTGCGCTGACCAATAATGAGCGCGCAATTAACATTGAATTGTCCGCCAGGAAACGATTTGGTGTATGAGCCCGGAATTACAACCGAACGAGCAGGTACAAAGCCCTTGTATTCGACGGTTTTTTCGGTAGAAACATCAATGATTTTGGTGCTTCCGGTAATCACAGTGTTGGCTCCCAGAACAGCTTCCTGTCCAATATGTGCACCTTCAACCACAATGCATCGCGACCCGATGAAGCAACCATCTTCGATAATGACAGGTGCAGCCTGAACGGGTTCGAGCACACCACCAATTCCTACACCGCCGCTCAGGTGGACATTTTTGCCGATTTGTGCACACGAACCCACGGTGGCCCATGTATCGACCATGGTTCCGCTATCGACATAAGCACCAATGTTGATATACGATGGCATCATGATAACGCCGGGCGCAATATAAGCGCCATGTCGGGCAACAGCATGAGGTACAACTCTGATTCCAGCTTCTTTATAGCCCGATTTCAAAGGAATTTTATCGTGAAATTCGAGCACACCAGCATGCGAAACTTCCATTTCGGAAATAGGGAAATAGAGGATAACCGCTTTTTTAACCCATTCGTTCACCTGCCATTTTTCGCCTACAGGTTCTGCAACGCGCAATGTACCTTTGTTGAGCAATTCAATCACCCCGCGTATGGCGGTGCGGGTTTCTGTATTTTCGAGCAGTTCGCGATTGTTCCACGCTGCTTCCACTATATTTTTAATGTTGGTGAGTTCCATGATTTTGTTGTTTTTTTGAGAGAGAAATTCCTTAGGCCCTGTCCATAATTTTATCAAGAATAAATTCCGCTTCGGTGAGTTTGCCTTCGGGTACAGGAAAGCGTGCGGTTACATCAACCCGTGCGCCACGATTGGGTGCCGAATAAGCAATTTCGAGAACATATTGTTTGCCTTCAAGTTCGCCTATTCCTCCTCCTTCGAGCACGTTGCCCATTTTGGACCAATTGTGCAATTCGCCGTTGATGATTCCGCCTTCTTTCGATAAAATAATATCGGCTCCGCTGTTGCCACTTTTGCTTTTTTGGTTGATGATAGCTAGAAAACTCACAAACCAAATCAGCAGAATAATTCCACCAATAATATATGCTACAATAATAGCTTCGAGACCAGCAATAATGAGAATTAAGCCTACAACAAGTGTAATAATAGAAATAATTTTTCGCATCAATCTGTAGCCTACAATATTCTTTTCAATATCGTATTTGATGAAACGCGCATACTCTGCAGTACCAATTTGCCAATGAGCCAGAATCGATTCAAATTTTGCAAGACGTGCATACATGTTAGCCATTCGGCCATAAATAACAACCACAATAATGGTAGTAATGAATATGAAAAATCCAAACACCTGCAATGCAAAGCCTCCATTCATTCCATCGATACCAGCCATAGATGGCATGAAAAATAATGTGAGTGAAATGAGACCTAGAATGAGCCCTGCACGGATAGTGATTCGTTTGTATTTGTTTTTAATCATAAAGCGATATTTGCTTGGTCAAAATTACTCATTTTTGCCCGTTTTCAGAAATCACCGTATGGAGGTACTGTTTTTTCGGGCAAGCAATGCTTCTACGATGGGTTGAACTTTTTCCACCTCTGATGCGGGAACTGGTATTCGAGCGGAAATATCTTTTCTTTCCTTTTCTGCATCTTTAATTCCAGTTGCTGATAAAACGATGCTGGTTTTGCTTTGTTTATGCCAAACTACAACATAGTCGATGTAGTAAACTGCAAGATAATATAAGTCGTTGTTGAGTTTTCTTAAAACCACATCGTCTATTTTCGAGTCAGGTTTTGACCAATTGTGAATAATGCTTCCCACAATTGCCTGTTGCTCTGAGAGACCAACTGTTAGCAAATCGCCAGCAGATGAGCGGTACGATTCGGGGCGCGAAAAATCTTTAATATACCAGCAATAAGCTAAATAAATCAGCAGAACTGTGATTGTAAGAAAAATATTGTATCCAAACAGAATTAAAATTATAGCCATAAAAGAAAAAGCGATTGCAAAAAATACAAAATAAATATTCTCCTTATTGGCCGAAACAATTTTGAAATGCTTTTTAAATGTAGTTAATTGGCTTTCGGTAATTTGATATACGATATCGCTGTTCTCGTAGGCATCTTCAATAGGTTTGCCTTCTGCACGATTTTCGGATGAGGTAAACAGTGTGATAATTGCTGTTGCAACGAAAAGTATAATAGCGTAGATGAACAGATTGTAGGTTTTTGATTCAGGAATACTCATCAATTGTAAAGGGGCAAGCAATAATAAAATGATTACTGCCGTGACAAATAGAAAAATCTTCGTTTGTTTCGACATTGTTTTTTTTTCGTATATTTGATACAATAATACGAAAAGTTAAGATATGGAAGAAAATTGTACTCTCTGCGGCAACCCGCTGAAGATAAACGCCAAATTCTGCACAAACTGCGGTGCCAAAGTTGTTGCTGGAGCCAATGCAATACCCAATACTCCTGAAAATATTTGCGAATGCGGAGCCGAACTGAAATCGGGCGTCAAATTTTGTACAACTTGCGGAAAAAAGGTTCAACCCGTCGTAGAATCGACTGTAAGAAAAGAAAATACATGCGATTGCGGAGCCGAATATAAAGTGGGGGCAAAATTCTGCACATCGTGCGGAAAATCGCTGGTAAAACCGATTGTTGCAGAGGAAAAAGTAAAAACAGAAATTCCCAAGCCTGTCGTTTCGCCGGTAATACCTACACCAGAACCCAAAGAAGAAGTAAGACCAACTATTATTGAGCATCCGGCTGCTGCCCCTCGCAAGAAAAAGCGGATTTTTGTGAAAGTGGTTGCTGCTGTTCTCATTCTGGGAGCGCTTGGAGTCGGTGGCTGGTATGGCTATAACGAATTCTTTGGTGGAGTGCGCAAAAAATTGCTTATCGAATCGCAGATTGTGCCGAGCGACAAAGATCAGACAGTGAAATACGAAGACGAAATTGCTGTAACTGTGCCCTGGGGACTTATTGAGAGCGAACAGACTCTAAGTATTTATTCGGTGAAAGGCTTGCCCGAAGAGGAGGGCCTATCGATGCTGGGAGCCTACGATATTACCATGTCGAATACTACACAATTCGATGGTTTTCTCGAAATTACTTTTACTTACAACCCCGCTGATTTGCCGGCAGGTATCAACCCTTCATCTGTGATCTGCCAGTAGCTGTAACCTTCACTTTTCACCATAGGATAATGGTTATCATCATCTTCAGAATGATAATTGTCATCGAGGAGCTCTTCCATGCAAGAGTCAATTTTAAGAGTTGTACCTGCAGGTAAGCTGATTCTGATCTTAATATTATCGCCCGACCATCTGCGTCCTGAATGAATTGTAAAAAAGTCATCAAAGAATAATGTGTCGCCGCTGATGCGGTAATAATAGTTCAGATCTTTTGTTTTATTGAAGGCAGTTATTTCACTGCTGCCAAATGACTCTTTTCTGACCGTAATGCCATAAGGTTCTTCGTCCGACGGATCTATTTCCAGTTCCGGTGATATGTAAAGTTCTCTCTTTTCATCATTGATCAGTACAGAATAGCCCTCTGTATTGAAGGGAAGTGTTCTGTCGGTAATCAGATCTGACACTCTGTTCACAGAAGTAATATAGATTGTATCAGCCGGAGTATCTATAGTAGTTTTTGATGATGATCTTGATGACTCCGCAAAACTTACCCCTTCGCTGAACAAGAGTATTGCCAGCGCCGTAAGCGACAGTGCCCAGACAACGATCAGTACCAGGCTCAATGCCCCGTCTTTGGCCCTGAACCAGAATATCAT
>PHDB01000033.1 GCA_002842495.1 Bacteroidetes bacterium HGW-Bacteroidetes-6
GGGTCTGGAGCAGCATACCAGTTCAATCGTGTTGTACCAAAGCGACCTTTGGTAAATCCAGCAGTTGAAAATATTTTGGTTTTTTCATTCAACTTGAATGTATGATTAATTATTGCATATGGCTGATAGAAATTTCGAACACGTGCATTCCGAACTTCACCATTCTGGTAACCCCAGTTGGGATTGTAATAATTGTCATCAGCCAGATCGTAAGCCTCTTGAGTTGATGCAGCTTGCATACCACGACGGTATGGCGAAGCAAAGACTGTAAGACCGATCATATGTTTTTCGTTTATTTTTCTTTCGGCCGAACCAAACCACGAGTAAGCATCGTACCAGGTACCCGGCACAGTACCTTCGAGAGCCCAGCGCTTCGATGCCGAAAAAGCAAATGCCCATCCGTTTTTCTGCATTCCGGTTGCGTAAGCATACATAATCCGGTTGTTGTATGAGCGATTGGCATAAGCATAGCTCACCTGATTTTGCTTACGGATTTGCGATGCTGTAGCTTGAATATTCGATGTTCCACCAACTCCGCCAAACGAGAATGGGCCCGGGTCGATTCCGTTGTATGACTCGCGATAACGAACCATGCGATTCAGCCCACCATAATCGGAATAAGATTGAAAACCCGTTTCCAAATCGTTCATCGGAAATCCGTTGAGATAAGTAGAACCGGTATACGACTCGTAACCTCTTGTCCGAAAACGCATTGCACCCCAACTAAACGAAGCAAGGTTCGAAAACACATCGGTTCCCGAATGCAACAAGCTGTTGACACCCTGACCCGTTGATCCCTGATCGAGTTCGTTGTCGTTGAGCTGGATTTCACCAATTCCACCGTTGTCACCTCCAATTTTTCGGGTAAGACGCACTTCGGCAAAAACAACATTAGTATCAATACTGACTGGCTCTGAATAAATATCAAACAAGTCGGCCTCGACAGATAATGTGTAATTTCCGTAAGGTAAAACAACTTCGAAAGCCCCCGCCTCGTTGGTCTTTACAACCTGATTATTAACCTTCACTGTAATGTCCGATAGTCCCTGCAGCGTAACAGCATCCTTCACGGTCCCTTTCAGTGTACCTTCCTGTGCCAGCAAATAGGTTGGCAGCAAGAGAAACAATAGATAACTTAGAATTCGCATACAAAATTAATTAGCCGACAAATGTAAGCATTAATTGTATGCAAAAGCAAGACTCTGCAATGTTAAAACAAGTATTGTGAATTATTTTGACGCTGTCAAAAACGCCAGCACATCAACTGGCCCCAAAAATCAATAGGTGTGAACACTATTCTGGGCTGACGGCAAATAATTGACTCCAAACCAACAAACGATTAAAAAAACAAATGCCAAGGCAAGAATCCATACTGCAGTTGTTTTTTTTTCGGGATGATAATAACGAAAGTGTATATATGCCAGGTAACTCATCCATGTAATAAAAGCCCACGTTTCTTTTGGATCCCATGTCCAATAATTACCCCAAGCAGATTTTGCCCACAATGCACCAAAAACAAGTCCAAGAGTTAAGAAAGCAAAACCTAGATAAACCATATTATCGGCATCTTTCAGCGATTCGACATGTCTTTTAAAAATCCATTTTAAAATAATTGTATATGCCGCAACCAAAGCCGACACACCAAGCAATGCATATCCAACAATATAAACAATTACATGTGGAACAAACCATATACTCTGAAGAGCTGGCATCAAAGTTTGATCAAGTGCATTTGGATTTGCAATATCGATTACAAGAAAAAGAGCAGCCATCAAATTGGAGTATATAAAAAGCCATACATACTTCCATCGCAACCAAAACAGGATACTTAAAAATGTTAAAAACAGAGCATACCAAAGACGAGTTTCGCCTAAAGTTCGTAGCGGTGGTCTTTCAAGTGAAAACCATAATGAAGAAATGTAATAAACAATAACCGCAAATGCAACAGCCGCGACAATAACTGCAATGTTTCTCAGCTTTTTAACAAGAACCAGCCCAGATGCAACAACAAGTAGCCCTAACGAAACAAATGCATATGCTATGAAACTATTGTAAATCATTCTTCGTTTTTTTCGCACCAATTACAAACATAAAAACAGAACCAATCATCAATAATGACAACCCAAAATAGATAACATTGAGCCACGGATCCTTAACCAATTCGAAAACGCTCTCGGTACTCCATTCTCCCATTGATTCGTCATACCCATATTGATAAATTGTCCACCCCTCAACAGAAACTGGTTGATTTACCATAATAGACTTTTCAACCACTGTTCCATTTTTCGAATACACAGTCACATCCGACTTGTAAAGCTTTGGCTTGGGTGGTTTCATTATAAGCTCAAGGCCATCCGAAAAAGGCAATAAAGTTGGATTTTGTAACGAGGAACCTTGACTTACCCATCCACCAATAGTATCATTTCCAACAGGAAAAACATCGACCCATGCTGCAACAACTGCACCTGGCGCAGGAGCTTCGCGAAAATCGTCGCTCATCATCCACGCATGATCAAGCTTTGTGGTAACACGAAATGTATATTGCTTCCAGTAAAAAACAGAATCGCCATCATTAAGAACAAACGACAGAGCTTTAAGCATAGTTTCATCCTTTGTATCCCAAACCCCAATTTCAGCTGGGTAATACTCAAGCGAAAAATCGTGTAGCATGATAGCAATGGGTAACTCTTTCATCGTTCCAGACTGATTCGCACCAATCCATTCAACATTACCTTCGTTCACCCTCATAGTATATCGCTGAATATCTCCGGCTCCAAAAGAAGCTGCTGCTAAAATAGTCCACAACCCAAAATGATTGATTATAAACCCAATGTTTTTCTTTCTGAACTTTAATCGGCGAATTATGGTTAAGCCTAGAGTTGTGAGTATATAAATCTGAGCAAAACCATACATCCAACTATACTTGATATTCGAAAGAACATCGATAGGATAAGCCAAATTGCTCTGAGTAATAAAACCCATCAACAACGACAACACTGTAAACAAAGCAATTGCAGATAATGCAGCAGGAATAGAAGATAGCCACTTAACAATACTGTTCTTTTTTCCAAAAACACCACAACAAACAAGAGCCAAAACAAAAACAAAAAGCAAAACTATATTTACAGGGTAACTTGGAAGATGCATTATTGTATTTGATGCAATTTGAACCCCTGCTCCAGCAATAGCCAAACCAGCTGAAAACGCAAAACTTTCAGCATAACTCCATGGGAATTGCCACATTGTTCTTTTTTGCTGCGCAGACATTCTATTCGCGGATAAAATAAGTGACCTTGTATTTACTTTCTCTTTCCTTCGCAATTTCTTGCCATTTTGGAATCACCAAATCGATGAACACCTTTTTCTCAGCTCTTAATGCTTTCATATCGAGACCAATATATTCTTGCGCCTGTATTTTTGTTTCAATCTCAGGATAAGGAATCATCTCTTTAACTCCCAGAGACAGGAGTATTCTTTGCAATTGCATCCTCGCTTCACGAGCCTTATCAAGTCCGTGACTAATAATTCTAGAAACTTCAAGAGGAGAGTGAAATGAGCTTCCATGACTTGCTGCAATAAAATCCCAACGCCATTGGGCTTGGCGAATTAAGTTCAAAATTGGCTTCATTTGCGCATCGCTAGCACCATTGTCCCAAGCAGCTTTCGCCTCGACATGCACCCAAACTAATTGAATTTCGAGTTGATCCCTAATTTCCTTAATTTTATCCTGACGATAATACACATCTCCAATGAGAGAATCAGTTTCTTCGCGATGACAAACCTGGCATGATGCTGAGATATTATTTAGTGGACTTTGAATTTGATGGTTGGTGAATTTCTGGCCACCTTCGTTCATATATGGCATGTGGCAATCGGCACATGCAACTCCCCTCTTGTAATGAACACCTGTCATAAACAATTCGTAATCTGGGTGTTGAGCTTTTATCATTGGTGTTCTGGAGAGCGCATGCGTCCAATCGGAAAACTCAATGTTGTCATAATACTTTTCAATAGACTCCGCACTAAATCCCGAATCCCAAGGAAAAGTTAGATAAGCTGCTCCTTCGTAATTCTTTTTGTCAAAATAATACTCAACATGACATTGAGCACAAACCAGTGAGCGCATTCCCTGATGAGTAGAGCTGTTCACATCAATACCTTGACGTTCCATCGCTTCTATCAAACCTGGCCTAGTAATGGTTAAGTTCATTGTTTTTGGATCGTGACAGTCCAAACAACCAATAGGGTTTACTATTTCGGCTCCTAGCGATTCCCATGTTCCTGAATAAAATTCTTTCACACCCTTTTCTTTCATCACCCTTACAACATCTGGGCTCTTACACGTCCAACAGGTGTTTGGCATTGGGCTTGGAACGCCATCTTTAGGCGCTCCTGTTCGCAAAGTTGCTCTAATATCATCAATAGCATAAAAATGACCCCGAGCCTGCTTGAAATCTTTCGAGAACGGATATCCGGCAAACAAAACCACAAGCCTTGGATTTTCTTCAAGCAAATCGCGAGTGGCTGAACCTCCATGCTTACTTCTAAAACTCGTATCGGAAGTTTGAAACCAACTATTGTATTCTCGAGGAAAATTTTGACCCCAAATCTCATTGCGAGGCTCATTTTCGCCAAAATTGATATCGGGCTTAAAAGTAAATTCTGCTTCAGTACGCCGCTCAATAATTGAAGCTGCCAATAGTCCAAGTAAAAAAACAACACAAATTGTACCTAAAAATAAGGCCCACCCAAACCAAGGTCTTTTTGAAACAAGTTCGCTGATTGATTTCATAATTATTCGTTGTTTTGTTTAATTAACTTTTGAAGCCATCCTGGCACCGGAGTCTCAGGCAATGGAACTTGTGCATTAGGAACACTACTCAAACTATTTACACGACCATGAGGGACTTCGCGATGACAATCCCAGCAATGCCGATCGCAACGATATTCATCATAGGAACTGGTGTACATACTAACACTACCGCTACTCAGCAATTCGCTGTGGCATCGAATACAGTTTTGTTGAACAACCGCCTGGCCTGCTTCTTTAATAAAAATAACCTGTGGCTCGTTTCGAAGTGTAAAAACAGTTGCATGACGCAAACCATCTTTTGCTTTGAAGTAATAGTGATTTAGAATATTGTTGTGCGGAACGTGACAATCGTTGCATTTAGCAACTTCGCGATGAGAGCTATGAAACCAAGTGCTATACTGGGGCGCCATTATATGACAATTCACACAAGTTGACGGCTCATCACTTAAATAGGTATGCGCCCTTGAAACGTAAAACAAAAAAGCAAACAGTCCAACAAGAATTCCAGATATAATTATCATTGGAACTTTCCAATTTGCAGGTGGAAGAAGCTTTTTAAAAATCCAAAACATTATTTTTCGTATTTTAATACCTATTTTCCTGTTAGCAAATATACAAATTTTCTCGATTTACGCTTATCAATTGGCAGTATTCAAGCCTTTAACTCATCGTTAACATAGATAAAAGGATAGATTCCGTTTCCCCAGCTTTTAAAACAAGAGTTTCTCTAATTGCAAAATAAATCCGATATTTGCAACTCAAATCATTGTTATGAAAAGACTTCTTATAGGTGCATTTTTGTTTTTGGCTTTCTTTATTTCGAATGCTCAAGAAAAATCGTACAATATTGCCTGTGTTGCGTTCTACAATCTCGAAAACTTTTTCGACACCATAGACGATCCCATTAAAAATGATCAGGAATTTTTGCCAGATGGTCTAAATTCGTGGGATTCGAAAAAATACAACGAAAAACTTGCACACATGTCGGATGTTATTTCCCAGATTGGCGACGAGTATGTGAAGGGCGGTCCTGTGGTTGTAGGCTTAAGCGAAGTTGAAAACATTGGTGTCTTGCAGGATTTATGCAATACCCCAAAACTTAAAGCTTCGGGCTATATGCCGATTCTGATAGAAGGGCCCGACGTTCGTGGTGTTGATGTTGGTCTTATCTACCGAAAAGAATTCTTTACTTTTATCAGTGCTTCATCACATACACTAAGAATCCCTGATCGCGACGATTTTTTTACTCGCGATCAACTATTGGTCAATGGTATCATTCTGGGCGATACTGTTCATTTTATTATCAATCACTGGCCTTCACGTCGTGGTGGCGAAAAACGAAGTGCTCCCCTGCGCGAAGCTGCAGCAAAGCTCACCCGCTCTATCGCCGACTCCATAACCAACACCTCTCCAAATGCCAAAATATTTATCATGGGTGATCTTAACGACAACCCCACCGATGTCAGCTTAACAAAACACCTTCGTGCAGCCGGAAAAATAGAGCTGGCTCCCACCATGGGCTTGTACAATCCTATGTATAAAATGTTTAAAACCGACGGGAACGGCTCGGGAGCCTATCGCGACAGCTGGCATTTGTTCGATCAGATTATTATATCAAATGGGCTTTTGGGCGATGATAAATCAACATTGAAACTTTATAAAACCTTGATTTTTAATCGTAATTTTCTAAAACAGAAAGAAGGGAATTTTGCAGGTTATCCGTTCAGAACATATGTTGGAAGCTCTTATCAGGGCGGCTACAGCGATCACTTTCCTGTATACATGTTTCTTGTAAAGCTGAAGTAGATTTTCCGACTCATTTTTGCCCATCTGCACAAAAAAATGTAGGTTTGCAGCAAAAAAATGAACGCTCTCGAAAATATTCTTGCCCATCGCAGCATTCGTAAGTACAATGCCGATTCTATTCCCGACAACATCCTCACTTCAATTTTCGAAGCAGGAAGTCGTGCTGCCACTACCGGCAACATGCAGGTATACAGCATTATAGCAACTCGTGATCAACAAATTAAGGAAAAATTATTACCACTCCATTTTGGTCAGAAAATGATTATTGAAGCTCCTGTTGTTCTTACTTTCTGTGCCGATTTCAACCGCTTCAATCAATGGTGCAATCTACGTAATGCTGACCCGGGATACGATAACTTTCTATCGTTCATGACTGCAGCCATCGATGCATTGCTGGTTGCACAGAATTGTGTAGTGGCTGCCGAGCATTTCGGACTGGGAACCTGCTACTTGGGAACCACCACTTATATGGCCGAAAAAATTATTGAAATATTGAATCTTCCCAAAGGTGTTGTTCCTATAACAACCGTAACATTGGGCTACCCTGCTGAAAGCCCTGGCCTCACCGATCGTTTGCCTCTTGAAGCTATTGTGCATTACGAAACTTACAACGACTTCGACACAGCCGGAATTGATCGGATTTATTCCCAAAAGGAGAACTCCGAAGAGTACCAAAAATTTGTTACCGAAAGTGAAGTTGATAATTTGGCGCAAGTTTTTACCCAAAAGCGTTACACAAAAAAAGACAATGTTACTTTTTCTCAATCGTTACTTAGCGTTCTGAAAAAACAAGGATTCATGAATAACGATTGATGATATATTGCAATTTTCAGGATGCAAGATCAGGGAATTACTACCTTTGCATTAGAATTGAAAAATGACCAACTCCACTTCAACAGCACTTCTTATTTCGGGCGGCGTAGATAGCTCGGTGGCAGTACACATGCTGATGGAACAAGGCATAAGGCCCGATTTGTTTTATATAGCTATTGGCCCCGATCAAAATTTTGAAGGCTTTGACTGCAAAATGGAAGAGGACATCGACCTTTGCAAGCTGGTTTCCAAAAAATATGGACTTACCTTCGATGTGGTGCCTTTGCATCAGGAATATTGGGATATGGTGGTGAAATACCATACCGAGACTTTACTTGCGGGTAGAACGCCCAATCCCGACCTACTTTGCAACCAGCTGATCAAGTTTGGCGCCTTTGAAGAAAAAGTCGGTTTCAACTACGACCGATTGGCAACAGGTCATTACGCATGGATTCAAGAAACAGCAGACGGTCGATTTCTACATACCGCCAAAGATCGGCACAAAGACCAAACCTACTTTTTGGCGCAATTGAGCGAAAAGCAGATTTCGCGCTTGCAATTCCCAATTGGAGAGCTCACAAAACAGGAAGTGCGAAACATAGCTTCGAGTCTCGAATTGCCCAATGCAACTCGTAAAGATAGTCAAGGCATTTGTTTTATTGGCCGTAGTCATTACAAGGATTTTGTAACGCATTTGCTCGGAAAGAAAAAAGGCGATTTCATCGAATTTGCTACCGGTAAAAAACTTGGCGAGCACGATGGACACTGGTATTTTACGGTTGGCCAGCGCAAAGGCTTGGGACTTGCTGGTGGTCCATGGTTTGTAGTTCGCAAAAACGCTGAAACCAATCAGGTTTTCATTGCACGTGGCTACGAGCCCGATGAAGTGTATGGTAACAACATTTCTATCAATCATGCACATTTTTTATTCCCGATTCAATTTAATGAAGAAACTGAAGTAGCATTGAAAATACGCCATACACCTAATTTTACAAAAGCTGTTATTTCAAAAAGCGACAATGGCTACTCGATTCGCAGCATGGAACCCCTCCACGGAATTGCTCCTGGTCAGTTTGCTGTTGTGTACGACACCAAGTATAACTTTGTTCTTATGTCGGGCGAGATGGAGTCATAACATAAAAAAGCCATCCCAAAGGATGGCTTTTAGCTTTTAAGAACTTCTGTATAGAAAGTTATTCTACAACAAACGATTTCACAACAACATCGCTACCTGTAATTCTTACAAAATACAGTCCGTTATTGAGACCTGATACTGAAACCTGTTCAAAATTATTTTCGATTGTACCAGCCAGAACAACCTGACCTGCAATATTCATAATTTCGTATTGAGCGTTATCTATTCCCGAAATGGTAATCCGGTCGTTCGCTGGATTCGGATAAACCGAAATCATATTGTTACTTTCAACAACTCCAACCGAAGTAGTATTTTCAAAAACAAAATCATCAATGTAATAACCAGGCATCACGGCACCTTCAGAAGCACCATAAAAATCCATTGCATCAAGCTTTAAGGTAGTCCCTGTTCCAGCCGACCCTGTACTGAACTTCCATCCCATAACATCAGTGCCGCCAACCGACATGATTGCTGTATCGCTATTAAGGTCAACATGAAAGCCTATTTCAGTCCAGGTGTCAAAGGCAAATGTGGTTGAATCATCAACTCCTCCTGCACTCCATGAAATATATCCGCTTGAGCGAATATAGCTTTCCATAGCCCAAATTGAGCTACCGCCTGCAAAATCGTTAAGCACATTAAAATAACCCATCTTACCGGTTTCAACAAACATGTTAAACGTAATGTCGTAAATTCCAGTTGTAAGATCGCCAAAATCAACAACATAATCGTAGGCTGTACTGTTTACATAAACCGAGTTTGATGGACTCGACGACTGTGTGTTTGAAATCAAGGGATCCTCTGTTCCACCGGGAGCCATGCTCCATGTTGTCCATGGTGCTCCGGCTTCCTGAGCTGCAGGGTTTCCCACGGTGTAAGAATCAAAATTCTCATTAATAATTACCTGGGCATTTAATTGCGTAGCCCAAATAGTCAAGACGCTTGCAAAAAGTAAAAATTTCTTCATGGTGATTGATTTTAATCTACAAATATACAAAATTTCTATACAAACGCCTCTCATAAAAAAAAGCCACCCAAAGGATGGCTTTAAATAATTTTAGCCAGTATTGTTATTCTACAACAAACGATTTCACAACAACATCGCTACCTGTAATTCTTACAAAATACAGTCCATTATCGAGACCTGATACTGAAACCTGTTCAAAATTATTTTCGATTGTACCGGCCAGAACAACCTGACCCGCAACATTCATGATTTCGTATTGAGCTTTTTCGTTTCCGGCAATAGTCAACTGGCTACTGGCAGGATTTGGATATACCATCCAATTCGAGAGTGTTGCTTCTTCAACACTCATTATTGTTGACAAATCAACTTTTGCGGCTTGTGTAACATCTTTGTTTCCATCGTACTGAACAAATGCGATAAACTCACAGTTGTCCGCAACAGAACCCGTAGTTGTAAAATTAACTACATACTGTGCAGTATCGTTCGAAGAAAAATCGAGTGTATAACCCGCGGTATTGGGATACATGTCGATAAAAACAGAATTTAACTCGGTTTGCCCCTGCCATGAGTAAGCAATGCTCGATTCGGTCAATACTGTTCTCAGATGAAGATCATTAGCATAAAACCCATTGGTTTGAACAACAGTTACAGTAGCAGTATAAGCATCAACTCCGGTTTTCACGATATCAATATCGATGTCGTGGATCGAATTTCGAACAATACGCGTATTGTACATTGGCAAATACGATGTATAAATACTGGTTGTATGATTTCCCCCTTCCATTTCGAGTGTACCATCAACAACAGTATTAGGATCAGAAGAGGTGTAACCGTAGTAAGTGAAACAACGATATTCGCTTTCGGTATTGGTATAAGGGTCTGCACCAAAAAGATTGTTGTGATACTCAATCACAGCAACATCTTTTCCATTGGTTATCAAATCTTCTGCACCTAAAGCAGCACCTGGACAATAGTAGCATCCGGTACAAGTTGTAATTTCAAAAAGCACCAGATTACGAGCAATTCCACCAGCAACAGTCACTGTTGTATCGTTTGACGAATGAGAATAGCCATCGCCATCATACTGAGCACGAGCAACATAAGTATAAGACTGTGGATACAGTCCATTATCGTTGTAGCTCAACGACGACATCCCTGACGCCAAGACAGAACCATTCCTGTTAATCATATAGGAATCAGGGGTTCCTGTTCCGGGAGCATTCCATGATAATGCAACATCATTCCCTGACAACACGGCTGAAAGATTCATTGGAGCATCCGGAACAGCAACCTGCTCAAAAACAAAATTATCCAGATAAAAACCGGGCTGCGAAACACCATCGTCCCAACCAAAGAAATCCATTGCATCAAGTTTGTGGGTCGTTCCATCTCCGAAACATCCGCCGCTGAAAGTCCAGCTAACCAGCTCGTTTCCGTTAAGATACATCGTTGCAAAATCATCATCAACATCAATAACAAACACAACTGTATTCCAGGTATTTTGTGTGTATGAAAGCGAGTCGGCCGATGCCACTCCTGCATCAACAACGCAGTAACCATTGGTTTTAAAATAAGTTTGCATCCCAAATATACTGGAGCCCCCAGCAAAATCGTTCAAAATATTGAAATACCCCAACTTGCCGGTTTCTACAAAAATGTTAAAACTGATTTTGTAACGACCTGTTATCTTATCACCTAATTCAACTACGAAGTCATTGGCTGTAGAAGCTATATTAACTGAATTGGCAGGGCTTTGTGCCTGTGCTGCTGAAATCATTGGATCTTCAGTTCCTCCAGTCACTCCGTCCCACGTTGTCCATGGAGCACCAATGGTCTGTGCTGCATGTGTTCCTGCCGTGTATGAATCGAAATTTTCGGTAATGATTATCTGAGCATTCATCTGAAATGCCCAAAAGCTTAAAACGCTTGAAATCAGTAAGAGTTTTTTCATTTTTTGGTTGGTTTTAGAGGGTAAAAATATTTACATTTTCAGACACAAGAGACTAATTAAAGAAAGAAAGTTGCACATTAACGCATATTAAACATTTTTCAAATGATAAATTTTTCCAGGTAAGGCTGCCACCACTCCGTTAAATTCGAGACTAAGCAACACCATTGCAGCGGTATTAATGGAGAGATTAAGTGCATTGCAAATTTCATCAATTTGTGCTGATTCGTGTTCGAACAAATAGTCATAAACAGCTTTCGCATTTTCGTCGGCAAGCATTTCCATTCTTACTTGTTTATATGCAGTATCAATCGAGCTACTCCAGTTCATTGCATACATTAAGTGTTCGGCCGATTCAATCAGCGAAGCGCGATTGGTTCGAATAAGCCAGTTGCAACCCCGGGATTTCTGATCTTCAACCCTCCCGGGAAACGCAAATACATCGCGCGAATAGGAATTGGCAACTTCGGCTGTAATAAGTGCACCTCCTTTGCTTTGAGCTTCAACAACAACAACCGCATCCACCATTCCGGCTATAATTCGGTTGCGAACCGGGAAATGCGCCTTTTCAGGCTTTTCGGTTGAAACAAATTCGGTAATCAGACCACCGTTTTCGAGCATTTTGGTAGCCAGCTTTACATTTTCTTCGGGATATAAAAAGCGAAAGCCATGTCCAAGTACGCCAATGGTCGGAATTCCATAATCAACAGCTGCCTGATGTGCATATGTATCAATACCATAGGCCAATCCACTCACCACAGTAATTCCCTGCATTTGCAACCCCTCAATAAGCTTTTCAGTCATCTTACGGCCATATATGGATGCTTTTCGGGTGCCAACAACAGCCACCATAAATTTCGATTCGGGCTTTACCGATCCTTTATAAAACACAAACAGTGGAGCATCGACACAATGCTTGAGTCGAGCGGGATAATCATCATCGAAACAACTATAGCAACTAAAATTTTTTTCGGCTATAAATTCCATTTCCTTTGCCGCCAATTCCAACGCGTTTTTGCGATGATTCACAATCAGTTGCGCATTTTTATCCGAAATGCCGGGAACAAGTTTCAATTCCTTTAACGAAAGATCAAATATGCTTTTTGCACTGCCAAAATACTCCACAAATCGCCTGGCCAGTACATCTCCGATATTAGGGATCGCTTTTAATGCAATTAAATATTCAAAATCCGGGTTCAACTTGGCTATTATCAGGAAAACATTAATTTTGATTTCTCAATATGTTGTTTTCATATTGAAAAGTTTTCACTTACAAAAGTAGTCTAATTAACCAAATTGCTCATGAAAAAATTTTACATACTGTTTGTATTTTTACTTGCGGCATCAGTATTTTCACATGCTCAAAACGCCGTATTAAAGGGAACTGTGATTGACTTAAAAACAAAACAAACCCTCCCCGGAGTGAATGTTGTTGTTAATAAAAATATTGGTGTCGCTACCGATTTAGATGGAAAATATGTACTCAATCTCGATCCAGGCATTTACACCATTACCTTCAAATTTGTTGGATACAACGAAGAATCGAGAGCTGTCAGCCTGAAAGCCGGTGAAACCCAAGTACTCGATATCGCCCTGAATGATGAAACACGGGTGCTTGATGCTGTTATAGTAAGTGCCGGAAAATTTGAGCAAAAGCTGTCGGATGTAACTGTGTCAATGGAAGTAATTAAAGCCGACTTTATCGAAAACAACAACATGCTGTCGCTCGAAGAAGGTCTGCAAAAAATTCCGGGTCTCAATATCATGGACGGACAACCAAGTATTCGCGGTGGCAGTGGATATAGTTATGGCGCGGGAAGTCGTGTTTTGTTTCTGGTTGATGATATTCCCATGCTTACAGGAGCCTCGGGCGAAGCTCGTTGGGATTTTGCTCCCATCGAAAATGTACAACAGGTTGAAGTGCTCAAAGGAGCCAGCTCTGCATTGTATGGTTCGTCGGCATTAAATGGTGTTATCAACTACCGCACAGCCTTCCCCGGCCTTGTTCCCAAAACTTTTATAACCAACATTATAGGAATGTATGGCGAGCCAGAACGTCCTGAAATCCAATGGTGGGGGGCTAATTCACCTATTTATACAGGTACACGTTTTTTGCATAGCCGACAAATCGGCAACTTCGACGTTACTTTTGGAGGAAATATTTCGGCCGATAATGGCTACAGAGAAAACAATCACGAAGAGCGCTATCGTCTTAATGCCAATTTGCGTTACCGCGACAAAAAAGTCAAAGGGCTTTCGTACCTCTTGAATGTAAATTATATGCGTCGTATTGGCGACATCTTCCTGCTTTGGCTCGATGGCGACTCAGGAGTATACAGAATCAACCCTGCTTTCATGCAATCGGTCGACAATAATGCATTAAATTTATATCCGTCGGTTGTTTGGTTTGTGAACGATAGCACAAAGCACAGTCTCAAAACAAGAGTTTATCGAATCCGGAACAGAAATAATACAGATCAATCGAATTTCGACGACCTTTACTATGCTGAATACAATTTTCAGAAACAATACCCTTCGAAAATGTTTACCTGGACAAGCGGTCTTTGCGGAAATTACAACGAAAGTGTTTCCGAAATTTACGGAGCAAACAAACATTCCGGCTCAAGTGTCGGCTTGTTTATGCAAGGTGACAGGAAGTTCAACCGATTAAATGTTTCGCTCGGAGCCAGAATAGAAGGATATAAAATAGACAACGACAAATTTGAATTCAAGCCGGTTGCACGAACAGGATTCAGCTATGCTATAGCAGAGCGATCGTTTCTGCGCACTTCCTTTGGAATGGGTTATCGCTACCCAACCATTGCCGAACGATACACAGCTACAAGCACAGGCACACTAAGCGTTTTTCCAAATCCTAATCTTCAACCCGAGAGTGGCTGGAGTGGTGAAATTGGCCTTAAGCAAGGATTCAGAATATGGGGATGGAATGCTTATGCTGATATTGCAGGATTCTACACCCGTTATAAAAACATGATTGAGTTTATGTTTGGGTATCACAATCCAGACAGCGTTACTCTTGTTGGTTATCCTCCAACCGACCCCAACTTTTTTCTGAACTGGGTAGGATTTAAAGCCCAAAATGTGAGAAATGCCGAAATATCGGGTGTTGAATTTGTGGTTACTGGTGCTGGCGATTTTTTAGGACTACCCGCCACATTGCTGCTGGGCTACACTTATACCAACCCCATTGATCTTGATGTCGACACCCGTGATTCACTAACTTCAACCGGAGATAACATTCTAAAATACCGTTTCTACCACAGCGCAAAAGCCGATTTCGAAGTTGCCGTAAAAAAACTTACTATTGGTGCTAATTTCGAATATCAAAGTCACATAATCAATGTTGATAAAGTGTTTGAGGATACAATAAGACTCCCCGATGGTGTTACGCCGCTTTACAGCGATCCGGCAGGTACTATTCCTGCCATGATTCTACCGGGTCTCAAAGAATATCGCGAAAAAAACAATAAAGGATTTATGGTATTCGATCTGCGACTCGGATGGAAGCTTAACAACATGATTCATGTTACTTTTACTGCCAAAAATATTCTAAACAAAGAATATATGCTGCGTCCTGGCGATGTTCAGCCTCCACGCACTTTCATTATTCAACTGGCCTTAAAAGTTTAAACTGGTGTCTGAAATTTCCAATCAAAAAGTCTTATTGTCACCACTTGATTGGGGTTTAGGTCATGCCGCCCGCTGTATTCCAATTATTAAAGACCTATTAAAAAACAACAATCAAGTGTATGTGTATGCACATTTACATTTGCAACAATTTTTAGCACTACGGTTCAATAGTCTGACTTTCATTACAGATACTCGTTCTTCTTTCTCATACGGACTTGAAGGATTACAAAAATCACAACTCATTGCGGCTGCCTTTAAGCTTCGAAGCCAAATAAAAAAAGAGAACCGAGAATGCAATCGGCTTTGTGATGAAATAAAACCCGATTGCGTTATAAGCGATAATCGTTACGGTTTTTATTGCCATGGCATCAGGTCTATACTTATCACCCATCAGCTTCGCCCAATTGTACCCAAACCTTTTGGATTTCTAAAAAACAGAATTTATCGATTTCTCGATCGGCAACACAAGCATTTCAATAACATCTGGATTCCAGACAGGAAACAGAGCCCGGGATTGGCAGGATGTCTTTCGCACCCTCAAATAGAAATATCTAATACAAAATACATTAACATTCTGTCGCGTTTTTCCGGCATTGACCTGAGTAAAAACCTCATTACACCTGAATCTGTGCTAATTATAGCTTCGGGTCCCGAAAAGCACAGAAACGAAATGGCTAAAATAGCTTTAAATTTTGTTGAAAAATGCAGGCATATTACAATTATTGGTGTCAACAACAATTTAAAATCTGAAAAAAGAATTCATTTCATAGAGCAACCTTCCGATGCAAAAATTGAGCAACTGCTTATTTCTAGCGAAATTATTATTTCCCGTTCCGGATACAGTACATTGATGGATCTGATTAGCATAGGCCGGTCAGCTATTCTGATTCCAACCCCGGGACAAACAGAACAGGAATATCTTGCTGGATTAAACAGTCGATTTATGGTGATTGCCGCTAATTGGAAAGAAGCAATTCTATTTCTTGAAAACAAGGAAAAACTTCTTTTAGAGCTGAGTATGAAACAACAAAATATTTTGGAATTTAACAACACTGTATTCTAAAAAAAAATAATAAATTCCCCCATTGGTGTGCAAAAATAAATATTTTATTGTACTTTTGCACAGCAAACTAAACTCTTAACCTATGAAAATCATTAAAATTGTAGCCATTGCCATATTGGCTTTTTTTGTAAGCAGTTGCCTTACTGTTGAAAAGAAAAAATATGTGTTTGAGATGACCGGAAAAAATACCGGAAAACTAACCATTACATATATAAATATTTTCAGCCAGATGGATGATTCAACTGATGTTTCCGAATCTGACTTTGACGAACTCATCAACGATTATATCAACGGTAATACCATCGAATATTCATATCCGCTTGCCAGTAACATCAAGAAAAGACTTTACGAAGAAAACGGAAAACTTAATGGTGAAGTTACTATGGACTTTGCATCTTTCGATGCAGCCCGATTGTATCAGTTCGACAAGAAAAGCCCGGTTGCTTTTAGCGTTAGCCAGTCAATCGATGGTGAAAGCTTCGAAAACACCAATGGAACTCTAGGAAACAAAGATTTTATGAATGTTGTTTTCTGGTCACCTAAAGCAAAACGTCTCGAAGTCACAACCTCAGTAAACGACTACAACGAAGATGATTGCGTTAGCTTAGTAAAACAATATCGTCGCTGGAAATAAGCGATATTCGATACTCCGCAAAAACAACCCCTTCAGGGTTGTTTTTTTTATGCTGTATCATACCAATTTTTTTGAATGATTATTTGATGGGGCAACGGTATAGTTTTCGACAAACTAAAGTTATCCTGAATATATCCAAACAAAAAAGCGCAATTATGAACAATTGCGCTTTTCGGAAATACAAACAAATTCTTACATAGCGTTCAATGCATCAATATCTGCCTGCCCAAAACCACCATTGTCGGTAATCTTCCAGATAATCGTTTGAATGGTTCCGTAATTTGACGGGTCTATGTACGCTTTTGCATTAAGAATATTACAAACTGTTACAAAATCGGGATGTATAGTAATAACCCCTAGTCGGTAAGGAACAGTAGCGCTGGCTATTCCATGATGCGCATTGATGCAAAACAGTGCCAGATGAACATCGGCCGAATCATTTGCCGGAATAACAATATCAACACTTTTAACCAATAATCCGTGCTGATACGACGGCACATGATCGGCCTCAAAGCATACTGTTCCCTTGGGAATAGTTACAGTTATTGAAGTGCTGTTGGTGTTTTGCAAGGTAAAATACAAGTTCACAAGAGATCCATATCCATATGTAACCCAATTAGCTTTATCGTTGTTTTCAACTGGAATCAGCCCTGGATTTTTCTCTTTATCAAATTGAGGAAGCGACAAAACAGCAGGCGCATTACCGTGAATGTAGCCAACAACTTCAACTCCGCTTGGCAACTTATACAATGGACCAGCCGGAATTCCAGGATTCTCCCCTAGTCCGGCACTGTAATACGAGTCCGAATGAGTCGCCTGATTATTGACAGTTTCGAAAGGCGTAAATTCCGTCTTATCATCATCACTCTTACAGGAAACAATTGACAATAATAACAAGGTTGCAATTGTGTAAAAAACATTTTTCATAACTCCCCTATTTGAGCGCAAGATACAAAATTCCCATTCTGAAAACAAGATTTCAATGTTAAATCTATTAACTTTAAAAAAATCAATATTCTCAATCGTCATAATTCTGTTTAAAATCGCAGATTATATATTGAAATTCCATTGTTATTTTAAATAATTTTGCAGGCTGGCGCAAGAACGCTAAAACAACATTGTCTAATTGCCAATAATTGCCAACTTTATGAAACGGATTTCGGGTTTACTATTGCTTGCTCTAATAACTGCTCCATCAATATTGTTTTCTCAACCTGGTAGTGGGAATGGAATGCCAGACGTCAATTTTCAAATTACCGGAATTGTTCTTGATTCTATCAGTGGAAAGCCTGTTGAATATGCCACTGTTGCTCTTGTATCGATGCGCGATTCGTCAATCGCAGGTGGGGGTATTACCGATAGCAAGGGGTATTTCAGCTTCAATTCAAAAGTACCCGGAAAATTTATACTAAAAGTAAATTTCATGGGGTATGCTATTAAAAACCAAGGACCTGTTTTAATGAAGCCTGGAGCAGGACCTGTTTTCGATCAGGGAACAATTCGTATTTCTCCATCAGCTACATCTCTTTCGGGTGTGGAAATTGTAGCAGATAGACCAATGATTGAGCTCAGCATTGATAAAAAAGTGGTGAATGTGGCTCAAAATCTTACAGCTACTGGTGGTACTGCACTTGATGTACTAAAAGATGTTCCAAGTGTTGAAGTCGATCAGGATGGAAATGTCAGCATGCGAGGCAGCGAAAATGTCACAATTCTTATCGACGGACGACCAAGTACTCTCACCGGAGCCGACAGACGTGCTGCTCTTGAGCAAATTGATGCAAGTAGCATCGAATCGGTGGAGCTCATTACAAATCCATCAGCAAAATATAGTCCAGACGGAATGACTGGGATTATCAACATTATTCTTAAAAAGAAAAAAGGGACGGGTCTTAATTCGTTGCTCTCGTTGAATGCCGGGACCGGAAACAAATACAATGGCACTTTTTCGCTCAGCTATTCAACCGACAAATGGACTCTTTTTGGCAGTCTCGATTATTCCGATCGTCAGCGCAAAGGCGAAGGTTATAGCAATCGTACGACATATTCGCTCTCCGACAGCTATTTTTTGCGACAAGATTTCGACGAAAAAAGCAGAGATATTTCATATTCTTCAAAAATTGGAGGCGAATACTATTTTTCGCCTAAGCTTATTCTTTCTGGCTCGGCTTCGTATCGAAATTCAAAAGACAACGGAACCGAAGATGCCGTTTCTTATACCCAAAATCCCACAGGCGAATACACATCAATTTATAAAAACATCAACATCGAAGATGAAGCAGGCTACAATTACGATGCAATGCTCAATCTGAAAAAGCGCTTTTCAAAACCCAAAAATGAAATTACTTTTGATTTTTCGTACAGTTATGGTAACAATAACGACAGCAGTTTTACACGGCTTTCATTCTTGGAAGATGATTTTTCTACAATTTCATCGGAAACACCTCTTTGGACAAAAACAGCATCGCCGGGAATCAACAAGATTTACACGGGCAAAATCGATTACGTATATCCATTCAACGATAGTACCAAGCTTGAGGCAGGTTTCGATGGTTCGCTCCGAACAATCGATGCCGACAGTCGCTATTTCGACTATTCATTCGGTGATTCTCAATGGAATTTCAACGACACAACATCGAACCATTTTCTTTTCGACGAGTTGATTAATGCCATTTATCTAAACTATTCAACAAAAATAAAAAAGTGGGGATTTTCGCTGGGAAGTCGCTTTGAGGCAGCCAGTACCAATGCTCGTGAAGCCGATTCGACCGACAACATCAAAACCTACAACAGTTGGTATCCAACAGGAGCTGTAAGCTACAAGCTGGCCAAACTACAGGAAATTCAAATAACGTATAGCCGTCGCATCAACCGCCCCAGTTTCAGAAGTTTAAATCCTTTTGTCGACTATAGTGCTTATCCGAATATCAGAACAGGAAATCCATACCTGAATCCCGAATACATCAATTCATTCGAACTCAGTTATGCATACTATTCGAAAAAAGGCACTTTTATGCCATCGGTTTTCTACAAAAAAGTAAACGATGTGATGTCGCGTTACCGCCAGAACATTAACGATTCTATTTATCTGATGACCTGGGAGAATTATAACTCGGCTACTTCTTATGGGTTTGAAATGATTTATTCAACCAAAGTTTACAAATGGTGGAGTTTGAATGCAAGCGGACAATGGTATAAAGTGAAAATTGACGGATCGAATGTTGAAACCAGCATTACAGGTGATAGCTATGGCTGGCAATTACGCGCATCCAATACTTTTCGGTTCCCAAAAAGTTGGGAAGGCCAATTTTCCTTTTTCTATAACGGACCTCGCTTTACCGGACAGGGAACTCGCGGAGCATTTATTATGTCGGACATTGCCTTCAAAAAAAGTTTCTTAAAAGACAAACTTGCCGTTTCACTGCGTGTTCAGGATTTGCTAAACAGCATGAAATTCAATATAACATTCGACGATCCTGATTATTCAATGGAAATGATGCGTCGTCACGAAGGACGTATGTTTTTTGTTGGTCTCACCTGGAAATTGTCTGGCGATTATAAATCGAAAGATAAAAAACGTGGTGGCGATGGTGGTGGAATGGAAGACGACGGATTCTGACAGCGGTTTATTGAATTAGTGTATTTTTGCTCCCAGAATTGCATGTTATGATCTGGTGGTATTTTCCTTTATTATTTTTCACTGGAATCGTTGTAGGCTTTATCAATACCATTGCCGGAAGTGGTTCGTTTCTGACACTACCCATGCTCATTTTCACTGGGATGCCGGCGCCTGTCGCAAATGGCACCAATCGGGTTTCTATTCTTCTGCAAACGCTCACGGGTCTGCTGTCGTTCAGAAAACAAAACATGCTCGATTTGAAAAATGCGGCTTTACTGGCATGTTTCACTATTCCCGGAGCTGTTGCAGGCTCTTTTGTTGTTGTTGATATTCCGGGCGACATACTCCAAAATATTATTGGATATGTGATGTTGCTGTTTGCTGTTCTTACGATCTGGAAACCTGGCGCATTTAAACGAAAAGTTGAAGCCGAAAAGCAAATCAGACTGAAATGGTTTCATTTTGCACTTTTTATACTCATTGGTTTTTATGGAGGTTTTATTCAGGCCGGAGTCGGGATTTTTATTCTTTTTGCACTTGTGCTGACAACCGGCTACGATCTCATTAAAGCTAACGCCATCAAACTTGCGCTCACCTTTGTTTTCACACCTTTTTCGCTGGCCGTTTTCATTTTCAATGAACAAGTCGATTGGATTCCCGGATTGGTACTGGCTGCAGGCAGTATTGCAGGAGCCATATGGGGTGCACGCTTTGCAATTAAAAAAGGAACAAATGCCGTTCGTATAGTGTTATTTATAGTTTTAGCGATTTCATCTATTAAAATGATCATCAGTTAATATTTTTTTTACTTTTGCGAAAAATATTTACTTATGAAAAAAATTATGCTTGCAGCTGTTATGCTGTTATTATCTTGTTTTGTGTTGAGGGGCCAAAACAATCACTGGATTCAGATCGATGATTATTTATTGCAAAAAGCCGTCGCCGAAGATGAAGGCTTAATGGTGCGCTACATGATGTATGAAGAAAACATCAGACAAATCCAGAACGCTACCAAAACAGACACAATCATTGGTGGCAAGCGCATTATTCCGGTTGTTTTTCATGTTATTCATATTTATGGCGAAGAAAATATAAGCGATGCACAAATTTATGATGCCATCGAGAAAATAAATATCGACTACAACAAAGAGAATGCTGATACTGCCGACACATATCCGTTATTTCAGAGTCGTGCAGCTAATTGCCAAATTGAATTTCGTCTTGCTAAAATAGACCCCAACGGTAATTGCACTTCTGGAATTGTAAGGCATTACGATCCACAAACCAATTATGCATACTTCTCAACTATGTCCGACTATGCCTGGACCCCCAGTCAATATATGAATATTTTTGCCGTCAACTTTATCTACCCCGAAGGCATGAGTTTGCCAGACGGAGCTTTTATTGGAGGCATGTCGCCATTTCCGCCAAGCAATACACTTACACAGGCACTTACAGGAGGAGATACTCTGATGGATGGCATTCTTATTCGTCAGGATGGGCTTGGCTCTATTGGAACTGCCGAAAACATGGGCGGAATGCCATTAAACATGCAAAATCGCACATTCACTCATGAAACAGGGCACTATTTCAACCTATATCATCCGTTCCAGTCGCTGTATGCAGCTCTTGG
Organism: Bacteroidetes bacterium HGW-Bacteroidetes-6; assembly: GCA_002842495.1. GTDB lineage: Bacteria > Bacteroidota > Bacteroidia > Bacteroidales > DTU049 > GWF2-43-63. Next base: position 22,083 of record PHDB01000033.1, read on the forward strand.
CATCGATGGTTGCGGCAATTTTCTTTTTACTGCAGGCGACGAAGTCGACGATACACCACCTGTGGCCAATGCTACACAAAACACATCGGTAAATTGTTTTACCCCTGGAAGCTTAAACACCTGTACAAACGACAGTCCTGATGAGCCTGATATGATTGAAAACTATATGGACTACCAGTTTGGTTATTGCAACAATATTTTCTCGCTTGGACAACTCGATCGTATTAACACTACACTTATGAACGATCGCAGAAAACTTTGGTCGTACGAAAATTTGATAGCAACAGGCGTTCTTGATACAAGCACTGCACCGTGTACACCTGTTGCCGATTTTTTCTCCGAAACACATTTTGTTTGTGCAGGTTCCACCGTCAATTATTTCGATGCTTCTTTCAATGGGGCAGTCGATAGCTGGCTATGGAGTTTCCCTGGCGGCAATCCATCATCTTCAACCGATCAGAATCCGATTGTATCTTACAGCTCACCCGGCACATATGCTGTAACTTTAAATGTTTATAACGCTACAGGGAACGACGCTCTAACAAAAACCGCCTGGATCACAGTTTTCGACACAGCATCTGTTATCGATGCACCATATGCCGAATCGTTTGAGACAATTAACTTTGCAAACGATGTAGTTGTGATCAACGATGCTTCAAGTGAATGGGAACTGAACAGCGGGATTGGTTATACAGGCTCCAAATGTGCTTACATTAATAATTTCGATGGAAACACTTCGGGCAGTTACGACCAATTGATTACACCAGCATTCAATCTCACTTCGCTTCCTGCCGGAAACCATGCCAAAATCTCGTTTCGCTATTCCTATGCAGGCAAAATAACACCTGGAAGTTTGTTAACAGCAGCCGATACAGCATTTGATAAACTTAATGTATATGTTTCTACCGATTGCGGAAAAACCTGGACAAATAAAATATCGCTTGCTGGCGCCACCATGGGCACCTCAGCTCCTATTGAAACAACCTTCGAGCCTACCACCCAAACCGAATGGGCTTTGAAAGAAATTGCAATTCCATCTACACAGCTACCTCTTTATGCCAATACAAGGCTGAAGTTTGAATTTTATGCCAATGGCGGTAACAATATTTACATCGATGACATCAGTATTTACAGTATTTCAGCTGGGATTGGCGAATACATCAACGAAAAATCGTTTTCGGTATTTCCAAATCCAGTTACCGATGCCACAAACATAAATTTTGACTTAAGGAAAAACTCTGAAGTAGTAATTTCAGTAATTGATGCCAATGGCCGCGAAGTGATGATGATCGAAAACAGCTCACTTTCATCTGGTTCTTATAGCTATCCGCTTCCAACCGAACAACTTGGGGCCCATGGAAACTACATGATTAACTTGTCCATAAATGGAGAGAGCCTGATCAAGTCCGTGGTTTTTTAAAAATCGATCTCTATTCAACAAACAAAAAAGGGCTGATTTGAATCAGCCCTTTTTTATTTGTTCTATTCCTTTTTACTTCGCTTTTTGTATTCAGCAAGACCCTCATCGAGCCACTTTACAAATGCATTAACATCGAGGTTATAATTCCTTGTTTTCACAAGATCATTACCATCTGAATCGAGAAGTGCATATTGAGGCTGAGCATTAGTTTGATATCTTTCAATCTGAATATCGGCCATTTTAGCACCAATTGACTTTTTCACCTTTCCATCAACTTTTGAAGTAACCCACTCCGATTCAGGAAGTCTGTATGCGTCATCTACATACAATGCTACAACTACAAAGTCATTTTTTAGTCGTTTTAACACTTCTGGAGCCGACCATACATTAGCCTCCATTTCGCGGCAATTAACACATGCATGACCTGTAAAATCGACAAATATAGGTTTATTTTGCTCTTTCGAACAAGCGATAGCCTGATCAAGATCGAAATAGCCCTGAATTCCGTGTGGCAAATCTAAAATATCATTGTATTTGGGTTCTTCGCACAAAATATTTTTCACGTTTTCAGTCCCTCCCGATTCATTTACAATCCGTTGCATGTCGAAATCAAGAGTTTGCTGAGGAGGAAGATAGCCCGACAACATTTTGAGAGGAGCACCCCACATTCCCGGTATCATATAAATAACAAACGAGAAAGTGACAATGGCTAGTCCCAGACGGCCTACACTTACATACTTAACATCGCTATCGTGCTTAAATTTCAGTTTGCCTAACAAATAAAATCCGAGTAATGTAAATACAACAATCCAAACAGCCAGATATACCTCACGGTCAAGAATTCCCCAATGATAAACCTGATCGGCCATACTCAGAAATTTAAGACCTAAGGCTACTTCGAGAAAACCTAGTACAACTTTCACTGAATTAAGCCAGCCACCCGACTTGGGTAAGTTTTTGAGCCATCCCGGGAAAAAAGCAAAAAGTGTAAATGGAAGTGCAAACGCAATTGAGAACGCAAACATCGTTATAATTGGATCCCAAATTGCTCCTTGAGTCGATTTCACAATTACCGACCCAACAATAGGACCAGTACAAGAAAAAGACACCAGCACTAACGTAAGAGCCATAAAAAATGCACCTAAAACACCACCTTTGTCGGCCTTTGCATCCGCTTTGCTAGTCATCCAACTTGGCAATACAATTTCGAAAGCTCCAAAAAACGATGCGGCAAAAATCATAAAAATGAGAAAGAATATCACATTGGGAATCCAGTGTGTTGCTAATACATTAAATATATCAGCTGTAATGGAAGCTCCGCCGACAAAATAAGTTATTAAAATCATTGCGGCAATTGGCAGTGTGTATAAAGCAACAATACTAATTCCAAACGCCGAGGCATTAAATCTGCTGCGTAACTTATTTTCGCTCCCTTTCATAAAGAAAGAAACTGTCATGGGCACCATAGGGAATACACAGGGAGTTAACAATGCTGCAAATCCCCATAGAATAGCTTCAATAATGATTGCCCATAACGAGCTACTGTCTTCTTCATTGTCGTTGGTTGCGGCAATTGTTGTATCTGCCGCTTGTATTGTATCAATTGTATTTTCAACAGTATCTACAACTTCAACAACCCCGGCAGTATCAGCTGTTTCGTCATTGTTGTATTGACTCCCATCAATCTGAACAGTAAATGTTTCCTCAACAGGAACACATGTCCCTGGATTACACGACTGTCCCTGCATATCAATCGTTATAGAAAAACTTTTACTCCCCAGAACTTTAATCCGCTGTGTAAAAGTAACTTTCCCTTCAAAAAACTTCTCATTAACACCAAATAGCTCCTCGTAAACTGTTTTTGGAGCCGGGTATTCCGATGCTTTTCCTATTAATTTATAATTAGAAGATGGTGTATAGGTAAATACCGTTGGCAATCCACCTCCCGCAGGAGTATATTGTGAAAACAAATGCCAAGTATCATCCATTGTTGCAGTTAATACTATATTGGCTTCCGAGTCCGAAACTTTAACAACCTGCTTGGTCCATTTTACCGGATTCACCATTTGTGCATTGGCAATACCAAAAGCAAAAAATATAATTAACGGAAGAAAAAAACGACGAATTTTCATATGTAGTTTTCTTAATTTGTTTGGTGTACAAAAATAACAATTTAATTAAAGCAGTTTAATTTTCAAAACCTTAGCTGGAAAGGCTCTGACCGCAAAACGCTGATCGATTCGGTATCCTATAAGCCATGCAGTACGTATGTCACTACACATCACATAGGCTGATTGCCGCTCCGGAACTGTAATTTTGAGATCGGTAAAAAAATCGCCAATCTTTTTGAAGTGATTCATCCCTAGAGGAACAAAACGTTCTCCGGCTTCCCATTTTCTGACCAATAGCGGAAATTTTATTTCATCTGCACAAAAAAAAGCTGTTTCCGTATCGGTTCGAAGCTCTTCAATGTGGTTAACAGTTGTAAACTCCATCAACATTTTCATCGGTAAATCACTGGTATCAAGGTCACTATCGATATACCAGAATTTCGCATCTGTTTCTGCGGTTTTTTCACGAAGGATGAGTCGTCCTCGATGAACATGGAGAATTTTTTCAGCCGAAATAAACCGATGTGGCTCCGAATAATCCGAAATATCAAGAATAGTCTGAGCCATTTCGGGTCGAAAACCATGAGTGAGCAAAAACTGAATCAAAAGTGGTTTTGCCATTGAATGATTTTGCAATTTCAGCAAATCATAGCCTTCTTTTTCGGGATGACCCAACTGCAAAAGCGCTTCTTCTGTGGCAAAATTTAAAAAACAAAAACTCTGTTGTAAATACGAAACCGACGAAGCAGCTCTGTCAGAAAAACCGGGCAACCACTGTTCAATAAGTGGAAGCACATTATGTCTGATTCTATTCCGAAGGTATTTATCGCTCTCGTTCGAACTATCTTCGACATAAGCAACCATATTCGCAGCAGCGTAATCGGCAATTTCTTTCCTCGAAAAAACCAACATGGGGCGCAACAACAAACGATCCGATTCGCGTATTCCGGCCAATACAGAAAGACCTCCACGCCGATTAAGTCCCATAAGTAATGTTTCAACAACATCATCTCTGTTGTGGGCAGTACAGACAAAATCGAATTTGAATTCCAATGCAATACGGTTAAAAAAACCGTATCGTAATTTGCGGGCAGCATCCTGAATGTTTAATCGGTTGGTTTGCGCAAATTGAATAGTATCAAATTCTTCCACATAAAAATCGCAACCTGCTTCCATAGCAGAATTGTTCACAAATTCATGATCGCGCAGACTTTCCTCGTTACGCAGATGAAAATTGCAATGAACAACCGCAAACGAAAGTCCGGCACTTGCAAACAAGTGAAACATAGTCATGCTATCGATCCCGCCGCTTACTGCAAGCAAATACCGTCGCTCCCTATAATTGTTGTCGAGCGAAGACAAATGACTGCAAAACAATTCCACATTCATCGTTCTGTAAAATTTAGCGGATGAATAACTACCAACTGCTCTTTTTCCAAAAACGCTGACAATTGAGTCGGCTTCACTTCAACGCAAGTAGAGTCGCTCATATTGTAAATGAACAACGAAACATCTTTTCGTTCGGGACGCTTTTCGAACAAATTTCGCCACTGATGGTTCACCAATACTGCCTCACCATTGTCGGGTCTGATACCAGCAAAAACATACCGGAGGACTACATCTTTATCGTACAAAGCAATAATTCCAGCCGATTCTATAGTTGCCTGAATGGTTTTCGAAGCAGCATAAACCGACTTCATCAAATAGTCACGAAGCCTTTCGGTTTTGTCGGCAAGCAAAAACTGATACCAGTTTTTTGATGCTGGGAACATTGCCGACAACGATTGAGCCAACAAAGAAGCGTCAGACATTTTCGTAACAAGCATATCACTATTTGTTGAAACAACTGAAAACTCAGAATTATAGCCAATATATCTTACTTCGGTTTCGGTTGTTGCTACCAAACGGGAAAGTTCACGACTTCCTATTCCCCGCTTCCTAAGCCAATCGAGCATCTTCTTTTCATCGCTGCTTACGTCGGCACCCAACAATCCCAGCTTCTTATAAAACCAATCCGATACAGGACGCACCTCGCTATATGCCCTGTGCATCTCATCAATTCGAAATCCATTGGGACAAACCAACCTTGTATCGGAGCTGAAAATCCACTGCGAATCTCTCAGCAAATTGAGAAAATGAGGTGTAAACAACGATGTTTCGCTCCGCACATACGATTCGAAAACATAACTGGCTTCGCGATAATTTTCCGGAATACTTCCCAGCATCTGCCATAGAGCAGCCGATGCCGCGATAGTGAGATGCGACAAAAACGAATCGAGTCCCTCTATTGTATAATCGTTCATCGATTCCCTCACCAATGGAAAAACTTCCTGTCCTTCGCGAAGTGTTGCTCGTTCACTTTCGCTCAATTGTGTATCGATTGGAATCAATTTAATACTATCAGAAACACCAGCTCTTCGCAAAAACAAAGACAATTCATTGTATCCAACACCTTGAGCCGAAAAATATTGAAACAGTTTATTGCTTACAAAAAACGCCGGATAAAAAGTCAAAAACTTGTCGAGAAGAGGATTCTGTAAATATGCAGCCGATGGCTTACAAAATTGCTTTTCACCATTGCTATTTAAAACAACCGGTACACAATCGATTTGTTCAAGCTTCGACACAATACGCATCCGAAGTGTTTCATCGCCTTCGGAATACAATTTATACAACTTCAACCACCACGCATTGACCGAAACAGGATTGAATTTCTGAAGCAAGCGCTCAGCTTCCGATATGCCCGGGGCTGTTTCAGGAATTCCCAGCATCCGGAAGAAATTGAGACAATCGGCATCGGCAGTCAATTCGGGGTGAACAGTACTGATCCCCATTGACGGCTTCCCAATAAAAATTGCAGGCTGTCCACTTGCCCCAAAAGGCGGCAAAATATTTTTTCGATGATCTGGAATTATTCGACTGAATCGAAGGTTGTAATAGCGACCTTTGTGTTTCAAATCCCAAAATCGCGGATACAACGCCAGTATTTTATAAAGTTGTGCAAAAAAATCAATAGGTTTACGTTGTAGAAATTGTGGATTGTTTGCTATATAGAAAGCCAGCGTATCGATATCGGCAAGACGTAGTTTATGTGTTTTTCGCAAATAGTTTACAAATTGCTCTTGCTCTAATAATTCACGATCCAGAAAATCGAACCGGTGAAAAACAAGAGCAATGTCTTTTTTCCCAATCAACCGCAACAACCCCTCATCTTCGGCCAGACATAAATCGGTAACACAAAAGAATTTTCCGCTGGCGCCGGTCAAACATTTTTCGTCGCGAATAAATGCATCCAATTCGCTACGAATAGTAGCCGATATAGGGTCACGCATATTGTCGCTCCACGAAAACAGTGCAAAAAATCCAGCATTCAATTTCGAGGATCGCATAAGCAAACGAAACATGCTCTTAGTCAAAGCACTTAGCTCGAGCAACAGTTTTTCGTTTTCGGGAGTATGCGATGCTGAGAAAGGAATATTCTCCCTATTCGGAGTTGTTGTAAACCGACCATGTATCAGTATGTCGTGTTCGATTCGAAATTGCGTCGGAAAATACACCGACACTTTTCGACTTCCGGATGGCAGGAATTCTCCTAAATCGGATATTGAAACAGCAATCGCCACTTCGCCTAATTTACCGGCTTTCTTGTGAAAAAGTAAAAACCGTTTTTGAATTTGCTCCCCCCCCCTGCTTGTATAAATAGTTTTAGCAAGCAACTGATTTTCATATTTCTCTGTAGCAGCAGACAACACAACCGTTTCGTAACCATCAGAAATCTCGATATGACTTATTTGCTGCAAAAACAACAGAAAAGACGAATCCAGATTCAGCAATTCCCAACGCAGATTTGCCAGGAATTCCTTATTCAAGTTTTTTTTGAAAGGCAAGCGAATCAGCGTAGTGAAACCTATTTCATTTTCAATCTCAACAGATTCCGGGATTTCAAAATCAATGATTCTGTAATGATGACTCCCGCTGTGAATTTCAGGACTATCGGTGATACCATACACCGACCTAAATCCAATTCCAAATTTTCCAATCTGATTGATATCGGGCAACCCCTTTTTGGTGGTTGAAGCAAAAGTAGTCACAGCCATCAGATCGCGCTCATCAAATGGATCTCCATTGTGAAGAAAATCAATTCCGGTTTCACTCAAAACAATTTTCACAAAACCAGTTTCTTCAGGTTTTTTTCGTCGAGCAATGGCATCCTCGGCATTTTGAAGCAATTCTTCAATAAAGTGAAAAGGATCGGAATACAACATCGATAATAGTTGCCCATGCCGATTGCCTTTGGCTTTATTGGCTGCCACCGCGATCTTACTTTGTGCGATATGTTCCTGAAGCGAAATACTTTTCATGCGACATACAAAGTTACAGCAAATTTGCAAGTGAAACAAAAAAGAAACAACCAACATCTGACTATGAAACAACTTCTAAAATATAAGTAGCTGGCTAAAATAAACAAGCAGGGCATATCAAAACCAAACCAGCCAAGTTTCGCAGTAACAGAAAATATTTTTATCTTCGCAGCAAAACCTATGTAGTATGAAGAAAATTCTGGTATCGATTACTCTTTTAGCGCTGCCTTTCATCTTTGTTGCGCAGACAATCACTCCCGAAGTGCTTAATAAAATACAAGCCAGCTACAAAGCATCCAATCCCGACAAGGCTGTCATAAACACTCTGCTCACAACCGATTTTAAGAGCATGACTTCCAATGCTTCCAATACCGTTAAGCCCGACTCCTATTTCAAATATCGTGTAAAATCAGCAGGCATTACCGATCAAAAAAGTTCGGGTCGCTGCTGGCTCTTTGCAAGTCTCAATGTTTTTCGTCCGGTGGTAATCGAAAAATACAATCTTTCCGATTTTGAATTTTCACAAAATTATTTGTTTTTTTTCGACCAGCTTGAAAAAGCCAACCTATTTCTTCAAGGCATTATAGAAACTGCTGATAAACCACTCGAAGATCGCAGAGTAGACTGGCTTCTCAAAAACGCCATTGGCGACGGTGGAGTTTGGGGTGGATTTGTGAATCTGGTTGACAAATATGGTCTTGTTCCTGCCGAAATCATGCCCGAAACCAATAGTAGTAACAATACACGTTATTTGGCATCGATTCTCACTACTATTTTACGGCAGGATGCACTTGAACTCCGTAAAGCATTTGCCGACAAAAAATCGGCAAACGACATGCAACAATTAAAAATCAAAATGCTCTCTGATGTTTACAAAATTCTGGTTTATAATCTGGGAGAACCTCCAACCACTTTCACCTATCGCTTTATCGACAAAAGTAAGGTTGCTGGCGAATACAAAGAATACACCCCCCTATCGTTCCGCGAGGAAGTATTGAGTGTAAACACAGCAGATTATATTATGTTCATGGACGATCCTTCGCGAGAATATTACAAACTTTACGAAATTGAATTCGATCGCAACACACAAGAAGGAACCAATTGGAAGTATATTAACATCCCTGCAGCCGATATGAAGCCTATGGCTCTAGCCAGCATTCAGGGTGGCGACGCTATGTATTTTTCGTGCGATGTCGGAAAGCAATTCGACAGAACTTCGAGCACCCTCGATGTAAACAACTACGACTACGAAAGCGTTTATGGAATTAAGCTTACGATGAGCAAGAAGGAACGTATTCAAACTTTCGAAAGCGGAAGCACACACGGAATGACTTTGGTGGCAGTGGATACCGACAATGGCGACAAACCTGTAAAATGGCTTCTCGAGAACAGTTGGGGAAGTACCGGTTTCGACGGTGGACATTTGATTATGACCGATAAGTGGTTCGACGAATATATGTTTAGGATTGTCATCAACAAAAAATATGTCCCGGCGAAAATTCTCGACATTTTAAAGATGAAAGCAATCATGCTTCCGCCCTGGGATCCGATGTTTTTGGAGGATAAATAATGGATCAATTTGCTCAGATTTATAACTGGATCTATCAATACATACTCGGGCTTTCGCCTGAATGGATGTCGGTTTGGCAACTTACCAATGTAGTACTGTTGGTAGTTTTAGCTCTCATTGCCCTTGCTTCGTACTACATCAACAAGCTCATTCTTTTCCGAATCCTAAAAATCATCATCCGCAAAACACCCGGGAAGTTTGACGATATTTTTATCAACAAAAAATTTTTGCGGCGTTTGGGTTTTATCATTCCTCTTGTACTCATCCACAAACTAATCCCTTTCACCATTCCTTTCAACGAAGGATGGATAGGAATAGTGAAGGATGGATGTGAGATTCTTCTGACCTTTTTCACACTTACCGCCGGTTATGCTTTGCTCGATAGTTTTTACGATGCTTACCAGCAAATCGACATCAGTAAATATAAACCCATAAAAGGATATTTGCAAATCATCAAAATCCTGACCGGACTATTTGCAGGCGTTTTTATTCTCTCCATTATTATCAACCAATCTCCTGGTTATTTACTGGGAGGATTGGGTGCCATGACTGCTGTTTTATTGTTGGTTTTTAAGGATACGATACTTGGATTTGTTGCATCGGTACAGCTTTCATCAAACGATATGGTTCGCCCGGGCGACTGGATTACTGTTGAAAAATACAAAGCTGATGGAACTGTGATGGAAATAACACTTTCCAGCGTAAAAGTGCAGAATTTCGACAATACATTTGTATTTGTTCCAACCTATGCGTTTGTATCAGACGCATTTCAGAACTGGCGTGGAATGCAGGATAGTCCCGGCCGTCGTTTAAAACGCTCGGTGAATATCGATGTCAATAGTGTCCGATTTGCAAGCGACGAAGATTTAGTTCGCTTTGGTAAAATAAAGCTTATTTCCTCGTATATTGCCGAAACACAAAAAGCAATTGAAGATTTCAATAAGTCGATCGATGCCAGTCCGGAGACAGTTATCAATTTCCGCAGGCAAACCAATATTGGTATCTACAGAGCCTATTTAACGGCCTATCTAAATGAGCATCCAAGGGTGAACAAAAAACTCACATGCATGGTGAGACAGCTTGCGCCTGCCGATAATGGAATCCCAATTGAAGCCTACGCTTTCATCAAAGACAGGGATTGGGTTGTTTATGAGGGAATTGTTGCCGACATTTTCGATCACGTTTTAGCTGCAACACGTTTTTTTGACCTTGAAATTTTTCAATCAACTACTGGAACCGATATTCGCAACGCAGTACAGCTACTGAAGTAAATCTTGTTCAATTGCTAGAAAAGCACCCGCATTGCGGAACATCTTTAATTTAATCTGGGGAAAGACCTCACTCTTTCATAAATAATTCAGACATTAAAAAAAGCCGGAACCATATTCTGATTCCGGCTACATAAATATATCAGATAAAATATAGAGGGGGGGCTTTTAAATAGGTTTAGAAAATATGCTCAGCTCGAACTGAATGGCTTGTATTTTTGATGTATTCGCAAGGTAGTTCAATTAAGTTGGACAAATTTGTTTCATCGGTCATTTTTACTTTTAAATTCGAGTTACTGCCGTTTGAATATCGAGCATCGCCTGTTTGACTCACATTGGGATGAAGAACCCAAAGCAAAAACAGGAGCAATATTGCAGATAGAACTATCAAAACAGTAAAAACTTTAATTTTCATTGCTGTAGTACATTTTTCAAAACAAAAGGGATTTTTGCTTATTTACTAATCAGAAAACGACAAACTGCTTGCGATTTTGTTCCACTAAACACAGCTTGATAAATACCCGGCTCTGTGGCGAAGCTCGACGAAATGATGCAACTTGTTTCTTCCAAACCAACATAGTCGTCCAGTAGCATTTTCCCATTCATGTCAAGTATTCTAAGCTCAGCAAATTCATCTTCTTCAAAACCAGAAAGAGCAAACAAGATAGTTCCATCGCTTTTCATAATTGCAACAGCAGAAGCACTCTCATTGTTGCTGAACGAAACTGCTATCGGACCAAATTCGTTCGATTCGCCATCGAAATCGGTTTGAACGAGTTTGTAGTATGTTACTGGTGAGTATGGAGTATAATCATCGTAGAAATACTGGTGAGTTTCGTTCGAGGTTCCAGCTCCCGCAACAATAGAAACAAAATTCCACGAAGAACAATCGTTGCTTCGATACAGAGAAAAATAATGATTATTCAGCTCGGTTGCTGTTGTCCACTCAACTTCTACTATTTGATCTTTGGTCGGATTTGCTGTGAACTCAATCATTTCTACAGGCAACACTATACATTGCTGAATCAGCGTTCCACCTGAATTCACAACTGGCGCAGCGGCTCTTGTAGTTACCGTTGCATTGTACTGCGAACATGCAGTTGTGGTAAATGTAGGAGTAGCAAGATTTATTCTGGCTCCAAAATTCGATGTTGGATAGCAAACCGTCCCGATAAGTCCAACTTTTGCCATAAAAAAGTTAGCAGTTGATGCAGCTGTATAGGCCATGCCGGCAAAAATGTATCCACCATCGGCAACAGAGGAAGCATAATAACCTTCATCATTCATCACACCACTGCCCATCACCACATTCCAGTCGATATCGCCACCTTGGTTTATTTTGGCACCATAAAATTGATCATCCACGCCAATTGTTAAAATTCCCGCTGCAATATAACCACCATCCGAAGCACGATTAACTCCACAAAAGTCAAGATCGTCAACGCCTCCATATCCACAGGTCCAACTCACAGTTGCACTACCGCTGTTAGTAAATCGCATGGCATAACCTTCAGCTACATTATGGTCGGTTCCAACAATCGTATAATCGTTGGCTGCATTTTCGAAAACGCCGTAAATTCGTTGATTTCCGGTTCCGCCCCACTTCATCGACCAATCGACATTTGCAGTTGTTTTTACCACAAAAAAATCGTAGCTGCTTTCGCCTGCGAGCACAAAACTTCCGGTAGAGGTTTCGGTTATGGCATAACCTTCTTCGGTATTGCTTCCCCAATCGTAGTATCGACTCGTGATAACTGCACCTGTAGGATCAATTTTCAGAAACAACATATCTCGGTCGCCACTGTTTGTTGTTCCTACTATCGCATAATTGCCATCTGATGTTTGAATCACTTTGCTACCATATTCATCATATGTACTTGCAATATCGTAAGCCTTTGCCCACACAACATTTCCCGCTGTGCTTACTTTGGCAACAAAAACATCGTGGTTTGAAGAAGAGCCATTGAATGAATTCGATTTGCCAACCATAATATAACCACCACCAAATGCCGGACAGATGGAATTCCATCTATCATCGTTTGCACCACCATACCATTTCGACCATACTATATCGCCTGTGGGACTTAGTTTAACAGCTAGTGCATCAGAACCCCCAACAGAATAAACGGGATCGTTTGAATGACCAACAAAAATATAGCAATCATCGCCTGGATCCTGCATTGCTCCGCGAGCCCAAGCATAAGTCGATCCAGCACCACCAAGCAAATCGACAAAAGTTGTGGATGCTGCAATTATTTGTCGCGACCCTGCAGGATTGGAATTGGCTGGTATTTTTGTTCCAGCTGATGTCAACGTATAATCTATAATTGAAGCATCAACAAAGTTGTTTACAACAGCTGTATTTGTAATATCGTACGATAACCAGAAATAGTTGGTTCCCGACATCAGTGTTTGGGTAGCTGCAATTGTAATGGTTCCACCTCCCGAAGTGGCCGAACCTACAAGATTTGCGACACTAAACGAAGACGTATTTCCCGTATAATAAAGTCGAATATTGCTAACATCGCTCAACAAGGTTGTTCCACTCATATTAAAACGTAATTGCGAAAGCGAAAAAGGATTTGCCGAACCATTCACTACCACTTCGAGACCAAGAATCTGGCAATTGGTCTGACTCACAGAAACTGGCGACAACGCTGTTTGTGTTACGGCAGAAGACACAAACGACATAGGAGTAGCACAATTCGAAGTATTAATTGTTAATGTGTATGCACCACTATTGGTCGAGCCATAGCCTTCAATTAGTACAACATATGTTCCAGCAGCAAGATTTGTTTGAGTAATTCTTGACTGAGTGTTACAAGCATCATCGTTCGATACTATCGAAGAGCCGCTGCAAGAACCAGCGGAGATGTTGAACAAATACAAATAAGTATCCCAAGAGGTTCCAGTACATAAATCTAACACTACATCGGCTGGATCACTTAAAGTGAACTGATAGAAATGATCTTTCGAACTTCGCAGCGAACAATCGTTTACTGCTGTTGAAGTGTTTCCACTGGCAGTTGTTGTTCCCGGACATGCAAGAACACCTAGATTTTGTCCCGGCCAGGTTTCTTGAGCAAATGCGAAATTTGCAATTGCCAGAAACGCAAGAAAAATGAGAGTGATTGTTTTTGTTTGCATGGTGTAAAGATTTTACTCGACAAAAGTATGTCGGCATTCACCTCGCACCTAATATTGACCGTGGACATGGGGTGGACAAAACAATCAATAAATTGTAACAATCTGATTAAAAGTATTTTAAAGTAATGCGAGATACTCATTTAAACTATCATCGCTTTCGAGTTGCAGCTTTTTTCTAAGTCGATACCGGCTCTTTTTAACACCTTCTGCACTTATATTCATCAAAGCCGCAATGTCTTTACTCGACAAATCGAGTACAATTAATGAACATAATTTTCGCTCCGACTTGCTCAGGTCGGGATGCTTCTCATTTAATTTAAACAAAAACCCTCCATGGAGTTCGTTAATACGGGTATGCAATTCTTGCTTATCTCTATCAATATATAAATTATGTCGGATAGATTTACTTATTTCAACCAACTTCTCATAATCTTTATTGGTCCCTTCTACCGATTCAACTTCTTGCCGAAGCACTTCTAGAAACTCATTCTTCTCAACCACGCTTATTGCAAAATTCTCCAGTTCCTTCGATTTATAAGTTAGCTCATTGGCTAAGCGCTGCTTTTCAACAACAAGTAGGTTCTTTTTCAACTCTTCATTTTTAATCGAAACGCGCATATTTCTGAAAATCAGAAATCCGATAATGCTAATCACAACAATTCCAGCAATCAACACTATTTGAAAGAAACCCCGAATTCTATTTTGCTGATCAACAATTTTCATCTGCGCCTCAATCAATTGCATTTGATTCTCTTTCTTTTGCAATTCGTCACGTGTTTCTTTTTCAAGCATTAATTGCTTCATCTCGCTCGATTTCAAACTATCTTTCGCCTGGTCGTACAATTTTAAATATTGAAGCTCGAGATGCTCATTCCCTACTAGAGAATAAATTTCGCTCAGATTGGAATACGATGTTTCAAGATATGCCAAATCGTTGTTTATTAAAAAATAAGGAATCACCTCCTCATACATTGCAATTGCTTCGGAATACTTCTTTTCCTTCAAACTCAAGTAGGCCAAATTGCTTAAACTAACTGCTCGCCCACGTTCATGCCCAATGTTCTTGAAAATTGTGAGGGCCTCGTTGTAACTTGCTCGAGCTTCATCGAGCCTTCCGAGCTTGGAATAAATGGCTCCTATATTATTACGAATTCCTGCTTGCATCTCGTTATCTCCACTCATTTTTGCATAATCAAGAACCCGATCGAAATATTTCATTGCACTATCGGCTTGTTCGAGATAACCATATGCAATTCCCATCAACATGTTTGTTTTTGCAATCAAAGAATCATTTCTTCTGGTCACCAAAGACAAAACCCTAAACGACTTCTGCAGATACTGAATAGCTATTTCCTGATTCCCCGATTCAATATTCAATTCAGCAATTCCATGCAACGCAACTACAAGCTTGATTGCATTACGGCAATTCTCAAAACTTCTTAAGGCTTCAAAATAATAATGAACGGCGTCTTCCAAATCGTTGATAAGCGAATATTCCCGGGCAATCTTCAAACATACTTCTCCTGATTGTTCAAAATTGTTGTGCAAAATATAAATTTGTTGTTCTTCCTTTAGACGGTGAATAACACTTACACGATCAGTATCAACATCTACAGGCTGAATTTCATTCGGAATTATTCGAAAATTGCTGGAATTAATCTGAATTCTAATCCACCCAAGGCTTGAATAGTTCTCGTAGATCTGTCCAAATGCGACACGCATCAACAAAAATACCAGAAAAAAAATTCGCATTATTTTTTCGCAAAGGTATCAATATTAGACATTTGATTCTCAACGAATACATTTTTGTCTACTCTGTGTCCACTCGGTATAAGATAAAATCAATTTCAGCAACATCGTTCCTTGCGCTGATTTTACGGGCTTTACACAAACCATCCTATTAAATTCCAGAGAGTTACAATTCAATTGTTGTAAAAGAAAATTCTTATTTATGTATCTAATCAGAAATAAATAATTTTGAGGCAATCATTCAAACACCATGGAAACACAAGAAACCATTTTTAATCGTCGCTCTGTTCGAAAATACACGAGCAAAAAAATAGAGGATAGGGTTATTGAAAAAATTATCAAGGCCGGAATGTATGCACCTTCGGCCCGAAATCTGCAATCGTGGCATTTTGTGGTTTGCTGTAAACACAAAATGCTGTCAGAGTTGAGCGAAGTTCATCCTTATGGCAAAATGCTTGCAGAAGCTTCGCATGCCATTTTGGTTTGTGGCGATTTAACTATAGAACCTTCGGTGGAATACAACCTAATCAACTGCTCGGCTGCCATTCAAAACATGCTTCTCATGACACACAATCTCGGATTCGGTGCCGTGTGGCTGGGTGTTTATCCTCGCGAGGAACGTGTTACAGCCATGAATAGTTTTTTTGTGTTGCCCGAATATATTATTCCGATTGGGCTAATTAGTCTGGGGGTAGCTGCCGAAACACCGGATTTTCCCGATCGGTTTAAGCCTGAGAGAATTCATTGGGAAAAATATTAAGAATTATTTGTTTTTATAAAAAGCAGGCAATCAGGTCAAAATAAAAACCACATACAAATAGCATCACTTACCTATCAGCCGAAGTATTCCGTTGATAAAAGTTAACGGATGTGCCGGATTTCCGGGGACAAAAAGATCGATATCTATTTTATTGAGGAAACTGCGGTTTAAAGCCGGACTGTCAGCAAAAATGCCACCGGAAATCGCATCGGTTCCAACCAAAATAACAATTTTAGGTTCCGGCACGGCATCCCAGGTTATTTCGAGAGCTTTAGCCATATTTTCCGTAATCGGACCAGTGATAACAATTCCATCGGCATGACGGGGCGACGCAACAAACTCTATTCCATAGCGTCCCATATCGAAATTGACATTACCTGCAGCATTGAGCTCCATTTCGCAGCTATTGTCACCTCCGGCAGATACTTGTCTCAGTTTTAGTGATCTTTTAAACAATTTTCTCACTTCGGGGCGAACCAACGAATCGTTGAACGAAATATCCTCATTTTTACCAGGAAACACCTTAAGGCATTCCCAATCGTTTGTGGCAATTTTGTAATCGTTGACGAAGCTTATTTTTTCGGGCAATGCAAAATGGCATTCCTTACAAAAAACACATCTTCCCAAATTCAAACAAAAAGGTTCCGATTCAAATGCATTTACAGGACATAGTTCAATTAATCCGTTCTGCTCGGCAGCTGTAATATTATCAGCAAGAATTGGCCTGCCACGAAACAAAGACGATACCTGAGCATTTTTAAGATCGGGTACAAATTGTTTTCCGTGATGCAACAGAATTGCCACCTCAGGAATGGTGAAATACACACCTCTGATATTGCGACTAGCCGAAGCCGAATCGCTGTTGTCCGATAGTCCGGGAAAATGAAAATACTGATCGTCTTCCATAATTTTGTTCATTATTACAAATCAAATCCGCAGTAACTCAGATTGAAACTTTTGTTGCATACCGGGAAGTCCGAAATTTCCTGATTACGCACTGCAAGTGCCAATCCCATCCAGTTATGCAACGAAGGATCAACTATTTTGTAATGATTGATGTTTCCCGTTTCGTCGGTAAGCGCCGCATGTGCAATTTCGCCCCGCCAACCTTCAACCAACGAAAAACAAATAGAATTGGGCTGCAGTTTTATCTGATAATCAGGCATTTTCAATTCATCCTTTTGTTCCCGCCACAACAAAATGGCTTTGGCTATGATTTCCATTGAGCTGTTTATTTCGCCCCTTCGAACGAGTGCCCGGGCCAGTACATCGCCATTTGGAAACACAA
>PHDB01000106.1 GCA_002842495.1 Bacteroidetes bacterium HGW-Bacteroidetes-6
AATACTCATACATCCTTCATTGTAAAACCAATCTTCTCCGCTTTCTTCCAGAATTTTGGGATTGATAAAAAGCCCTTTTACTCCGTCGGCCTCAGGATAACGATCTTTGAACGGATTGGCATCGATTACAAACATGCGAATATTGCGATTTACTTGTGGAGCAGCCAGACCAACACCATCGGCAACATACATGGTTTCGGTAAGGTCGGCTATGAATTTTTCCAAATCGGGATAATCTCGATCGATTTCAAGCGATTTTTTTCGTAACGTTGGATGTCCGTATGCTATAACTGGCAGTAACATGGTCTATTTTTTTACGTAATTCATATAATCCTGAAGAATGATGGCTGCACTTATTTTGTCGATATTCCCTTTGTTTCTCCGGTCCGATTTTTTCGAACCTGCATCAATCATGGCACGCATGGCCATCATCGATGTGAAGCGTTCATCATACCGATCGATCTGCATTTGTGGAAACTTCTTTTTTAGATGATTCATAAAAGGTTGAATCTGTCTTTCTGTATCCGAAGCGGTTCCATCCATTTGCATCGGTTTACCCAATACAATAATATCGACTGTGTTTTTTGTACAGTAAGACATTATATACTCTATGAGGTTGTGTGTGGGTACAGCTTCAAGTGGAGAAGCTATCATACGTAGTTCGTCGGTGACGGCAATGCCGCAACGCTTCAATCCGTAGTCGATGGCCATTATTCTTCCCATAACGGGAGCAAAGATACGAATAATGCTGATTTTTGGATAAAGATTCGTTGATTCGATATGACTTGCAGAGTCAATTTGTCAGATCAAAGATATGGATTCAACTCAGCTTCCAATGTTTGGACGTTTCCTATGACTCTTAATGAAATTGTAGCGAAACTTGCGAAAATGTGGCAGGTTGCGAAAAGCTGACAATAACTACATCCTTTTCAACATTTCTTTCAGGATGGCTGTCATTTTAGGTTCGGCATTATTAGCTGCTTCTATTACTTCTTCGTGACTCACGGCTACTGTTTCTTCCATACCACCCAAGTCTGTTATTACCGAAAGAGCAAACACTTTCATTTCGGAATGTCGGGCCACAATTACTTCGGGAACAGTAGACATGCCAACTGCATCGGCGCCAATGGTCCGCATATAGCGATATTCAGCAGGTGTTTCGAATGTTGGTCCACTAACAGCAGCATAAACGCCTTGTTGAGTAGGAATGCCCAAGTCGCGGGCTACCGTTTTTGCCAACTCGAGAAGTTGGGCATCGTAAGCAACGCTCATGTCGGGAAAACGAGGTCCAAGCTCGTCGTAGTTTTTTCCAATCAGTGGATTCGAAGGCATCAGGTTGATATGATCGTTGATAAACATGATATCGCCTACCTTGAAGTTTTTATTCATACCCCCAGCTGCATTCGATACCACCATGGTTTGAATACCGATATTTTTGAATACCCTGATAGGGAAAGTGGCTTCCTGCATGGTATAGCCTTCGTAGAAATGAAAACGGCCTTGCATGGCCACGATGTCCTTTCCGCTGAGTTTACCAAAAATTAAACGACCTTGGTGCCCTTTTACAGTACTAACAGGAAAATGAGGAATATCAGAATAAGGGATGCTGTTGATGATTTCAATTTCATTAACCAATCCGCCCAGTCCGGTTCCGAGAATGATGCCAAATTGAGGTTTTACATTCGTTTTCGAACGAATAAAATCAGCTGTTTCTTGAATATTGTTTAACATAGTCGAGTATGAGGTTGTCAAAATCAATTTCTTTATTTGGATGCAAACCAATGGAAACTGGAATGCAAAAGAGGGGCAAATCTACTAATTTTTCTTTTATATCAGCATTTAAGAGGCGTGCAATGTCTTTTTCTGTTGTAAAGATGGCTTTATTTTTCATCAAATAGCCCGAAAAATCTTTAGTGATATTTTCTATTTCTTTCACCGTGAATTCATGATGATCGGCAAAGGCATGAGTATACAATTCAATGCAGTTTCTTTTTAAATGTTCTTCGAGAGGATAAGGATTGGCTATGCCGGTTAATAGAAATGCTGAATAGAGGTTCTTGGGTAATTCTATCGAATTTTGGTTTTCACTGTAAACAGGAATTGCTTTTTCATAATCGAAATACGAAAATACTACTTTTTGTCCGGGTCCGGGTTTAATTTGCGACATCAAATCGCGTTCAATGAGTGGGGAGAAAACTTTTGGTGTTTTGCTCATTACAATAACATCAGCTCTTTTTTTAGCTCTCCGGGGTTCGCGCAAATTGCCAATAGGCAAAACATAATCGTTGTAGAAAGGATTCAGATAATCGCTGAGCAGAATGTAGAAGCCGGCTTTTACTGCAAAATGCTGATAGCCGTCATCCATCAAAACAACATCGGTATCTGGAAATTGTTGAATGATGGTTTTAATTCCCTTTTTTCGCTTGGCATCAACAAACACATTAACATCAGAACCCAGCCTGTGAACATATTCCCATGCTTCGTCGCCGATGTCAGATACAGTATGGTTGTTGTTGCAATGTATAAAACCCTTGGTTTTACGTTTATATCCTCTGAGAATGATAGCTACCCTAAAGCCATTATCGGTCAAGAGTTTTGCCAAATATTTAGTGTGAGGTGTTTTACCGGTACCACCCGTGGAAATATTGCCAATGCAAATAACAGGAAGAGGAAAGCTTGCTCTTTTGCGAACACCTGTTGTAAACATCAAGTGTCTGATGCCTGTTACCAACAGGTAAAGCCACTGAAAAGGAAATAATAGAAACTTTATCCCCATAATGGGTGTAAATATATAAATATTTTGCATTTGAAAAAAAAAATCCGATAATTCCAAAATTATTTAACTACTTTTGCGCAAATGAGTAGCGTGTCCGATTCATTAGTAATCATACCAACCTACAACGAAAAGGAAAACATCGAAAGCATTATTCGAAAAGTGTTTTCGTTGGAAAAATTATTTCATGTACTTATTATTGAGGACAATTCTCCGGATGGAACGGCTGCTATCATCAAAAAATTGATGCTTGAATTTCCCGACAAACTTTTTATCGAAGAACGAAAAGGAAAACTTGGTTTGGGAACAGCGTATATTCATGGTTTTAAGTGGGCATTGCAGCGTCAATACGAATATATTTTCGAGATGGATGCCGATTTTAGCCACAACCCGGAGGATTTACCACGTCTTTATGCTGCTTGTTCCGACGAGGGCTTTGATATGTCGGTAGGTTCGCGATATATAACAGGTGTTAATGTTGTTAACTGGCCGATGGGGCGTGTAATGCTGAGCTATTATGCATCGGCATATGTACGGTTTATTACCCGAATGAAAGTACGAGACACAACAGCGGGCTTTGTTTGTTATACCCGAAAAGTGCTTGAAGCGATGAGGTTCGACAGAATAACATTCATGGGATATGCATTTCAGATTGAAATGAAGTACACCATTTACAAGTTGGGCTTCAATATAAAAGAAGTTCCCATAATTTTTACCGATCGTACACTCGGGCAATCTAAAATGAGTAAGGGCATTATCCGTGAAGCGTTTTTTGGTGTTATCCAACTTCGTCTTCGCAATACGAAACGCAGGCATACAAAGGGAAAATGAATAAATTTCATATATTTAATGCACTGATTGTCAATGAGTACACGACTTTTCAGGGGGAAGTGTTTATTGCTGACGGTTTGATTCAGAAAATTAATAAAGAACAAAAATCGGCTACACCTGCTGGTTACGAAGCTATAGATGCCGAAGGATTGTATTTGCTTCCTGGTGTAATCGATGACCAGGTGCATTTTCGTGAACCCGGTCTCGAAGAAAAAGGCACAATTGCAACCGAAAGTCGTGCTGCAGTTGCCGGAGGGG
Organism: Bacteroidetes bacterium HGW-Bacteroidetes-6; assembly: GCA_002842495.1. Classification (GTDB taxonomy): domain Bacteria; phylum Bacteroidota; class Bacteroidia; order Bacteroidales; family DTU049; genus GWF2-43-63. Next base: position 3,863 of record PHDB01000106.1, read on the forward strand.
TTACTTCGTTTATGGAAATGCCGAATACCAAACCGCCTGTTCTTTCACAAGAACTACTCGAGCAAAAATATTTCATTGCAGCAAAAGAATCGGCAGCAAACTATAGTTTCTACATGGGGACTTCGAACGATAATATTGATGAAGTTCTTAAAACGCCTCTCCATTCGGTATGTGGCGTAAAGATATTTTTAGGAGCATCGACAGGCAACTTGCTGGTTGATAATGAAAAAACTATTGAAAGATTGTTCTCTGAATCACCACATATTATAGCAGCTCATTGCGAAGACGAGGCAACAATCAAGCGAAATCTTCAGTACTACAGTAGCCTGCCTCCCAAAGAGATTGATGCGTCGGTTCATCCGCTAATCAGGAGCGTTGAAGCGTGCTACGCGTCTAGTTCCAGAGCGATAGCTTTGGCACGCAAGAAACAGACGCGATTGCACGTGCTTCATGTATCTACAGCTGCTGAACTCAATCTTTTCGACAATCACCAGCCACTCGAGCAAAAAAGAATTACCGCAGAGGTTTGTGTGCACCATCTTTGGTTTACAGCTGACCATTATAGTACGCTTGGGAACCTTATTAAATGGAATCCGGCTATTAAAAGCGTTGAAAATCGAAAGGCCTTGCGTAATGGATTAAGGGAGGGTTTTCTCGATATAGTTGCGACCGATCATGCTCCTCATCAGCTTTTTGAAAAGCAAAAATCTTTTTTCGAAGCCCCTTCGGGAGGACCTTTAGTGCAACATAGTTTGCAGGCAATGATAACACTTTGTGACAATGCATTGTGGACCCTTGAAGATGTGGTCGATTTTATGTGTCATAAGCCAGCTAGATTGTTTGCAGTCAAACAACGTGGTTTTATCCGTGAAGGCTATTATGCCGACTTGATCTTGCTTGATTTGAAAACACCATATAATGTTACGCAAGAAAACATTCTGTATAAGTGTAAATGGTCGCCTTTCGACGGAACACAATTTTCGTCGACAATAGTAAAAACATTTGTAAGCGGACAGTTGGCTTGGAGCAATGGAAAACTCATCGCTTCGCAAGGCATGCGAATGGAGTTCGACAGAAATTAATCGGACTTATTTATCCAATCCCTTGTATTTTCTCATAAATACAATGCTTTCGTGCATGTATTTGCTCATGAGTGCATCGTGAGTGATAAACGGCACGTGTTTTCTATAACCCGAAACCAGTTTTTCGACGAGAGTTGACGATTTTTTTGGCCGCCGAAACTCTAAAGCTTGTGCTGCTGTAAACAACTCTATAGCCAGTACTTTTTCAACATTTTCAAGAATTCGGATTGTTTTTGTAGCAGCATTGGCGCCCATGCTCACATGGTCCTCTTGTCCCTGACTCGATTCGATGCTATCAACACTTGCAGGTGTAGCCAACTGTTTGTTTTGGCTTACAATTGAAGCTGCTGTGTACTGTGGAATCATAAAGCCGCTGTTGAGACCGGGATTAGCAACCAGATAGTGAGGTAGTCCTCTTTTTCCGCTGATAAGTTGGTATGTGCGTCGTTCGCTGATGTTTGCAAGCTCCGAAAGAGCAATTCCGAGGAAGTCGAGTGCCAGCGCTAATGGCTGACCATGAAAATTACCAGCGGAAATAATAAGGTCATCGTCGGGAAAAATAGTAGGATTGTCTGTTACACTGTTCATTTCGCGTTGAAATACGTCAGAAACATATGCGATGGTGTCGCGCGTGGCACCATGAACCTGCGGAATACACCTGAAAGAATAGGGGTCCTGAACATGTTCTTTTGCTTGTTTTATAATTTCACTGCCTTGCAGAATCTCTCTGATAATTCTGGCGGTGAGCGTCTGACCTGCATGAGGTCTGATTTCCTGAATTAGTGCGTGGAATGGTTCAATGCGACCATCGAATGCATCAAGCGATAAAGAACCAATCGTTTCAGCCCATTGCATGAGGTATTCGCTTTTTAGAATGGCATAGGCACCATGTGCCGACATAAATTGGGTTCCGTTGAGCAAAGCAAGGCCTTCTTTCGATTTTAGTT
>PHDB01000001.1 GCA_002842495.1 Bacteroidetes bacterium HGW-Bacteroidetes-6
GGTGTTCATGAGCTCTCCGCCTAACGGCGGTTCGGTTGTCTTGATGAAAAAAGTAAACAAAAAAATCAACCGCTGACGATAAAAAGCTAAAAATCAACTACATTTCGCTAAAAACAACAAACTCGACCTTTTAGCCACTCGCACACTCGTGTCTAACGTGTCTCAAACAGTGTTGTTTTTTTACGCTACATTCCGTCGATTTTATTCATAACTTAAATTATTTTCTCAAGGTATTCATGAGCTCTCCGCCAGCTGGCGGATCGCGGTTATTAACGCTTTTTATCTAAGGCGGGAGTAAGGCCAGCGCTGTCACTTATCTTTGGCATTCGGGATAAATGCATGGATTCCGGCAGATTAAAATATTTTTTTCGGACAATAGTAAAAACAGAATACACATATCAAATTAATTTATAAATTTACGAAAGAAAACGACAGATTAATTGCGCTTTGCAATGCAAATTAGGAGAATAGGCTCGGGAATTAAATGCGACATAAGCGCAATTCGTATATCTAGGCTGCGTCTGTTGGAGCATTGGCAGCAAGGCTAAAAAATATAGTTCTACAGAAATAACTATATTAGAAATTCGAATAAACAACTCAAGAATATCTGCCCTTTGATTGAAAGATGGAGTAAGAAAAAATTAGTTTTTGCCTTCCAACCTTTGACCTACGGGACAACTGAGGAAGCCTATGCACACTCCACAAATACACAAATCGTAAAAGCTCAAGCACAAACCAACATTCTCACAACAAAGCAAAAATCAACCTTAAATCATCATGAATATTAGAGTAATTATCACAGTTGATTCTCTTAATGAGAAAAAATGGGGAATTATTAATCATGCAATTAATAGTATTTTCTCGCAAGCTTTTCAAGAACAATCACTTATGGATTTACTCAAAATAAGTGAGATCTATCATACAGATAAATTTCTAAAAGCAAATGTTTATAAAGTATTTGGAACTAAAATAACTTCCACTGCACAATTTAGTATTCTTGATAAAAAAGTTTTTGACATTGTATTGATATATCAAAAAATGGATAACTCTCGAGATCTATACAATCTTATCCCATTTATTTATTTGGCAAACAAGTATAAAAAGAGAATTTCACTTGGCGTAGACATTAACAACATAGAAGAAAAAGAAAGATACTATTTCTCATGTTCAAAATTTCTGCAAAACTTTGTTTCTGAAGTAAATATTTTTGAGGGTAATCAATTATACGTAATTGAGAATCATTCAATAACAAACACTAAAACAGGAGAAATAAACAATTATAAAACGAAAAGGCTAGCAATTTTAAAAGAACTCAAGAATAAAACATCGTCTCTTTTTTCGCCTCTCATTACTATAACCAAAGAAACAAAGGCTATTCTTTTTGACACTCAAATTGAAGAATTAAATAGTGAAACTAATGCCCTAATTTCAATAATTGATTATTTTATAAAAAATATAGAAAACAAAAACGAGACAATTGAAAAGTTTAATGCTGCAAATGTTTACGATAATATATTCAATAAATACTTCTGTGTTAGTATGTTTAATCATTTTTTCGAAAATGACTTATTCAAAGAAAATGATAGCCTAGAAACAATTTACAAGCTTTTATATCCATATACATCAATAATTAAAGAATTAGTTGAGAATATCATTTTACATACAGAGAGGAAATACGGATTAATCTATTTTGTTTTCAATAAGCCTATAGATATTTTCAATATTCAATACTTGAAAGATTATTTTAGCCAGAGCCCTAAAAATATAATCAGATACTTCGAGATTAACATTTATGACTTTAACAGCAAGGGTATCCTAGATACATTTAACAATACAGAAAAAGCGCTGAAGTTAGAAGATTTCTATAGTTTAGACTCTGTAATCACCTCTTCTTTATCTCATTTAGAATATAGACACACTGCGCATTTAGGATTAAAAAGTTTCACTAAAACCTTAATAAGAAATAAGGGGTTTTTCAAGGTTGAAACTAATTGCTTCGATCAAAAAAAAGAATTGCATTGTTTTCCGGATAAAGATGGACAATACAAAGTTATTGAGAGCAAAATTAATGATTACTATGTAGACGGCACACATTACTTTATCATATTACCATTTAACCACAAAGAGTTATCAACCGATGAAGATGATTTTTCAAATATCCAACTCAGCTCGTTTAGGGATACATACATTAAATGGTTAAAAAAAAGAGAGTCTAATTTTCAGATTAAACCTATCTGCATAAAAAGTATCATTGACTCTAACAAGTCTTTATGTAATGATGTCGATTCAAAGGAAAAACAAATTATTTTTATACAAACAATTGGTGATCAGATCCTTGCCACGAATGGATTAAATCAATCAAACTTATTGGCATTAAACTATGACAATCTGACTCTCCTTAAAGATAGAAACCTTTTACTGAAAGTACTTTCCTATATACAATTAAAATCAAACACTAGCATTAGTAGAATAATTATTTTCAATTCACCAAGTGGTTTTATTAGAAATATAAAAGAAGATATTGAAGCATATTTCGTAAAGTCAAAAACAAAAATTTGGAGTAATTATAATGCCCTCATCTTTCTCTCTAAAGAAATTGTACCGTTTATTTTAAATGGAGAAACTGCTCAGCAGCTAAATGCAGTCAATTCCTCAATTCGATCATTCTACCCCAAAAAGAATGATTTCATTTTTGCCGAAGAAGAGATGGTTAAGAAGCGCATCTTCAAGTACAATAACTTTTTACAGCCATATGAATTATTAGTACAAAATGAAAACAGCTCCATATTTGAAGCATATGTTTCAAATATTTTAGAGAATAATATCGAGGAGAATAAAATTGGCTATAAACTAAAAAGCAAATACACTAAACTTGGCAGTAAAATTATAACCGAAAATTACTATGAGGCTGACTCTCTTTTTCAAAACAGCTTTTTTGTTGATCGTTTTGCATTCCTGATATGCAATTCTCTGCAAAATATAAACATTAACAAACCTCTTGTAATAATTGGATATGGCTCTTATTCTGAATATTTATTAAAAACAATCCATGAATTTATTACGATTACTAAAACAATCGTAATTAAAACAATCGCTATAGCAAATGATATAGACAATGATGATTGGACAATACAAGCCTACCAAAATGACATCATTGCTAATCCAGAAGATTATCAATATGCAACAATTGTTCCTATAGGGTCTACTCTTACAACAAATGATAAACTATTTTCAAAATTCAGAAAGTACATTTTAAATAAAAACACTACCGTAAAAGTTCCAACAGTTGAACTTGTATACAACTGTTCCGTAATAGTAGTCAGAGATATAATCGCATATAGCACAAGTGAGAAAGATTCAATAAGTGGAGTTGAAAAAGAAATTGGTTGGGAAAACATTGAGAATAAAACAATAACAACAAGATACAGCTATGCTAAAAAGGTAGAGTACTTCGTAGAAAAAGAAGGTATTTGGCATCTTCCAATTAATAAGGAAATTTCATTTCCCCCTAATTATAAAGATGAACAGCCTATTAATCAAACCAATAAACTATCCCTAAATTCTAAAAGATTATTTGATTGGCCAATAGTAACAAACATTTCAAAAAAACAATTTTCAATTGAACTAAACAGACTAAAATCTCTTAAACAAGATATTTATTTAGGCCACTTCAAAAAAAACAGAAATCATTATCAATACTACTTTGACACAGAATCTTATTCAAAAAGAAAGATTCCTTCATTCATAGAGTGGCTAGAAACCCTAGGTGAAATTCTTTATCAACAAGAATACTTCCATATTCTTGTTACACCAAGTAACAAAATGGAATCAGATTTTATAACCTTACTAAACAAAACAACATTCAATGGTCATGCTCACATAATATTTTTAGATATTACTGATGACTATAGAAATAATATCGTAAATAAATTCAGCTTTTTGAAGGAAGTTGAAAAAGAAACAGAGCTAAGAATTCACTACGCAGATCATGCATTGTCGACAGGTGATAGTATTAGAAAAACCAGAAGCTATTTGTCGTCAATTTTAGGTAGAAATGTTGTATATGCAAGTATAATAACAATACTTAACCGACTATCAATAGATAAAAATAACGAGATTAATGGCTATAAAAAAGCAAACAAAATATTCTCATTCATTAATCTTTTCATTCCACCAATAAAAGATTCTGAAATTGATTGTGGGATTTGCAATGCTATAGAACATTTCCAAACCAACATATTACCTAACACATCATTGGATTCCTGTCATCGAGTTGTATCCAACAAAATAGACAAGCTCCAAGTAAAAGAATTTACAGGTGTAACATCTGTTTCTTTAAGAGGCTATAATCGTTTAAAAATAACACATCAATTATTTTTCGAAATTTCATTCCTCAAGCACAATTCAAAAAGTGATTCAGAAATACAAAATAAGATTTCACTAATGTATGCTTCAACAAAATCCATTAGTGAAAAGATTACATTTGTCAAAGTATTGTCATCTCATCCGCTTAACCACTATATTTTAATTAAAAACCTTGCCCACAAATTATTGCTTTCTGAATTAGATTCCGTACTCTTAAGCAAAAAGTATAATCTAGAGTTATTTAACTTTTTACTGGTACTTCTCAAGCAACTATCAATACTAGGCTCAAATGCTCTTGTCCGAAAATCAGTTATTGTTTCAACATGGTCTTTTTTTATCAACTTTTTCAAGGAAATCAAGAAGAAAGATGAAAATATCCTTACTAAACCTATTAAGTCATTGGAAGAGAAAATAGCAATTATAGAAAATAGGAGACAAAAAGAATTAGGTGATGGTGAAAAATTAGCTATATTGAAAGAAGAGTTAGATATTTTTCAATCTGTATATAGAAAAATATTGCCAAATCTAACTAGTAGTAATTTTGAAACTCCATTTTACTCTAATCTATTTCATTTCTTCATAAAAAATGTAACCTATGAGGATGAAAACAAATCTCTCTGGCTTGGGGAATTACTAAGACGTGGAAGCGAAATTGAACAATTTGACAAAGTAGTGATATCTAAAACAACTCTTAATAACGACCTGTTTTCTCATTTTAGTACTTGTTTTACTGAGGAAGAAACGAAACCATATAAAAACTTTTTAAAAGGTTTGTTTTTTGATAATACAACAATAATCAGAAAAACCCTAGATAATTTCATTTCTGAAATCAAGTTTTATGAGAGCATTAATAAGAATTTCTTTTACAATGAGAAATTAATAGATTTTAGTGATCTCGATTACAATTCAATAACAGAAAAACTTAAGGATCTATTATCAAGTGAGTATTACTATAGCAATATCTTCAAATATATAAATAGCAATCTCGATTGTGATTTATTAACCAATTTAATCGACCTTGCTTATTTAAGATTGTATTTTGAGGAATTAGAAAATAGCAAGGTCAGTATTGAAATTCAAACTATCCTAAGGGTTTTCCTCAATGTTCTAACAAAAATAATGGGTGCAGACAGCTCATTTCTGACTATTTCTGACTTAGAAAACCAAATACATTGCTATACCATCGCCACTCACAAAATAAAAAAAACATTAAGTGATAAAATTAAATTTCTCGGTGATGGGTATTACACTAAGAAAACACTATCAAGAACTCAACTTCCAATTTATCCTATTATCAGTCAAGGCAACTTAGAAAAATACAAAGAGTCCAGAGTATTAAACTTCTCCAGTGCAAGTTTATTATTAATAAACGACTCGCAATTTAAAAACGCAATTGCATCAATTACTTTTTTACACAAAACTAATTTCGATGAATTAAAGAGTAATAGTCTCGAAAGTTCTAGGCTAATATTATTAATTAAAAATGAGCTTTTCGATTTCATCAAAGCCTCATTTAACAACAACATTCTCAAAGATTGGATAACAAAAACACGAAGTGAAAACAAGTTTAACAAAATTTATGGGGATTCAGATCATTATGTAAATAGCTATGTAAATAAAGCATTTCCAGAATTAGAAACAATATTACAAAAATCAGGTGTTTCTACAACTTTAGCTAACACATATTATGTATTTAGCAATATTGTCATAAGTCAGCTATATAGCAATATTGAAAATAACGGAGCATTAGAGTTAGATGGAGCATATACAGATTCCACTCCTATTCTTATCAGTGAAATATTAAGTAATACATTTATTTCTGTTCTTAAGAGCCTAGAAAACTCCGTTTTTGTTGGTTCTGGGAACTTAAATATTGTAACATCAGCAAATTTGGAAGAGAAAAAGACTAAATTAAATAAGTATATATTGCAAACATTTATTATTCAATGCTTGCAAAATGCAATGAAAAAGCATTTACAGCACTTCAATAAGGAGATTAACATTGAGTTATGCGAACAGTTTATTAGTATCACAAATAACTTTGGAGAATCCCATAAACAAAACAATGACTTAGAAAACGCTGTTATTGATTTTAATAATAAGGTTAATTCTATTAGAAGTTTGGATTGTGATGAATATTCATCAACAACACTAACCTCAATACAAGGATATGTTAATGCCATGGGGCATAAGTGTGAATATGGATATACCAAAGATGCATCTGAATTCTACGTAAAAATTTTCTTGTCCAGCGAAAACACGGCCACATAAGTGATTGGGGGGTAACTCCGTTAAAAATATTATACCTATCTTTGAAAACAGAAATTCCGTGTTTAAGACCAAAACTCAACTGATATGAAACAAAAGATTTTAATAATCGAAGATGATAATTCCGAATACGTTAAGATCAAAGAAAATATTGACTCCTCTAAATACGATATAATACCTAATACAATTGAAGATTTTCAAGTATTTAATGATTTAATATCTAGCGACACAAGTGATTCGATAGCAAAATATAAAGACCTTATAAGAAGTGTCTTCGAAAAGGATTATAAGACATTAAGGCTAGTTATTTGCGATATAAGATTTAAGGATGGAAAAACATCAATACAAGGCTATGATGTTATTAGTTTTATAAGAAATTACATTGAAATAGAACAATTGAATTTATTCACTAAACTTATTCCAATTATTGCATACACGAATCATTCAAATGCTGAAGAGGGAGAAAAAGCATTATTAGCAGGTGCAGATATAAATATCCAAAAAAACGGAAATCCCCATTTTTCAAAAGTTGTAGATAACCTATGTCGGCGTTTCAGTGATTCATATGTTAACAATCAAATTTCTCATATTGAAACCTATCTAGAAACCTATAAGGATCTTTTAGTTGAGAACAATCGTTTAATTACTCATAGTTTTGATAATATAGAATTTCTTATAAAAGGAAATCATGAGGAAATATTGAAGAACTTTGGAACTCTATTTAATGCTGTATTTGTCAATATGGATTCTGCAAAACAAAAAAAGTTTTTCGAGGATTTCGAGAATGAAATAACAGGTTTTTTAACATATGAGCAAAAGAAAAAATTGAAAACTAACTTCTGGCAAGAAGTCTCTCTTGCAGTTTCTGAATTGAATTCAAAGGGTAGTTTAAAACAATTTGTGGATACAATTTATGAATTAATGGACAATGCTGGAATACTTGGAACAAAAGGTAAAATTATCGGGGCTGCAATCAAAGGGGGCTTTGGTCTAATCTCGAAAATTTAATCCTGTAAGTCTCGACAGTTTCTCAATTCCGTTCCACCATCTCCCGCATCACATCAATTGCAGCAGAAACGGTTCTGATTTTTTCAACTTTGAGTACCAACCGGTCGTTTTGCTCTTTCATCAGGCTGCGCTGAAAATTTTTGACGGTGAAATCGATTATTCTCCCGAATGCATCCGAACTGAAAAAGGGCGAATTCTGTTTGGGGACAAAATACAAAATGAGCAAACCTCCCTTGATGACTACTTTTTCAATGGCCATTTGCTTGGCCAGCCATTTTAACCGGACAGCTCCGGCTAGTTCCTGAACCTCTTTCGGGATTGAGCCAAACCGATCGGTCATCATAAACATAAATTCCGATAGTTTTTCTTCGGTTTCAACTTCATTCAGCTCTTTATAAAGAATAAGCCGTTCAGCTACCGACGGAACATAATTGTCGGGAATAAGAATACTCACATCGGTTTCAACAACCACATCGTGTACATAATTTCTTTGTTTTTCGTCGGCACTGCCACTATTGGTATTGTCTTCGAGTTTGAGCTCCGATAAAGCCTCATCCAAAATTTTCTGATACATTTCGTAACCAATTTCGGCAATAAAACCACTCTGTTCGCCACCCAGCAAATTTCCAGCCCCGCGGATATCGAGATCGCGCATGGCAATCTGAAAGCCAGATCCCAAATCGGAAAATTCGGCAATCGCCCGAAGTCTGCGCCGCGATTCGTCGCTCAAAATCATTTCGGGCGGAGTGAATAAATAGCAAAAAGCTTTTTTATTGGAACGCCCCACCCTGCCCCGCAACTGATGCAAATCGCTCAATCCGAAATTTTGTGCATCGTTGATTATCATTGTATTGGCATTTGATACATCAAGTCCCGACTCAACAATAGCAGTAGACACAAAAACATCAACATCTCCACTAACAAAAGCAAGCATCACTTTTTCGAGTTCGTCACCACTCATTTGACCATGACCTGTTGCAATACGAGCCGTAGGGACCAATTTTCGGACAAGGTCGGCAATATCCTGAATGTTTTGAATTCTATTGTGTACAAAATACACTTGTCCTCCACGCTCAAGTTCTAAACCAATGGCATTGCGGATTATATCGGGATCGAAACTCAACACTTCGGTTTGAACAGGATATCTGTTGGGGGGTGGAGTTCGCAAAACGCTCATATCACGAGCTCCCATGAGCGAAAACTGCAAAGTTCGCGGGATTGGGGTTGCTGTGAGTGTAAGTGTATCAACATTCTCCTTGAAATTCCGCAATTTTTCCTTGGCAGCAACTCCAAATTTCTGCTCCTCATCAATGATAAGAAGCCCCAGATTTTTAAATTCTATATCCTTACTCAGCAAGCGGTGTGTTCCGATGAGGATATCCACTTCTCCACGCTTCACCTTTTCAACCACTTCCTTTTGTTCTTTTGCCGATCGGAACCGGTTGAGATATTCCACACGAGCGGGAAGTTCTTCGAGTCTATCGGTAAAAGTCCGGTAGTGTTGATAAGCTAAAATGGTAGTAGGAACAAGCATGGCAACCTGTCGGCTATCGGCAACCGATTTGAACGCGGCTCGCACAGCCAGTTCGGTTTTACCAAATCCAACGTCCCCGCAAATAAGCCTATCCATCGGAAAACCGGCTTCCATGTCGGTCTTAATACTTTCGGTTGCCGTGATCTGATCTGGTGTATCTTCGTAGATAAACGACGCCTCAAGTTCGTGCTGAAGGTAAGTATCTGGTGAAAAAGAGAAACCCTGGGCTGCACGCCTTTTCGCATAAAGGCTTATCAATTCGCGTGCAATATCCTTGACCTTCTTTTTCGCCTTGTTTTTCTTGGTCACCCAGGCACTTCCTCCAATCCTGTCCACTGATGGAGGTGTACCGTCTTTTCCAACATATTTCGAAATCCGGTGCAGCGCATGAATGCTGACCAATAGTTCGTCGTCGTCTTTGTATAAAAGCCGAATGGCCTCTTGTGTCTGACCATTAACTTCCACTTTCTGTAATCCTGCATAACGCCCGATACCGTGATTGATATGAACAACATAATCGCCGGGTTGCAGATTTACCAGCTCGCTTATCGATAATCGCTCAGGACGGCTGAATCGATCGTGAAGACCACTTCGTTTATATCGGTTAAACAGTTGATGATCGGTAAAAACAGCCAATCGCATTCCCGTTTCTAAAAAACCCTCCGACAACGAAAAGCGGGTAATCTGAATTTTCTCTGTAATTCCAAGTCGCTTCTGCTCTTCAATATCACGAAGTATCGAATACAAACGCTCCACTTGTTGAGCACTTTCGGCAACAATTTGAACCGACCAACCTGCCGATAAACGTTCAAACACATCCTCCACAAACCAATCGAATTTACGATTAATGGATGGTTGCGGAACAAATTGAAAGGGCACAGTTGTAATATCAGCCCATTTTTCTTCGCTTGCAGATGAATAAGTAATAATTTTTGTGTACTTCGGTATTTCATTCATCCAGACATCCGGAAGCAAAAATCGTTCGGAAGATAATTCCGGGAAATTCCGTAGCCGAAGACTTTCCTCACGAAATTGCTGTATCGACGAGCGATCGGTAAGCCAAAACAATGTTGATTTTGCAAGAATATTGAATGGAGAAATAAGTACATCGGTAGCGCCCAAATTGCTTATATCGGGAAGAATCTGAATAGATTCGCAATTTGAAATGGTAAGCTGGCTTGATGGATCGAACGAACGAATGCTTTCGGCTTTATCGCCCACAAAGGTTATCCGAAAAGGGTTTTCGTCAGCAAAAGAATACACATCGCAAATTCCACCACGCAAAGCGTAATCGCCGGGTTCGCTCACAAAATCGACCTGTCTGAATTGATATCCATCCAGAACTTCTTCGATAAAATCAATATCTATGGGTTCTCCTGCATGAAGAGTTAATGAATTTTTGGCCAGAAATGCCGGATCGGGAATTTTCTCGACCAAAGCTGCCGGCCAGGTAACAATGCAATATTCATTTTGGGTTTGCAAAGCTCTCAGCACTTCGGCTCTCAACAATGAATGACGTGAGTCGGTTTCGGCAGGAGCATGCTCTTTTCTATAGGAAGTAGGGAAAAAAAATACTCCTTTTTTTTCAGAAGAAATATTTTTCTGCTTCAATAAATTTTCGAGGTCATCGTATAAACCCATGGCTTCTTCGCGACCAGCGGCAACCACAACATGTTTCCCACTCTGTACCGAACTCAGACCTGCAATCAACACCGACACCGACGACCCGGCCATCCCCGTTGTTTCTATCACCGACCCTGCTTTTCCCTTCGATGCAGTCAAAAGTGCATTGAAAGAATCAGACACCAAAACCGGTGCAAAAATTTGCTTAGCTACCTCATGCAATTTCATAAGGCAAAGGTACGGTTAATCATCTATTCAACGAAAAAGGGTGCAGATTATTCATCTGCACCCAACAAATTCTTTCGGATTTATTAAGGCGTCAACTCTCAGCAGCCTTTGCTTATCAGGAAAGACAGCATACCAATCGACACCGGAACACTCCGGAATCTCAGCTAATAATTAATTAAAAGGAACTACTAGCGATTGTCTTCTCTTGGACGAGCTTCGTTTACCACCATCTGACGGCCATCGAATTCTTTTCCATTGAGTTCGGCAATTGCACGCTGCGCATCGTCGTCGTTGTCCATTGTCACAAAACCAAAGCCTTTGCTTTTGCCTGTGAATTTGTCAGTAATAACTACTGCTGATGAAACTTCACCAAATTCTCCGAAAATGGTTTTCAAACGGTCACCGTTTACCTTGTAATTAAGGTTTCCTACGTAAATGTTCATAATGAAAAAAGTTAAAAAAACAATCTTGTTATAACCCACTCTTTCAATTTGGTACGGTTTACAACAAAATATTGCAGCAAAAATACAAGAAATTTCGATACATTATATCAAATTCAAATATTTAACAAATTTATTTTTTATATGTGTCGGCAAACGACAGCTTAAATTGTTCTTTAACAACATATTGAAGTCTGCCAGAAAAAACCTCAAAATAAAAATATGCGACTAAACTATTTCAATGTATGGAAAAAATCACTCCGATCACCAATATAAAACACCCATTAATCACATAAAAAACCCGGTTTCAAAAAATCATGGGGCATATCACTTTTACACAGATAATTCATACCTTTACAAAAAAATCGCATGTCCTACATTAAACGATGGTATGTCTGGTTGCCATTTTTGGCTTTTGTGTTTGTTTTTTTCTATTTTTTCTCTGTTATCCTGATATACATTTTCACCGCATTGATTATTTCGCTGATGGGCAACCCCATAGTGAGAATGCTGGACAAAGTTCACATCCGGAAAATAAAACTTCCGCATGCATTCAACGCGCTAATAGCACTAATTCTAGTTGTTGGAGTATTTTCCGCTTTATTCTACTTTCTCATCCCTGTTCTGGTTGATCAGGCTCAGTATATTTCGCAAGTTGATATTTATGGAATTTTAAACAATCTGAAAGATCCCATCAACCACCTCGAGGATCAGCTTCGCGAATACCACATTCTTTCCGAAACCGATACATTTGAAGGAATTATTTCCACATACGTTCTCGATTTTCTCGCTTCCATTAATATTCAAAAATTCGCCGGCGATATTTTCGGAATGTTGGGGCAGCTCAGTATCGGAATTTTTTCTGTACTATTTCTTGCATTCTTTTTCCTTCGCGACGACCGATTGGTTTACAAAGGGCTCAAAACAATCACCCCCAACGAATCGCACGACGAAATTGCCCGGATTTTGTTTTACAGCAAAAAAATGCTCTCGCGCTATTTCATTGGTTTGTTTATTGAGCAAGTAACCATGATGACACTTATTTCTGTGGGGATGTACATCATTGGTCTTCCCAATGCTATTTTCATTGGTATTGCTGCTGGAATTTTCAACATTATCCCATATCTCGGACCAATAATAGGAGGCATAGTCGGTTCAATAATCGGACTGACAGCACTCCCGAGCGAGTTGTTTGCAACCGATGCGTTGCCTCTTTTGCTTAAGATGCTTGCTGTTTTCGGTATTGCCAACCTCATCGACAACTTCGTATTGCAGCCGGTTATTTATTCCCGCAGCGTAAAAGCACATCCAATAGAAATTTTTCTTGTTGTCATAATGGCTGGCATGATTGCAGGTCCGTTCGGAATGATTCTGGCCATTCCGGCCTATACACTCATTCGCATTATTGCTATGGAATTTTTCAAAAACTGGTCGTTTGTAAGCAAAGCAACTCAAAGTTTGGGCACCGAACTCCAACGAACACGCGAACACAAAGAAAAGGACAAATAGAATGATGCGCGAATTCAGGTTGCTTCTCAGAACCCTTTCACCAGCGCGATTTGCAAATTTGCTATTGTCGTATCTCAGTTTTTTTTTCAGCCGTTTGTTCCAAAAAATAATTGTCTGGAATCAACCCTGGGCAGTAACCATTGAGCCTTCGTCTATTTGTCAGCTCAGTTGCCCCGAATGTCCGGTGGGCATGAAACTGCTCAGCCGAAACGAAAAGCTGATGCAGCCAGCTACATTCGACAAAATTCTGAATAATCTCAGTCCTAAAACATTTTACCTCAACCTCTATTTTCAAGGCGAACCCTTACTCGATACCGATATTTTCAGGAAAACAGAACTCGCCCGAACAAAAAAAATGTTTGTAGTACTCTCAACCAATGCGCAAGCAATCGACCAAGATTCAGCGGAACAGATTGTCTCATCCGGATTGTCGAAAATTATTGTTTCGCTTGATGGAATCAATCAAGAGACCTACAAAAAATATCGTGCAGGTGGAAGCTTCGATAAGACAATATCAGCAATAAAGATGCTAAAAAATGCTCGCCAGAGTTCGGGCTCAAAAACACCTATTATTGAAGCGCAAATGCTTGTTTTCGCTTTCAACGAGGAACAACAGAAAGAACTAAAGCAAATTGCAATAGAAGCCGGCGCCGACAAAGTTGTTTATAAAGCAGCCCAATTCTATAGCAAAGAAAATGCAGCACAATGGATGCCCACGAAAAGCAAATTCAACCGATACAAAAGAACAGACAACAATACCATTGAACTATCGCACAAAGCACCAGGAATATGTAAGCGATTGTGGCAAACTCTTGTGGTTGAAACCGATGGTCGGGTAGTTCCATGCTGCTACGATAAACTCAGCGAATTTTCGGTTGGCAATGTTTCAGAAATGAGTGCAAACAATATTTGGAGAGGGAAAGAAATGACCCTCTTTCGCGAATCGTTATTGAAAAAAAATGCACCTTCAATTTGTGAAAATTGTAATCAATAAAAAAACCGCCCTTGTCGGGAGGGCGGTTCTGTTGAGCAGTTCCGCAGGCGCCTGCGGAATGATTGTTGGCTGCTAATGCAGCAATACCACCGGAGCACACAACTTGCCCTCTGTTCCATAAAAATAGGTGAGATAATATGTGCCAGTTGGAAATTCGCTGATATCAACCGAAATATTGTTGCTTTCTTTCACTTCGTAGCGGCGCAGTAGTTTTCCATTCAAATCAGTTAAATACAAGAATCCATTATCACCTTCGGGAAGATTGACAATCTCTACTGTTAATAGTCCATCGGTTGGATTGGGATAATATCTCCAGCTGATTTCAGGCAGAGGCGCCACAATATGGGTATCAGTCTTCAACGAATCGATAACAGTGGCAGTACTATCCTGAGTTTTGGCTGTATCGCGTGGAATTGGCAATGTAGCAACTGCAGTATCTTGCAGATTTTCAATATTCGGTTTTACAGCATCGCATTCGGGCGACTTGCTGAAAGAGAGAATAATTCGCACCAAAGCCTGGTTGAGCAATTCTACTTTGTATTCGTCGGTGGTGGGAGCAATGTGTGGATTGCCAATACCACTATGATCGGTCAGGAATACATATGTGCCATTGGTAGCCAAAGCAAACGAACGCAGCATATATTCAGTGCTTTTATCTATGCCACTGCAAGCAAGAGGAACAATTCTGATTCCTTTCGAAGCTGCAACAGGAATACTTTTGTGAAGACTTTCAATGTGGCTGGTTTCGCCGTGTGGAGGAGCATCGAGAACTGGAAACAAAATACGGGCAACCGCATCGGAACTCCACGAAAGCTGGTTCACCGAAACTGATAGAGCCGAATCGACAGCCTCGGGGTAATCGCCACCACCACCTGCGCCGGTAGCTTGTAGATACTTGATTGCATCGGGGATATTTGATGTAAAATCTTTCTGAATAACCACAAAATTGTCGCCCAAATCACGATAAAAAACAATGGCCAGACGAATGTTGAACCCTGGAAGAGAATCTTTTATCTGTGTCATCACATCGCTGAGTTCGGCTTGAAGGTAACGAATTTCGTCGCCCATCGACCCAGTTGCATCAATCATAAAAGCCACATCCACATTTTTCTCCTGGCTGCAAGCAACAGGAATCTCAATAAAATTGATTCCATTGGCAAACGAATCTGCCTTCTTTACCGGATACGATTTATTGTCGTAGATAACATTGATAGAGTATTTTTTCTCGGCTTTGCCCGTAAACATTCCAGCCCACAGCTCAGCTTTTCCGGTATTATCAGTTTTTGCCGACCAAACAACAGAGCCCGATTCATCCATTAAAACAACAGTTGCATTGTGTACGGGCAGTTTTTTGCTGTTGGCAACCTGAACCACAAAGCGATTTTCGGGATAGAGTTGCCATTGCTTATTGTAATTCGAAAGATCGGTTTTGTCGATATCTTCCCACAAAGACCATTTTGAAAAATCGTTTATTTCGCCCGATGTAAGCTGACCGGCTTTCATTCCCGATCCCTCTCCCCCCGACGAGGCTCCACTGGCCGGTGCATAATCGTAGCTGGCATCGGCCGATTTTTTCGCGCGATAATCGCCATCATAAGAGCTTATTTCGCGACTCGAAATTGACATTGTTGCCATTTCAACCTCTTCGTATCGTGACGGCATATCTGTCACAATCATAACCTCATCGAGTGTTGTCGCCGACGCAATCAAACCGATAGTAAGATCTTTCGAACCTTCAGGAACAAAAACCATCATGGGCTCGTATCCAACAATCATTACCTTCAGTGAATCGCAATGGGTGGTGTCGGCAACCAGAAAATCGCCTTCCATATCAGTAGCTGCACCTGTTTTCCCATCGCACCACACCACATTAGCAAATGGGATAGCTTCGCCTGTTTCACGATCAATCACTTTTCCTTTCAACATAGGAGTTTGTGCCATCAGGCCTGCGGCAAACAAAAAAAGGCAAAAAGTCGATAGTATTGCTTTCATATTTTTTCGGATTTAATAGGCAACAGATGCAGGCAAAATTAAATTCCACAAAAACAAAAAAGCCGGCTTAAAGCCGGCTTCGGAATTTCAATTTTTACTAATTGATTTCCCAGGTGTCGCCACTATTGAGCAGATCGTCCATACATTTTATCGGATTCGATTCTTTTACAGTCCTGATTTGCTCTTCCATCAAATCGTCGTAAGTGGGAAATGCGGCAGCCCTGACAACACCTAATGCAACAGGATATTCAAGCTTAGCCAACATGAGATGAACTCCCGGATCTGCATTATGCGCATCGTGTACAAGAATATCGTCCTCCGTGATTCCATTCTCGCCAATTGTAACAACTTCGAGAGAGTAGCCATTGAGTCTGATTCCTTTATTTTTTTCTTTTCCAAAGATCATACGTTCACCATGTTTCAACTGAAGCTGCATGTCGTCCCGAATATCTTTGGCCGAAATTTGCTCGTGAACCTTATCGTTAAAAATAACGCAATTCTGCAAAATCTCAACAATCGAAGTTCCATCGTGCTTAGCTGCTTCGAACATCACTTCGGTCATCATAGCCTGATTGTTATCAATACAACGGGCAAAAAATGTTCCCTGAGCACCAATAACCAATTCGCCAACAGTAAACGGATGTTCAATAGTTCCATAAGGCGATGTTTTGGTTTGTGCTCCCAAAGGACTTGTTGGCGAATATTGACCTTTTGTCAAACCATAAATCTGGTTATTAAAAAGCATCACATTCACATCAATATTGCGACGAATAAGGTGAATAAAGTGATTACCTCCAATAGCCAATGAGTCACCGTCGCCGGTAGCAATCCAAACGCTGAGACCAGGATTGGCTATTTTAACGCCCGATGCAATAGCATGTGCACGACCATGTATTCCATGGAACCCGTAAGTATTCACATAATAAGGAAAACGCGACGAGCATCCGATGCCCGAAACAATTACATAATTTTCCTTTTTGTAGCCAATTTCAGGAAAAACTTTGGCTACCGAATGAAGGATACTGTGAGCACCACAACCCGGACACCACTTCACCATTTGATCGCTGACAAAGTCTTCTTTAGTCAGCTGAACAGTTGACTTTTCTATGCTGTTTCTGATTACGCCCATCATAATATTAACCTTTTAAAATTTGACTAAATTGATCGACCAGTTCTACCACCGTGAATGGCTGTCCTTGATACTTATTGTACTGTAAATAGGGTATCTCGGGAAAGTTGATCCGCAAATACGACACGAATTGTCCCATATTGAGTTCACAAATAAGAACTTTTTTGAACGACGACAAAATATCCTTTGTGTTCCTGGGTAACGGATTAATATAGCGGAAGTGCGTATGAGCAAGACGCATTCCCTGTCGGGCAGCCTCTTCTACAGCTCCTTGAACCTGACCTTTTGTTCCTCCCCAGCTCACAACAAGCATATCGGCATCGGCAGGTCCGGTAAACTCCTGCAAAGGAAGTTTATTGGCAATGCGTTGCACTTTTTCGTGACGAAAGTTCATCATTTTTTCGTGATTAATCGGATCTGTGCTTACTTCGCCATAAATATCCGATTTTTCCAACCCACCTATTCGGTGCCGAAGACCTTCAGTTCCGGGAACAGCCCAACTACGTGCAAGTGTTTCAGGATCGCGTTCGTAAGGAAGATATTTCGTGTTTGGTTGTGCCTTACGAGGTGTGATTGAAGGAAGGTTCGACATCTTTGGAATTTCAAAAACCTCAGATCCAAAACCAATATAACCATCTGTGAGGCAAACAGCCGGAGTCATATGCTCAAGCGAATATTTTGCTGCTTCGTATGCAGCATAAAAGCAATCGACAGGCGACGACGCAGCAATAACAAACATGGGGGCTTCGCCATTTCGTCCATAAAGTGTTTGCAATAAATCGGCCTGCTCACTTTTGGTTGGAAGTCCGGTAGAAGGACCGCCACGCTGTACATTAATAATTACCAAAGGCAATTCGGTAATAACCGCCAAACCCATGGCTTCCGATTTCAACGAAAGTCCAGGTCCTGATGTAGTTGTACAAGCCAATGAGCCCGAAAAGCTGGCTCCAATAGCAGAAGTAATCCCTGCAATTTCATCCTCGGCCTGAAAAGTTTTCACCCCCAATTCGCGGTGCTTTGATAGCTCCATCAAGATTTCGGTTGCAGGTGTAATAGGATACGAGCCAAGAAACAATTGCAATCCTGATTTTTCAGCGGCAGCCATTAAACCCCAAGCGCTGGCTTCGTTTCCATGAATGTTGCGATATTTCCCGGGTTTGAGCTGTGTTTTCGGAACAACAATACTCGGAATGGCCTCAATAGTATTTACAAACTCGAAACCATTACGAATGACCAGCATATTGATTTCGATAAGTTCGGGTTTCTTTTTAAACCTTTTCTGAAGATACTCCTCTGTAGCTTTTATCGGGAGGTTAAACATATTGAACAACATGCCCAAAACAAACATATTCTTTGTCTTCTCTGCCGTTTTATTGTCAACTCCCAATGGCTTTACTGTTTCCTTTGCCAGCGTTGTAATAGGCGCATGAATAACATTGTAGTCGCTCATACTACCATCGTAGAGCGGGTTGGCCTTATAACCAATTGCTTCAAGAATTTTATCGTCGAAGCTGTCTTCATCAACAATGATCGTAGCTCCTCGTTTTACATTTTTGAGATTCGACTTCAGCGATGCAGGATTAAAGGCTACCAGCACATCACAAAGATCGCCCGGAGAAAGCACCTTTTTGAAGCCAAAATGCACCTGAAAACCCGAAACACCGGCAATGGTGTTGCGCGGAGCACGAATTTCGGCAGGAAAATCGGGAAAAGTTGATAAATCCTCACCGGCCAAAGCAATGGTTTCCGAAAACATAGAGCCAATAAGTTGCATTCCATCTCCGGAATCGCCAACAAATTTAATGACAACATCCTCTTTCTCAACCACTTTACGGTTATTTTGCGAAATCATAATATTGATTTTAAAATTGGGGCAAAGGTAAAGGCTTTTTCCTATACAAACCCAAAACTTTTTCCCATAATCATCAAAAAAAATGCTGATTAATTACAAATTGTTAAAAACAGAGATTCAGAAACAAAATCGAGCAAATTGCAGATGTTTTATTCATCTACAATTTCAGCTTTCCAATCGAGACCCAAATAATAGCGCTTGCCTTTTCCTACAATCATTCTAAATCCGACCGAAACAACCTGAACGCCAACAATACTCACAATGAGTCCCCCAGGAACCATGTACAATACACTTGGCATTCCAGAACCTATTCCTTTAAAAAAAAATGCAAAACCTAAAATTGCAACCCCGGAACCCGCCGCCGCAATAGTAACTCCGGCAGTCTTGTTGAGAAATCCGGCATTTTTTCTATTCACAATAATGGGAACCTGATTAATATCGACCATCTGACTATCAACCACAATAGTACTTTTATCAACAATCTGCAAATAGCCATCAATTTCATTATTTTCGTAATAAATCAGAACACGGTCTCCGTTGTTAAAATATTTTACCTTTTCGGGATTGCGCGTATTGACAAGCTTCAATTTCAAATTCTGCTGCCCAAAAACCGGCACAATAAAAATCAAAATCAATAAAAATAAAATTGTTCGCATCGGGTGGTTTTTTGCAAAACTAAATAATTTCTGAAAAGAACCGAACATGTACGCAATAAATTGTAATATTGTAATGAAAAGCAAGACAAATGCAAAAACTTGTTGTTCTTACCGGAGCAGGAATTAGTGCCGAAAGTGGTTTACCTACTTTTCGCGACAGCGATGGTTTGTGGAATCATTATCGTTTTGAGGAAATTGCATCTATTGATGCGTGGAACAATAATCCCGAAGATGTGTTGGCTTTTTACAATATGCGCCGGAAAAAACTATCGGAAGTGGAGCCTAATGCAGCCCACAAAGCACTGGTTGAGCTTGAGAAAAAGTACGATGTTTGCATTATCACTCAGAATGTCGATAATCTTCACGAGCGGGCAGGCTCGAAAAACATTATCCATTTGCATGGCGAACTAACCAAAGCCAGGAGCGAAAAAAATCCCGATTTGGTTTCAGAAATCGGATACAACGACATCGTTCCAAACGATAAAGCATCAGATGGGAGTCGCCTCAGACCCCACATTGTATGGTTTGGCGAAGGAGTCCCCATGATTAGCGAAGCCATTAAAATTGTGCAGCAAACCGATATTTTTCTTATAATCGGAACATCTTTGCAGGTTTATCCGGCAGCAAGTCTGATTAACTATACCTCAAAGCATTGCCGGATAATTTTTATTGATAAAAAGGCAGACAGCAACGCGGCTGTTTCAGCAAAAATAAAATGTATAAATGGGTTATCATCCGTCCAAATTCCAATTTTAGTCGATGAGTTACTGAGCGATGTATAAATGTGCCGAAACAAGACAAAGTATTATCTTTGCTGAAAATTTCAGCCTTGATTAAATTCAGACGAACAAAAGCAGAACGATACGCAAACCCGGCTCTTTGGACAGATTTCAATAGCTTTATCCGACGAAACCGTAGGCGATTTCTTATTCGACAGCGACCTTTGGTAATTTGGTTAACCGGTCTTTCAGGTTCTGGCAAAACTACTTTATCAGAAAACCTCAATCAATTAATCCTTCGCAAGGGATATTTTACTAAAATGTTCGACGGCGATGTAATCAGAACAGGATTAAACAGAGATCTGAGTTTCAGTGCCGAAGACCGCATCGAAAACATTCGCAGAATTGCCGAAGTGGCAAAAATGTTTAGCGATTCAGGATTAATTGTATTATGCAGTTTTATTAGCCCAACGCATGATGTTCGCGAAATGGCAAAAAACATTATTGGAGAGGACAGATTTGTTGAAGTATATGTAAATTGCCCGATTGAGATTTGTGAAATGCGCGATGTAAAAGGGCTTTACAAAAAATTCCGACTAGGATTAATCAAAAACTTTACTGGTTTTGACTCGCCATACGAACCTCCTATTCATCCCGACATTGAACTCCGTACCGACATCTGGGATGTAAATAAATGTACCCGTTATCTCATGCGCAGAGTCATGAGAAGGATTAAATTTAAAAGCAAATGACCAATTACAGCTTGAATCATTTACAAGAGCTCGAAGCAGAATCGATTTTTGTAATGCGTGAAGTAGCCGCACAGTTCGAAAACCCAGGACTGTTATTTTCCGGAGGCAAGGATTCCATTGTCATGGTTCACATCGCCCGCAAGGCTTTCTGGCCTGCAAGAATTCCCTTTCCGTTGGTTCACATCGATACGGGACACAACTTCGAAGAAACACTGATTTTCAGAGATGATTTGGCCAACGAACTTGGAGCAAAACTAATTGTTGGAAGTGTTCAGGAATCGATAGATGCAGGTTTAGCTGTCGAAGAAACCGGATTTAGTGCAAGCCGCAATATGTTGCAAACCATCACACTCTTAGCGACTATTGAAAAATACAAATTCGATGCACTTTTGGGTGGTGCACGCCGCGACGAAGAGAAAGCACGCGCAAAAGAGCGTTTTTTCAGCCATCGCGATGAATTTGGGCAATGGGATCCCAAAAATCAGCGCCCTGAATTGTGGAATTTATTTAACGGCAAGAAAAAAATGGGTGAACATTTTCGCGTTTTTCCCTTGTCGAACTGGACTGAACTCGATATCTGGATGTATATCCGCCGCGAAAAAATAGAACTTCCTTCTTTGTATTTTACTCATAAACGTCAGGTTTTCCAGCGCGATGGCATGTTGCTGGCATGGGCTCCCTTCATGATGCTTAAAGACAGCGAAAAACTCGAAACACGCACTGTGCGTTGCCGAACTATTGGCGATATGACTTGCACCGGAGTTGTTTTGTCGGAAGCAAACAACATCGACGATATTGTCGCCGAGGTGGCAGCTTCGCGAGAGACTGAACGAGGAAACAGGGCCGATGATAAACGCTCGGAAAGCGCAATGGAAGACCGTAAAAAAGAAGGATATTTTTAAAGGAAAGAATTATGAGCGAACAATTTAATTCGGACGAATATATCAACATGGAACTGCTGCGTTTCACAACAGCTGGCAGTGTTGATGACGGAAAAAGTACTTTAATTGGTCGATTATTGTACGATTCCAAAGCTATTTTCGAAGACCAGTACGAAGCGGTAAAGGTGGCAAGCGAAAAACGAGGCGAAGAATATGTAAATCTGGCACTGCTTACTGATGGCCTCAGGGCCGAACGCGAGCAAGGAATCACTATCGATGTTGCATATCGCTATTTCAGTACCCCACGCCGAAAATTTATCATTGCCGATACTCCCGGACATATTCAATATACCCGAAATATGGTAACCGGTGCTTCAACTGCCAATCTTGCTCTTATTTTGGTTGATGCCCGCAAAGGTATTCTGGAACAAACACGCAGACATGCGTTTATTGCATCGTTGTTAAAGATTCCTCACGTGGTTTTTTGTATAAACAAAATGGATCTTGTCGATTACAGCAAGGAAGTATACGATAAAATCATTGAAGATTTTAAAAGCTTCAGCACCAAACTTGAAGTTTCCGACATTCGCTTTGTTCCCATTTCGGCATTGAAAGGTGATAATATTGTTGATCGCTCGGAAAACATGAATTGGTATAAAGGGCCAACCTTATTGTATTTGCTCGAAACCATTCATATAGCTTCCGATTTCGATATGGTGAATTGCCGCTTTCCGGTTCAATCAGTTATCAGACCATTTTCTGATGAATTTCACGATTATCGTGGTTATGCCGGACGTGTTTCGGGTGGCATTTTTAAACCGGGAGACACCGTAATGGCTTTACCTTCTGGCTTTACAACTACTATCAAACAAATCGACACCTTCAACGGAAGTATCGAAGAAGCATATCCTCCCATGTCGGTAACTCTTTTATTGCAAGACGAGATTGATATCAGCCGTGGCGATATGATTGTGCGAGAAAACAATGTTCCTCAGATTGGGCAGGATATTGATGTAATGATGGTTTGGATGAACGAGAAGCCTCTCAGGATTGGCGGCAAATATTCTATTCGTCATACATCCAAAGACTTAAAATGTCTGGTAAAAGAAGTCAAATACAAAGTTGACATCAACACATTGCATCGCAATTTGGAAGACAAGAATATTGGACTTAACGAGATTGCGCGTGTGTCGATTCGCACAACACAACCCTTATTTTTCGACAAGTACAAACTCAATCGCATTACAGGAAGTATTATTCTAATTGACGAAGGCACCAACGAAACACTTGGAGCTGGAATGATCATTTAATTATAGCTTTAAAATTCTACTCAAGACAATAAAAAAAGCCGGCTCTCGCCGGCTTTTTTGCAAGCAATGTTTTTACTTAGAAGTGGAAATACATTGTGAAAGCTGCACTTGGGAGCAGATTCTGGCCAACGCCATTGTCAACTGCAAAACCCATTGCGCTGCCACTGGCATTACCTTCAGATGTGGTTTCACTTGCTGTTGATGTAGCAGCATCCCATGTTTCAACGGTTTGTGATCCACGAGGATTGGTTGTCATTCCAAAGCCCCAACCAAATTCGGCAGCAACCGAAATTTTAGGTGCAAAGAAATACTCAATACCAGCAAAACCACGGAGACCAAAAGTAATGGCCATACCACTTTTCTGGTCAATAACGCGACCATTCAATGCTGAACCGTCACCATTGGTGTAACCATTGGTCATTGACTCGGTATTCATTTCAACAGCCCAGGTGTTTTTAACTGAGTTGCCCAAGAAACCAAGAAGCAATTCACCTCCATAGAAACCCTGAACACGGTTGTGACCGCGACGGAATTCCATACCACCACCTAATACAATGTTGGTGTTTCCAACTTTGGCAATATCTTCGGCTTCTGCCCATTCGGTAGCTGTTGGATTGGCGGTTACATCAAAAGGATCATCAAAAAATGTACTTGTTTTTGCAGATCCGGTATTGATCGCTAATTTTCCGCGAATGGCTTTCTGATCTTCGAGGAAATATTTTCCAACTAAAACCTGATTGAAACCAGTAACAAATCCAGGATGTTGTGAGGTTTGTCCGGTATTTACCATAATGTTGGATACATTCAAAAAGAAATCAACCACTGGAACAGCATTGAAACCAATTACATAGTCGCCTGCTTCTGGTAGAATAGTGAAGCCCTTCTTGCTGGTCAAATCCTGACCATTTACCATCACGATGAGACCAAAAATCATGGTCAGCGAAAAGATGAGTTTTTTCATAACTGTCGTTTTTAGTTTTAAACTTTGTTCGTTTTGTGGTACAAAAATACGATTTAAATTCAATATTGTGCTTTATGGTGTGTAAAAAAATTATCAACCATTAATGTTTAATATCTAATTATACAGCTTTTCAACAACCAAATCAACTCTAACTTGCAGCTATTTAGTACCTTTGGAATAAAACTAATATTTATTAGTTTTATATGTTAATTGTTTAATAATTCCCTATCATTGCATAAACAAAAAGCGAAAAATGAAACAATACATTATAGTCACACTGGTAGTTTTTTTCACCTCTCTTATATCAACAGCCCAAAATGGGATCATTAAAGGAACTGTAAAAAACGAAAAGAACAACGAGCCAATTCCCTTTGCCAATGTTGTTATTCAAAACACTACTATTGGTGCTGTAACCGACTTCGACGGGAAGTTTGTCATTTCAGGTGTAAACACTGGCTTTGTACGTCTCGAAGCATCATCGGTTGGCTTTCAAACACGCGTCACACCAGAATTTCAGGTTACAAACTCGAATGAAACCAATATTGAAATTGTATTAAAAGAATCGACAACTCAGCTTTCTACTGTAACTGTGAGCGCCGGAATATTTGAGCGCGACATTGAAAGCCCGGTTTCGATGCAGACAATAGGAGTGAGTGAGATTGAAAAAAATCCGGGAGGCAATCGCGATATATCGAAAATTGTCCAATCTTTTCCTGGAGTTGGTCAAACTCCTGTTCAACGAAACGATCTAATCATCCGAGGTGGCGGAGCAAATGAAAATCGGTTTTTTATCGATGGCATTGAGTTTCCCAACCTCAACCACTTTGCAACGCAAGGTGCATCGGGTGGCCCAGCAAGCATTATCAATGCAGATTTTTTGCGTGAAGTGAATCGCTATACCGGCTCTTTTCAGGTAAATACTGGAAATGCCCTAAGCTCTGTTCTCGACATGACACTTATTGTTCCTAGCAAAGAAAAAGCTATTCATCGTGTCACCATTGGCGCATCCGACTTCGGATTCACTTACAATGGGCCATTGACTGACAACACCGGCATTTTGTTTAGTTACCGACGTTCGTATTTGCAGCTTCTGTTTTCAGCCATCGGGCTACCGTTTCTACCAACCTACAACGACTATCTGATAAAAACCAAAACAACATTCAAAAACAACGATCAGCTTAGCATTATTAGCCTTGGTGCTTACGATGTGAACCGTCTTAATCTTGACAGAAACGAAACCGATCAACAAAGATATATTCTTGAATATTTACCCGAAACCAACCAATGGAACTACACTTTTGGAGCTACATACCGACATTTTCGAAAAAACGGCTATTCCAACTTCATTGCATCGCGCAACATGTTCCGCAATTCTTCATTCAAATACCAAGACAATGTAGAAACCGATTCACTAAAAATTCAAGACTACACTTCGGACGAAATTGAAAATAAATTCCGATTCGAAAATGTCGTTTTCAACAAAGGCTGGCGATGGCTTACCGGTTTCTCGGGCGAATATGCCAAATACTCAAACACAACTTTCCAAAAACTGTTTATCTCTGGAAACCAGGTGAATGTAAACTACAATTCAGCATTAGACATGTTCAAATATGGGCTTTTCGCGCAGATAAGCGGAAAACTTTTTAAAGAACGCCTTGGGCTATCTGTTGGTCTGCGAACCGATGGAAACAATTTCAACAGCAGCATGCAAAATCCACTCAATCAGCTTTCGCCACGGCTAACACTCAACTACAGCATCAGCGAAAGATGGTTTGCAACGCTTTCGGCTGCGCGCTATTCGCAACTGCCAGCCTACACAACCATGGGTTATACCGAAAACAG
The DNA here is from genome assembly GCA_002842495.1 of Bacteroidetes bacterium HGW-Bacteroidetes-6. Classification (GTDB taxonomy): domain Bacteria; phylum Bacteroidota; class Bacteroidia; order Bacteroidales; family DTU049; genus GWF2-43-63. The sequence continues at coordinate 26,064 of PHDB01000001.1, forward strand.
CCAGCTTGTTAATAAAAACGGCAATCTGTCGTACATTTTTGCATGGCACTACGTTGCAGGCGTCGAATTTATTCCCGATCCCAATAGTCTTATTTCGATTGAAGGATTCTACAAAGGATACAGCAACTATCCTGTTTCGCTGCGCGATTCGGTGAGCTTGACAAACAAAGGTGGCGATTTTGGCGTTGTTGGCGACGAGCCCGTTTCGTCGGTTGGCACCGGACGTGCCTACGGTTTCGAGATTCTCATTCGCCGAAAATTGATTGAAAAGATGAATTTTCTCCTGTCGTACACATTCGTGAAAAGCGAATTTACCGACCTCAGCGACAACTACATTCCTTCGGCCTGGGATGCCGGTAATATTGCAAACATTTTGCTCAGTCGCAATTTCAAACACAACTGGACTATCGGTGCCCGCTGGAAATATTCGGGCGGATCGCCCTACACGCCCTACGACGAAAACACATCGTCGCTGGTGCAAGCATGGGATGTTCAAGGCCGACCATATCTCAACTACAGTCAATACAATACGCTACGACTCAAACCCTATCATCAGCTCGACATCAGAGTCGATAAGCAATATTTCTTCAAAAAATGGAGCTTAACTGCTTATATCGATATTCAAAACGCTTACAACTTCCAATACACGAGTCAGTCTATTTTGTTGCCTGCCGAAGATGCGAATGGCAACCCGATTATTGTGAATCCGACCGATCCCATCGATCAGCAACACTATCAGATGAAAACCATCGAAAATGTGGGTGGAAACGTTTTGCCAACGCTGGGTCTAATTTTCGAATTTTAAAACAGAACATCATGAAAATCAAAATAATTTTAATTTCTTTCGCGGTATTGCTAGTTGCAGCTTGCCGTCCGTCGTCGAAACGAACAAGCGAGCCCGAAACACTCGTAACCAATGCTTCCGCAGCAGGATTGGGAATTGAGCTCAGCTTAACCAAAGGCAAAGAGTTCAATCATCCACTTGTTGCTATTTGGCTCGAAACACCATCGGGACAATACATTCAAACCTTGTATGTGAGCCAATCGATTGCAACCGGATTTTTTGCACATGCCGACAATACTGGCGAGCGCTGGAAACCAGGTTCGCGCCGTCGTCCAGCAGCACTGCCATACTGGTCGCACAAACGAAACGTAAAAGAAGCTGATGGATTGTATGTCCCTACACCCGCTACAGCAATGCCAGATGCATACACAGGCCCAACTCCGCTCAAGAGTTTTGTCTTGAAATCGAAAAGCGATTCTATGTTAATCAACGAATTTGTTGTGGTACTCGAAATAAACCAATGCTTCGATTTCAATCGCACGTGGACCACAACACGCTTCCCCGACGATTACCAATATGCCACTTCGGGGCAGCCGTCGCTGATTTATTCGTCGGGCACCATCAATCCATCAAAACTCGAATCGGAATACAATTTGAGACTTATCGGTCATGGCAATCCTTCGGGCACCGATGGCAATTTATTTCCCGATATTTCAGGATTCACTTCTGCGCTAGAAATTGTGGGTGAAGCGAAAGTTAAGGTTATACTTTAGGGAAGGATTAAGTCTCCCACAATCCCCATCAAACCATTTCCGAAAATCCTCGTACCTTTGCTACTCATTTTCGAGGAATGAATTACCGAACAATCTTCTTTCTTGCATTGTTGCTGCCTTTTACTGCTTTTGCCCAGCAAGAAAAGGAAGTGGAAGATACTTTGGTTTCCGACACCCTCAATGCTTATTACAAAACCCTCTCACCCGATATGTGACTGAGTGGCGACTCGATTCCTATTACCACCAACATCAATTCGTTTACCGGTTTCGACCCGCTTCAAGATGTTGCATGTTCGCAAAACACTGGCGAAGCAATACACTATCTCAGCAAAAATGATGGCTGATGCATCGCTCGACTCCCATGCTGACAGGTATATTCATTTCGAGCTTCTTTCGTCCGAGTCCACCATATGTAAACCATTCGGAAACTTGAGCTACAGCAGCATTCAACCCAGCTATTTCTATTCGCAGTATTCGGGCAACCACATTGCGTGGCAACATAGTTGGGTGCAAACACAAACCTTTCTTGTCATGGCTGGACTTGGTTATCGGAAAAGCAGTATTTCGGCCTTCTACGCAAACGCCAACAAGCAACTGTTTTTCAACGGTGCCGATTTTGTTCAAGGTGGAAAAGGAAATGTTTTAGGAATTTCGGAGCAAACCGATTTCAGATTCGGTCGCTTTCGTCTGAAGGCAACATCTGATATAAAAACAGGCCACAAACCTATCTAGTCACACTGACGGGCAAATTTTCTCGTGTTTAGCCACCACATAACGAAATCCAAAAAGTATATGAACTACACAAAGCCTGACACAGCTATAATCACCGGACTAAATATTCCAAATCGGCTTTATAGCTGTATGCCTCAGGCATAGGCACAATTGCCAGCGATTGTTCAATCAAATTGATAGCCAGGTTAATGTTCCCCATACACTCTGCAACCACAGCCAGATTGAACAATGATTTTGCCTTCAGTGTAAAGTCAGAGGTATTGGTTACTTCCTTCAATATTTTCGTCGCTATTGCAAAATTGCCATTTTTCACATTTTTCCAGGCATCTTTTAATTCAGAATTACCAGCAATAAAAAACAATCTCTTTACATTATATTCGTTAGGCATGAACCCATAGCCAACGTCCGATCCAAAATCGTCACCCCATCCCGACACAATACTGCGCTTCGCGGGCAAAGCCTTTTTGGCTTCACCAGGCTTATTTCCTTCAGCCGAATTCAATGTATTATCTTCTCTATGCAATGGTTCCAGTGCCAAAATATTACCGGTTGAATCAACAACAAAAACACTAATCGACGATTCGACACGCCCAATCATTTCAGCCTTAAAAACCGATTCTCCATCTGCGTTCAATGCTTCCGACTCAGAAACTTCTTTCTGAAAATCAGCAAAAAAGTAATCAACCACTATCAGAACATTGCAACCCAATTCCTTAATCCAGCTTTCAGCTTCAACAATAGTTGTGTTCACGGGATCATGATGAATGTTTTCATTGGTCCCGGCATAAACAACAGGCAAAATATTAAATGAATTGTTTTTGGTCAAAACACGTGTAATTCCATCGCAAAATGCATTCGAACCATCACGTGCAGCACCTTCGTACAAAAAATCGGTTTCAACATACAACTGGCTGCTCTTTTCGGCAGCTGCACGATTGACAACACCTACAGTTGTGTTTACCGGAGCTTTAATCATCGGCGCATTCCGGATAGTGACTGCTATTTTCTTGGTCGAAGAGCATGCTGCCACCAAGACAGCAACAAACAAAAAAAGGGAATTCCTTATCCGGGTATTTTTCATTGTCGTTTGTTTTATTATTTCCCTGAGCTCAAGACAAAGCTTATTAACAATAATTATTGGCAAAACATGATATGCAGTGAAATACGAATCTTATTTTTCTTGTTTTTAAAGCCAAACAATCAAAACAGAACAGCAATACTACCGGATAAAATTACTGAGATTTTTGCAAAAGCCAAGATTTTTTGCAAATAATTTGATATGAATTTTTTTAAACGATGTATTGATGAGTTTTCTAAAAATAAAAAACAACAACAGCTGTTTACTTGAAATATTTAAGGGTAATTACATCAAAAATTCAAGTTATTCTCTCGGCTTCGAGCTCCAAAGCTTTCGAGAAAAATTTCAGCAAATCGCCTTCCTTTGAAAATAATCACTCCAGTAAATATTAGATATACTGTAGAAAAGCACAAAGAACTATTCACTAAAGTCTTCGGAAATTCCTGTTGAAGACTTTTTAATATCCCAACATTATAATATGCTTTTATTATCATTTTGCAATACCACAGAATCTAATACCTTTGCTTCCACGAATTAAGAATGATGTATTTAAGTGAATTATTCAGGCGTAAATCGGTTTCCGACATTGTAGCATTACACGATCGGGAAAACAAGCCCATGAAACGATCGTTGGGCGTAGTCGATTTAACGGCACTTGGTATTGCAGCAATAATTGGTGCAGGGATTTTCAGTACCATTGGAAATGCTGCAGCAGCCGGAGGTCCTTCTGTTTCGATTTTGTTTATAATTACCGCTATTGCTTGTGGTTTTTCGGCAATGGCCTATGCTCAATTTGCCAGTTCCATTCCCATCAGTGGAAGCGCCTACACATATGCATACGCCAGTTTTGGCGAGCTCATCGCCTGGATTATTGGCTGGGACCTCATTATGGAATATGCCATCGGCAATATTGCCGTTGCAATTTCGTGGAGCGACTATTTTACTGGCTTCCTGAGTGGATTTGGATTGCATATTCCCGAATTTATGACAGTCGATTTTTTGTCGGCATCGCGTGCACACGAAACGGTAACGCAACTTATGGCTCAGGGCACTGCGTTCAATAGCATCGAAGCACCCTTACGCGAAGGATTTCTTGCCTGGCAAAACTCGCCTGTAATTGGAGGATTGCATATGATTGCCGATATTCCTGCATTCACCATTGTTGCACTGATTTCAATTCTTGTTTTCCGCGGAATCCGTGAGTCGAAGATTGCTGGCAACATCATGGTAGCACTTAAAATTATTATTTTGTTGGTTGTGGTTGCTGTGGGCGCTTTTTATGTCGATCCCGACAACTGGTCGCCATTTGCACCCAATGGTTTTGGTGGAATGATGAAGGGCGTTGCTGGTGTTTTCTTCGCCTATATAGGTTTCGATGCTATCAGTACAACTGCCGAAGAATGCAAAAACCCAAAGCGTGATCTTCCCCGGTCGATGATTTTTGCGCTCATAATCACAACAGTTTTCTACGTCATTATTGCGCTTATTCTCACTGGAATGGTCAATTATACAGAGCTTGGTGTTGGCGATCCGCTTTCGTATGTTTTCGAACGCGTTGGAATGTCGCGCCTGAGCGGAATAATTGCTTTTTCGGCATTGATTGCTATGGCTGGTGTTTTGCTTGTTTTTCAGGTTGGTCAGCCACGAATCTGGATGAGCATGAGCCGCGATGGATTGTTGCCTCCGCGCTTTTCGAAGTTACATAAACGCTACAAAACACCTGCATTCAGTACTGTTGTTACCGGTATTATGGTTGCTGTACCAGCTCTGTTTACCAATCTCACCGAAATGACCGACCTCACCAGCATTGGAACTTTGTTTGCCTTTGTTTTGGTAACAGGAGGAATTATTATTCTCGATAAAAACGACCCCGAGATTCGAAAAGGTTTCAGAATTCCATACCTCAATTCGCGAGTCTGGGTACCAGTTTTGCTTGTGCCGGCAATTGTTGTTATACTGTATTTTGCAGGCGATTTGTCAATTGAAGCTTTTTTGGGCGAACGGGTTGTTGTTTTGGCTTATTTTATTCTCGCCACCGCTCTGATGGTGTATGCTATGATTCGCAAGTGGAGCTTCATTCCGTTGGTTGGCTTGCTCATCAATCTGTACTTGATGTCGGAACTTGGACTCACCAACTGGCTCAGGTTTTTTATTTGGCTGGCAATAGGTCTGGTAATTTATTTTTTGTACGGTCATAAAAACAGCTTGCTTCGCCGCCGGAATGGAAACTAACGTCATCATTATTCTTATTTGTTCGGGCCTCGTTGTAGGTTTCATCAACACCATGGCTGGTGGAGGTACCATTATTTCGTTGTCGGTGCTCATGTGGCTCGGGTTGCCCATCAATGTTGCAAATGGAACCAATCGCCTGGCTGTTTTATTTCAGACAATGACCTCGGTGGGCACTTTTCAGCAAAATCATCTTATCGACTGGAAAAAGAGTCTGCTTATAGCTATTCCAACCGTAATCGGGTCGGTGCTGGGTTCGTTTATTGCCGTTAAACTCAACGAAGAAATTATCCGGATGGCTTTTGTGGTTATCATGATTATCATGTTGGGTTTTATCCTTATCAAACCTTCGCTGTGGCTCAAAGGAAATGCTTCATTGCTGGCATTACCTGTAAAGAAATGGAATTATCCTCTTTTTCTGGTTGTTGGCGTTTATGGCGGATTTATGCACGTTGGCGTGGGCTACTACCTGCTTGCTTCCATTGTATTGGGACTCGGATTCGACCTCATGAGAGCAAATGTTCTTAAAAATCTATTGGTAATGCTCTATGTGCCGTTTTCGCTCATTGTTTTCATTATCAACGACCAGGTGATGTGGAAATACGGTCTCATTCACGCCATAGGAAATGTGATTGGTGCATTTGTAGCATCGCGCATTGCCATTAAAAAAGGCGCCGACGTCATTCGCTGGGTGCTGGTTGGAGTTATTGTTGTTCTTACTGCCGACATGGCCGGTCTCATTGATTTGAAAGCGGCAATTGGGGTACTGATTGGTGCAGCTAAGTAATCATTTTTGTATATTTGTTGAAATTAATAAGTCCGATGCCCCAAAAACCCAAAAGCATCTTTCAGCGCTGGTGGCTGCAGTTTAAGTATTTTCGCCGCTCGGGTTTTTATGCCGAAGTGGGGAAAAGCTTGTTGAAGTTTGTACTTATTTTTGGGATTGCTTTTGTGCTGCTCTATTTTGCCGGAAAATATTTTCTCGATATCGACAAAATATTCGGGTATTTTGTGCATCACGTCCCTTATTGGATGGTAATTTCAGCATTTTTTGTTTCCGAAAGTCTGTTGAGTCCTATCCCGGCCGATTTGTTTATCATCTGGAGCGAAGAAATGGCCAATCCATGGCTTATGCTTACGTTGCTGGCGATCTTGTCGTATGTCGCGGGAATCGTTTCTTATTCAATCGGTAGAGCTGTTCGCGAAAACCGTCGGGTAAACAATTATTTCTCATTGAAGTTCGAAAAACACATTAAAAACTCAAAAAAATGGGGTGGGTGGCTCATTGCAGCAGCAGCTTTAACTCCACTTCCTTTTTCGATGACTATGGTCACCATCGGAATGCTGCATTATCCGGCAAGAAGAATGCTGTTGTGGTCGCTTTTCCGCATTCCACGATTTTTTCTGTATGCTTTGGTACTTTATAAAGCTGTAAATATTTAAACTGCTATTCAGCTTTTTTTGCAGCAGCCTTCTTGCCGTTTACTTTTGCCAGCGTAAACGAAAAGGTGGTTCCAACATCAATTTTTGAACGCACATGAATGGTTTGCCGATGCGCTTCAATAATATGTTTTACTATGGCAAGACCCAGCCCCGTGCCTCCGAGATCGCGGCTACGACTTTTTTCGGTCCGGTAGAAACGTTCGAATATACGCGGCAAATCGACCTGATCCATCCCTATTCCTGTATCAGCTACTTCAATCAGGTAGTTTTCGTCCATATCAAAAGCGCTGATTGTGGTGGTGCCGCCGGAAGTTCCGTATTTAAGAGAATTGTCTACCAGATTGATGAGTACCTGCCTGACTCGGCCCTGATCGGCTTCAACCATAATATTGCTTTCGAAACCATTCGAAAAATGCAATACTATTTTACGCTTATTAGCCTTGATTTCAATAAATTCAAATACATCTTTCACCAATGCCGAAAAGTTGAAGCGGGTAAAATTCATTTGCATCATTCCGCTTTCTATTTTCGAAATTTCATCGAGATCGTTCACCACAGCAATCAGTCGGTTGATGTTTTTAGCAGTTCGCAACAGGTATTTTTTGTTAATGGCTTCATCGTACATGCCACCATCGAGCAAAGTAAGCACATAACCCTGAATGGTAGTTATCGGTGTTTTTAGTTCGTGCGACACATTGCCCAAAAATTCGCGCCGAAATGTTTCATTTCGCTTCAGTAGTTCAATTTCGTCAGCTCGATCTTTTGCCCATTGCTCAACATCGCGGTTTACGTTTTCAATAATGTCGCCGTTATCCTCGAGTCGTCTTTTATTGGCTTTTCCTAATTTAGTACTTCGAATGGTCTTGTAAATCAAACGTATCCGATCGTAGATAAAGCGTTCGAGTACAAAACGGATTCCGAGCCAGAGCAATAAAAAGGTTATGGATGCAAGAATGATAGACATCAGCCAATGATCGAGCTGCAACCATTCCAGAGCAATCATGGCCAGCACAAAGACCAACATAGCCATCAATGCTGCTATCATCCACGAAAGCTGGCGGGGATTACCGAATGTAAATTTCATTTTTTCAATTCAAATGTGTAGCCAACACCTTTCACAGTCCTAATGAGATTAACACCCAGTTTTTCGCGAATTTTGCGGATATGTACATCGATGGTTCGATCGCCCACAATGATGTCGTTACCCCAAACCTTGGCAAAAATTTCATCGCGTGTAAACACCTTCCCCGGACGACTGGCCAATAGTGCAAGCAATTCGAATTCTTTGCGTGGAAGAATAATTTCATCATTCTCGAGTACAACAAGGTAGCGTTCAAAATCGATAGTGAGGCCGTCGAGAACAATTTCTTTAGGTTGGTCTTCGAGTTGTTCTACCTTAAAACGACGCAAATACGATTTTACTTTACTTAAAAATACTTTCGGGGTTACCGGCTTGGTGATAAAATCGTCGCCACCTGCTTCGAGAGCTGCAATCTGAGTAAAATCTTCGGAACGGGCGGTGAGAAAAATAATAATCGATTTATCCAAACCTTCTATTTTACGCAATTCCTGACAAGTGCTTATTCCGTCCATTCCTGGCATCATGATATCGAGTACAACAAGCTGAGGTTGAAAATCTGCAGCCTTATTGATGGCAATTTGCCCATCCCGGGCTGTTTGCACTTCGTAGCCTTCTTTTTTCAAGTTGTAGCTCATGATTTCGAGAATATCTTTCTCGTCGTCAACAAGTAAAACCTTAATACTGTCATTGTTTCTCATCAGATTTCCTGCTTTTTGATATACAAAAATAGTAAATTCATCCTGCATTACTCTATTTAAATAATTACTGAACAATAAATTAAAGATAGATTAATGTAGTCGCCTTCTGTTTTGATGAGCTTGTTCGGATTAAAAAAAATAACCGAAGCTTTACACGTCAGCGAATTAAACAAAATTCATCACTAAGCCGGTTCACTGATAACAGTGAAAAACACTTACATTATCCACTTTTTCGCAACGCTTTTGTTGTTGTTCGAGATACGAAAAACATACATTCCCTTAGGTAATGAAGGAATCGTAATTGTTGTCCTCCCCAAAATGGTTGCATCCGATGCAAAAACAGTATTTCCGGCAATGTCTATGATAGAAAAATGAGTAAACAACTCCGAGGTTGTGCAAATCATCGAATTCATTGAGGGTTGAAATTCGATGCTCCAATTAACGGGGGCTGCATTATCCTGAGCAATAGTGGTTACGCGTGTAAATGTGACATTCCCTAAAGTAGTACCTCTAAGGCTACACTCATCGTAAATGTGTGAAACGGTAACATTGTTTGGGTCGATAAAAACCAAATTATAACTACCTGAATCGGCGGCCATACATCCAATACCCGACACAGTGTGAAATTCAATGCGCCCTGACGGCAATGAATAAGTTCCCGAATCGGCAGGAGTACTTCCAACCAAAACAGAATAGGTGGAATCGGCATAAAAATCGGCTATAATGCTCGATGAAGTCCAGCTTCCAACAATCGATTGAGCACTCAGCAGTGCTGTACTGAACAATATTAAAAAAAAAGTAGATGTTTTCATTTTCGAATATTTGAACAATTGATACAAAAATGATGCGTTTTTCACAAACCGGTCTTTTTGTCAGTTCGGAGTCTTTGCTTCCGGGCAAGTGCTATTTAGAGTGAATGTCAAATTCAAAATAAATTAATCGTAACTTTACTTCGTAATACACAAAAACGTCCGTTTCGAAACAGCTTTGTATGCCAATAAATAAAAAACGACTTTCGGAAATATTATCATGGGTTCTACACCCGATAGTTTTGCCTCTTGTTTTCACTTTGCTCATTCTATCGGGTGATTATTACATCAACAGTTTCCTTCGTCCCGAGGCATATCGCATCATTATAGTTGCGGTTATTATTTTCACACTCATGATTCCTGCAGCAATTTTTACTGTGTCGCGTTATCTTGGTATTATTGAATCGTTCGACATGGTTTCGAAATTGGAAAGACTGTTTGCCATAACTGTGATTGGACTTTCTTCGTTTTTTTGTCGCAAAATTCTTTCGGGTTTTGAGCTTCCATCTTATTATACCGACTTTCTCACAATCATAATCATCGGCTCTGCACTGGCTTTATTGATTTCGCTTTTTCAGAAATTCAGTCTTCATGTTTTTGGATGGAGCATCTTGTTTTTTAGCCTGATTTGGTACGCTGTAATGTTTCAAAGCTTTGACATCGTGTTGATTCCAATCACCGCAATACTTGCCGGAGTTGTTGGCACCGCGCGTCTGGGATGCAGTGCTCATAAACCTGCCGAGCTTTACATCGGCTTTGGAGTGGGATTTTTGCCTGTGTTGATTTTGTGGTTTTTGTAATTATCGCTTACTACCCGTCGCATAAGGAGCAGCCGACAAATCGGCAAAAAGACCTTTTTGAAATTTAAAGTACCCCGACATCGCAATCATGGCTGCATTGTCAGTTGTAAGACTCATTTTCGGGATGTGAAGGTCGAGATTGTGTTTTCCGGCCAATTGTTGCATGGCGCTACGTAGTGCCGAGTTGGCCGAAACTCCCCCAGCAAGAGCCAGTGTCCTGATTCCGGTTTGCAAGATGGCCTTTTCGGTTTTTTCGACCAAAATGTCAACAATGGTTTTTTGTATCGATGCGCACAAATCGGCCGTATGGGCTTCAATAAATTTTTCATCTTTTTTTAGCTCATCACGCAAAAAATAGAGTATTGATGTTTTAAGCCCCGAAAAACTAAAATTGAGTCCGGAAATACGCGGCTTAGCAAACGAAAACGCATCCGGATTACCGACCTTACCCAGTTTGTCAATCATTGGGCCTCCGGGGTATGGAAGACTCATTATTTTTGCAGCTTTGTCAAAAGTTTCACCTGCAGCATCATCGATGGTGCTACCAATAATTTCCATATTAAAAGCATCGTTAACAACAGCAAGTTGGGTATGACCGCCCGATACGATAAGACAAAGAAACGGGTATTCAGGCAATTTTCGATCTTCGCCGGGTTCAAACAAAAAATTGGCCATGATATGTGCATGCATGTGATCGACTTCAATGAGCGGAATGTTCAATGCCCAGGCAAACGATTTGGCAAAACTGATTCCCACCATCAGTGACCCCAACAAACCAGGACCGCGTGTAAAAGCAACTCCTGATAGTTGTTTTTTGTCTATATTTGCATTACGGATGGCGGTTTCGACTACCGGAATGATGTTTTGCTGATGTGCACGCGATGCCAGTTCGGGAACAACGCCACCGAATTGCTCATGTACTTTTTGACCTGCAATCACGTTACTCAGCATAACATTGTTACGCAAAACAGCCGCCGATGTATCGTCGCACGAAGATTCTATGCCTAAAATATAAACGTCCATTATTCAGTTTGCATGAGCAAAATTAGGAAAAAAACTGTAAGGATACTGCTGATTGCTTATGTGGTAATCTTCTGCATTCCTGCAGCGCTGTTTGCTTTGTTGCGAACTCCTTTTGTTCAGTTGTTTATCGCGAACCAATTGGCGTCTTATTTTTCGTCGGAATTGCACACCAAAGTCGAAATTGGCTCCGTAGATATTCGTTTTCCGCTCGATATCACCCTAAGCGATGTTTATGTGGAAGATTTGCACCGGAACCCCTTGATTTCGGCTCACGAAATCACCATCGCTCCTGATAATCTCGATTTTAGTTTCAGTAGTCTCGATTTCGAAAAAGTGCTTGTGAGTGAAGCCAACTTTCGACTCATGAAATACGAAGGCGAAGAAAAACCCAACATTGACTTCATCATTTCTTACTTTACAGCTCCTCCAAAGGAGAAAACAACGCAAACAAAGTCGTCTCCATCGATGCATGTGAATGTGTTTGAGCTGCGAAACTGTAGCTTTATGTATCAGGATCAGAATCGCGACACCGCCGATGCATCGAATATCAATTTCAATAATATTTTTCTCACAAACCTGAACCTTCTTGCCGAAAACATGGTGCAAACCGATAGTCTGACTTGCGCTAATCTCAAGCATGTTGCTTTCTCGGACCGCAGCGGATTCAGTCTTTTTCATCTTTCGTCGCAGGTATCGATGACCAATAAAAAGATTGATGCTAAAAATCTCCAATTGCTTGCCAACAACAGTTCACTGGACCTCGATCTGTCGTTCAATTACGATTCGATACCTGACTTCAACGATTTTCTCAACAAAGTTTCGCTTGATGCTAATTTCCGCAAATCGAAAGTTGGTTTTGCCGATATTGCCCGCTTTGTACCTGCATTGAAAGGCATGAACAGCACTATTGTCCTTACCGGACATGCAAATGGAACTATTGCCAACCTTTCAGCCACCAATATGAAAGTGGAATCGGGCAAACGCACTCATTTATTTTTCAATCTAAGCATGAAAGGTTTGCCCGATTTCAACAATACCGACATTCATTTCGATTTAATAAACGGAAATGTTCAGATAGCCGACCTAGAGCTTTTCACACTTCCCGGAGGCGAAAAGCTCAATCTGGGTTCATCGCTGGGTAGTTTGAACACGGCATCGCTTACTGCCAATTTCGATGGAACCATCGAAGATTTTTCGGCCAATGTTGTGGCAAAAACAAATTCAGGCTTTGCAAAAGCTGATGTTATTTCGCATGGTGCATTTCCAAATCCGGTGTACAGTGGCAATGTGATAGTTGAAAATTTCGATTTGCAGCCTTTTGCCGGAACCGATATTCCGTTGGGGAGTATCACTGCTTCTGTCAAGTTTACCGGAAACGGAGCTTCCAAAACCAACTACTTTGTTGAGGGAAAAGCTGATATTGCTTCGATTGGATACAAAAACTACAATTATTCATCGATTCAGATAAATGGAAAAACAAAACCGGGTTCCTTCGAAGGAAGATTACTGATTAATGATCCAAATGCAGCACTCGATTTTAATGGGATGATCGATTTCAGTGATTCATTGCCAGTGTTTGATTTTATTGCTCAAATAGAAAATATAAACCTTAACCCACTGCATTTCAACCGAAACGACAGTATTTCGGGATTATCAGGGATTATCGACATCAGTATCAAGGGAAATAAACCCGACAATATGCTGGGTCGCATCAGTCTGAATAATTTTGAATATTTTGAAGGTGAACATGATATTTATTTGAGTTCGCTGCAGTTAAAATTGGATAAAACCGATTCTGTGAATAAAAAAATTGACTTGAAAAGCGATTTGGTAAATGGAAGCATCGAAGGGCAATTTACATTTTCCGAAATCGACAAAGCCCTGCAAAGCTACCTCTCTAACTATATTCCTTCATTTTATGCAGCCGACTCAACCGTAAAAGAACTTGCCAGACAATCGTTTACGTTCAATTTCAATATCAAAGATGTTCAGCCTGCTCTCGATATTTTTGCTCCGGGCCTGGTTGTTAGCCCTAACTCCATTGCTCGTGGCAATTTCAATTTGGCCGACAATTACCTCAAAACCGAAATAGCATCCAATTTCATTAAATCGGGGAACATCACGTCGGTTAATCCTGTTTTAATTGCCGAAACATTCAATAATAATATTTATCTTACAGCTCAATGCGACAGACTGGTTTACAACGATAGTCTGGAACTTGGCAATGTGGTCGCTAATACAGTCACATTCAACGATAATTCATCGTTTTCGTTGTATTGGAAAAACGAAAACAGCTCAAAAGCCTATTCCGGCGATCTTTCTGGCGATGTTTTGTTTCGCAGGGGAATGCCGCTTATGGTTACTTTTAACGAAAGTGATCTGGTACTCAACGATTCGCTTTATCATATTGCTCCTTCGGGGAAAGTAGAAGTTGATACTGATTATATCCGCATTAGCGAATTTGCCATATTTTCAAATGCACAGAAGCTTGTGATTGATGGTCGCATATCGAAAGACCCATACGATCTTGTTCAGATTAGTTTCGACAATGTTTTACTCGACGATTTCGACGATCTTACCCGAAGTGCATCCATCGATTTGGATGGAACTGTTGACGGTTATATACTGCTAAGCAATTTGTACGATGTTCCCGATTATCGTGCAGACATTCAGATTGGCAAGCTCAGTCTCAACAAAAACTTTGTTGGGGACGCGCATATTAAAAGCTCCTGGGACCAAAATCGTCAGGCTGTATATAGTGAAGCGGCAATTATTTACACTGGCAATGTAGGATCGAATGTTCCTCTTGACATCAAAGGATTTTTCAATCCGCGTGATCCGATAAACATGTTTGATCTAACGGTTACTCTTGATCGTTTCAATCTTAAACTTATTCAGCCCTACCTAAAATCGTTCTCCAGCAGAATAGATGGCTCCTGCGACGGAAAAATTGCAGTGAAAGGAAATATAGACAATCCTGATGTGAGAGGAACTGTAACTTTCCGACGAACCAATATTTTGGTTGATTATCTGAATATGTACTATTCGTTTGCAAACACTTTGCAAATAAACAATTCCGAAATCTCGATGCGAAACACCACGTTTTTCGATTCGCACGGCAATCCTGCAACAGGTGATTTGGTGGTTACTCACAATCATTTTAAAGATTTTTATTTTGACATTTCGCTCATGCCCGAAAAAATGCAGTTTCTCAACACAACCGCCCGCGATAACGATTATTTTTATGGAACTGCTTATGCCAGCGGCTTAGTTAAAATTTTCGGACCTCCCGATAATATTTCAATAGAAGTAGCAGCCACAACCGATCCGGGATCTATTCTTTATATTCCAATTACTTCTGCCGGCGAAGTGTACGAAAATGATTTTATTTCGTTTGTTTCCTCTCCATCCGATACCGGGAAAACAGTGTCCGATATTAAAGTTGGAGATACCGGAATCAACTTGGTTTTTGACCTTGATGTAACTTCCGATGCCGAAGTGCAGATTGTTTTCGACCCCAAAATTGGCGACGTAATGAAAGGCAGCGGACAAGGACGAATTCGAATGACCATCGACCGCAGTGGCGAATTTTTAATGTTTGGGAATCTCGAAATCGAGAAAGGCGACTACTTATTTACTCTCGAAAATGTAATCAACAAACACTTTCTGGTCGACCCGGGAGGCATCATCCGTTGGAATGGCGATCCATACGAAGGCGAAATGGATCTTGTTGCCCGATACAATATTAAAACATCGCTTTACGAACTGGTTTCAGTTGCTGACCCTTCCGAAATTTACAAGAAAAAAGTTCCGGTAAGTTGTTTAATGCATCTCACCGGCAATTTACTCAGTCCCGATATCGGTTTTGATCTCGACTTGCCCGGTTCTGACGAGAATACCAAAAACCTAGTGCATACCATCATCGGAAATGCCGAGGAAATGAATCGTCAGGTGTTTGCTTTGCTCATTCTTAATTCTTTTATCCCAGCCGAACGAAGCAGTTTCAACAGCCCTATCAGTCAAGGGGTGGGAGCAACGTCTTCGGAATTGATTACAAGCCAGTTTAGCAACTGGTTGTCGCAGATCAGCAAAGACTTCGACATAGGGTTTAGCTATAGTCAGGGCAACGAAGTTTCCACATCGCAAGTGGAAGTGGCGCTTTCGACACAAATTTTCAATGACCGCATTGAACTCGAAAGCAATGTGGCGGTAGGGGGCAATCAGGTAGGAACTCCCGAAAATCAGCAAGCATCGAGCATTGTGGGCGATGTTAGCATTGAGTACAAGATCACGCCCGACGGAAAATTCAGAGTGAAAGCATTCAACCGTTCAAATACAGTTGATATTGTAACCAACAATGCGCCATATACACAGGGAGTTGCATTCTTCTATCGACGCGATTTTGACAGATTTGGCGAATTATGGCGCCGAAAAAACAAGAAAAAAACTACAGAATGACGAAATCCATTGTATTCATAATCTTGTTGGTGTTTTTGGCAGAAAATATTTTTGCACAAAAGCAAGCCAAAACCATGAACATGTTTGTAAATAAAAAACTCAGCGAAAAGGCCGAGTACAATTCTGACGGAAAACTGCAGATGAGGGAAACATTGGTCAACGACGATCCCGAAATGTGGTTCAAGGAAGTGAATGTGTTTTCCGGAGGACTTTTGCAGGAATCGGAACACTATCTGAACGGACAAATCATTACTGGTTTTGAGTATTTTTATAACGAGTATAATCAGGTTGAGTTGAGAAGCGAAAAGGAAAACGACAGCGCTGTTGGCTTCACTTATTTTGAATACAATGATGCCGGCTCCATCGTTTCTGAAACCAGTTTTTCCAAAGAAGATAAAAACACAAAAACCGACTATCACTACAATGCAAATGGTCTTGTTGGTCTGCGTACCGAGTCGATTATCGATAATGATGGTTCAAGCAATCTCTCCGAAGTATATGAATACAACAATCGTGGTTTGCTGATCAGAGTCGTTGGGCTCAACAATGCCGACACGCTTTCCGATATCCGATACAGCTACAATGACAAAGGAAACAAAACAGCTCAATATGTTATTTCGCACGGCGACACAGCACTGGTCGTTCAATGGAAATACAAAAAAGGAATAGCTTTGCCGTTTTCAGAACAACATCTGGTCGATGGATTTATTGTAAGGCAGACAAAAACCAAATACAACAAAACCGGTTTAAAAAAGCAGGAAAAGACCACAGAATATCGTATATTTACAGGGAAACTGAAGCCCGAGACAACAGTGAAAAAATATGAATATACATGGTACAATTAAGTCAAACCGAGCTTGATGTTGTTATTGAAACCGTTTCCGAACGAATAAAAGCGGTTTTTTCATCCGACGGAAGTGGTCACGACATTGAACATGTGATGAGAGTTTTTCGTTTGTCGCGAAAAATTGCTGTAGCCGAAAAAGCAGATTTATTATTGGTTTCGCTTGCAGCTTTATTGCATGATGTTGGTGATTACAAGCTTTCAGGCAACGGAAACGAAAACCACCGCGATTCGGTCAATCGTCTGCTGGCAGAGCTTGAACTATCCAGATCAACCATTGAGTCTGTGATTGAAATTGTGGAAAATATTTCTTTCAAAGGCAATGAGACTACAGATGTTCAGTTAAGTCTCGAAGGTCAATGCGTTCGCGATGCTGATCGTCTCGATGCCATGGGTGCTATCGGCGTAGCCCGCACATTTGCTTACGGAGCTATTCACAAACGCCCCATGTACAATCCTCTTATATTGCCGCAACAACACAATAATTTTGGCGAGTACAAAAAAAATCAGGGGCCTACACTGAATCATTTCTATGAAAAACTGCTATTGCTTAAAGATCGCATGGGAACAGAGACGGGAAAGCAGGAAGCGAAACGGCGACACGATTTTCTGGAACTGTACCTGAAGGAATTTTTGAGCGAGTGGGATTAGGGTTCATCCCTATTGATTAGTTATCTTTATGACCATAAAAAACATTGTAAACAAAGTATTTCTTTCTTTTGGAGCTAATATTGGCAACCGGAGGAAAAATATTGAGCTCGCATTTGAACTCATTCAGAAAAACGATGGTAAAATAATCCAAACAAGCCATTTCTACGAAAGTACCCCTTTGGGGTTCGATTCGGCTCATTTGTTTTTGAATTGCTGTGTAGAATTGGAAACTTATCTTAATCCACAAGAATTGATTTTACAATTGCTGAAAATAGAATCGGCTCTGAAAAGACAAAGATTTGATCCAAATAGAGGCTATGTAGATCGAACCATTGATATCGACATTATTTTCTACAACGACGTTATTGTTGAGCATTCTCTGTTAACAATACCTCATCCCCGGATGCAGGAACGACTGTTTGTACTGAAGCCACTCAGCGAAATTTGCCCTGATTTTGTTCATCCAGTGTTGAAAAAAACTATTGCTGAATTGTTGGCCGAATGTGCAGATGTTTCAAAAGTTGAATTAACTTTGGGACTTTAACATGTCGGCATGAATTTTCCGTATCGCTTTATTACTATTGAGGGCTGCATTGGTGCAGGCAAAACGTCATTTGCCAAAAAGTTGGCCGAAGCGTATAACGGAAAGCTCATTCTGGAGCAATTCGAAGAAAACGACTTTCTGCCTAAATTTTACAAAAATCCGGAGCGTTATGCTTTTCCTCTTGAATTGTCGTTCTTGGCCGATCGCTTCAGGCAATTCAAGGAAAATGTACTAAACCCAGATCTGTTTTCCGATTATATGATTTCGGACTATATTTTTCCGAAATCACTCATTTTTTCCCGCAAAACGCTTCAGGACGACGAATATCAGCTTTATAAAAACCTATTTCAGATTATCGACAGCAATTTGCCACGTCCCGATATTATATTGTATTTACATTTGCCTCCCGAGCAACTGAAACAAAACATTGTGAAACGTGGCCGTGGATATGAACAGGAAATAACCCTTGAATACCTTGAAAACATACAAAAAAGCTATTTTGAGTATTTTCGCGAACAAACATCGCTAAAAGTAGTTGTGGCCGATACCCGTAAACTTGACTTTGTGGCTGATAAACGCCATTTCGATTGGCTGGTAAAATTACTTACGCAGGACTGGAGATCTGGAATCAACATAGCTCCCGATTGCCCCAATGAAATATGTGAGCCTTTAATTCGTTAATTCATAAAACAATTGTTATGCGCATTCTGTTTATTTTTTTGTTGCTGGGCTGGTTGCAGCTAAATGCACAAATCACCTATTCTTTCGAAAATGCCGACAGAACGGCTCGCATTCTTAACGACATCACTGTTTTGGCTCACGATTCGTTGATGGGGCGCGAAGGCGGCTCTGAATGGGAATATCGGGCGGGCAATTATATTATTGCTGAATACAAAAAGTGTGGTTTGATCCCAGTACCCGGCACATCGGACTTTCGCCAGCCTTTTGTAATAGATCGCGAATATTTCGACAATGGCGACTCTGTTATTACGGTCTCCAACAATATTTTGGGCTATATCGAAAACAACGCTCCATACACCATCATTATAGGAGGTCACTATGACCATTTGGGCTATAAATACACCGACGACAGTTTGCTGCATATTTACAATGGCGCCGACGACAATGCAAGTGGTGCTGCATCGGTAATGGAGATGGCTCGCTATCTCAGTTCGGGCAATATGACAAAGTACAATTACATTCTCGCATGCTGGGGTTCCGAAGAAAAAGGCTTGCTTGGTTCCAATTTCTTTTGCAGTAGCCACTTGTATCCCTTTGACAAAGTTGCTTTCTATGTCAATTTCGATATGGTTGGTCGTATGGGCTGGCAAACTGATCAACTCGACATTTACGGACTGGGTTCATCGCTAGTTTGGGGGACAGTTGTTTCCGAAGAAAATTATGGCAAATACAAACTAAAAAAGCTCGAGGCAGCAGTCGATGCTTCCGACCACACTTGTTTCAACCAAAACCGAATTCCTTTTATTTACTTTACTTCCGGATTACCTCCTGTTTACCATACTCCAAAAGATGAAACAGTGCTTATTAATCCCGAGGGCGTTGAG
The DNA here is from genome assembly GCA_002842495.1 of Bacteroidetes bacterium HGW-Bacteroidetes-6. Classification (GTDB taxonomy): domain Bacteria; phylum Bacteroidota; class Bacteroidia; order Bacteroidales; family DTU049; genus GWF2-43-63. The sequence goes on from PHDB01000001.1 coordinate 45,576, forward strand.
CTGATTGTGACCTACACCGAAGAAATTATTGGTCGTTTTGGTGGTGAAAAACCCTCCTATCGTCAGGTAACAAAAAAAGAGCAAAACAAAGTTTATTGGTACTTTTTTTCGCAGATGCTAAATTGAGTTTTTGCCGTAAATATTCCTAAAGGTGTATGTAAAAACACCCGAGACCTATCAGATAAATGGTATACAAAGACTATATTATCCTAATTGAAGTTTCATTTTTACATCCGGAAATTATTAACATGAAGTTAGATCAATAGCTGATAAAAGAATTGGGTAAAAAATATTCTGAACCAATCCAGGCACGCCATTATTCTGCTACTCCAACAGCAATACAAACTAATACGGATACCCTTCTCCTTAATTCTTTTTAAAAATCCCTACCTTTGCAAAAATTCTGAACACAAAGAACCAAGCAAACTGACGAAAAATGGATTACAAAGTAAAAGATATCGCCCTTGCTGAGTGGGGCCGCAAAGAAATTGAAATAGCCGAGAAAGAAATGCCCGGTTTGATGTCGCTTCGCGCAAAATACGGACAGGAAAAACCGCTGAAGGGCGCTCGTATTATGGGATCGTTGCACATGACCATCCAAACAGCCGTGCTTATTGAAACATTGAAAGAACTCGGAGCCGATGTGCGCTGGGCCAGTTGCAATATTTTCTCTACACAAGATCACGCTGCCGCTGCCATCGCTGCTGCCGGCACACCTGTATTTGCCTGGAAAGGCGAAACACTCGAAGAATACTGGTGGGCAACTGCACAAGCATTGAATTTCGACGGTAAAGGGCCGCAACTTATTGTTGACGATGGTGGCGACGCCACACTGATGATTCACAAAGGCGTTGAAATGGAGAAAAATCCATCGTTGCTCGATGTTCCGCAGCACACCCCCGACGAAAAAGCATTGTACAAAATGCTTAAAGAAGTGTATACCGCTACTCCCACACGCTGGCAAGAACTTGTGAAAGAATGGAAAGGTGTTTCGGAAGAAACCACAACCGGTGTTCACCGCCTGTATCAGATGATGGAAAAAGGCGAGTTGCTGATTCCTGCAATCAACGTAAACGACAGTGTTACCAAATCGAAATTCGATAATTTGTATGGCTGCCGCGAATCGCTGGCCGATGGTATCAAACGTGCGACCGACGTTATGATTGCCGGAAAAGTTGTTGTTGTTTGTGGTTATGGCGATGTTGGAAAAGGCTGTGCGCACTCGATGCGTTCGTACGGTGCCCGCGTCATCACCACCGAAATCGATCCAATCTGCGCTTTGCAGGCAGCCATGGAAGGCTTTCAGGTTACCACGGTCGAAGATTCGCTGCACGAAGGAAATATCTATGTTACTACCACAGGAAACCGCGACGTATTGACCATTGAACATATGGCCAAAATGAAAGACGAATCGATTGTTTGCAACATCGGCCATTTTGATAACGAAATTCAGGTTGAGCAACTCGAAAATTACCCTGGAATCAAAAAAATAAATATTAAGCCTCAGGTTGACAAATACATTTTCCCCGACGGACATTGCATTTATTTGCTTGCCGAAGGTCGTTTGGTAAATCTTGGCTGTGCCACAGGTCATCCATCGTTTGTAATGAGCAATTCGTTTACCAACCAAACGCTTGCACAGATTGAACTTTGGCAGAACAATTACGAAGTTGGTGTTTATCGCTTACCAAAACGTCTCGACGAGGAAGTGGCTCGCTTGCACCTTGCTCAAATTGGTGTGAAACTCACCGAACTCAGCACCGAACAAGCTGATTATATTGGTGTTCCGAAAAATGGTCCTTACAAACCAGAACATTATCGTTACTAGATAATTTTTGATTATACTGTTCAGCAGAGACGTAGCAATGCTACGTCTCTCTTTTTGGGTATGATTATCGTCATGATTAGGTTTCAAATTTGGGTATAATCTGTATTTTTGTCAATTATACCTCCACGGTTCACAAAACACAAGAAGAATGCAAAGAACAACAGGCTTCGTTTTAGCGATTGTATTATTTTCAGCAACTTTTCTGAAAGCTCAAACCCACAACGACACCTTACGTCTGCGGCAATTGTATGGCGAAACAGAGGCGTTCGATGCAGCCATAAAACAGCAAGCACTCATTGGGACAGATGCACCGTTTATTTTGGCAACCACACCCGACAACGATGAATACACCAGCGATAATCTCTCGGACAAGGTCGTTTTGGTTCACTTTTGGTTTCTTACCTGCGGTGGTTGTTTGAAAGAAAATCCGATTCTCAATAAAATAAACGACACCCTTAAGATCAACTATCATTTCAAGATTCTAGCGTTTGCCAACAACACCAATGAAGAACTCAGGCATTTTCTGATTCGCGATTCTTTGTATTTCGGTAATTCGTGGCAAACCATCAAAAAACACCCGAAGCTTCACTTCCCCATTATTGCCGATGCGAACGAACAGGTTTTTAACGATTTCAGAGGGTGGTCGTATCCTGCCAATATTTTGATTGACCGCAACGGCATCATCCGAAAAATTATTTATCGTCACGAACTTGACATGACCGACCAAGAATTTCTTGAGTATATGCTGGCTCAGATTCAGGAATTGCTGAATGAATAAGACATCGTTAAAAAATATTCTGTACCTTTCCAACCGTTTATTAATTTCAATAAGCAGCTAATTGGGATTGTTATGAGAATCAAACTTTTTTTCTTTTTGTTATTCTGGCAAATCTTTCCATTGTTAAATCTCAAACGACTTATCCCGACAACGAAGATGGATTGTATGAAGATATGCTAACACCGGAATATTATCTATCGGCAAGCGGCACCCCTTTTCGTAACGAAGTAAACACAGTTGTACATTTTGCCAGACAGGAACCTTTTCGGCATCCGCTCGATAATGGCTGCGGTATAGTTCCATCCTATATTGTGCCGGCTGCCGGAGATTTTGGTGCCGGCAAAGGTCCTACAGGAACAGAGGAACATCACCCGACTATTGATATGCATGTTGGGAATAACGACTCGGCGGTCGGTATATATGCTGCATACGATGGTTATGTTGAAATATTTCGCAACTCTCCCAAATACAGGCAATATCTTACGTTGACAAAGAACGTGGAAGACAGCCTGGGAAATATGATCGGCTTGCTGGTAACAATATATGCCCATCTTGATCTCGATCTCGATTCGGCTGAAGGCATAAACATGGACGGGCAAATGGTTACAAAAGGTCAATTGTTGTCGAAGCATTTGTATTCGGGAACTATGGGAGGGCCTCATCTTCATTTCGAAGTCAGATATTACAGAACAAACGATAGCGGCCACAAAGAGTTCTACGGCTTTGCCATTCCGGGCATGGACACCTTGCTCACCGAACCTTCGGCAGGCAGCTGGAGCTATGGATACTGGGATCCTGAAACCGGTTATGGCTTTGGAAATCCGGCCAATCATCTGACCGAAGCAACAGGATCAGCGCTAATTCAATCAACCCACAATATTTTTATTTTCCCGAATCCAACATCGGGAAACTTCAGCATTGATTTGAAGAGCATGCCTGAAGGCTGCACCGTTACAATCTTTTCTTCTGCGGGCGCAACTCTATCAGACAACTCGTTTCAGGAATCGCAGTATTTGGAGATGGATATTTCCAATCTGAGTCCGGGCACATATTTTATCCGGATTGCTGATAAAAACAACTACCTGATTACAAACATAAAACTTTTGAAGAAATAAGCTGGGAAAATCCAGTATATTTTTACAGGAATAAAAGCATACTATCAGAAAAACAAACAGCAGGTATTCCCAAAAACGACATGAGCTTTTCCGAGCCACAAGTATCCAAAAACAAAATCGTGGAGTATAACAGCAAAAGCTTTTCGCTATATCACTTACTTATAAAACTAACGGACCAAGGTAATTGAGCCTTCGTAAACGTGTATAATTTCTTTTACGTCTTTAATCTTTACTCTATATGCAAAGACAGCCGATTCGTAAACGATTCCGTCATATGATTTTCCCGACCAGGGATTGTTAATATCGGTTGATCTGAAAACCAAAGTGCCCCAACGGTTATAGATATCCATTTCAAAAAATTCAGGGTTCCAGCTTTCACCATATGGAATCCAACTGTCGTTTTTCCCATCATTATTAGGGGTAAAAGCCGTTGGGAAATAAACCGTGAACAGGGGATTTACAATAATAAGGATACTGTCGGAATCCATACATCCTTCTGGACTTTCAACAGAAAGAATAACATTGTATTCACCCGGATTATCGTAAACAAATGTTGGATTCTGCATCGAAGAGAAACTGCCTTCACCAAAACCCCAAAGCCATGAATTTGCATTTAAACTTCCATCGAAAAACGAAACGCCATCTCCGCTTGAAAAAACGTGCCCATTGGTAATAATATGTGCTTCGGCAGAATAGACAACAATATTTTCCGGCAATGAGTTTGCGACACAACCATTTACATCTTTCACTTCCAACTGTATTTGATAATTACCCGGTTCGAGATATGTATTTGTTGGATTTTGAACATTACTTGTAGATCCATCACCAAACGACCAGCTCCAGTTGACAATTGAAGGGGCCGATTGGTCGTTGAACTGAATTTCGAGCGGGCTGCATCCACTGGATACTGAAGGTGTAAAAGAAACAATGGGCAGGGGATAAACGTCCAGAAATATTTCTGCGGTTCCTGTGCATCCCAAACTTGTTCCGGTCACAGAATAAAGAGTGGAACTCGCAGGGGTTTCCAACAGTGGATTTCCGGCAAACCCTGTTGACCAATCATAGCTGTTTGCTCCAGTTGCAAGTAATTGAGCCTGATCACCTTCGCAAACCGCGTTGGTATTGATAGTAATCACGGGATTTGGATTCACAACAACAGTAGCCGATGTTGTTCCACTACAACCAGCTATACTGGTTCCAGTAACAGTATAGTTTGTAGTTATGATTGGCTGAACAATATACGGATCGTCTATTGCCGTTGTGTTCCAGACATATGCATCGGCTCCAACAGGATCGAGAATCGCTTGCTCTCCTTCGCAAATAGTTTCGTTATTGACAGTAATATTAAGTCCGGCGTTTACATACACCTGAGCAGTTGCCGTAGCACTACACCCATTGGAAGAGCCGGTAACAGAATATGTGGTAGTTACTGCCGGAGAAACAAGCAAAGGATTTGTAGTTGAAGATGTATTCCAAATATAAGATGTTGCACCACTTGCAAGCAAACTTGCTTGTTCGGACGAACAAATGGTATCGTTTTGCACTAAAACAACGGGTAATGGATTCACCGTTAAGTAAACCGAATCGGAAGCCGAACAACTAAAGTCATCGATAGCTGTAAGTGAATACCAACCCGATGTACTGGCTGTAAAAACAGGGTTGAGTGTATTGTTGATATTAAGAGGCTGCCATAAATAGGTTAGGTTAACAGGCACATCGTTGTTGAATGTAATTGACCAGTCAATCAATGAGCCACTATCGGAGTTGTATTCATCGCCAATGAGAAGATTCCAGGTGCCATTCGGCGTTGCACATCCGGTAAGTGTTGTCCAGGCTCCGGCTCCGGCTTGCGGAATCCATGTGCCTGAAAATGGAGCAAATCCAGTTGTTATAGATCCTGTTGCGGAAGGACTAAAGCATGTGTTTGTGTAATTATCGGAACTACCACCGAGACCATTGGACAATAGCATTAAGTTTCCGCATGGATCCTGAAGATAGATAATGAGGTCACCATCATAAGTGTGATTAATATTGAAACAAACCGATTCGATACTCCAGCCTGCAGTTAGTCCTGTAACAGGAATTCCCGAACTGGCAAATGTTCCGCCAGTGCCTGTCCATCCAGCTGTTACGCCTCCATCGGGTATTCCAACAAGAGTGTTGTTGTTAAACGGAAACAATTGCAAAACCGTTGGCGGAAAAGGATCGGCCTGCCCTTGAAGAGTTACTTGGTCTCCTTCGCAAACTGATCCGATTGAATCAATTGAAACAATGGGCGATAAAATTGTAACCTCTTGAGTAATTGTAGAACTAAAACCTGCAATATTAGTTATCGATAGTGAAACCTGATACGTTCCCGAACTACTGTAGCTGTGCGAAGGGTTCTGTAGTGTCGATCCTGAGCCATCCCCAAAATCCCAATCCCAGGAATTAATGGTTGTACCACTGATGCTTTGATCCTGAAAATTAATGCTGCTACCAGCACAATAGTTTCCAACCGTAATAAAACTGGCAACTACCGTCATACAAACAGTTTGAACATTCCAGCAGCCACCGGTTGAACCGCTTACTCCCCAATAAACAACCGGATTTCCTCCAAAAATATTAGCAACAATATCGCCTGTATATGATGTGGTTAATACTCCATCGAAATAAATAGCCGCTGTTCCACCAACAGTACCGGGTGTCCATACAAAACGAAATGTATGACTATTGCAATCTTCAATATTTGCAGGGAATCCATTCCCAGCGCCCACCGAAGGAGGTGCCAATTCATTAACGGAGCCATGAATTACATTCCCGTTAGTATTTATTGAAATATGATCAACACCATTGTCAAAAGCAATATTGTCGTCGGGTCCATTTTCGTAAGTATCCATCACAACTCCAAACGAAGGAGTTAATCCATTAAAACCCACTCCCCCTCCCGAGCCAAAAGACCCTGTGCCATTAGGCTGTAAAACAAAGCTCATGCCGTCGGCGCCGCAATTAGGGTCGGGATAATTATCCAGGTCGTTGCACCCAAAGTTCAAAGTGAGTGTGATATCAATGGGTTGCGTAAGGTTAATGGTATTTACATTCCAAACGGCTCCAGACTGACCAGTTGTATTTGTAAGTGTGTAGCAACCCGGGCCTCCGTTTGCGAAAGCATTACCTGCAACATTGTATTGTTGTGCTGTGGTTTCAACAGGCAATACCAATAAACACAGCAAAAAGAAAAAAACGAAAGTCTGTAAAAACACACTTTTCAGGGGCTGCTTTTTTAAAAGCGAAAAGTTTTGCTTATTTGTGTTCATGCCATTAATTTATTTCTCAAATTTATTAAGCAGGACATTGTCTGAAAAAAGATTGTTATTATTTGCGTATATATTTGACGAATTACGTATATCGTAATTAAAAAAGCCGAAACTCATAAGAATTCCGGCTTTGCGCTGTTTAAATAGGGGGATATAGCTATAAATTTATTTTGATAGATTTCGACGACAGTTCGTTGAATATATTGAGGAGATAAATTCCACCACTTGTTGGAACAAAAAAGTCGGCCTGATTAAACCCTTCTTCGCAATAAATGAATTGCTGTTCAAGAATCTTCCCATTGATATCGAGAAGCTGAACTGTATGCAGCCCTGTAAAGCTGGTTTTAAAATTGAGAGTAATTGCATCACCATTTAATGTTTGAGCCGAAATAATTTCGAGATTACCATTTGTGTTATTACAATCAACCGATCTAATACCCAAATCATACCTGGTTCCATCAAAATCGGTTTGAGTAAGTCTGTAATAGCATTTACCGCCAGAAGGTGTTTCATCAAGAAACTGATACATCAAAAGGCGATTGCTGTTTCCACTTCCATTTAGGTTCCCGATATTTTCAAAAACAATTCCATCAGATGATTTTTCTATCGAGAAATAGTGATTGTTTGTTTCACTGGCAGTATACCAAGTCAACAAAGATTTTCCACCAGAACAATCAGCCGAGAAACCAAGTAATTCAACAGGAACAGGAATGGATATCGGACAGAAATATTGTTGATTTGCCAATAGCCCTGTTGATCCGGTAAATCCCCACCACACATTCGGATTTCCTCCAAAAACCAAGTTGACATAATCATAAACACAGGTTATTCTCAAACTTGCATCCACATATACACAAAGGGTTGTTGTTGCCGGATCCCATGTCACACGCAATGTATGAAGCAGTCCGTCTGCCAACAATCCATCGAGTGGGTCTGCCTGAACCGGCCCGCATAATGGTGCTCCCGGCCCGTTCATGTCGCCATCAATTTCTATTGCAGTGTGATCGACAGCCATATCATATACGTGAGCCGGATTATCATTATCGTATGTATCAAACTCAATAACAACTGAGTTTGAAATACCGCCTGCACCAAGCTGACCACCATTGCTACCACACTGACTGATTCCCTGTGGCGAATTCTGAAAAACAAAAGCGCAACCATCTGCACCACCTGCTGCTGCACCAAAATACATCTGAACAGAATAATCAAATGCAGCTGCAAAAGATATCTGACCACGATTCCACGCACAGCCATTCTGAGTTGCAGACGCAGATGTAAGCTGAACACAATTGGTTCCTGCTCCCGGGAAGTTTATGGCATTTCCATACAGGCAATAGGCTGGATTAGAAGTTGTTCCTGTAGTAAAATTCCAGGTGGCACAACCAACTGCCGAACCAGCTGTGTTTTTAGGAACAACTTTCCAATAGTATGTGGTATTATCTGCTAATGCAAATGGCATTGAACATGTTGTTCCTGTTTGGTTAAGCAGAAAGGGAGGTGCTGCAGCCGTGCCAAAATATATGTCGTAGGATGCAACAGCATTGCAACCTGCGCCTGCAGGTGCAGTCCATGACAAGTTTACTGAACAAGGATCTACTCCGGTTGCTCCATTTGCCGGAGTTGGTGCCGAAGCACACGAAGGAGCTGTTGGACTACAGCAGCCTGAAACGTTGGTACCAGGAGCAACAACCGGATTTTGAGTTGGAAGCAACGTTATGCCAGCCGAGCCTAAAATTTGAACCCTCATTTCTGAAGGAAATGATCCATCAGCTGTTCTGGTTACATTTATAACGTCACCATCCGCTGCTGCAAAAGAAAAATCCTCGGGACCTGCAGTAGCCGTAGCCATAGTAATATTGGTAAGTACAGGCACTCCATTCACAGTTACAGTTACAGTTCCTCCATTCCAGCCATCTCCAAAAGTATCGGTTAATCTGATCGTATGGTTACAGGAAGTACAAGGTGAAGCACTGGAGGTAAATGACCAGGTCACGGCACCAGTGGCATTACCAACAGCATTTTTAGGGACAATTTTCCAATAGTAAGTTGTTGAAGCCGACAAGGCTCCGGTAAAATAAGTTAGTGTAGCAACATTGCTAACAAATGGTGGCGATGCAGCTGTTCCAAAATATACATCATAAGAGGTGGCTACATTACAGCCGGTTATTGCTGGCTCATTCCAGTTAAGAGAAACCCCGCATGTATTTTGAGCAGATGCGCCATTAGCTGGACTGGTATAAGTAGCCAACGCCGGAACAGCAGCTGTTGCACTCGTAGTAAATGACCAGGTAATAGCACCCATAGCATCTCCAACAGCATTTTTAGGGACAATTTTCCAGTAATACGTAGTTGAAATTACTAGTGTGCCTGTTGAATAGCTTGTGCTCGTAGTATTTGTAACAAATGGTGGCGATGCGGCAGTTCCAAAATAAACATCGTATGAAACAACTGCGTTGCATCCATTGTTAGCCGGAACATCCCAGGAAAGAGTGGCACCGCAGTTTTGAATGCCTGTTGCCCCGTTTGCGGGAGCCGTATAATTTGAAAGCGCCGGTACAGTAGGTGTACAACAGGCAATAACATCTGTTCCAGGTGCAGTAACCGGATTCTGAGTAGATAACAAAGTGTTTGCGGCTCCTCCGATTACTTCCACGCGCATTTCGGAAGGGAATGTTCCATCTGCGGTACGAGTAACATTGATAACATCGCCTGATGCAGCTGGAAAAAGAAAATCTTCGGGACCCGCAGTGGCTGTTGCCATCGTAATATTGGTAAGTACCGGCACACCATTCACAGTTACAGTTACAGTTCCTCCGTTCCAGCCATCACCGTATGAGTCGGTAAGACGAATGGTATGATTGCAACCCGGTGGCGCAGTGGTGATACAGAAATCGTTCATGTTCATGTTTTGCGCCGTTGTATTGCATACGCGAACATAATACACGCCATTTGGAAGGCTTGAAATATTAATTACTTCAATCTGAGCTCCACTTGTTGTTGTTGCATCGGCGCAACCAATTTCTGTAAGGGCGCCACATGAACCCGAAAAGGCCTGAAGTACCTGATTTCGTGTTGCACTGTTACCCGTAATTGTGACATTTCTTGGACCCCCTGCGATAGTAAAAGTAAACCAGTACTCCCTGGTTATTACTGCCGAACAAGACGGAGCTGAAGTTCCAACAGTTTCTATTACCGCATCAGAAACAGAGAACGCGCCCGCACAAGCCCCATCGGGAGTAATTGAAATCGCTGTTGCACAAGAAGTTTGTGATTTCAATTCCAAATTCAATGTAAAGAAAACAAATACTGATAAACCAAACACCAAAGATTTGCGTAGAAGTTTACTCATCTTGTAATTATTTAAATTGTTTCACTTTAATCGAATGCAATATTAGTTTTATCTACTCATTTGATATCACTGTGTTATTTGTACAGCAAATAATATTGATAACATACGACATGTTTTGATAAATAGCGTATCTCTAAGATGAAATACCAGAATTCATCTTTTAAAAAACACTTAATTATTCAAATTGACAGCTATCCTAAATAAAAAACCGGAACTCAATTAAGAATTCCGGTTCTTCTGCTGTTTAGATTCGGGGGGATGTAAATTATAATTGTATTTTAATAGATTTTGATGTGAGGGGGTTATATATTGTCATTAGATAAATTCCGTGGGCAGAAGGCATGCAAAAATCGGTCTGGTTGAAACCAATGTTACACATCATAGTTTGTTGTTCTACAATTTTGCCAGCCATATCGAGAAGCTGAACAGTATGCTCACCCGCAAATCCGGTTTTAAAATCAAGAGTTACAGACCCTGATTTAGTTGTTTCCGTAGAAATAATGTCAAGATTACTTTCATCAAAACTACAGTCAGCAGCTTTAATACCAACTTCTACCGTGGTACCGTCAAAATCGGTTTGCGAAATCCTGTAATAAGTATTCATTTTTAAAGGTTGTTCATCGACAAACTGATACATTATCGGACGATTGCTGTTTCCGGCTCCGTTCATTTGGGCCAGTTTTTCAAAGTTGACCCCGTCGGATGAACGCTCAATGGTAAAATAATGATTATTGGTTTCGGATGCAGTATACCATGTCAACACAGGCTTTCCGTGATTACAATTCACATTAAGGCCTTCCATTTCAACAGGAAGAGGAATGTTGATGGGGCAAAAATACTGCTGATTAGTGTACATTCCTGTTGAACCGGTAAATCCCCATAAAACATTCGGATTTCCACCAAAAATATTATTAACAAAATCATAAACATAACATAAGCGCTGGCTTCCGTCCACATACACACAAATCTCTTGTGTTGCAGAATTCCATGTGACTCTTAAAACATGTACCAACCCGTCTTCGAGATCAGCATCAAGAGGGTCGGCCTGAACAGGGCCTGCCAAAGGTGTACTTTCCAGATTGCCGTTGATATAGATCGCTGTATGATCTTCGTTTGGATCGTAAGATCCATTATCGTAGGTATCGAATTCAACCACAAGAGCGTTGCTTATCCCTCCTGCACCCAATTGAGCCCCATCGGTTCCACAAGCAGCAATACCCTGTGGACTATTTTGAAAAATAAATGTGCAGCCATCGGCACCGCCATCATCGTCGCCAAAATACATATTAATTGTATAATCAAACGAACTCGCAAACGAAATGGTTCCTGTATTCCAGATGCAACCGCGTTGACTGGAAGCATCTGCTGTAATTTGAGCACAGTTTGAACCTCCGGAAGGATAGTTAACAGCATCGTCAACCAGGCAATAGTTCGCATTGGGTCTGGTGCCTGTAGTAAAACTTCGGGTAGTACATCCGGTAGCAGTCATACCCCCATCACGAGGAACAATTTTCCAATAATACACCGTATTTTCGCTCAGCGCAATAGCCAGATTGTATTGATCGGAGTTTACATTACACAAAAAAGGCGGGTTCGAGACTGTGCCAAAATAAACATCGTATGTAACACTCGAAGCTCCACAAGAAGACGCAACCGAATTCCAATCGAGCAGTGTTCCACAAGGTGAAACGCCTGTAGCACCATTTGCGGGCGAAACCAGCGTAGCACATGCAGGAGCAGTTGGCACACAACATGTAATTGCCAAAGAATAGTTTCCGGTGGAGCCGCTGTAGCCATTTACAAAAATGTAATAGTTTGTTCCGACAGTGGTTCCAAATGTAACCTGACTCTGGGAACTACAGAAATCGTCATTCCCAGAAACACAAGTGTACGAACCACAGGTTCCAGAATAAACATTAATTTTTGTATCGTATGCACTTCCACAGAGGCTTGCAGTAACAACATTTCCATTTCCTGCAAACACATACCATCGTCCGGCAGCATCAGGCGATGTACCGCAAAAAAGAGTTGGATCGTTTGTAGACGTTGCAGTCGCTGTAGTCCCGGCGTACGTTCCACCACACGATACCGGAGTTGCTCCACCACACTGATCGTTGTCGGTGCATACCGAAGCAGCAGTTGTGAACGACCAAGTTACAGCTCCGACTGCACTACCTGCCGCGTTTTTTGGAACAATTTTCCAATAGTAAGTTGTCGATGGCGTTAATCCACCTGTAAAATAGGTTGTTGTGGCGGAAGTAACATTTAAAACAAATGGAGGCGACACAGCAGTTCCAAAATACACATCGTATGCTGCAACTGCATTGCAGCCAGTATTTGCAGGAGCAGTCCATGCAAGTGTTGTTCCACAAGTATTCACTCCTGTTGCAGCATTTGCAGGAGCAGTATATGTAGCTAAATCAGGAACTACAGGGGCACAACATGCAGTTACATTTGTTCCTGGCGCAACAACCGGTTGCTGTGTAGCTAAAATTGTATTGGACGAACCACCAATAATTTCTACACGCATTTCGTCAGGATAAGAACCATCTGCCGTACGAGTAACGTTAATAATATCTCCCGTTGAAGCCGGAAAAGTAAAATCTTCGGGTCCGGCTGTTGCTGTTGCCATTGTGATATTGGTTAAAACCGGAGTACCATTCACCGTTACAGTCACTGTTCCGCCATTCCATCCATCGCCGTAAGTGTCGGTGAGACGAATTGTATGATTACACCCGGTCGCCACGACTGTAGTGATGCATAAACTTGTAAGGGTCATATTATTATTGGTGGTATTGCCTACTCTTATATAATATGTTCCGTTTGCCAAGTTGTTTATTACTAGTGTTTCTGTTTGAGCTCCAGTAACGGTTATTGCATCTATACAACCAATTTGTGTAAGAGCGCCACAAGAACCCGAGAATGCCTGCAGTACAATATTGCGGTTTGAGGCAACACCTGTAATTGCAGCATCAACAGGACCACCCGAAACAGTAAACACAAACCAATACTCTCTTAACAAAGCGACTGAACAAGTTGGGTCTGGAGTTCCTGCTGTTTCGATGGTTGCATCACTTACAGTGATACCACTTGCGCAAGCTCCATTGGGTGTAATTGAAATTGCGGAGGCACATGATGTTTGTGCATTTGAAGAAACCGATACGAGCAAAAATACCAATACAGCAATAACGGCAAATGTTGCTCCGGCAAGAACCCTAAAAACTGTTGTTTTCATATAGATGATTTTACAGACGTTTTGCTTTGTCGAACACAAAATTAATTTAGGCGAATATTACACACAATACATAATACACGTAAGGTTCTGATACTTGACAAAAAGCATGGGGTTTTGACAAACAACACCGTTGTGTTACGATCTGCCTTTCTGAAAATGATCGAGTGTATGTAGCACTTCTTTCTGAAAACTCCTTGAAATAGGAATGGGATCAACATCGCCTTCAAGATGAAGAAAATACCCTTTCGATTTTCCCGAAACACTTTCAACCTGATGAATATTGACCATATACGATTTATGGCAACGTATAATACTTTTAAATTGAGCTAATTGTTCATCAGTCGATTTCATCGTTATCAAAAACAACTTTCTTACAATAAAAGAGCCTTGCCGAATATAAAACCGACAGTAATTACCTTGTGCCTCGGCAAGCATGAGATCCGAAATATTAAAACTAAGGTCGCTTGTGGTTTTTTCGCTTTTTAGCGTAATCATTCTTTTTTCGGGCACTACTTTTTGCTTAATTTCATTGATATTGCGACTTAGCGAAACAGAAATGGTCTCGATATGCTTCACGAAAAGATTTTCAACAATCAATATAAACAAGTATAACGGGACAATAAAAGAAGCAAGCACTATAAGAGCCAGAGAAATATAGAAATTGATACTGGTTAAACCCGACGACAAGAAGTAGATTATTTCGGCAAAATAGACACTGAAAAAAGTCAATAGCGATACATAAAGCGAATACACATACCAATTCATTTCCGGATTACGCTTTGCAACAATCCTGTTGTATGCTATCACCACAATCAAAGAAACCCCTCCTGCTATTATTCCAGGCATTACCCTATTGAAAAAACTCATTTTATCGATGATATACAAACCATCTACCGGCACAAAAAAACAGTAATAAACAACAAAGTAGATGCTAACAATCACAAGTAAAAATGATTTCTGTAAAACAGAATAGGCATTCACGTGATCGGCAACAAGCTGCAGCCGGGTATCGAAACCCCGAACCGTAAACAGCATAACCAGTAACAATACAGCTACAATAATCAAAAAAGTTGAGAGGTTTTTCTGATTTGTCTTTTCCATCTGTGTTCGGGCATTCTGATCGCGCAGACGATTGATATCCTGTGTAATGGTTATACGATCCATTTTTCTTTGATAATCGTTGGCAAAAAGCAGCACTTCACGTTTGTTGAGCTGAAGAATACCATTGTGATATTCCTCGAAATGATAAAGCGATCGGGTTGCATCCCCTGATTCTTTATATAATTGATACAACAAGTAATTTGCATCAACGTACAACGAAACATGATGAAGTGTTTTCAGTATAAAAAAAGCATCCTGTGCATAACGAATAGCCAAAGCTTTTTGATCCTGCTTTGCATAAATCGCAGCCATATTTACCAAAGCAGTACACGTGTAGAAATCGTTTTTTCGAATAGCAAGGGGTTCGGTGAGCTCCCTAAAGCACTCTAATGCTTTGACACTGTCTTCAATATTGAGATACACATCGCCCAGCTGAACAATCCTGAAATCGTTTAACATAGCATCTTCGGGTCGAAGCTGATAATCAGCAACATTTTCGAGGAGTTTTATAGCTTTGTTGCTGCGACCCATTTTACTCAGCATGCGGCTATAGTAAATGGTGGATGTATAGAGACGGGTTACGTCGTGTATTTGTTTCGAAAGTGTGTATGTAGTAAAGAAAACTTCGTATGCCTCTTTAATTTTTTCAGTGTTATACAAACACAAGCCAATATTGTTCAAGGTTGTAATAATCCCCAGTTGGTCTTTTGCCAACACAAAGTACTGAGCCGATTTTTTATATACATACTCTGCAAGTTGATAATCCTGCATATTGAAAAACGAGTTTCCTATATCCACCAACTGCCAGGCAATGTCTGTTTTGTCGCTTGGATTGTTTCTACTGTTGTATTCGCGCAAAAAAACCGATTGCATATAAATATTGATCGCTCTTGGGTAATCTTCCTCTGCCGAATAAAGATTACCTAATTTAGTCATAATATGTGCCAGCGATTGATTCTCAAACGGACGTTGCTGCAGTTCGGCAATAGCATTTTCGTAAATTCCAATCTGTAGCGAAATGTTTTCGTTGGTGCTATTTGCTTCGGATATTCTCTCCGAATTTTGTGAAACCCCGGTATTAGTCAAAAAAAATCCAACCCAGAGAACAAACATCAAGCGCAATAGCTTTTGTCTGAAAATAAATTTCATTGTCAAATTATTAACTTGCAGGTAATTAATACGGTATAAAATTATCAATAATCAATATGATGCGCACTGAATATTCTTCAACCCGCTGTAATTCTTGACAGGGCAATGCTTAATTTGATAAAATACACTACTGTGTTACGAAATGCCATCGCGAAAACTCCTGACAAGCGACATTACCTCTTTTTGGTAGCCTCGCGAAACAGGTATCGATTCGGTATCTTCGGAAAAGTGAAGCAGGTAGCCACGCGAATTACCCGACACTTTCGAAATTTGATGAATATTAATCATAAAAGATTTGTGGCAGCGAATAATGTTCGAAAATTCCGCCAGCTGTTCTTCGAGCGATTTCATGGTTGTGTGTAAAATTTTCTTGGAAACAGAACCATTTTCCGACAGGTAAAACATACAATAATTCCCCTGAGCCTCAACAGCCACCAGATCGGCGACAAAGAAAGTGAGTTTTCCTGTGGTTTTCTCGGACTGTATAGTAACGGTCTTTTGTTGCGGAGTGTATATTTGTTTTATCTGGTCAATATCGTTATTCAGCGTTTGTGACATCGATTCATAGTGCTTGATAACAAGGTTCTCTACCACGAGCAAAAACAGGTAGAACGGAAAGATAAACGACGCCAATACAGCTAAAGCAATAGACAAAATCACATTAAAACTAAGTTCTCCCGAAGCAAAAACAAGTAACACCAATGCGGTAACAGCTCCAATGTAAGCCGAAATAAACAAATAAATGTAATAATTGTAATTTGAATGCTCCTTGCTTCGGGTAGAACGAATACCATAAAAAATGAAAGAAAAAAAACCAACAATTACATAGGCCATCATGCCCGGAACAATGCGCTTAATAAAACCCGAATCATGAAAGCTGAAAGATTTTCCAGAAGGCATAAAGAAAAAGAAAAATGCAATAAAATATATAGCCAGTAAAAATGCCATGATTGCCTTCTCGTAAGTTGCATAAGACTTTATATGTTCCTGCAACAACTGAATACGTGACTCAAAGCCTTTGCCTGTTAGCAACATAATCAACAGCAAGAAAGCCAGTGCTACGAGAAACACCGATAATGTTTTTTGATGTTGTTTTTCGGACAATGCCTGATTTCGTTGCGCTTGAATTTTCGAAAATTCAAGCCCCATTGAAATTCTGTCAAGCTTACGATTATAATCGGCAACAAATGTTTGCAATTCTCTTTGGTTGACAAGCTCCTGCCCTTTCTCATATAATTCTAAATAGGCCAATGCTTTGCGGTAGTCTCCTTGTTTTTTATACAGCTCGTAAAGCAACTCATTTACGGTATTTTGCACCGATGTCATTTCAACAAACTTCAGCGTTCTCTCAGCTTCCAAAGCCAGTTTCATAGCCTCGGCATCGTTTCCCTCGTCCAAATAGAAGCGAGCCAATCGGGTAGCAGCATTGGTTTTGTAATAACTATCAACAAGGCCCGTTTCAGAAAACACCAATTTCCGGTAAACAGAAACAGCCGAATCGTTTTCACCAGCATTGAAGTAAGTGTCGCCCAATTGAATAAGCATAAAGTTTCGCAAATCCTCCTCGTCTTTCCCAAGGTCAATACCATTCAGCGTCCGGAACATGCTAATCGCATTTTTATAATCACCGATAGCATTGTAAGACATCCCTACATAAATAGTAGAAACATAACGGTAATTCAATACCGGATTTTTCTTCGATATTTCCAGCGTTTTCAAAAAAACAGGTAACGCTTGTTTTGGATGACCTGCATTGAGCTTACACAGACCAATATTGTTGCAAGTAGTAATAATACCGGGTTCATCGGCCTGAGTTGCGAAAACTCTGAGAGCCATGGTATAAACATATTCAGCAAGGCCAAAGTCGTGCAAACGGTAAAGAGAATTGCCAACTTCAATCATAATCCATGCAACATCAGTTGATCGCGATTCGTTGCGAAATTGATTGTATTCGCGTAACACTATCGATTTGATGTATGCATCAATGGCTTTGGGATAATTTTCGCTTTTAAAGTATAAATTGCCCAGTTGTGTAAGAAGACTGGCCATCGACTTGTTTTCAACGGGTCGCTGTTGCAATTCGTCAAGAATACCTTCGTAGGTTTTTATTTGCAACGAAATACTATCCTTAACAGAGAAGGGGGTGTTGGATATGTTGTCGTTACGTTCGGTTTCCTGTCGTGCAGGTTTTGCATATCCAATGTCAATCAGACAAACAAAGGCAAGCATGGGAAACAAAAAGCACCTCAGACTCATTAAAATTTTGGGGGTTAGTTGTTATGAATGCAAAGTTAATCGAAAAAACAAGTCGTCTTTTAACCCAAATGCATAAATTCCAGAAAAAAAGTGTTTTAACAAGTCAAAACAGCACTAAATCAGAGAAACAAGACAGTGTTTGTTTTGTCAAAAAATATACGCACGTTGTCAAAAAGTTAGATTATCGTTCACAGGGATACAACGAATTATAAAACCTTAAATGAATACTACAAAAGTGATATGTAATTCTTGTCTTGAAATATTAGTAATATGGACAACCCCATAATCTTTTTGATACTTTTTTCGTTTAGGGAAAATCAAAACAACAGACTTTTGAAAGTGCGAAAACCAACAAATAAATTCCGGAATTTAATCCTAAGTATCCTGATAAACAATAAAAAACATAAACTAATTACCCTTTCTTAATTTTCCGGCAAGCAATTTATTTTTTAAAAATTTTGCGGCTTTAACGATATCGGCTGCTGTCTCGCGTCTGTGAAAAAGCAATACCGAATTATTGAGCCGCTTTTCGTCGATATATCTCGTTACATTTACTTTTTCACCATCATACGGATTAAATCCACACCAATGCATTACCGACGATAGTGTCATTGGCGTTGGTGTAAAATCCTGCATTTGCTCCGGATAAACACCTTCGTTGCGCAGTTGAATTGCCATTTCAAATGTATCATCCATTGTACTTCCCGGATGAGCAGTGATAAGATAAGGAACAATCTGCTGCCGACGTCCACTTTCAGAATTCAACTTTTCGTACTCGCTTTTAAGTTTTAAAAACAAGGCAAACCCTGGTTTACGCATCAGCTTTAGTATGCGCGGCGAGCTATGTTCGGGCGCAACCTTCAGTCGGCCCGAAAGATGATGATTCACCAATTGCCTGAAATAGTCTTTGCCTCCGGGCAAAAACCCTTTTTCGTTGAGAAACAAATCGTAGCGGACACCCGAAGTCACAAACGCCGATTTAACGCCTTTGATTTGGCTCACTTTTTTGTATAGGCTACACAAATCGTTGTGCGAGTTATTCAGATTATTACACAGCGACGGAAATATACACGATACCCGTCTGCATTTCATGCATTTACCAGGTTCAATTGGTGTCATTTTGTACATATTGGCCGATGGCCCGCCAATATCACTAATAGTCCCACCAAAATCGGGCATAAGTTTTATTTGTTCAACCTCATTCAATACCGAAATTTCGCTGCGACTCTGAATAAAACGTCCTTGTTGCATGGATATGGTACAGAAACTGCAACCACCAAAGCAACCACGATGAATGGTAAGACTATGTCGAATCATTTCGTAGGCAGGAATCGGTGGCTTTTTATTATAGCGCGGATGTGGCAGTCTTGTGTATGGCAGAGCATAAATTTTATCAATCTCTTCGGTGCTTATCGGTTTATAGGGCGGACGAACACAAATGAACTTATCCTCAAATGGCTCAACCAATCCGCTTGCATTCATGCGATTCGATTCGGTTTCGATTATCGTAAAATGCTTCCCAAATGCTGTTTTGCTTCTCAAACAATCTTCGTACGAGGGCAAAACAATATAATCAACGGGTTTTTTTGATACGATAATTGCAGTTTGTGGTATTTCAATGTTTTGTATATTCTCACCTGCATCGAGCAATTTAGCCGCTTCAACAATGGCTTTTTCGCCCATACCATACACCAGTAAATCGGCACCTGAATCTACCAGTACCGATGGTTTCAAGCTATCGCTCCAGTAGTCGTAGTGTGTTAGTCGACGCAACGAAGCTTCAATGCCTCCGATAATAACCGGTGTATCCGGATAAATCTGTTTCACCATTTTCGAATAAACGGTGGTTGCATAGTCGGGTCTGAATCCGCTGCGATCGCCAGGAGTATAGGCATCGTCTGATCGCAAACGTTTACGGGCGGTGTAATGATTCACCATCGAATCCATATTACCACCACTGATGCCAAAGAAAAGACGAGGCTGACCAAATTTTCGGAAATCGCGCAGGTCGTCGCGCCAGTTGGGTTGCGCTATTATTACCACTTTGTAGCCAGCTTCTTCGAGCACACGACCAATAATAGCAATACCAAACGCCGGATGATCGACATAAGCGTCGCCTGTAATAAGCACAATATCGGGTTGTTCCCAGCCACGAAACCTCATTTCGTCGGTAGTGGCCGGAAGCCATTTTCCAATATCATTTTTGTAATTACCGCTCATTCGTGGATAATTTGACCCGAACCCATTCCATTGCGAACAATTTGCGATGGCGTACCCATATAATAAACATTTCCGGTTCTGCGAATATCGCACCAAAGCAGCGAATCGCACCTCACATGTACATCGTTGTTGCTGAGTGTATTTACATAAACTTCGGGTGCATCGAAACCGCTCATATTCCAGCGGCTTCCACCTGCATGATACATGTAGCAAAACCGTGCACGTCCCGATGCTTCAAAACCTCCTGAACCAGCATTAACAATAAAATAAGCTTCGTCAACATCACCAACAAAATGAGTAATTCCGCTACCTGTCCAGTATTCGAGTTGAATATACTCACCTTTGTGAGGCTTGAGAAAATAATTGTCAAAATAGTTCCCGGCCAGGAAATAATGCAGCGTAGAGTAATGTATTGTCACCAAGGGAATATGGTCGAACCGACGAACCCAATTGCATTTGATGTGGTCTTCGATAGTAAGCGTATTGTTCCTAACATTAAACACTATGCCATCAACCAAATTTTCACCAATGCTAATTTCCAGAAAATTCAGACTGTCCTGAATCAAATTCACTCTGATGCGACCGTTGGCAACAATGGTGTCGAATGGAACTTCGATGGCTTTATTTTCAGTAGTAATATCACCAGCACCTTTGAAACAATCAGTCCGGTGTCCCTTTTCGCAGGATGAAAAAACCAAAAATCCTGCAAACAGAAAAAGACTTGTCGCACCGAGTGATCTACTCCCTTCTGCATACTCAGAAAGATAGTGGCGAATTGTATCGAAGTACGACAACACGTTGCCATAAATTAAAACAATATGACTAAATATTTTTCTCATCATATTCAGAACGCAGGATTTATTATCATTTGTTTTTTGTATGGCAATCGGTACACCACGCCATATTCAATAGCATCCGCCTTTGCAAAATGAGCACGCAAACCTACATCGACACCCACATTTTCATTAAGAAAATAGCGTAAAGAAAGGCGTTCGAATGCAAATTCCTTCTTGAAATTACTGTTTTTCAGATACGACCCGGCCTGCAGAACAATATGCAGACGACCAATCGGCACTGTCCAGCCGCCCTTAAGCGAAAGTTTGATATTGTTCGAAAATGGCACCACAGTGTCACTGAATTCAGTCAAACGGTCGTTCATGGTATAATCCACAATCAAGTCGCTTCCAATACTCCACGAATTGATGCGTTTTGGCGAAATATTTTTCTCAACTTGTAAGCTGTAAGCACCACAGATGTGAGCTTCAGCTTTTACCTGTTTCCACGAGCCAGTACCAATAAATGTCCAATTGCCAACATTTAAATTGTTTTGCATTGTTTTCGATTTCGGCTTGTATTCGGAAACATCCCATCGGTATTGAAGTCCAAGACAAAGTGTTGGGATATTCAAGCCCAGATTGGGAGCTTTGGTCGAACCATTCGAAAAATGAGTCCAACGTAGTTCTGTGTTTAATTTCCATTGAGGTGTGAGCGAGAATATGCGACGATAACCAAGCATAATCAGTGCATTGAAATGAGAACTGATAGCATTGAAAGCAAAATTTTCTTCGGTATAGGTTTTTGTGCTATATTCGAGTCCGCAACCCAGTACAAAATAACTGTGTTTTTTTTCACAATTAAATGGGAATTGAATTTGAGGGAATAGTCCCAAGGCATAACCCATGGTATCGGGATTGCCCGGATTGATAAATGTAAACCCAAGACCCTTAATTATATTGCTGTTTCTGCCGCTATCCAATTTATTGAAAGTGGTATATTCTGCATGAAAATTTTGCGCATGGCCCGTAATATAATTCCACATATCGGAATGATGTGGTGTAGTGAATCCGTACCCCCATCCGCCTGACAATATGCGAGTTTGGGCTTGTATTGTTTGGCCCAGACAAATTACCATTAAAAGCAACATTATACGGCGAATTAATATCATCTGCGAAGGCTTTTGTGCTATGCAAAGGTATAAAATGATGCGATATTAAGGCAACTGGTTGACAAACGGAAATGTCGTGGAGCGGAAACAAAAAAGAATCCCCTGAAATAATGATGTGTTATGTAGGTGACTGAAGTAATACCCTCTGATTAATCACTAACACCCTTAAATTCATCCTTTTTTCATTACAGAAATCAGAATTCAGGAAACTGTGATTATATTTGCTGCAAAAAATCGAAAGACGGTGAATTATTTCATCTTTTTCGTTCCCGTTTTAATTGTATAATCTCAACCAGAAACAATATGAAGCAGACAATCATTGAAAAAATCATTGCCTCACACAGCAATCAGAATTATGTAAAACCCGGCGATATTGTTGATGTTTTTATCGACACCCGCGCAGCCCGCGATTTTGGTGGTGCCAATGTGGTAAAAAACATTGTTGACAATGGCCTGAAAGTGGCCGATCCTTCGCGTACGGTGTTCACATTCGATTGCAACCCCACCGGTTCCGATCAAAAATATGCTGCCAACCAGCACTATTGTCGCCTTTTTGCACGCGACAACAATATTAAGGTTTACGATATCGATTCGGGAATTGGAACCCATCTGGCTATTGAAAAAGGTCTTGTTTGGCCGGGAAGTACTTTTGTATCAACCGACTCACATGCCAATATCATGGGAGCTATTGGTTCTTTTGGTCAGGGCATGGGCGATCAGGATATTGCGGCCACCTGGGCAAAAGGCTCGGTTTGGTTCAAAGTTCCGGAATCAGTGAAGCTTGTTTTTAAGGGACGCAAGCCCGAAAACGTGTCGGCTAAAGATATTGTTCTTAATCTGCTGGGCATTTTCGGAGCCAACAAACTGTTGGGATATTCGGTAGAATTGTATGGCGAAGCCATTGACGCTCTTACACTTGACGAGCGCATTACTATTGCATCAATGGGTACCGAAATGGGGGCCATTATTTTGCTGTTCCCTTCGAGCGAACTTATTTTAAACGAACTACAGATGTTGAGCGGAAAACGTTTCGACGCATTGAAAGCCGATGACGACGCTCAATACACCGAAGTTCACGAAATCAACATTTCAGCTTTTGCTCCCATGCTGGCTTTGCCCGGGCATCCGCACGACAACGAAACGGTTGCATCCAAACGTGGAACCAAAATCGATTCGGCATTTATTGGAAGCTGCACCAACGGCCGTATTGAAGATATGCGCGTTGCCGCCAGTATCCTGAAAGGCCGTAAAGTTGCTCCGGGTGTGGTTCTAAAAATTGTTCCTGCCACCAACGATATCTGGAATCAGTGTCTCGAAGAAGGAATGATTCAGATTTTCAAACAAGCAGGTGCTTTAGTTTCAAATGCTGGTTGTGCCGGCTGCGCCGCTGGACAGGTAGGACAAAATGGCCCGGAAGAAGTGACCATGTCGACCGGAAACCGCAATTTTTCTGGCAAGCAAGGCAAAGGATACGTTTATCTGGCTTCGCCGGCAATTGTAGCAGCCAGTGCTGTAGCTGGTTTTATTACTTCACCCGATGACATCCCAGATACACCAGCTGTTTTTGGGAACACTGGCAAATTTGAAATCAAACAGGTAGCAGCCCGCGAAAGAGCAAACAAACCCAATGTGGTTGAAGGCCGTGTTTGGTTTATTAAGCAGGACGATATCGATACCGATATGATTTTCCACAACCGTTATCTTACCATCACCGACATCAAGGAAATGGGACAGTATGCGTTTGATAACCTGAAGGGTTACGAAGATTTTGCAAAGCGTGTTCAACCGAACGATATTGTGGTAACAACCAAGAACTTTGGAGCAGGCTCGTCGAGGCAGCAGGCTGTCGATTGTTTTCTCTCTTTGGGTGTTTCATGCATTATTGCCGAATCGTATGGAGCTATTTATGAGCGCAATGCCATCAATGCTGCAATGCCAATTCTAACTTATAAAGCCGGCCAGATGGAAGCTCTTGAGCTCAAAGATGGTGACACTTTGCGTGTTAACTTCGAAACAGGTTTGACTGAAAATCTGACTTCGGGCAAAACAACCAACATCAATCCATTCTATCCTGTTCAACTCGAGATTTATCAGAATGGCGGATTGCTGTAGAGTGGATTTGGTAATTTGTAGTGTTGAATCCCAAACTTGGGGAAAGGGCTGTGTCACGGAAATCAAAACGGCAAAAACAAGCTGTATTGATTTACATGACACAGTCAGACATATATCAAAAGGGTTCTGAAACTGTAAAATCCACTGAATAATTTTGTCGCACACCGCTTAAAAAAGGACTATTAAATTCCCAAATCAATATGTCTTCGTCATCGTTGATGGCACAAGGATAGTGTATTCGCCTTTATCAAGGTCTTCAGTAGCAGGATGCATTATATCGTCAAGTTCCGAAACTGAAATAACGATTGTTTTTGTCTCCGGGCTTTTTTTCTTGATATAATACACAATAGCTTCGCTGTAATCGCTGTGGTAACTGCCATTGAAATGAATAAACAAGTAGCCTGGTTTCATATTTTGCAGAATAAAATGAGCCATGGTGGCATCTTTCATTGCCTGAGCCTTTGGAAGATTCTCGGAGGTGTGTTTCATCCCCATTCCACCCATTTCGAGCATTTTTTTGTAGCAAGGTAAACCGGGATCGTATTCAATGGGTAATGGGGCAATGAGTTTTTTTGCACCGACTGATAATGTGTCGAGTATTTCGAATCCTCCTCCGGCAACCATAGATGCATAACGTCTGGGGATATTGCTGGCTACAAATTTTACGTCGTGTTCTTTTGCAAATTCCACGAGTGGTTTGTAATCGGTTTCGTAATTGTTCCATAACTTAGCCTCATCTTCGAAACTGTTTTGCTTAATCAATCCGGCAATATATTCATCGAGAAGCATTTGATTATCGGACTCAAACATCTCGGCACCCAGAATAATTTTCCCGTCTTTTTTAGCATACAGTGCAGCTGTAATTTCATATTCCATCCAGTGGCAAATGGGATTGTTGTGATACTCACCAACAAAGACGATATCGGCAACAGCAAGCTTATCGACAACAACATCCCAGGACACATCTTTTCCGGCTTTATCAACAATCCGGTAAGCAGGTTTTTGAGCGGCTACGCTTATCGATATCAATAAAAAAAGAAAGGCAACGTATTTCATGATTTTTATTTTAAAAAAACTTCAATGTGTTATTTGGCTTGTCGTTCCGATTCGGCTTTCAAAAACTGATAGCAAAGACGTACTCCAACTCCGGTTCCACCCTTAGGCCAGTAATTCCAGGCTGCTTCCATAAATGCCGGTCCGGCAATATCGAGATGGATATAGGGATAATCGGTGAATTTTTCAAGAAATTTACCTGCGGTAATGGCTCCAGCATATTTTCCACCAATATTAGCCATATCGGCGACATTCGATTTAAGCTGATCAGCATATTCGTCCCAGAAAGGAAACTCGACAATACGCTCAAACACTTCTTCTCCGGCATCGTGAAGACGCTCAAACATTCCCGAAGCACCCGATTCCATTCCAACAACAGCATAATGACCAATGGCGGCATGAGCGGCTCCGGTAAGTGTAGCCATGTCGATTACAAGCATGGGATCGTATTTTTGAGCATAAGCCAACGCATCAGCCAAAATAAGACGACCTTCGGCATCGGTATTTTGAACTTCGACTGTTTTACCGTTCATCATAGTCAGAACATCCCCGGGAGCGTATGCATTTCCACCCGGGCGGTTATCGGTTGCTGGCACAAGCCCAACAACATAAACCGGCAACTGCGAGGCGGCAATCATATACATAGCTCCGGCTACAGCTGCTGCACCTGACATATCGCATTTCATATCAGCCATTGAAGCCCCCGGTTTCAGATTGAGGCCGCCAGTATCGTACATCACTCCTTTACCAACCAAAACGTATGGTTTTTTGTTAACAGCTTTCTTGGGCTTGTATTCAATGATCGTAAAAGTTGGTTCGTCAACACTACCACGATTTACACCAAGCAGTCCACCCATTTTCAATGCAACAATTTTCTGTTTCGAAAGCACTTCTACTTTCACAGGCAATTCCCCGAGAAATTCTTTCACCCGTTTTGGAAAAGTGATAGATGTAAGCTCGGATGGGATTTCATTTACCAAGTCGCGGGTAAAGGTCATTGCCTTCTGTATTCGCTGTAACTCAAAAAGATGGACAAATTCAATCAAACTATGCCGAACCAAAACGGTTTCAAGGTGTTTTTGGGATTTATGATCTGTTTTGTACTTCAAATATTCGTAGTTGCCCAGAATCATCCCTTCTAAAAAATTTTGAGCAAGCGACTGATCTGATAAACGAACTTCAAGGCTAACTTCCTTTTGCTTGTTTTTATTCAAAAACCCCAATACATCGTTTCCTAGTCGACGGATTTGCTCAACATCCAAATCGGTACGAACTTTTTCGGGAATAATCGCAATAATGTCATAATATGGTAATCGGTTAAAATGAACAACTTTGACCTTATCCTTTTTATTTAAGCTGCGTGCATAAGCCATTTCGGCATGACTAAAAATATCTTCGGGTACATTTTCTATGCTGTCGGTCAGATAAACGGTGTTGCCTTTTACCGTTCTTCGGCGAAACAATTCTATTTTGATTTCCATAAGTTTGTATTTTCAACAAAAGTAATAAAAAGCCCCGATTTTCGAAATATGATAAAAAACACGCGTTTTAATTATTTTTTACTTTCATATTTTATTTTCGTATATATTTGCCCTACATTCTTTTCGAGGGGGGTTGAAAAGTAATGCGATCTGATAACTGTCCAAAAAACAGTTATTGAAATTGCTGCATTAATCTCCCACTCCATGAAAAACAAACTTCTTTGTCTATTTTTTCCGGTGGCTTCAGGATTATTCACCGTTTTTATCGTTTACATGTCTCTGCTCTTAATCAACTACAACAGCTACTATACTCAAGCGCGCGACAATAAGATACTACTGAAACTCATCTTGCTTCTTGCTGTTGGCGCATACGCTATTCAAGCCCTTTTTATACTTCCTTTCTGGGCAAAATTCGGCAAAACCATTTGTTCTGTTGCCCGAAACATTGTAATCATTGCTATTGCTTTAGCTATCATTAGTAGTGTAGTGATGCTTGCCATGTTTCCACAAAGTCATTTTTCGGGACAAAATCTATTACAGAATGCTTTATTGTGTTTCGTTCTTTTTGGCTCCTACTGGGGAATAAATTTGCATGTATTGTATAAAATAGTTAAAAATTAAAAGGGGCTAAAAACATCAATACACTTCACCCCCATTACATTTATCAATAGTCATCACTACACCAATCATAGCCTTGTCAAAATCGGACAGTTTTTCTATCTTTGTTCCATGAACGGGAGCGATGTACAAAATATTCTCTCTAAACCACTAAATGGTGAAAAAATCGGCATTCACGAAGCCGAATGGTTATACATGCATGCTCCCACTGAATTATTGGTGAATGCAGCACATCGCCTGCGAATGAAATTGCATCCCGAAAACGAAGTGAGTTGGATTATCGACCGCAATGTAAACATCACCAATGTTTGTATCACCGGTTGCCGGTTCTGCAATTTCAGCTGTTCCCGAAATAGTGCAACGGCACATGTAACCTCGCGCAATGAATACCGCCAAAAAATCGAAGAACTATTTGAGTTTGGCGGCGACCAACTGCTACTACAAGGTGGGCTCAACCCAGATCTGAATATCGAATTCTACACATCGCTGTTCAGTTGGATGAAATCGGAATATCCCGCACTTAAACTCCACGCGCTAAGTCCGGCCGAAGTCGATTACATTGCAAAAACCGAAAACCTGTCGCACGAAGAAGTACTAAAAATTCTTATTTCATCGGGTCTGGACAGTCTGCCCGGAGCCGGAGCCGAAATCCTAAATGAACGCGTAAGGCAAATTGTTTCGCCGGCAAAAATAAGCAGCAACAATTGGCTCGAAGTAATGCGCACAGCCCATCGGCTCGGAATGGTAACATCGGCAACTATGATGTTTGGCCATGTTGAAACACCGCAAGAACGCATTGAGCACATGATTCGCATCCGCGATTTACAAGACGAAAAGCCCAGCGGAATGCCGGGTTTTCTATCCTTTATCCCCTGGCCTTTCTACGGAGAAAACACAACACTGCAAAAAGAAGGACTGGTTAAAAACTTTCCAACACCCATTCAATATGTACGCCTGATTGCATTGAGTCGTCTTGTATTGAACAATATACCCAATATTCAGGCATCGTGGCTCACCGTTGGCAAAACCACCGCATCTGCTTGCCTTTGGTCAGGAGCCAACGATTTGGGCAGTATCATGATTGAAGAAAATGTGGTATCGGCGGCAGGAGCTTCATATCACATGAATGCAACAGAAATGCAAGAACTCATTATTGATACCGGTTTTGTTCCCCGGAAAAGAAATCAGGATTTTTCGTAAGAAATTTAATCACTGCTTTAAAAACAAAATCTATCTTGTAAAAAATTACAAATCCAGTTCTACAGAGTATTGGCGAATAACTTTGCGGGTTTAGATTAATATCACCAGCGGGTTATTCTAAAAAGCCTACTCCCATACTTATTACACTGCACACGCAACTTTAAACACATCCCGTGCCCACTTCAAACACTTTCACGTAGAAAGCATTGCGAAAAACATGATGTAAGACAACTAATCCGGATAACCGAAAGAGGAAAACTGCTTAATCCGAATCATTACAACCTGAGCTTCGGCAAGTTTTTCCCTACGTAAAATCAAAAAGGAAATGTTTTCTCTTTTTCTTTTCTTCAAACTATAACTATCTTTGCCATATAGAAATTTCAACCATGAATACGCTTAAACGAATCGGAGTTCTCACATCAGGAGGCGACGCTCCGGGCATGAATGCAGCCATCCGCTCGGTAGTGCGCACCGCTTTATATAACAATATTCGCGTTACCGGTATCATGCGCGGCTATCAGGGTCTGGTCGACGGCGAATTCCGCGACATGGATACCAGTAGTGTAGCCAACATCATTCAGCGTGGCGGCACCATTCTCAAAACAGCCCGGAGCGAAGATTTCCGAACAGCAGCAGGCATGGAAAAAGCAGCCAACAACTTACGCCAATCGGGCATTGATGCACTTGTAGTGATTGGTGGCGACGGAACCTTTCGTGGTGCAGCCGAGTTTTTGACTATTTATCCCGAATTCCGTATAGTGGGGATTGCCGGAACCATTGACAACGATTTGTTTGGGACAGACAATACCATTGGCTACGATACAGCCTTAAATACTGTTGTGGAAGCTGTCGATAAAATACGCGACACCGCAAACTCACACGACCGCCTTTTCTTCATCGAAGTGATGGGCCGCGATGCAGGTTTTCTGGCATTACGCAGCGGAATTGCAGTTGGGGCCGAAGAAGTATTGATCCCCGAGACCGAAACCAGCATCGACGAAATCATCGATAAAATTGAAACCGGACGTCGCAACAACAAAACCAGTGGCATTATTATGGTTGCCGAGGGCGATGAAAGTGGTGGAGCTTTTGCCGTGGCCGAAAAAGTAAAAAAACGTTTACCTCATTACGATACGCGCGTCACTGTTTTGGGTCATATTCAGCGTGGTGGTGCTCCGAGTTGCCTCGACCGGGTACTGGCCAGCCAATACGGATTTCATGCTGTAAACACTCTAATTGCCGGACGATCAAGCGTAATGGTAGGAATTGTAAAACGCGAAGTTGTTGAAACCCCTTTTGCGCAAGCCGTAAAACACCATAACAAAGTTCGAAGCGACCTCTTGGAAATGGTGCGTATACTTTCAATCTAACGCCCATGCCCCAATATGCCGAAATTATACTTCCTCTGCCTTTGCAGGGCTATTTTACCTACAGCATTCCCCACGAATGGGAAGCTCTAATAGAGCCTGGCATGAGGGTAGTTGTGAGTTTTGGCTCCAAAAAATTCTATGCTGGTATTGTTGCTCGCTTGGTTCCGGAAGTGACCAACAATGCAATGCAAATAAAAGAAATTATCGAAATTCTTGACACCGAGCCGGTAATCACACCCATGCAGCTCGAATTTTGGCAATGGATGGCTGCTTATTACATGTGTTCGGTTGGAGAAGTAATGAACGCTGCCATTCCTTCGGGATTGAAAATGGAAAGCAGTACCATTTATGTGATTCATCCTGACTTCAACGACGATTTCAGCAACCTCAGCGACGACGAATACATGATTGCTGAAGCTGCTTTGCGGGCCGAACAGCTTACGCCGGCCGACATTCAATCTATCACCGGCCGACAGGGAATTCACAAGCTCATCAAATCATTGATTGAAAAAAAAGTCATTTATCCTGTCGAAGAGCTCGAAGAACGCTATACTCCGAAAAAGCAAAAATTTGTTTCATTGTCAGCCGAATACGAAAACGGCGGCGTTTTAAATGCTTTGATGGTGAAACTCGAATCGAAATCTCCTGTTCAGTACAAAGCGCTGATGGCCTATTTCAATCTGGCCATGGGCAAACGTGATGTTTCGCTCACCGTTCTCAACAAAGAAGGCGGAACTGCTTCAGTTGCAGCCTTGGTGAAAAAGAATATTCTGCTTGTCGAAGAACGAACTGTGTCGCGACTCGATAAAACCAATGCTTCGGCCAATACCAACAGTTTCGATCTTTCACCAGCGCAGCAGAGTGTACTCGAAGATATACAAAATGCAGCCGAACCACAGAAACCGACATTGCTTTTTGGTGTAACAGGCAGCGGAAAAACCGAGATTTATATCCGTTTGATTCAGGAAATGCTCAGCCAAGGGAAACATGTGTTGTACTTACTTCCAGAAATCGGTCTCACTGATTTTATTGTTGAACGGCTACGCATTTTTTTCGGAACATCGCTACTGGTTTATCATTCACGTTTCAATGCACAAGAAAAAGTTGAAATCTGGAAAAGTCTTCTCGGAAGCAACACTCCCAAATTGGTTGTTGGCGCCCGATCTGCTATATTTCTACCATTTGACAATCCGGGATTAATCATAGTTGACGAAGAGCATGACTCGAGCTACAAACAACAAGACCCGGCTCCACGCTATCATGCACGCGACTCGGCAGTGATGCTTGCGCACATGACAGGCGCACGTGTGTTGCTGGGTTCGGGAACTCCATCGCTCGAATCGTGGCACAATGCCATTAGTGAAAATTACAATCTGGTTGAACTGGCCGAACGTTACGGAAATGCCCGGTTCCCCGATGTTTCCATTGTCGATATCCGCAAAGCATCGTTCACCAAAAAGATGCTGGGTCCGCTCAGTCCTGAATTGTACGAAGCCACTAAAACGGCCGTTTCGCGCAAACGACAGGTTATTTTGTTTCAAAACCGCCGGGGCTACAGCACCTGGATTGAGTGCGAACAATGTGGCTGGACACCAATATGTCGCAACTGCGATGTATCTATGACTTATCACAAAAACATCGAATTACTGAAATGCCATTATTGCGGATTTACCGACAAAACACCACAAAAATGTCCGTCGTGCGGTAGCTCACAAGTGATGATGCGTGGCATGGGCACACAACGCATCGAAGACGAGTTGGGAATCATTTTCAAAGACAGCATGATTGCGCGCATGGACATGGACACCACACGTGGCAAAAAGGCGCTTACC
Organism: Bacteroidetes bacterium HGW-Bacteroidetes-6; assembly: GCA_002842495.1. Classification (GTDB taxonomy): domain Bacteria; phylum Bacteroidota; class Bacteroidia; order Bacteroidales; family DTU049; genus GWF2-43-63. The sequence goes on from PHDB01000001.1 coordinate 77,517, forward strand.
GAGTTATTCAAAGGTTTTGACGACGGTCGCTTTCCAATATTAGTTGGAACACAAATGATAACCAAAGGTCTCGATTTCAGCCGCGTTGATGTTGTTGGAATATTGAACGGCGACAACATGCATACTTTCCCGGACTTCCGTGCACACGAACATGCATTCCAGACCATGATGCAGGTTGCCGGGCGAGCTGGCCGACGCGATAACCGCGGGCGTGTGTTTATTCAGGTTTACGATAAAAACAATCCCATCGTACGCTTTGTGGCCGAAGAAAATTATAAAGGCTTTATGGAAGCCGAGTTGCAATCGCGCATGAAATATTTGTATCCACCGTTTGTGCGACTTATTCGCTTGTCCGTTCTTCACAAGGACAAACTTGTAGCCATGAAAGCATCGGAGGTTTTATTGACAGCCCTGCGAAGTATTGTTGGCGAAAAGCAATTGTTGGGTCCCGAATTTCCTCCGGTCCCGCGCGTTAAGAACAATTATATTCGAAATATATTGGTAAAACTGCCGCGCAACAAAAAATTGCAAGATTACAAAAGCCGTATCAGTGCCGAAACCACTATTTTGCTTGCTCATCCCGATTTCAAGGGAATCCGTGTTATTGCTGATGCCGATCCAGTTTAATCATCTATGAATCAAAGAACAAAAGCCATATATGATAGTTTGTTCGATAGCAGCCGCTCGCTTGCCGATGCCACCAGTGCTGTTTTGGTGAAAACGCCTGATTTGCTGCCCGATTATTTCGAGCTTGCCTGTTTTGGAAAATATCCTTACAACATGCGTTCAGCAAACGTTATCGAAAAGGCTGACGATCAAAACAAAGGATTTGCTGCAAATATTATCAGCGATATTATCGAAGAGCTAAACCATTTTAGTCATCCGGGAGTAAGACGTTGTTTTTTGCGCATGCTCATTCGTTATGTGCCACAACTCAACGACGAAGACACCGGAAAACTCTACGATATTTGTTTGCTGTATGCTACTGACAACAGACAATTTCCCGCAATCAGACACAATTCCATTCAAGTGTTGGCACGCATAGGCGAAAAATATCCTGAAATTGCCGATGAAGTTAAAATGGCGCTCAGGCTCCGCCTCGACGAAGAACATGGAGCCATAAAAAACTGGTTGAAAAGGTATCTGGAAAATTGAGTTACTTCTTAATTTCTCTCGAACAAGTTGCTTTTTGATTGAAAACAAAACTGTAAACGATTTATTTTCGTAAATTTATTCGGATATTGCAACCTTTGCAAAACTGGTCATACTTTAGTATCAGAATTTGAATATGAAAGTTGAGTACACCGACATGCACCGCGAGCTAATCGAACAGTGCCGTCGCGGAGACCGCAAGGCTTTTCGCGAAGTGTACAGGCTATATTCAAAAGGAATGTATAATGTTGCTTTGCGTATGACCGGACTCGCACATATAGCCGAAGATATTTTACAGGAAGCTTTCACCGATGCCTTTACAACGCTCGGCAAATTCCGCAACGAAAGCACTTTCGGTGCATGGCTCAAGCGAATTGTAGTGTATAAATGCTACGACTACCTCAATTCGAAAAGCAGCGGAATAGAGTTCCTGGACAATATGGAAGTTTTCGATTCGGCTGAAGAGGAGCCTTTACTGAACGAAGAAGAACTGGCACGCGAAGTTCAACGCGTAAAAAATGCAGTTCAATTGCTCCCCGATGGTAGTCGCACAGTACTCTCGCTCTATCTTTTCGAAGGTTACGATCACTCCGAAATAGCTGAAATTCTGAACATAAGTGAATCGACCTCGAAAACACAATACATGCGCGCCCGACTAAAAGTAAGGGATTTGTTAATGAATACTACAGCCCATGAAAGATAATCTGGAAAATTTTGTCACAAAAAATCGCGACTTGTTCGACGATGAATTACCATCGGCAGGTTTGTGGGATCAGATTGAAGACAATCTACCCTATAAACGGAAACGATTTTCAATTCACCCAATGGCATTTGCTGCTTCGCTGGTTGCCGTAGCTGTATTGAGCTGGATTGTTTCAATCCTGACTACTCCTGAAATCAGTCGGAATGCAGGCGGTGGACTTTCGGAAAACAAATTACCTGCTATTTCAACTCCGGTTTTCAATACTGATACCGTATATATTACCATAAACAATGATAATCCCAAAAATCAAATCGCAACAACAAATAATGGTATCGAAGACCAAAATGTTTTCAACGAAATAACCTCATATTACACAGCTGAAATTGAAAAACGCAGATCCAAATTATTGTCGGTTTCGTCGGGCAACGAAGAAATTATTGGTCAAATCGATGAGGAATTGGCCATGATACAAGCCGCAAACGACAAATCGATGAACGATCTGGGCGACGAATGCAATGTGGGAAAAGTAATGGAGAATATGATTGGAAATTATCGCCAAAGCATTGATATACTCGATATGATGCTTGAACAACTAAACGAAGAATTTGCCTTAACCAACCCGAACGGCTATGAAAACTAAATGGATATTATGGATATTGTGTTCTGTTTACACATTTTCCGCACAAGCTCAAACTTTCACCGAACAAAAAACTTTTCACCGGAGTTTTGCGACAACACCTAATACCGAAATTTCAATCAACAACAAATACGGTAACATAGTGCTTGTTCCATCCGAGACCGATTCAGTGATATTCGATATTGATGTTTCGGTTACCGATAAGCACGACTACGAGGCTTTGGAACAACTCGACGAAATTGGCATCGATTTTATCGCAGCTGGGTATATTATCAATGCAATAACTTCGTTCGACGGAAACCGCAACGATTTTAAAACCGATTGGAAAATGTTTGCCGGAAGTGTTTTTAGCAGCTCAAAAATCGTAAAAGTGAATTATTTGGTTGCTGTACCGGCCGAAGTATCGGTTGTCATTGAAAACTCATACGGTAATGTGCTTATGGGAAACCACTCTGGTGCATTTAAACTTTTACTTTCAGGTGGCGATTTCACTGCAGGTGTTCTCGAGGGGAAAACCACTATCAATATGTCTGGCGGAAACATGAATTGCCGATATCTTGCTGATGCACTGGTAAACATCGACATGACTGAGGTTTTTATTGACAGCATTGCCAATGTGTATTTCGACTCACGTGCTTCACAGATAACTATTCAAAAGGCAAAGAAATTAACTATCGATTCGCGGCGCGACAAATGGTTCATGAACGAAATTGAACAGCTCGGTGGTTCGGGAAGCTTCAGTAGTTTTTCGGTGAACACACTGCAGACCGACTGCAACCTCAAAACTTTTTATGGCAACCTCACTTTTCAACGTGTTGCGGATAGCTTTAAGAATATAAGCCTGATTGCAAGCTACACCGATGTAACAATCGGAATGCCAACAGCTGCGCAGCCAGCATTTCAATGCGAAATGAAGAAAACGCGCAGCCTTTTTCCAGCCACACTCAATCTGAAAACCGACACCCTCGACGCAAAAGCAGGCATGTTTCGCTGCTACAACAGTGTTGAAAATAGCAGTTCCACAATGAACATGAACCTTACAGGAGGAAGTATAAGCGTCTTTTAAGTATCCATTTGTATTGATTTTTATTCTGTCTGTAGAGGCAAGGCAACAATCTTGTCTCTACAGAATTTCGTACTTTTGCAAAAAAACATGAGCTTAATCGATACAATCAGTTCCGACATCATGGCAGCCATGAAAGCACGCGAAATGGAAAAGCTGGAAGCTTTACGCGGTATAAAATCGGCTTTACTGCTTGCCAATACAGCCGAAGGAAACAAAGAGATTACGGCTGAAGACGAATTGAAAATACTGCAGAAACTGGTAAAACAACGTCGCGAATCGGCTGCCATCTACAAAGAGCAGAATCGCATGGATCTTTATGAGCCCGAAATGAAGCAAGCCGATTTTATTGAAGCATATCTTCCTGCCCAGATGAGCGAAGATGATATCCGAAAAGTAGTTGCTGATGTTATTACTCAAACTGGCGCAACAAGTATCAAAGATATGGGAAAAGTGATGGGAATGGCCAGCAAGCAATTGGCAGGCAAAGCCGATAATAGTTTGGTATCGAAGATTGTGAAAGAATTGTTGGGATAATTATATTCCCAAAACCTGTATTTCACTAACTATTCGTCGAAATGATTGGTGTAAATATGTTTGGGCTTAACACCAACAAAACGCTTCGATTCTTTGCCGTTTTTAAACAATATCACTGTAGGAATGCTGCTGACACCGTATTTCGAAGCTGTACGTTTGGCTTCTTCAACATTGAGTTTTCCTACTTTCACCTTGCCCTGGTATTCGTCGGCAATTTGGCTGATGGTTGGTCCCAAAAGCTTGCATGGCATACACCAATCGGCCCAAAAATCGACCAACACAGAGCCTTGTTTAATCACTTGCTGAAAATTGTTATCAGTAAGATGAATTACATTCGGGCTGGTAGCTGCACCTGTGGCGCGCTTCAGTTTTGAGTAATTGTAAACAAGCAGCAGGATTAGCAATCCCACAACGCTGAGCAATATGATTAACCAAATTGGCATAGTTGTCTTTTTTATTGTTTTTTTAATTCCCACGTTTTTGCTGCTGCAGCCAGTGCGGCAACAGTTGCATCACCTACGGCCGTAGTCACCTGGCGATATTTTTTAACAATACAATCGCCGGCAGCAAAAATACCGGGAATAGATGTTTCCATGTCGGCATCAACCACAATTTCCTGATGGTCGTTGAGCTGAATCAGCTTATCGACAAAAGCAGTATTGGGCACGTAACCAATAAAAACAAATGCACCTTCGGTATTGAACCATTCGTGGCTGTTGTCGTTGAGATGATGCAATAATACTTTTTCGAGTTTTCCATCGCCTGCAAATTCCTCTACCAAGGTTTCCATAACGAAGTTGATTTTCGGATTGTTGCGAGCTTCCTCAACATAAGCCGGAAATGCCTGAAAATGGTCGAATTGATGAACTACAGTGATTTTGGAAGCATATTTCGACAACGAAACAGCTTCTTCGAGGGCTGAATTTCCACCGCCAACCACAATAATTTCCTTGCCGGTAAAGAACTCTCCATCGCAAGTTGCACAATAGCTTACGCCTAAGCCTTTCAGTTCTTTTTCGCCTTTAACACCAAGCATTCGTGGGGAACCACCCGGTGTAAGGATTACAGTATGAGCTGTATAAATCTGTTCGCCAACCACCACTTTTTTCAAATTTCCTTCGGTTTCGATCTGTGGATGAACCGAGATGGTTTTTATTTCGGCACCAAACGATTTGGCCTGTTTCTTCATGGTGCTTGCCAACTTGTATCCGCTTGTACTTTCCACACCCGGATAATTGGCAATTTCGTGCGTCAGAATAAGCTGACCGCCAGCCACTCCTTCGTTGAGGATAAGTGTTTTGAGTTTTGCTCGCGATAGGTAGATGCCTGCCGTAAGTCCGGCAGGCCCTCCACCAATCACAATTGCATCGTAACGATTGTCGGTTTCCATACAAATTGGGTTTCTATGAACCAAAACTTTCGTCGAGAGCTGCACGCACTTGTTCTTCGCTTTGAATGCTACTTACAGCTTTTACGACTTTTCCATTTTTGTAATACATCACAAAAGGAAGACCCATAAAGCCTCTGGCTTCAGGAGCATTGCGGATAACGTGAGCTTCGGGGGAGTCGAAAAGCATATCGGCGAATTTTACGTGACTGTATTCGCTTTCAAGGTCTTCCATTACTCCATAAACGGGGATGCACATCGGTCCCATGCGACCGCAGCATATCATTACATTTTCGTTTTCGCTGATAATTTTCTGCCATTCGTTGGCATCGCTGACATGTGTCAGATTTGTGTCGAGTGTCATAACGTTTGTTATTTGTGTTATTATTGATTCACCCTGATTTCGTGGGTGATTTTCATTGCTTTTTTGTAAACTGCCGAAACTCCGCAATAGCGCTCTTGCGACAATTCAACGGCTTTCTCCAGTTTATCCATGGGCAGATCTTTGCCTTTGAAGCTGTAAATAATATGCATAGCCTCGTAGTGCTTCGGATGCTCTTCGGTAACATCAGCTTCGATGTCAATATTGAAATCGTCAACTTCGACGCGCATTTTCTCGAGAATAGAAATTACATCCATGCCGGTACAACCCAGCAACGAAGCCAGCATCAGTTCCTTTGGACGAGGGCCATTGTTTTCGCCACCCACTTCTGGTGACGCATCCATAATGAGTTTGTGTCCGCTCACTTCGGCTTCGAAAGCCATTTTGCTGAGCCATTTTCCGGATACTGAATGTTTCATATGTAGTTTTTTAGATGTGTGGTATTGTCAATTATCGTTCCCACTCGCGCGACATGACAAATATACACATATTGCGTCAAATTGACAGGCGGGAGATTATGTCAATATCTTTTATTATTAAAGCCTGATAAAAAATAGTTTTTTACAATTAATAAAAAGTACTATCATGCTGAGTTGCAACACTGGCAGCTTTTAGCATCTGTTTGCTTGCGCAGTGTCAAAGCACGGCAGCTATCGGTAATTATGCACAGTCAAAGTGCTATTGACCTCCCTCCATCAATACTTCAAAACACGAAAAAAGTTTAATTCGAATAGTCACTTTCAGAAGTCATAAACCACCTCCCGGCCTCGTTAAAAAATAAAAAGTCAACATAAATACCACAATCAACACCTCGCAATTCAATTTTAGCACTATCGGGAAAGATCTTGGTTCGTTGTGTGTATGCGTCAAGTTTTCTGGTCCCGTATTCCTCTTTGTAATCAAAACTTAAAAATTTCCAGTCGTCCTTTGCTATTTTTTTCATTCTCATCTCATCATCTACAACCCAGATTTTAATTACAAAAGGAAACTTTGTTCTTTCAAGTTGAAATAGTGAATCCGACGTGAACTTGCTGAAAAAATCATTAAACTCTTCTTGGCGAAATTCATCGTTGTTCTGGACCGAAGTTTTTTGGACGCAACCAAAAAGCAAAAAAGTCATCGCTATTAGTAGAAATTTCATATTCTGTTCTTGTATTTAACCCGACATCAAACTCATTTCCAACCACAACCTATGCTTGATTCCGCAACCATTTATTTATTATGTCGTATTTGGGATTCAAATATAAAAATCCCTAAGTTTGCTTCATTGCCTGTTTCCGTTCGTTTATGTTTATTTTCTCCTTACAATTCAAACAAAAATCTCTATGTACACTTAATCCATGTCCGCAATTCTTGCAAGTCCACTTGGTTTCTTCGTTGGCAAGGAAATTTTCAAGCCCATTCTTTTTAATACTGTCAAGATTCTCAAGCATACTCATACCATAATTGGCCCTATACCGCTTGTCGAGCTGCTTTAATCTGGTGCATGGATATTTTTCGCATTCGAAGCAGAAACCCGATTCTGTTTTAGCCAGAAATTCGCAATTGACAATGGTGCAACTTCTGCAGTATTCAGGTTTGTTTTCGCAATCCAATTTAAAACAACCTCCACAGGGCTTTTTGTCACGGAGATGACCTATGCACAGCCCACAATTCATTCCGCAGGCGGCAATTAAGCCTTGGTATTTCAATGATGGTGTTGTCATATATGTCTATCCAATGAATTCAGCACCAGCCAACCCAATTCCAGCCCCAAGAATCAGTGAAAACACAATCATTGGAATTATTGCTTTTTTGTCTTTTGGAAATACAATTATCATTACTGGCAAAGCTGAAAGAAACGAAACAATTACTCCTGTTATCCACGGCTCTAAATCCCAATTCACGAATGGAATGATTAACCCAAGTACAAAGTAATGTGTAAAAGCTGAAATATTAGCAATTCTATCAAGCTTCATAATAATCATCGGAATAACATCGATTACTCCAGCACATAATCCAATCAAAACAGCAATTAAAAAATCATTCATGGTGTTTATGTTTGTTTATCGGTTTGTCAAAATGCATCCCAACAGAAGAGTTTTCAGATATTCGAATTTCAGCAATTCTCGCGATTCAAATATACAAAAAACACTGTCACGCTCATCTACTTGGTCATCAATAATTGCCTCAACAATAAAACCAGAATCTTAGACAGTCATTTTATAAATTCACCACCTTCTCAGCCGATTTTTGAAGCTCAATGATGTCCATCATGGTACCTGCAATACCAACCTCCATATTATCCAATAGTCCAAAATATTTCAAGCAGGTGGTACAGGCAATAATCTTAATACCTCTTTTCTCCAGTACCTGCATTGCTTCAATTGCAGGAGAACCTGTGCAGGCAAGTTTTACTCCACCATTGTAAAGCACAATGAACTTTGGCAACTCATCTTCCTCATTGAGAAGCTTCAGGTAGTTTGCCACAAGTTGAAGGGCCAGCTGCTCGTCGCCATTCCCCATGCCGTTTTGAGCTATTTGTATCAGTGTGTTATTGAAGGCTTTCATGGATATTTATTCAGGGTTAATTTTTGCCCACCGATTGATGCAATTTCAAATCAACGTTACGAGAAATGTTGAAGCGAACTTTGAAATTCATTCGAAAATCAACACATCACCTCTTTTTCAAACTCTCATAAAACCTCTGCACAATCTCCTGCGCAGCAGCATAGGGCGAAAGCTGCGATTCGTACACTTTTTTTTCCAATCCCGAGCTGAGTTCATTCACGTCGGGGAGACTCTTGAAATCGGCCAGCAGAATATCGGTTATGGCTTGCTGAAAGCGTTTCACTTCCTGTTCCTGTCTGTTGTTCGCAAAAAAGCCCGATCGGCGTGTTGTTTCAACATAATCCGAAATACAATTCCACACTTCGTCGATACCGCTATTGGTGAGTGCCGAACACAAGCCAACTTCGACAATCCATCCCGATTGATGCGCCGGCATGAGGTGCAATGCGTTTTTGATTTCGGCAGCGGCCAGTTTGGCTTTGTTTATATTGTCTCCTTCGGCTTTGTTGACAAAAATGGCATCGGCCATCTCCATAATTCCGCGCTTGATTCCCTGCAACTCGTCGCCCGCTCCGGGTAGCTGAAGCAACAGAAAGAAATCGACCATCGAACGGGCAGCCGTTTCGCTTTGTCCAACGCCCACCGTTTCAACAATAATCACATCGAAGCCGGCGGCTTCGCACAGCACAATCGATTCGCGTGTTTTGCGAGCCACACCACCCAATGTTCCAGCTGATGGCGAAGGTCGAATAAATGCATCTGGATTAGCGCTTAACTTTTCCATGCGGGTTTTGTCGCCCAGAATACTGCCTTTCGAAATCTGACTCGACGGGTCGATGGCTAAAACTGCCACTTTTTTGCCTCTATCTGTCAGAAAAGCACCAAACGATTCAATAAAAGTGCTTTTCCCTACTCCCGGAACGCCAGTAATCCCAATTCGAATGCTTTTACCAGAAGCAGGCAAGCATGCGTCGATGAGTTTCTGAGCCATTTCCTGATGTTCCGATTTTGCACTTTCGATTAGTGTAATAGCTCTACTAAGCATCACACGGTTGCCATCCGAAATACCATTGAAAAGATCGTTGAACGTAGGCAAAACCGACTTCTTGCCGGCCATATTCCGTATAGCCTCGTCGTTGGTTTGAGGAGGCTGTTCGATGCCTTGCTGAACTTTCAGGGCAGAATTAAACTTTTCCTTTTTCATATCGGAGACAAAAATAGCACGACTTTGGGTTCACGGCTACTATAAGTTTTCCACAATTTTCAACCAATCGACTTCCAGCGTGTTGGCGGGCGTTTCAATAATGCGCCCCAGCTCTTCACCATCGCGGTAAAAAATAAAAGTTGGCACCAGTTCAATGTTAAGTAGGGCAATTTCGTCTTCGTTACCGGGCCAGTGCTTTTTGCGGTCGACACAGATAATGCGAATATTTTCTTCGGGAAAACCGAAAGTGTCGGCAATTTTGAAAAAGCGCGGCACTTGATCTTGGCTGTCGCCGCACCAGGAACCCATCACTATCACAATAGTGTAGTCGTGTCCGTGCGATTCGAGCATTTCCACCACTTCCGGGTCGGCGTTGTAGCCTGCATATCCACCAATAAAATATTCCGAAAAAATTGGACCTTCCAATCCGTCACGGTTGCAATCGCCGATTAAAACTTCTTTTTGAATATTGGTATCGAGCATAATCTTGTTCAGTTCTTGCGCCTGTATATTTAGCATAAATGCCATCATGGCGATAAAAATGGTGGCTTTGTACATCGCTGTTCTTTTGTTTTGAAAAGGTTTCCTATCTTTGACTATTCATTTTGCCTATGCAAAATCAAAATCAAATATACAACAATTTTACCAGCGGAAGAAAACTTCTGATCGTACTTATCGACCCCGACAAGTTCGACAGTCCGAAAGCGATGTTGTTTTTCAGCAAAAACAAAGAGCATATCGATTTGATTTTTGTCGGTGGTAGTTTACTCGAAGCCAACCGCACAGAAAATGTGGTAGAAGAACTAAAATCGGTAGCTATTTGTCCCGTGGTAATATTCCCCGGAAGTAGTATGCAAGTTGTCTCCAATGCCGATGCTATTCTTTTTCTGTCGCTCATTTCGGGTCGGAATGCCGAATTTTTGATTGGCCATCATGTACAGGCAGCTCCTTTGATCTATAATTTAGGAATCGAAGCCATTCCTACATCCTATATTCTTGTTGATGGCGGAAAAACAACGACAGTACAATATATTACTCAAACATTGCCGGTCCCGGCCGACAAACCCGAAATTGCTGCCGCTACGGCATTGGCGGGAAAATACTCGGGACATAAACTTGTTTATCTCGAAGCCGGCTCGGGGGCTATCAATCATGTTTCTGAAACAATGGTAGCCGAAGTTTCGCAGAAAACACAACTGCCGGTGATCGCCGGTGGAGGAATCCGTAATGCCGAAATGGCTGAAAAAATAGTAAAAGCTGGTGCCACGGCTATTGTTGTTGGCACATTGTATGAGACCAACCCCGACGAAATAGTTAGGATTGCTGAAAAAATTCATTCACTCTGAAAATCTGTTTAAAACAATGAAACGTCTATTTCTATTCTTACTGGTATCAACACTGGTATTATTAAATGCAATCGCTCAAAAAGCACTCACACTCGAAGGCATTTTCAGCGACCGGAGTTTGTATCCACAATCGGTGTATGGCATTCAGCCTCACTTTTCTCAAAACTGGTTTACCTACACCAACGACGATGATGCGTTGGTTAAAATTGACAGCAAAGGAGTCACAACAATACTAATTTCACTGAACGAACTCAACACGGCTGTTGAGGCTGCCGGAGGAAGCAAGCTTAGCTATTTTCCCGACTATACATGGATCAGCGACAATGCTATCCGGTTTACGTCGGGTTCAACCTTGATTGATTTGAATCTTTCGTTGAAAAAGGCCACGCTGATAAGCAAATGGAAAAGTGAAGGAGAAAATGTCGAATGGACTGCATCGGGAAAAAATGTTGCGTATACTATCGACAACAATTTGTATGTTTCTCTCAGTGGCGACGAAATGGCCGTTACCGCCGAAACCAACAAAGGAATTGTGTGCGGACAAACCGTTCACCGCAACGAATTTGGCATTAATGATGGTATTTTCTGGTCCCCCAAAGAAAGCAAACTGGCTTTCTACAGAATGGATGAGACCATGGTAACCGATTATCCGCTGGTTAATATTAACACTCGTGTTGCCGAAGTAAAGAACATCAAATATCCTATGGCTGGAATGGCCAGCCATCATGTGACACTTGGCGTTTTCGACGTAGCTTCCAAAAAAACTGTTTTTCTAAAAACCGGCGAACCTGCCGAGCAATATCTTACCAATATTTCGTGGAGCCCTGACGACAAATATTTATTTATTGGAGTACTTAACCGCGACCAAAATCACCTGAAATGGAACAAATATGATGCATCCACGGGCGAATTTATTCAAACGATTTTTGAAGAAAAGAACGATCGCTATGTTGAGCCACTGACTCCGTTGATATTTCTGCCGGGAAGCAGCGACAAATTCATTTGGCAAAGTCAGCGCGATGGATACAATCATCTTTATCTTTTTGACACAAATGGAAAGCTGATTCGCCAGCTCACTAAGGGTCCATGGGTAGTAACCGAAATGGGCGGCTTCGATAAAAAAGGCGAAAAGGTGTGGTTTATGGCTACCAAAGAGTCCCCTCTCGAAAACCATGCATACACAGTAAGTCTGAAAGATGGAGCAATTACAAAGCTAACAACTGAGCCCGGAACGCATAATGTTGCCGTCTGCAAAGATTTCTCGATGCTGATTGACAGCTACAGCTCTATTGACATGGCTTCGGCATGTCAACTCAAAACAGCAGCAGGCAAAACCATCAAAGAATTGTTGCTCGACAAGAATCCACTCAGTGGCTATGATGTTCCCAAACCCGAAATGGTGACACTGAAAACCGATGACGGCACATTGCTTTATGGTCGCTTGTTGAAACCTGTTGGCTTCGATGCAACAGAAAAATATCCTGTCATTGTTTATATGTATGGCGGACCGCATGCTCAAATGGTTATCAACAGCTGGACCGGAGGCGCAGGCTATTTCCAGTACTTTCTTGCAACGCAAGGCTATGTTGTTTTTACGATTGACAATCGTGGTTCGTCGAATCGCGGACTGGAATTCGAAAGTGCTATTTTTAGAAATCTGGGAACAATTGAAGTTTCGGATCAGATGATTGGTGTAAATTGGCTAAAATCGCAATCGTGGGTCGATGCTACACGTATTGGCGTTCATGGTTGGAGCTATGGTGGTTTTATGACCATCAGCATGCTGCTGAAAAATCCAGATATTTTCAAGGCAGGTGTTGCCGGTGGCCCTGTTATCGACTGGAAATACTATGAAGTGATGTATGGAGAACGCTATATGGATACACCAGAATCGAATCCGGAAGGATATAAAAATGCAGCACTTGCTAATTTTGTCGATCAGCTCAATGCTCGTCTGCTTGTTATTCAGGGATATCAGGATGGAACTGTTGTTCCGCAGAATGCACTATCGTTTATCGAAGCTGGTATTAAAGCCGGGAAGCTTATCGATTTCTTTATGTATCCAAATCATGAGCACAATGTTCGTGGCAAAGATCGACTACATCTGTATAAAATGATTTTTCAATATTTCGAAGATCATTTGAAGTAGAAAGACAGTCATATTGAACCCGTCTAAGTATGGCAATTGTTCCATTTCGACACACTCTTTATCTTGGCGATCTGAATCATATGCTAATTTTAATCAACAAAGGGAACAAAGGCAAACTTGTTGCTTATCAGCCGAAGAAAAGAAACCAGAAAATTCTTGACATTCATCAAGGGTTTTGATATCCCATATTGTTAATTTTGTCGCGAATAAAGTAAAACAGCAAAAGATGAAACAAAAAATTTCATTATTGGCAATAGCCATCTGTGTTTTGAGCTATGCTAAAACCTATTCGCAGAATATTGAACTGCCGGCAGACAGTTTAGTCGCAAATATTGAACATTACGATGGGCAACATATTGAAACGGAAGGTCTGGTTGTTCACATTTGCGGTGTGGATGGAAAAAAATTAAAATTGAGTACCGATGGCGGAGAAATAATAAAAGTTGTTCCGTTTGACTCTCTTGGGAGTTTCGATAAATCCTTGTATGGTAAGAGAATAAAAATCCAAGGAGTAGTAAAGGAATACCGTGTCGTGAAAAGCAAAATTGACAGCCTGAAAAGAGAGAAATCCTTGTTGTGTCATATCGATAATACTCCTTGTATCGATTCTGTATGGGTGGATAACATGACAAAATCGGGAAAAGCAGATGCGTATTCAGAACAAAGTGCTGCAAAACTTGACAAGAAAATGGAAAAAACCGGCAACGATTATATTTCAATCATTACAATTTTTGCAGAGAAAATTGAAATATTGGAAGTTGAAACGGAATAATTACTTAGGAGTGTAAATTGATTGCCGATATTTTCAACGCATCCTCTATCTCCGAATTCTGTTTAATAAACAATCCCCGAATTCCATATGTTTCTGCTGCATCCGTATTGATGGGTGTGTCGTCAATAAACAAGGTTTCGCTGGCAAGCAGATTATTTTCGTTCAGTATTAAATCGAAAAAGCGCTTTTCAGGTTTACGCATGTGCACCAGATGCGAATAATATGCCTTTTCGAACAACATATCAAGGCCGGAAATTCCGTAAGCTTTGCGAATGAGTTCCTGATATGCTTTGTAGTGAATACTATTGGTATTGCTCATCAGAAACAAGCGGTATTTTTTGCCCAGTTGCTGCAAATATTCAAATCGTTTTGCAGGCAAATCGAAAAGCATCGCATTCCAGGCTTCAATAATTTGCTGACGACTTACATGAGCCGGAAATAATTTTTGCGCATGCTGCAGAAATTCTTCTTCGTCAATTTCGCCACGGTCGAACAAATCGAAAAATTCAATTTGATGATATTGGCCGAAAGTTTGGTCGATATTACGAATGCCGAGCTTTACAAACTCGCGTTGTGTCACTGTAAAGTCGATATTCAAAATCACTCCTCCGAGGTCGAATATGATGTTTTTGATGTTGCTGATGTTTGCCATATTTATTAAACAAAAATATTTAAAAACCAGTCATGCTGAGCAGCTTGCCCTGAGTATTCCGAAGGGAAGTATGACAACAAGGAATTTCAAAAAACTATTTATTTTTTCTCATTCTCATCAACCAGCTTTTTAAGTTCCGCCACCGCCTTATCCTGATGAATTCCTTTCAGAACGGGCTGTCCGTTGAAATAAATATCCACATGATTGGGTTTTGAACCCAGAATACCATAGCGTGCACCTTCCATTTCGCCGGGACCATTTACAATGCAACCCATTACGGCAAATTGAACACCAGTGAACGATGCAAACTGTTCCTTCACTTGCTTCAGTATTTTTTCAATATCGAATGTAGTTCTGCCACAAGAAGGACATGAAGTAAATGCAGCTTTCGTAATCAATCGTCCCGTAGTTTGAAGCAATGAGAGTGCTGTTTCGTAATAAGAAGTAGCATCATTTTTTGTGTCGACACGAATGGCATTTCCGCATCCATCGGCAAAAAACGAGCCTGCCACTATAGCAAAATCGATGACCGATTGCAATTCGGGTTCCCACACAATTGCCATTGGCTTGTTGTAGCTTTGCTCGAAGTTGCTGCGGAGCAGGTCTATTTGTAGCGGAACTTCCGGCAGCCTGCTCCTATTGCCAGTAACTGGTTTTTCATTGCTGGCTTTTTCGGCTTCATTCAAATAATGTTTAAACGGAAAAACTTTCTCGTAAAAACGGCGTGCAACGTCTTTTTGCGATCTGTTTTTAAGTGCCGAAGCGACTATTTTCTGGGCTACCGGAATTTCCTTTTCGGGCGATTCAGTAAGCGAAACACGAATTGTATCACCAACTCCATCAATCAGCAACACGCCAATTCCGGCAGCCGATTTTATTCGGCCGTCTTCGCCTTCGCCAGCCTCCGTTACGCCCAGATGAATAGGATAGCTATAACCCTTCTCAACAAAAGCTTGCGCCAGTAATCGATTGGCATGTATGGTGGCAAGCACTTCGCTTGCCTTTATAGAAACGACAAGTTTATGAAAATTATCGCTTCTGAAAATATCAATGAATTCGAGGGCCGACTCTACCATGGCTTGCGGTGTATTTCCGTATCGGTCGATGATTCGCTTACTCAGCGACCCTCCATTGATTCCAATTCGTACAGATGTTCCATACTCGCGGCAAACAGCAATTAAAGGTGTGGTAATTTTATGTATTTCGTCGAGTTCATTTTTGTATTCCTCGTTACTAAAACTCAGCTTCCCCGGAAACAGATTCACAAAATTTCCGGGATTGATTCGTATTTTTTCAACCCTACGTGCAGCTTCGACAGCAATGGCCGGATTGAAATGAATATCGGCCGATAAAGGCTTACTATATCCATCCGAATTAAGTTCTTTACGAATATCGCTCAAACAAACAGCTTCTGCAATATTGCGAGCCGTAATGCGCACTAAATCGGCTCCAGCGTCAAAAATAAGTTTCGATTGACGAACAGTAGCTTCAACATCGGCTGTAGCTGTATTAGTCATCGATTGAAGCCTGACAGGATTATTTCCACCAAAGCCAATATCGCCCACCATCACTTCGTGCGACGAATAATGCAACCATGAAAATTTCCCGACTGATTTCATGGCTCAAATGTATAAATAAAAAAGCAGAGACATGGTCATTAATGCCTCTGCTGCTAAAAAACAAAATGTTTTTAAAAGAATTTATTCTTTAATTTCCATGTCGTCGAGTGATTCCGATGCAAGCTGTTTGTCGTCACCGGTAGCAGCATTGTACTCCGATGTGTTTGCTTCATCGTCCAGCTGCTCATTGGTTGGGGCTGGTCCTTCGGGATTCTCGTCGCTGGTGGGTTCAAAACCTGCTGGAAATGTACCATGGTTGGCTTCAATTTGAAGGCGTGCCAATTCGCGTGCACGACGCGAATGGTGAATGGCTTTCATGTATTTGCCTTCGTTAAAAAGCTTGATGGCAATGCGTTGATGAATTACCGCTTTTTTCAAATTGCCTGTAAAAACCTGATTGGCAATTGTTTGCTTGTGTGCAGCATACACAACAATGGCTGTCCGATTGATTACTTTTTTAGCCTTTTCGCGCATTACAGGTTGTCCCTGAACCAGAGCTGTTCCTGCAAAAAGAAAAAAGAACGATAACAAAACCGGAAGAAGAGCAATTC
This sequence comes from Bacteroidetes bacterium HGW-Bacteroidetes-6, assembly GCA_002842495.1. GTDB lineage: Bacteria > Bacteroidota > Bacteroidia > Bacteroidales > DTU049 > GWF2-43-63. Next base: position 94,221 of record PHDB01000001.1, read on the forward strand.
TTTTCATGGTGCTATTTTTTTGCTAAGATAAAACTTTTTTTCAATCTCCTGACAACTTGTAACTTTAGCAAAAACGATACCAAGTATCATTTTAGCCGTCATACAGCCCGGAAGGCGTCATACAGACAAAATGCAACTTTTTTATTTTAGCCCTGCTGAAATTGTCCCGAAGGACCCAATAATACAATTGTTTACTAATCGTATAAAAAACAAAGCTCTCCTGCTGAGATTCTAAAGTCAGTTCAGAATAGAGCAATAAGGGAGAAAATGTGATATGTTTGCCCTGCATGGAGTCACCATAATAAATATTTTATCCTATCTTAGCAGTTCAATCTATGCGGAAATTCATTATTGCCATAGGACTTACTTTATTGTGCTTCGCCGCCAATGCACAAATGATTGGCAACGAACAAATGCGGCAATCCGACTTACCATTTTTGGATAGCTCAAGCGCGTTTTCATATCCAGGCCTAACCATTCCTTCCTTATACCCGGTTCTTGTTGATTCTAAGCCGTTGCACAAAGTAATGAATTCCACTTGGCTGAACCGAAAATTATTTCAAGAAGATCTGGTATTAATGAAGGACGACAAATACACTATCAGTATTAATCCGGTTCTCGATTTACGCTATGGTCGCGAAGGCGATAGCTTGCTTTATCAGAATACCCGGGGGTTTGTTCTTAATGGAAAATTTGGAAATAATTTGTTTGTTCGCTCCGAATTTTATGAAAATCAGGCAGTGTTGCCTTCGTTTGCCTCCGATTGGGTCGATACCATGAAGGTAATTCCCGGGATGATAAATGCCAAATCGTTTGGCAGTAATGGATATGACTACGGTGTAGTTTTTAGCCAGATTATGTGGCAACCTTTCAAAAGCTATGGAGTCCGTCTGGGGTACGACCGTTTCCATATAGGAAAGGGTTACCGGAGCATGGTTTTGTCCGATGCGTCAGAGGCTTATCCTTTTCTGATGAACACTTTTACACACAAAAAATGGAGCCTGAGTCATAATATTGCATCGTTGACCAACCCCGACTTCAACAATATACTCGGAATTCCTCGTTCCGAAACCGGAGCATTCCAGCAAAAGTGGTTTTCGTTCACCTATTTTACTTTCAGTCCTGCGAAATGGTTGAACCTCGGCCTTTACGAATCAGTTATTTTTATGCCTTCCGATTCAACTGGCATTTCCTTTTATCCCACATCGATGTTGCCTTTACCATTGGTTCGGACTGTGGCTGAGAAATCAAAAGGGCTTCATCATGCGATGGTGGCGTTGCTTGCTGATGCAACAATAAAAGAACAACTCATATTGTATTCGCAAGTAGTTGTTGACGACATCAATAGCAATTATCAGACATTTCAAGGCGCTTTTCAACTTGGTTTTCGTTGGAAACAAAAAAACAAAGACTGGCCAATTTGGGCGTATTCTGAATTCAATATTGCAACCAACAACGCCTATACATCATCGAACTCGTGGACTGCCTACACCCACTACGACCAGCCTCTGTCTCACCCCAGCGGACAACAATTTGTCGAGTGGGCTTCGGGGTTTCATTTCTCAAAATTCAATTGGCTTGCCAATATCCAATACAATATCATTTGGGCAACCGGACTTCCGGTGACAAATTCTTATTTTGGAACCGATTCTTATTCAGGAAATGGTTTCTATGCTCCTCAAGCCAATCCCGACAAGGTTTCGCATTTGCAAATGACTTTGGGGTATAGCATCAACAAAACCACAAATCTGGTTGTGTTTGCCGGTTTACATTATCGAAACTATAAAAATTCGTATTCCGATATTCCAACCAATTCACTCATGTACGAGATTGGGATACGCCATACCATTCGTCGTCAATACTACGATTTTTTCTAAATGAAAGCGGTTGTTTTTGCCATATTGACCCTTTTAGTTGCTGGTTTGCATGCGCAGATGAGTACTGCCGGATTTGTACATAATGCATTAAGCGATAGTGTCGATACAAAGCATTCTTCGATGGGATACAATCGCGATCCGTTTTATTTTTTTAGTGGGGAAAGACAAATATCTCTTTATCCGATGGCATTCAGCGAAGCCATGGCTGGAAGCGGCTTGCCATATTCTGCCGGAGCTGGTGTTTGGGTAGGTGGCAGTATCAACAATAATGCTCATTTTAAAATCTCGCCTGCTTTTACCCATGCGGTTTATCCGAAATTTATCGGCGAGAAGTTCGATAGTCTAAACTTTTTCCCCGGAGAAGGAAGAACCTTGTATTCGTCGGGAAAAAGCAACGGGTATTTATCGGTGCCGGTAATGTTTACCCACGAATTAAGTCCGGTTTTCACACTGCGGGCAGGCAATGAAAAAACTTTTCTTGGCGATGGTTATCGTTCCATGCTACTCTCCGATCAGGGTGCAGAATATCCCTTTGTTCGTATCGAAGCGAATTTGAATCAATTGCGATACCAACATCAGATTTCGCGGTGGCGGCAGCAAATGCCCGATGGACATAGCGAAACCAAGTTCTCGGCAACACATTATCTGAGTTGGATGATTAATTCAAAGCTGAATCTGTCGTTTTTCGAATCGGTGGTTTGGAAAGCCGAAGATAGTGTTAGACAGCGCGGTTTCGAATGGCTTTATTTGAATCCTGTTCTGTTTTTCCGCCCTGCCGAGTTTGCGTTGGGGTCACCCGACAATATGCTCATTGGTGGAAATATTTCGTGGAATATTTTTCCGAAGACCAAACTTTACGGACAAATTCTGCTCGACGAGTTCTTTATTTCCGAAATCAAAAACTGGATAAAACACTCTTTGCATCCATCCGATAGTTCCATTCCCTACGGTGCATGGGTAAACAAGCAGGCTTTTCAAATAGGCATTAAATCGGTCGGACTTTTTGGCATTGGAGGTTTGAATGCACTGGCCGAATTCAATTTTGCCCGCCCCTATGTGTTTAGTCATCGCGACCCAATGATGAGTTATACCAATATGAATCAACCTGTTGCACATCCATTGGGAGCCAATTTTTACGAATTTGTTTTCCGTTCGCAGTATAAAAAAGAAAAATGGTCGGCGCATTTCAATGCCATGTATTATGTTACCGGACTCGATTCTGCTGGCACTCATTTTGGGCAAGACTTGCTGCAATCCACATTCGATGGGCCGGTCGGAAATGGAAATATTCCTGTGCAATACTATGGAAACGTTGTTGGTCAAGGTGTTCGCCACAACATTATTCAAACAAGTGCCGAATACCGAAGAATGTTTCGCTATGCAAATACCAGTTTTGTCTGGCGACTGGGTGTGCTGTATCGCAACGATCAATCGGAAGTGGGGAACAGTTCGGAAATGTATGTTTACACTGGCATTTTTCTCAATCTTCGGCCCGGAGAGTGGAATTTTAGATGACATGAAACGTATTTGGCAACGTCAATCAAGCGGTCATGCTGATCTCGCTAAATTGTCCGGGTAGTTTTAGCTTTTGCGGTTACAAAACCCTCGTTATACACTTATTCTGTTTACTTTCGGCTGTACGAACCATATTCCTATAGGCCAGAGAATTATTCCAAGTATGATTAATGCATATTGTTGAAATTTCGGAAAACTTCTTAATTCTATTGTTTTTATCGTTTTTGAGGCAAAAAAAATCGAATACAAACAGGTGCTTAAAAACAATAAAGATAAAGTTACACTCATAGCCCTATACCAGATTACATGAGGATTGATGCCTATGAAAATTGCTGGATTCAAAACTACAATTAACCATGATAATGGCATCAAAATACAACTTATTGCTTGATAAGTGGTTTTCTGTCCTTTGAGTTCAAATTCTTTTAGTTTTCTCTGACCAATCCGAGCTATGGAATAAAGCCAAAAGGAAAAAAATGCAAGAAATGTTGTCATTATTATTATCATTGTCAACCTATCTCTAACACAATAAGTTAGCACAATCATGAATATAAAAAACTGCCAATTTTTAATTTTTAAAAATAATTTCATTGCGTTTTAAATTTACGGAAAACACGTTTGTAGGCATCGCAAAGGTACAATACTTTCATAAGCACAGATATGTAAAACGCCGTCAAATCATCAATCGGGTGTAGGATTTTTTATTGATATCTGCTAATGAGAAATTTGCGACGATTCGATGATTAGTGTTTACAATTATTCAGCTTAATTCGTGCAAATTCGTTGATTTTTCCTTACTTTTTTACAAAGTGCCGCTCAAGATTACTCTCAAACAAATCAAAGCGAAAACGACTTCAGGAAAGCAACAATATTTGCGTCAATATCTGGATAACAATTCAATGAGTAAATAATCTGCTGATATTAAAATCCGCTTAAATCGTTCAAACTTTTGATGAAATAATATAATCCATTATTTCAAAGATATTTCAGAAAAACCAGACCGAAAACGATTTTAGAAATGCTACAACATTAATGGCATAAACAAGAAAATAGAGAATACTGCCTGGAAAAAGTTTTAAAAGAATCGGCCACGATCGCTCGCGCACGGCAAATTTAGGTTTTACCCGTACTGCATTTACCAGCCACACCACAATAATACTCAGCAACCACAGCGGCATCAACCCATAAAGCATCAACAGCCACATCAGAGCTTTCATATTGGGAAACTCCGTGTCTAAAAAATGAAAGGTATCGGGCAATTTTCTCAAAACAGTATTGTTCACTAACGTAAGAAATGTTTTTCGATCGAGTAGTTGTCCGTTTGCATCGAGTTGAGCAATATTAAGTTTCGAGCTAATCATAGTCATCGAATCCACCCCTGTTTTAAAATAGCCTATTGGATATTCGCCGTCGGAAAGAAAAATCTGTCGGGCATCTCTATTGTGAGGCGTACTGAAAACCATTCTGCCCGAATCGGTTGTAAACGGTAACACAGAAGAGGGAAACCCAAGATAAGGATATCGCATCAGAAATCCGCTTTCGTCGCTGCCGTTATCCCACGATGTTATTTTTATTTTTATTCCTGAAAGTGAATGTAAAAACCAAAACACTTTATTTGGTCGGCCTGAATAAGCTGGCGTCTCCCGAAGTTTCTTGCCATCAAAAAACATGATGGTATCGTTATATATACGGTTGGGTACTAAACCCGAAATGGTGTAGTCTAATGACGAAAGAATTTTTCGTTTGTTTTCATGAGCAATCCCGGGATATTCAGGATAAACAGCACGTTCATCGAAAATCAGAAAATTAGTCTTTTGCGACGAATCTAACAACACCCACTTTTCGTTGCGACGATGAAAATCGGTTCGAAGCAAAAAGCGCCATTTATTGTTCTCGGACCAGGCAACAACAATTTCGCAAATACGATCGAAAAAACCCGGCAATTCATATTTGCGGTAACTAATGACGGAATCGCTAATGGTTCCGATTGTTGCCACCAATTTTTTTTGACGCCCAAATACCATTTCCAGCTTTCCATTAATATATTGAACAGCTTTTACGGAAGCAGGGGCAACAAAAGACAGCCCTGTTTCAACGGTTGTATCAAGATGAATTATACTAATGAGCGAATCGTTCAGGACTCCGGTGACAGTAAACGAAGTGTCGGGGGCTTCGATTATTGAAACAATTGAATCAAATCGGTGAGTTGAAGGCAATTTGTGTTCCAAAATCTGGTTTTTTGCAGGATTAAGCTCCCAAATGCCAGTTACTATATCTCTGCTGCTATCGCATGATTCCGAAATAAACCCGAAATAACGACCGCGATTGATAATTCCAAAGGGTACCCGCTCGGAAAAATACGTTTTGTTTTCGTCCCAGCCCGATGGATGCATAAGCCCGTCGCCCTGGAATTTTTCGCGCCCGATCAAAAGCACAATCCATAAGGCAACAAACAGCAATGCTACAATAATATTGAGTATCCGAATAAATCGCATTGGTTCTCAGGTGGTCATGATTGCAAAAGTAGAGAAATATTGCCAATTAATGAATACATACTATTCTTTTCAGACAACAAACAAATATTAATATATTTTTTAATTTTGTCAAAGACAACAAACTTTACATAACATTTTATGGGAAATCTTAATATTACCTCTGAACAATTGGACAAAGAGAGCCAAAAATTGTACAACGACGTTATCATTACTGATTTCACAACATGTTATCATTGTAAGTCGAAAGGGCTGAAGGATGAAGATTATTTCTGCCCCAACTGCCGCTTTCCACAAAGGGGAGATCAGATAGAGATGAAAAAATATCTTATTGCCGTTAAACGAAAGAAACGGCTATATCTCGAACACAAAAAGGCAATAAAGAAAGCCCGGAATATTTTATTTATTTTAGGAACTATCAATCTTGTTTTTGGGCTGATACTAGGCATGTCGAAAATGCCGAATAGCAATATAATTCTTGTTGCATGTCTTATTTGTGCCGCTATTTACTTTGGTTTGGGATTTTGGAGCCAACGCAAACCATTTGCAGCTATTTTATCGGGATTTTTTATTTACATAGTCTTGAATGTTGTAGCGGCAGTTCAGGATCCAAACACTATATACCAAGGAATTATCTGGAAAGTAATCATTATCTCCGGATTTGTATATGGCTACAAAGGAGCAAAAGACTCTGAGGGTCTCGAAAAAGAGTTGAAGTCTCTAACAGATTCAAAAGATTTGTCGTAAAAATGATTTGCAGTAATTGTCAGCATCAAAATCATCAACATGCCAATTTTTGCAGTAAATGCGGATTGGAACTTGTTGAAGTATTGCAGAAAAACACTGATTACAAAAGGAATATTACCCGGATTTCGGTTTTCTTTTTCACATTACTGGGCTATATTTTAGTAATTAGTCTCATTCCTCATGAATCGGATTACATATCGTCAATTTTCCACGATTCGATATTTGCCCTTATTGTGTTGTTGTTTTTCTTTCTCAATTTCAAAGAGACTATTTTGCAGTTTAAATTTGAAAAACCAAGATTGTCATTACTATTGGCTCTTATTTTTGGCGCTATAGCATACGCAACATTGGTATCGGTATTCGCAGAATTCTTAAACCAGAGCCTTTTTAATGAAAGTCAGGATGCATATTATGAGGTTTTTCAGAATTCTCCGGCACCTCTTCTGTTTTCTGTTATTTCAATAGGCGTTTTCCCGGCTATTTTTGAAGAGATTGCTTTCAGGGGAGTTGTGTTTGGGGAGTTGGAGAAAATTGCAGGAGCAACATCAGCAATAGTAGTTTCGGCAATTCTATTCACCATTTTACACTTGTCGTTATTCTCTATTCTCTGGATTTTTCCCATTGGTCTTTTGTTTGGCTATTTGAGAGCTAAATACAAAACTCTTTGGTACGGAATAATCGGACATTTTCTATATAATTCCAGTATCATTTTCATAGAGTATTTTTTTTAACAGCAACACCATATTTGGTTCTATTCTATCGCACAGCTGATTAAAACAAAGTTGTGTTTTCAATCAGTACATATATTTCTCATTTACTCTCTTCTGCTCATTTTCATTACTTTTGCGAAGTTGAATTATTTATGAAGAATTACACACATATCATTTTCGACCTTGATCGCACCCTTTGGGATTTCGATAAAGCCGCACACGAAACGTTGCACGATTTATTTGCCCTGTATGTTAAGCCTCACACAACATTTGGATTCGATTATTTTTATACGCGCTACCGCGAAGTAAACAGTGGACTTTGGGACTTGTACCGCAATAAAGAAATTTCGAAAGAAGTACTGCGGGTAAAGCGCTTCACTTTAACACTCGAAGAACTTGGCCTCGACCGACCATGGATTGCCAATCATTTGGCCGATATGTATGTTCAGGTGGTTGCGCAAAAAGCATATTTGTTTCCCTGGGCATTAGAATCGTTGGAATATTTGCTTGAGAAAGGATATTTAATGTCGGTAATCACCAACGGCTTCAAAGAAGCGCAATACCCCAAAGTGGAGCGCTGCGGATTGGGGAAATACTTCACACATTTGTTTATTTCAGAAGAAATTGGCTATAACAAACCTGATAGGCGCATTTTCGATTATGCAACGAATACCATGAATGTAAATGCCGAATCGTGCATTATGATCGGCGATGATTACGATGTCGACATTGCCGGAGCTGCTGCTGCCGGAATCGATCAGGTCTATTTCAACCCGCACACCGTTGATGGAGCCGAAAACAAACCAGCGACATTCAGAATAAAAAGCCTGAAAGAATTAATGAATATATTCTAAACAGAATTACTTCTGCCGGTAAAATTTGTGCACACTGTAATAAAGTAAACGTTTAGAATAAATAGTCCTGAAAGACAAAACAATCTCAAATTCATTTTATGACGTTAACATTCTGAAACTTTCTCAAAAACAAAAACGCCCTTGTCAATGATGTAAAAGCCCGCTTAAGCAGAGTATGTTGACAAAGATTGCAGACCTTTTAATTGGAATTTATAACCAGTTGCATTCTATCAGAATGCATAGCCTAACCGAAATTCGAGACTCACTGCAAAATGATCTCGTTCAAGATTATCCTCATAAGGATATCCCGACAAAGGAGTACCAGTATAAAGCTCATTGGCTACAGCCATCTTCTGACTGATATTTAGCCATCCAACGCCAAAGCTGTATTCCATAAAAAAGTGCCGAAATGTATTTCTGCTGCCAAAACAAAGAAAAGCGCCTAAAATAGTGGCCTCATCTTTTTGTTTTCTATAAGTTGCCAGATCGGCACCTTCCTCATTATACCAAACAAGATACTTTGTTGAATCGCAAACCAATTTTTTAGAAACACCTTTCAATAACAAATACTGCCGGTTAATTCTTCTTGAAAAATATTTAGTTCGTAAAGAAAAATTCACACGTGGAATGAAATAATATCCAGAGTACGATTCAAAGGCACCATATCCGTTGGTTGCCGCCATAAAAATTCGGCTATAATTTAACTCATTGGGATACACAAACCCTAAATCCACTCCAGCACCCCATTTTCTTCCCGCGTATTCGTAATTAATACCAGCTTGTTGTAGAATTAACGAATTGACAGGATTGACCGAAAAAAAATGATGCGGCATTGATGCATTCTTTGCAGAATCGCTTTGCTGAGCAGAAGCAGAGCCTACAAGAAACATCGAAACAACAAGAACAAAAAACTTCATCGCGGTAAAATTTTAATACAAACCTTCACCACAAAGCACAAGAAGCGGACTCTCAACTACACTGTCATAATATCTTTTTCTTTTTCAGCGAGAATTTTATCAATGCTTTCGATGTGTTTGTCGGTAATGGTTTGAATATCTTTTTCGAGGTTTTTCACTTCGTCTTCAGGCACACCTTCTTTAGTGAGTTTTTTTGCTTTTTCAAGCACATTGCGACGAACATTACGAACAGCAATCTTAGCACTTTCGCCTTCAGCTTTCACTTTTTTCACCATGTCTTTGCGGCGTTCTTCGGTGAGTGGCGGAATACTAATCCGGATAATTTCACCATTATTTACCGGAGTAAACCCAAGGTTTGCAGCCATGATTGCTTTCTCAACTGCGCCCAAAACACTACGATCCCATGGTTGAATCACAATGGTTTTTGCATCCGGAATATTGATGTTTCCAACCTGTGCCAATGGAGTCATGGTGCCATAAAAGTCGATTTTCACACCATCAAAAACGGCCGGGCTGGCTTTACCGGCACGGATTTTCACCAACTCACGTTCGAGATGAGCTACGGCATTCATCATGCCTTCTTTTGTTTCTTCCAACAACAACAGGGAATCGTCAGTCATAATTTTCTTTTTTATGAGTTCATTTGGGGTGGCAAGCTCGATTTGCCTTCCACTCGCTTTCTATTTTCTTCGATGAGACGATCGTATTCTTTTTCGACCCATTTCTCATTCCATTTAAACACCTTAAAGTAATGAAACAGCAATGCAACACCCCATCCTAGAGTGGGAAATAATGCCCAAGGAAAACCTACATTGAAAATGTAGTACATCATTATCCACAATAGCCACAGCAAAACATTGCCAAGGATAAAAATGATAAGATGAGCCTTGAAGCTTACACGCGAACGAGCAATTCTCAATAATTCAGGATTGGCACTGTTGTTTTCCATAATCAACTACTTAACAATGGTTCCGATTTTTTCACCCCTGAGCAATGCGGCCAGATTTCCGGGTATATTTACGTCGAAAACCACAATAGGCATATTATTTTCGCGGCAAAGCGTAAAAGCGGTCATATCCATCACATTAAGATGCTTATCGTAAGCTTCAGCAAAACTGATTTCATCAAATTTTACTGCATGAGGATCTTTCTCAGGGTCAGCGGAGTAAACACCATCTACACGGGTACCCTTAAGCAAGGCATCAGCTTCGATTTCAACTGCACGAAGCGCTGCCGCCGAATCAGTAGTAAAATAAGGGTTTCCAGTGCCACCGGCTATAATCACAACGGTGTTCATGGAAAGCAACTCCACCGCAAGTGGTCCACTCATTTTACGACAAAGAGGCGAAATTTCGAGACCCGAAAGCACTTCGGTTGCAATACCACGTTGTTTAAGAGTATCTTGCAATGCCAAACTGTTAATTACAGTTGCAAGCATGCCCATATAGTCGCCCTGCACCCGCGAAACACCTTTTTTACTTCCTCCAAGTCCTCTGAAAATATTACCTCCACCAAGCACTACTGCCACTTGCGCACCAAGTTTAAGTGCATCGGATATTTCATCGGCGAAAGCTGCAAGCATGCTTGTATCAATTCCAGAAGCTCCTTTCCCGGCCAACGATTCACCACTCAATTTCAACAAAATCCTTTTCATCGAGGCTGATATTTAGTATTTTTCTTCGTCAACTTTTCGTCCATTTTCGTCGTAAAATTCCCAATTACCGCTTTTGGCATCATTTATATATTCGCCACGATAACGAAGCTGTCCGTTTTCGTAATACACCTTCCGAACACCATTGGCTTTCCCATTGCTAAATTCACCTTCGCTCCAGAGGTTGCCGTTCTGATACCAGAAACGCCAAATTCCATCGCGCTCACCATTTACAATAGCTCCTTCCGATTCCATTTTACCATTGGCATAGTAGGTTTCTTCTCTCAGCTTTTCGTGGGCCTCGTTGTCGGAATAAAAAACGACTTTTTTCTCTTTACCATCGGGCCATGTTTCTTCAATCACGCGAATGGTTTTTGTTCCGCAAGAAACAACCAATACGGCAATAAGCATCAAAACCGGAAAAAGAATTAACTGTCTCATTCGGGTTTATAATCCTGATTCAACTTTTCGAGAACTGCACTGGTGATATCGAATTTATCGCTGGCGTACAAAATACCTGCACCTTTGGTATAGCCAAGAACAAAATCGTATGGAAATTCTTCGGGGTAATGCTTTATAACACTATTCACTGAATCGATGAGTGCATAATTCATCTGCAGTTGAATAGTAGAAATCTGATTCGTATATTGATCGTTGAGAGCCATAAGGCCTTCCTGCTCGTTTTGCAACGCAATCTGCTGTTGTTTAGCCTGAGTTTCGGTGGTAATTTTTCCGTTCTGCATATTTTGCTGAAACAAATTCACTCGGGCTTCAAATCCCTGTTGACGAGTCTGAAGATCTTTTTGCAGACTATCCTGAAGTCTGGCAAGTTGCGCGCTCATGGTATCAACCATTACACATTTTGTCATCAGGCTATCAGAAACAACAAACGCAATTCGTAAATCGCCATTATCGTTTCCTGCAACATTTATTGTTTTCACAAAAGGATTGTAGAATTGCATTACTACCAACAATACTATTACCACAGCAGCAACAATATTAAAAATGGATTGGCCGTTCAAGGCACAACGTGTCTGTTTTTCGGTCGATGGCGTGTTATCGCCGGGCAAATTTTGGTTTTCCATGATTTGTTTTTAGTTTCCGAGGTCTGACATAAATTTGATACGCATCAGGCGAATTTCTTCGACACTGTATTCATTTTCGCCTAATTCGAGCAAAGCGTTTTCGATTGAATCGGTTTCGGCCTGGCGAAAATAGTCGAAAATCTCTTCCTGATGGTATGGATCGACATACTCATCAATGTAGAAGTTGAGGTTCAACCTGGTGCCGCTCGAGACGATACGTTCAAGTTCGTCGAGCAATTCTTCAAACATCAGGTTTTTAGCGGTAGCAAGATCTTCAAGTGCTACCTTGCGGTCAATAGCCTGAATAATATACACTTTAAGTCCGCTCTTATTTACCGGCGATTTTACAACCATATCCATCGGTCGAATAATCTCATTTTCCTCAACATATCCCGAAATGAGTTTCAGGAATGGATCGCCGTATTTTTGCGCCTTGCCGGTGCCAACGCCGGTAATATTTTTCAGCTCTTCCATTGTTACAGGATACTGAATGGCCATATCTTCCAGTGATGGATCCTGAAAAATAACAAATGGAGGAAGATTCTCCTTTTTTGCGATTTGTTTGCGCAAGTCCTTTAACATGCCAAACAATGCTTTGTCGGTGCCACTGCCACGTCCATCGGCAGCATTCATTGCATCTTCATCTTTTTCTTCTTCGATGTTACGATCTTTCGTCAACATAAGTGATGTGGGGTTATTCAAGTAATCTTTTCCTTTTTCTGTAATTTTCAGTACGCCATAGTTTTCGATATCTTTGGCTAGATAATTCATAATCAACAACTGCCTTACGACCGAATTCCAATATCTTTCGGGTTTTTCGCCACCTTTGCCAAATACCGAAAGTTTTTCGGCTTTGAGTTGCTTCATCGAAGGCGATTTGCTACCGGTAACAATATCGACAATACTTTTTGTTTTAAACTGCTCCTGTGTCTCATCGATGGTGTCGAGAACCAAAAGGGCTTCTTCTTCTCCTTCAAAAGTGTCGCGTGGAAAAAGACAGTTGTCACAACTCTGACAATTATCTTCGTGATAGTTCTCCCCAAAATAATGCAGCAGCTGTTTACGGCGGCAAACCGAACTTTCAGCGAACGAAATGGTTTCAATCAATAAATGCTGCGCAATTTCCTGCTCAGCTACACCTTTGTCTTTCGAAAACTTCTCGAATTTCTGCAAATCATCAATGCTGTAAAAGGCAATACATTGACCTTCCCCTCCATCGCGACCTGAGCGACCTGTTTCCTGATAATAGCTTTCGAGACTTTTGGGCATGTCGTAATGCACCACATACCGGATATCGGGTTTGTCGATTCCCATTCCAAAAGCAATAGTAGCAATCATTACATCAACTTCTTCCATCAGAAACATGTCCTGATTCTGACGACGAACCGATGCATCGAGTCCGGCATGATAAGGCAAAGCCTTAATGCCATTTACTTGCAAAAACTCCGCAAGTTCTTCTGTTTTCTTTCTGCTCAGGCAATAAACAATACCACTTTTACCTTCGTTTTGCTTAACAAATTTGAGCAATTCACGATTAACATCTTTATATTTAGGTCGTACCTCGTAATATAGGTTAGGCCTGTTGAACGAAGATATAAAAACCGCAGGATCAATTAGTCTGAGTGTTTTAAGAATATCCTGTTGAACTTTAGGTGTTGCTGTTGCTGTTAGAGCAATGAGTGGAACTCGTTTTCCTATAGCATCAACAATAGGTCTGATTCGGCGATATTCGGGACGAAAGTCGTGACCCCATTCCGAAATACAGTGAGCCTCGTCGATGGCATAGAATGAAATATTAATTTTTTGTAGAAACTCGACATTTTCGTCTTTGGTGAGCGATTCAGGGGCAACATATAAAAGCTTCGTTTTTCCCGAGAGCAAATCTTCGTGAACCACATTCATTTCGGTTTTCGAAAGCGAGCTATTCATTACGTGAGCAATGCCATCCTCGGCACCAAAATTGCGAATGTTATCGACCTGATTTTTCATTAATGCGATCAGAGGTGAAATCACAATAGCTGTTCCGGGCAAAAGCAAAGCGGGTAATTGATAACAAAGCGACTTTCCGCCACCTGTTGGCATAATCACAAAAGTGTCTTTCCCTGCCAACAAGCTCTCAATAATCTCCTGCTGTTCGCCTTTGAATCGTTCAAAGCCGAACACGCTTTTCAACATCGCTCGCATATCACCAACCTCTATTGTTTTCATTCTTTTTTCCTAACCTTTTCCGTCGTAAAAATTTTTGGAGTTGCAAAAATAACATTTAAAGGTAATAAGAAATTATTTATGCCTTCAAAAAAAAATTCCGCATTACAATTGCAAAAAAACTAACTTTGTTTATTAAACAACATCTTCGCATGTCTATGATTACAGAATATCAGGAATATCGCTCCCGAATGAATCAACGCATTCTTGCTTCCGACAACAAAATTATCAAAAGAATTTATTCCGTCGACACCTTAGCCTATCAGGATGGAGTACTCGATGGTAAAACCAAGGAAATGTTAGGACTGATTTCGTCACTGGTGCTTCGTTGCGACGATTGTGTGAAGTATCATCTCGAAAAGTGTTTTGAACTTGGCGTACAGACCGATGAAATATTTGAAATATTCGGAATAGCCATGCTGGTTGGAGGAAGCATTGTAATACCACACAGCAGGCGGGCAACTGAATTCTGGGACGAGTTACTGAAAACAAATGATTAAAGCCTGCACATTCTTTTTTGTCTTATTTTTAGCTGCATTGAGTTCAAATATTTGCGGTCAAAGCACTCGTATCCTTGGTTACATAAAGGATTCACTAAGCAATGAGGCTTTACCATTCGTAAGCGTAGCATTTGTCGGAACGAGTATAGGCACAACAACTGATTTTGAAGGCAACTTTAAGCTAGAAGCCAATACAAATGCCGATTCTATTCAAATAAGTTGCCTGGGGTACAAAAAAACCACCATTGCTATAAAAAGAGGACAATTTCAGGAAATATCTATACTTCTACCTTCAGAAAACATTACTTTGGACGAAGTAATTATATTGCCGGGCGAAAACCCAGCCGAAATATTGTTAAAGAAAGTTATCAAAGAAAAAAGATACAACTCTCCCGACCGTTCCGACTTTTACGAAGTAGATGTTTACAACAAAGTTCAGATTGATGCCAATAATATTTCCGACGAGTTCAAACAACAACGTGCATTAAAAAAATTCGACTGGATTTTTAATTATACCGACACATCGCTAATTAACGGGAAAGTGTATCTCCCACTGTTTCTCACCGAAAGTCTTTCGAAAGTTTATTTTCGAGGCAATCCGCGTTCAAAACGCGAATATATTGAGGCCGTTAAAGTTTCGGGAATCGAAAACGAAAGTATAGCTCAATATCTTGGCAATATGTATCAGAATGTAAACATCTACGACAACCTGATTACTATTTTTGACAAGAATTTCGTGAGCCCTGTTTCCGACTTTGGTCTTTCTTACTACAAATACTACTTAATGGACAGCACCTTCATTGGCGACGATTGGTGCTATAAAGTGATGTTTAAACCTCGCCGCAAGCAAGAGCTTACATTTTCGGGCAACTTTTGGATTGTTGACAGCTCGTTTGCTGTAAAACAATACGAAATGCGCGTGGTTCCCGATGCCAACATCAATTTTGTTAACGATCTCATTATTGAGCAGCACTACTTCGAAACCGACTCGGGTTACTGGATGCCCGAAAAGGAAAATCTAGTGATTGATTTCAACGTAAACCAGAACAATCAGAAAGGCACCATGGGTTTTTATGGACACAAAACCACCTCCTACAAAAATTACATCATAGGGCAACCCAAAGAAAATTCGTTTTACAACGACCCGGAAAGAGTTGTGGTTTCCGATGACGCCTACACCAAAGATGATGCATTTTGGCTTACAAGTCGGCATGACACACTCGACAAAGACGAAAAAACCATTTATTTTGTAGTCGACAGTGTTAAAAAGATGCCTCGTTTCAACACGTATCTCGATATCATTAACATGTTTCTATCGGGCTATCTGAATTGGGGCAAAGTCGAAATTGGGCCTTATGCTTCAATGTTGAGCTTCAACGAAATTGAAGGAACACGATTCCGCTTTGGCGGACGAACAACATACTGTTTTAGTAAAAAAATAAGACCATCAGCCTATATAGCCTGGGGAACGCTCGATCAGGAGTTCAAATATGGAGGCGGATTCCTGTGGATGCTTAATAAAAATCCACGCCGTGCTTTCAATATTCAGTATAAACACGACATGGAACAGCTCGGCATGAGCCCGACCGGATTCCGTGAAGATTTTTTACTTGCTAGTTTTATCACCCGTAATCCAGCCAACAAGCTCACCATGGTAAACGAATTAAAATCGCATTATGAACATGAATGGTTTCCGGGCTTTTCGAATACCGTACGCTTTCTTCATAAAGATATAACTCCCATTGGCGACTCTGTTTTCAATTTTGGAGAAGGCACGACCTGTGAAAAAATTACCACAAGCGAAATCACATTCGAAATGCGGTTTGCCTACAAAGAACGATTTGTGTACAACGATTTCAACCGCACCAGCATGGGCACAACATTCCCCATAATTCAACTGCGTTATAGCAAAGGCATTAAAGATTTGTGGAGCGGAAACTATAACTACCAAAAAGCAAGTATTTATTTTAACGATTGGTTCAACATTGGATCGCTGGGCTGGTCGAAATATGTGATTGAAGTGGGGAAAATATGGGGTAGGCTTCCCTATCCTTTCCTGAAAATGCACGAAGGCAACGAAACTTTCTTTTTCGATGAAACATCGTTCAACACCATGAACTATTTCGAGTTTGTAAGCGACGAATGGGTGAGTCTTTACTATACACATAGGTTCGACGGATTGTTTTTGAATCATATTCCGCTCATGCGTAAACTCAAATGGCGCGAAGTAATTTGGGGAAAAGGAGTTATTGGCAGCTTGTCGGATGCCAATCGAAGCTACAGCGAATTTCCAACCGGGATGTACACACTCAGCAAACCATTTTTGGAAGCCGGAGTGGGTATAGAAAACATTTTTAAATTTTTGCGTATTGATGGCGTATGGCGCCTAAGTTATCTCGATCACCCCGATATTGCAAAATTCCAAATTATGTTTGGGATGCAGGTGTTTTTCTAGTAAAACGCGCAGACTTACTTTTTGTCGATACATAAGAAAAAAATATTAAAATTTTCAATTACCTGTAAAATTCCTCAATTATTACCTTTATATTTGCATCTAATTCTATATTAATTATTTCGGGGGATGGGAGATATTTACACAAAATGGCTTTTGGCCATCATCATGAATTTGATGATTTTTTCTTCAGGTATCAAGGCTCAAACGCCAAACAACAGCGAAATGCTGATCGATACCACCTACCATGCTATTGGTGACTCCTTCACTATCGAAGGAACAGGAGTAAGCATTATTCCGCCGGCTTATTTCATCCCTTTTGTTCAAGACGGAAAAATTGGTTTCATCCACAAAGGAGCTGGCAGTACAATACAAATCCAGATTCTTGACAGCATCCTCTATACTTTTGTGGCAGCTGGTTTCACCGAAGAACAAATGCTAAAACAACATGCCGTGCTCAAGGAACATGGCTCGGTTTTGACCAATAGTGGAAAACAAGCCGAATTTTTCATCATCTCCTTCTTCATCAAGGCCCTCGATAAAGATGTTGAATACGAACGAATGATGCTCCTCACAGGCGACTACAAACGAACTATCTGGGTGAGTGCAAACTATCCGGTAATGGCAAAACCTGTTGTTTACAGTGTATTGAGAGAAAGTTTACTCACTATAGAATTTTAATTATGAGAAAACTTTTATTCCATACTGTAATTATTTTAATCACACTGGTATCGCAAGCACAGACGCACATTATTAATCATGACATCGACTGGTCAACCTACAATCAAAACATGTGGGGTCCCAATGGTAGTCCGTGGAACATCAATATGAATATCAATCTTTTCGATGTTGATTACGACACTTCGGTAACTGTTGGCGACATTGTGAATATTCTTGGCGGTCAGTTCGGAGCTGAAATAGACCTCGACACATGGTTTCATATAGGTTCTAATTTTGTTATTTCCGGATTCACCACTGGTTATGTTGATGTGGAATATCCTGTCACGGTCGATATGGAAATCCCCGACGACAATACGTTCTGTCCAGGCGAAGAAGTCTCTATTGAATCGACCTACGATGTGCGACCGGGCTGGGATCTGAGTACACATTTCCCAACTGCAGGTGTGATTGGTTTATATCTCGATTTTGGTTTTCAACTCGATCTCGATGCAACAGTCTGCGTATTTGGCTGCACAACATTTCCTGTCATTAGTGTTGATGTACCATACGACACAATAACCATTCTCGAGCTCAATTCACAAACAGGTGTTTTCACATATCCCTGTTTCAATGCGGCAGCTTTTCCTCCCATTCAAATTTGTCACGATACCATTTTGCCCATCACATTCAACAACCTTTTCGGGATTGGCTTGAGCGGAAGCATCACATTGCCATATGTAGAGACCACCGACTGGCTCGATGTGCTCGACGAATGCAACAAAAATCTTTATGCTGCCGGCGATTGCACCTGGGTAACTCTCGAAGTCGATGTCATTCAACTTCTTTCGGCCATGGCTGGACTCATTCCCCCTCCGACAGGACCTGCAATTCAGCAATTTCTGAACATGCTAAGCGGCACATACGATTTGGGTAGTGGCTTTACAATAGATTACATGTTGTTTTCGGCATGGTTTACTATTTTGAGTACAATGCAGCAAGATTTTGCATTCGAACCATCGGTATGGAACAATCTGTCGCTTTCGTATCCGGTCGAATACACCGAAACCGACCCCACCAACGGGAATGTAGTTGTCAATTCGGGCAACGGGAATAATATTACTTTTCAAGCATGTCATAATCTCAATTTTATTTGGCCATGCCATGGCGTGAACCAAATTGATTTCGATGTTACACATTCATTGACCAACGATTTTACCAATCACACATGGGACAGTCTTTCGTTCGATTTTTCCATTGCTGCTCTTGAATTCACCATCAATATTCCTTCGTTTCCAGTTGTGCCACCTGCAAATATTCCTGATTTGTGTATTGAGTTTCCAGTAACAGATTCCATTTCCGGAGTAGAAAGCATTTACGAAACCTGCATGCCCGGCATTCATATTCCAGGCATAAATTCATTCCCAACCGATTTATCCATTCACATTGGCCCTTTATTTTCGTACACATGGCCACTTGGATACATCCCGATCACGTGGTACAACAATACTTGGGAGTTGGCAGGATTTAACGATACAATTTTCCCTGCGTTTTCGATGGCAACAAGTTGTCCTGGGCTCGAAGTTGTTTCTTTCAATGCAGTAGATGTTCTTTGCTATGGCGACAGCACTGGCACGCTCACTGTCACGGTTCAAAATGGTGGGACTCCCTACACTTATGCCTGGTCAACCGGCGACACCATTGTAACATCAAGTACAAGCTCAACTATTTCGAATCTTGAATCAGGCTTGTATTATGTAACTGTATATGATGTAAATGGTTGTTGGGCAAGCGATTCTGCCGAAATAACCGATGCCTATCCACCTATTTCCGTTACTATAAGCACAACTGATGTAACCTGCGAAGGTGGCTCTGACGGTCAGGTGAGCCTGAGTGTTACGGGTGGAGCAGTTCCATATTCTTACAACTGGAATCCTCCTCAACTCAATGCAGGAACCATCAACAACTTGTCGGCCGGCACATACACAATTACAATAACAGATGCTGTTGGTTGCGATACTGTTGTGAGTGCGACACTCATCGAACTGCATCCACTTCCCGATATCAATATTACAGCCGATCCAACCACGGGCTGCCAGCCACTCGAAGTGCAATTCCACGAAACAAGTCCCAATGCAGGCCAAACTTATTTTTGGGATCTGGACGAAGGTGTGCATTTTAGTTCGGAGAAAGATCCATTCTTTGTTTATACCCACGATGGCATTTACGATGTACTCATTGTTGTGACATCAATTTATGGTTGTGTCGATTCTGTAAGAATGACCGATTGGATTACCGTTTACAGAAAACCTGATGCCGACTTCCGCCCATATCCATCGGCTCCCAACATGGCTGATAATATTGTGTTGTTCTTTAACGAAAGCACCAATACCTATTTGAGCGACTGGACCTTCGGCGATGGCGGTACCTCTTCAATGACCAATCCAACTCATGAGTACAATGACACAGGATCTTATGTAATTACATTGTTTATCACGACCGAACATGGCTGCCGCGATACCATTTCACATAGTATTTACGTCAAAGATGTTGTCACTATGTACGTTCCCAATTCATTTACTCCAGATGGCGATGGCGTAAACGACTACATCAAGCCCATTGGTCATGGTATCGACGAGAATTTTTATTCGTTTACTATTTTTGATCGATGGGGAAAACAATTGTTTACCACTTCCGATTACGAAGCAGCATGGGATGGAACCTATGGAGGAATTAAAAGTCAAACCGGAGTGTATCAGTATGTGCTTTTCTATCGCGACACTGAAGGAATTACACGTAAACTTTTAGGGGGCATACAACTAATTCGTTAGTTTGTGAAATTTTTCTCCATTGGCATCTTGTGTCATTGTAAAAATTCGGACCCCTTTGAGGCAGGATTTTTGACAGACTCGACGTTAAATTTTAATCCAAAAACCATGAAAATCATTTTTTTTCTAACACTTTTTTTGTCAATATTATCGGTTTTTGCCGACGATGAAAAAGTGCTGACGACCAACATTTCAAATGTTACCGTTTTTCTGAGCGGCGCTCAGGTGGAACGAACAGGTAATATGTATCTGAATGCAGGCAACTACGATATTGTGATACAAGACTTACCTACCAGTATTAACCCCAACACAATCCAGGTAACCGGAAAAGGAAATGTCACAGTACTTTCCGTAGAAAACCGGATTAATTATCTCAAATCGCAACAAAAGCCTAAATCCATCATGATTCTCGAAGACTCGCTCGATTTGCTACGCAATCAAGTGAATTTTCAGAATGCAATGATGTCGGTGTACACCAACGAGGAAGCGATGATTTTAGCCAACAAAGAAATTGGTGGCGACAACACAGGCGTTGACATTAATTCGCTGAAAGCCAATGCCGATTTCTACAGATTGCGACTGACCGACATTAAAACAAAGGAACTCGAAATCGGCATTAAATTGGCAAAACTCAACAAAGACCTTAACCGCATTCAACTACAACTCAACGCATTAAACGCAAAACAGAGCCAACCTACAGGAGAGATTATTATTCGTGTCATTGCCAAAGTTGCAGGAAATGCTTCTTTTGTAACCCGCTACAATGTTCAGAATGCCGGCTGGGCTCCCATGTACGATATCCGCGCAACCGATTTCGGCAATCCGGTTAAACTTACGTTCAAAGCAGGGATTTATCAAAGTACTGGCGAAGACTGGAATAAAGTAAAAATAACGCTGTCTACCTCGAATCCGAACCAAAGCAGCAGTAAGCCCGAGCTAAGCCCCTGGTATATTTATTACAACAACTATACATATCAAACCAAGTCGAAGGCCGACGATGCCCGTATGAACAGGCCAGCCATGGCCGAATCGGCAAACACAGGTGGTGTTTACGACGAAGATAAAGCATTCGAAAGCGCAGCTCAATATACAACAGTAACTGAATATCCGATCAATTTTGAGTATGTGATTGACCTGCCTTACGATGTTGAATCGAATGGAAAAGCTCGCATTGTACAAGTTCAGGAACACGAACTTCCGGCTTTGTATCAGTATTTTTCAGCACCAAAACTCGATCCCGACGCTTTCTTGCTGGCCCGAATCGCCGGATGGGAAAAATTCAACCTTCTCCCGGGTGAATCTAATGTGTTTTTTCAGGACACATATGTTGGAAAATCATACATCGATCCGATGAAAGCCTCAGATACGCTCGAAGTATCGCTGGGGCGCGACAAGTCAATTTCGATTAAACGTGAAATGATTAAAGATTACACCAGCGACAAATTTATTGGCGCCTCACGAAAAGTAACCAAAGGCTGGGAAATGACCATCCGTAACAACAAAAGCAAAGAAATTGAAATTGTAATCGAAGACCAATTCCCAATTACAACCAACAAAGAAATTGAAATCGAGAATATCGAAGCCAGCGGCGGAACCATTGATGAAAACACAGGAAAAGTAACCTGGACACTCAAAATAAAGCCTTACGAAACCAAAAAGCTTGTCATCAAATATTCAGTGAAGTTTCCTAAAGAACAAAGCATTGTTGTCTATTAATTCAACAATCTACATATAGCGGCAGGGCACCCCCCTGTCGCTATATATTTTTTATTTTATATTCCTTGACAAAGCGAAAACCTCTTACAATAAATACTACAAAAAAAGCTTTCATGATAACAGGCATCATAGCTCCGGCTGCATAAACAATGGTCATCCCCAAATCAGCAACCATCAATACAGTAGCTGCTACCAATGCCATCATACTTCCTTTTGAAATGGCAAAGCCCAAAGCAATCTGAACCACTCCCAAAACAGTGTTCATAAGTCCAATACCCGGCAAAGCATCAACCTTGAAGTCGCCAAAATAGAATACCAAACCAACGGCAATATTTACAGCGCCTAAAAACAACAGAAGATAGAATATCTGCCGAAGCTGATAAGAAGGATCTCCCATGCTTCCGGGAATATGCTCCCCATTTATCTTAGTAACCAAAGTCGTAAAAAGTCCTTTGTCGAGTTTGAGTTCAAGCGTCCTGTTTCCGGACAATCCAACTGTTGTTCCAATGCTCACATCTTCTTTTGAAACTACCGCAAGTTGTTCGTTGTTAAACAGAACGTAGGTTTGTTTCCAGCCCGGAGTCCATTTTACTTCAAGCATTTCGCGTTTATCACTGTCGAGATAATACTTCTTTTTTGCCATATTTTTTCCTTTTATTTATGATCGCAGTCGCCGCTGCACTTAAAACAACTTCCTATCAATTCGTCCGATATTCCCATGTTGCTAAATCCACCATCGTGAAAAATATTCTGCATCGTCACTTTTCGAGAGTAATCGCTGAACATGAGCATACAAAACTCTGCGCACTCTTCGGAAGTTGCATTTCCGAGTGGCGACATACAACGGCTGTAAGCATAAAACGAGTCGAAGCCACCCACACCCTTTCCGGCTGTTGTCTGGGTTGGCGATTGACTAATACTATTTACCCTTACTTTTTTATAATGTCCGTAATGGTAACCAAAACTGCGAACAATACTCTCGAGCATGGCTTTTGCCTGCGACATATCGCTATAGCTCGAGAACTGTCGCTGTGCTCCAATATAACTCAATGTTACTACCGAGCCATATTCGTTGATTGCATCAAGTTTTTTGGCAACAGCAAGCACTTTGTGTAGTGACATAGCCGAAATATCAAGTGTTCTGTGAAAATAATCATAGTTTAGTTCGGTATAATGAACATTTTTACGCACATTAGGCGACATTCCAACCGAATGCAAAATAAAATCGAGTTTTCCTCCGAGCTCCTTCACACTATCAGCAATAAGGGTCTCAAGGTCGTCGGGCGAAGTAACATCAGCAGCAATCACTTTTGAACCGGTTAGTTCAGCTAAACGAAAAATATCACCTTTTCGTAATGCTAAATCCGTATTGGTTAATGTAAAGCTCGCCTTTTCCTCGTGCGCTTTAAGTGCAACCTGCCAGGCAATACTGTTTTCGTCAAGTGCGCCAAAGATAATCCCGCGCTTATTTTTAAGTAAATTGAAAGACATAAGGTCGGATTTTAATTAAACAATAACTCCCTGGCCATTTCTATTGCCGATGGAGTAATTTTTTCATCAGAAATCATTCGTGCAATTGCTTCAACACGCTGAGTCGAATCAAGTTTCAGTAACTCGGTTTTCATTCTGTCGCCTGCATCGGTTTTAACAACCTGAACGTGCTCGTCGCCGCGGGCAGCAATTTGCGGTAAGTGCGTAATAGCAATCACCTGATGATTTTCTGACAATTTTTTGAGAATATTTCCCATTTTTGCTGCAATTTCGCCAGAAACACCACTATCGATTTCATCGAAAATAATAGTAGGCAATAAATTGCGACGCGCAGTCATCGATTTAATAGCCAACATCACCCGCGACATTTCGCCGCCCGAAACAACTACGCCTAAATCCTGAGGTTTTTCGCCTTTGTTGGCATTGAAAAGAAATTGAATAGTATTGATTCCATCCGGACGATATTGATCCGATTTTGCCAAAACAACTTCAAATGCGGCATCAGGCATACCCAACTGTGCAAGAAGTGTTAATATGTTTTCGCAAAACACAGGAATAGCATTTTGCCGATTGGCTTCTATCTGATTGGCCAAATTATGCAATTCGACTTCGACTTGAGCGAGTAATTTTTGTTCGGTAGAAAGCTGCAATGACAAATCGAGACCTGTTTCAAGCTTCTTGTTTATTTCTTCTGCAACCAAAAGCAATTGCTGTACATCCTGCACCTTATGCTTGTGCATTAGTCTTTGGTATTCGTCGAGACGAAGATTCACCTGCTCGAGACGTACTGGATTTGTTTCGGCAGACGAACTCAAGCGATTCAACGAATCGGCAATATCGCTTGTTTCGATAAGTGTCTGTCTGATGCGTTCGGCAAGCTCACCAAGAGCAGGCAAATAGACAGATGCACCTTGCAACATATTTTCAACCCGCCGCAGACTGCTTTGAATATTGTCGTCGCTCTCAGAAAGCATTTGCAATGCTCCAAAAATGCTTTCTCCTATCTGTCCGGCATTTTGCAAAAGACTTTGCTCGTTTTCAAGTTCAGTGTATTCTTCGGTCGAAATTTTAATTTGTTCGAATTCGCTGTTCAAAAAACCAAAGTAATCGGCTTCGGCAGCCATGCGTCCAATATTTTCTTCGAAAACCGCAATGCGTTTAAGAATATCGTGGTAGCTTTTGAAAACATCTGAATAATTGCCCAGCAAATCGCTGTTTCCGCACCAGGCATCAAGCGTTTGCATTTGAAAACGGTTGCCTGAAATAAGCAAAGTTTGATGCTGTGAATGAATATTAAGAATCCGTTCACCCAAATCCTTCAGAATTTGTAACTGAACAGGCGTATCGTTGAGGAAAGCCCTTGATTTTCCACCAGGACTTATTTCGCGACGCACAATAACCGGATTTTCAAAATCGATTTCATTTTCTTCAAAAAACAATCCGAATGCAGTCTGATCAAGATTGAAATGACCTTCTATCACACATTTTTGTTCCTGATTGAGCAAAACACCATGATCGGCCCTGTTGCCAGCAAGCAACCCAATTGCGCCAAGCAGAATTGATTTTCCTGCACCGGTTTCGCCGGTTATCACGGTAAATCCATCAACAAAATCAATGTTGAGTTGCCTGATGAGAGCATAGTTTTGAATAAATAGCGAACGAATCATTGTTTTGGAATCAATACAAAAATACGAAAGATTTTTTCAATAAAAATACGGCGAATGACGGATATCAGGTTATCATAATAATTACTTCTCGATTGATAAGAAACAACCACCATTCCTTTAACTAAAATCGGCCAGTATGCTCAAGTATAATTTTAACTCCAAGGGCAATGAGAATAAGTCCTCCAACAATTTCGATGTGTTTCCCGAATACTCGGGCAGTCTTTTTCCCGATCAGCATTCCAATCATTGCAGTTAATCCGGTAAAAAAACCAATCACAGGAGCGGCAATCCAAATATTCACATGAGTAAAGCCCAGTGTAATCCCAACCGCAAAGGCATCGATACTGGTAGCAATAGCCAAAGCTATAATAAGCCGAATATTTTTAACGCTTATTTTTTTCTCCTCGTTTTTCGAAAATGCCTGTATTATCATTCGAAGTCCAACAAACGAAAGCAAGCATAATGCAATCCAGTGGTCGAATTGTTTAATTACTTGTTGCAAAGCAAATCCACCCATCCAGCCCAAAAAAGGCATCAACCCCTGAAAAAAGGCAAAAACCGCAGCTATTTTAAATGCTTGCCAGAAATAGACTTTCTGGTCATTTATACCGATAGAAACGCTAACAGCAAGGGTGTCGAAGCACAATCCGACGCTTAAAAGAATTAACCAAGTTGCATTCACGTTACAAAATTACTATTTTTGGTATTTGTTTAAACATATTTTCGCGGATATCATCTAACAATAGCAACTAAAACAAAACCATATGAAGTCAATCTCCACCCTCGTATTTATTTTGGCCATAGTTTCGGGCATTTTTGCTCAAAATTACGCTGTAACAAACTACACAACGTCCAATTCGTCAATTGCTTCGAACGACATTTTATCGATTAAAGTTGCCACAAACGGTGATGTTTGGTTTGCCACAAACGGGTCGGGAGTGTCACGACTCAATGGTACAACATGGACTACTTTCACTACATCACAAGGGTTGGTTGGAAATACCGTAAAAGATATCGATATTGATGCATCCGGGAATGTGTGGTTTGCCACATCGGCGGGCCTGTCAAAATATAATGGAAGCACTTTCACCAATTACACAACAGCACAAGGCCTGGCATCAAACGATTTACGTTCGGTCTTTGTTGATGTAGCCGGAAACATTTGGGCAGGGACAGCTGGTGCTGGAGTTTGTAAATACAATGGCGTTTCATGGACGACGTATAATACAACAGATGGATTGGCGCAGAATTTTGTATTGGCAACCACACAAGATTCGCTTGGAAACTTGTGGTTTGCAACTGCCAATGGGGTGAGCAAGTTTACGGGATCGGTTTGGACAACTTATACCAGTTCAAACGGACTCATTGCCAATGGCGACGAAGTACAATCGGCCATGACCGACCGCGACGGCAATGTGTGGTTTGGCTCGAAGCCCGGATTTGGTATTGGAGGAGGGTTAAGCATGTACAATGGAAGTACCTGGAGCACATATAACTTATCGAACGGGTTAGCCAGCAACGATGTGAGAGGCATGGACTGTGATGCAAAAAATCGACTTTGGTTCAGTACATACCTTAATGGAGCAAGCCAATATAAGAACAGCACTTTCACCACCTATTCAACTTCGCAAGGTCTGATTTCGGCTACTCAGCAATGTGTTGATGTGGCACCTGACGGCTATGTCTGGATTGGAACAACCGGTGGCGCATCGCGGATTGCAACCATTATTTTTCAGAACTACGATGTTATCCATAATGCATGTGGAGCTTCTTTTAATGGAGACATCACTTTATTTGCCGGAACCATCAGCAGCATGTTGTATTATAGTTTCGACAACGGAGTCACCTACCAATCGGCTAACTTCATGGGAGGACTTTCTTCGGGCTCATACGACATCTGGGTTACCGATAGCTCAATGTTTGTTCAGGGTCCGACAATCGATGTTCTTGATATTCCTGCAGGAGATGCCTTTCCTTTCGATTCTACCGATATTTGTCTTGGTGATTCCATTCAGCTCAACCCCGATGTTTCATTTAGCAATTTCATTTGGGATCCCGATTCAATTGTTTCGTCGGGTACAGCCTCAAATCCTTTTATTTTTCCATCGGTTTCGCAATGGATTGCCATCGATTATATTGATAGTAACGCTTGTGATATTAACGACTTTATTTATCTGAATGTGATACCATCACCTGTTTTCAATGTTGATATTTCAAATGATTCTGTTTTTTCAGTTGATGGAACATTTACTTGGTATCAGTGGTTTTGGTACGGTGACACTATCCCCGGAGCAACAAATCAAACTTACACTGCAACACAACCTGGGATTTACTCTGTTTGCGTGTCGAACAGTTTAGGTTGCAGCACATGGTCAGGAGTGATTCATTATCAGAACACTGGTATTGGAGAAACAGAAAATCAAACTCATGTTTACATCTGCAACGGTGTTTTGTACTACGATTTACCCGAATCGAATTGCTTTATCAGCTTATATGCGACCGATGGTCGCCTGATAACAAGCTTTTCCGTCGATGACCAAAATGGAATTGCTCCAATAGACGTCAGAAACAATCAGGTTGTTTTAGTGCATATTGAGGGATGTAAAACCAATTGCTGGAACAAAATGTACTTTGCCAAATAAATTTACACTGTATTTTTTAATAGAAAGGAGACCATGTTGTCTCCTTTTTTCGTTTCCAACAATCCGATTTTGCCCCAATTTAAATATTTAACACCAATCATCGTCAATATTAAGCATTAAAAGAAAAATATCGTATTTTAGCATACTTATGTGTGAAAAAATTTGAGTCTTGCATCTCAGAAAAGTTTTAAAACAAGCATCATGAAAAAACCCATTTTAATTTTAGGTCTCATTCTGTTGTTTCCGCTTACCTGCATTTTTGCACAAACCGATGCAGAATACGATAAAATGTGGAAAGTTACAGACAGTTTAATAAGCAAAGGGCTTCCACAATCGGCCCTTGCCGAAGTCGACAACATCTACAGTAAGTCAACAGTGCAAAAAAACAATGCACAAATGGTAAAAGCCATCATTTATCGCATTTCATTGATTTCGGATTACCAAGAAGACTATTACGAAAAATCAATTGATGAGATGAAAAAGGAAATTGACAAAGCCGAATTTCCTGTAAAACCACTTCTTTATGCAATGCTTGGCGAGCTGTACTGGAATTACTACACGGTTAACCGATGGAAATTTTATCAGCGTACAGCCACCGATAATTTTGAAAACAACGACATCAAAACCTGGACGCTCGATCGACTTGTTAAAGAGGTAAAGTGGTGCTACGATCAGGCTTTGCAAGAGCCTGCAAAACTGGCTGCAATAAAAATTGACGGTTTTAAAAGCATTATTGACTATGCCGAATACCTGAATTATTCGCCCACCTTGCTTGATTTTATTGGATGGATGGCAATCACACGCTTTTCGAACGAAGAAACATCGCTTACAAAACCAGCCAAGGTTTTCACCATTAACAGTGAAAAATATTTCTACCCGGGACAAAGTTTTTCGGGCATCAGTATTCCTGATTATGACACAGCTTCGTTTGTGTATTACGCAACAAAAGTATATCAAACAATTACCAAAGCACATATTAACGATAAAGACCCTGATGTTTTTATATTTATTGAACTACAAAGGTTGGGCTATATGAAAGGCAAATGCAATCTTGCAAACAAGGATACATTGTATTTCGAAGCACTGATGCAATTGCATTCGTCAACAAGTGGAAAAGCAAGAGCCGAAACAGGATATGCTTTGGCCAATTATTACTATGCAGCTGCATTAAAATACAATTATTTATCGGCTCCTCAATACCAGTGGTTTAATAAAAAGGCTATTGAGATCATTGATGAAATCGTTGAAAAATATCCGGATACGCGTGGTGCAAACAACTGCAACATGCTGAAAGAAATCATTCTGACTCCTTCGACAAATTTCACATTCGAACAGGTTTCTGTCCCCGGACAACCGTTCGAAGGAATATTATCATACAAAAACACAACACAAACCTGGGTCAGAATCATTAAAATCGACCCCGATGTAAACCGCACAAAAACCCGCAAACTCAACAATGAGGAAACGATTGCATGGTACAAAAGTCTGACCCCGGTTCGAGAGTTTTCAATAAACACAACCAACCCTGGCGACAATCAATCACATTCAGTCAATGTTGTTTTCGACCCACTTGATGAAGGTTTCTATATTGTCTTACATTCAAACACTGTTGATTTCAATATCAATGAAGGTTGGGTTGGATACACCGATATTTGGAGCACCTCGCTGGCCGTTTTACGTCAAGACAACAATAACAATGATTATTCATTTCTGGTAACAAACCGCCAGAATGGAGACCCTGTTGCTGGCGCACAAATAACTCTTTTCTATGAAAAGTACAATTATGTATCCCGAGAATATGTCTACACTAAATACAAAACCATCATAACCGATAAAAATGGAAAAGCTCACATGGACCCGCTTCCTCGCAATTCGGACTATCGCTACATGTATGCCGATGTAACTAAAAGCGGTGATCGGTATTGCCCTTATGATGTGTTTTATGTGTATCCGCCTTACAGCTATGAAAAAGGCAATCGAACAGTGTCGTATTTCTTTACCGACCGTAGTATTTACCGTCCGGGACAAACCATCTATTTCAAAGGTATTATGCTGAATACCGACAAAGACGATAATTACACCATTAAGCCAGGAGAAAACACCAGTGTCACATTCTACGACGCCAACTATCAGGCTATTGCCACCATTCCATTGGTTTCAAACGAATTCGGAACATTTTCGGGTTCGTTTACAGCTCCTGACAATGGTCTCACTGGTCAAATGCGCATCACAAATGGCTATGGAAATGTGTATGTAAGCGTCGAAGAGTACAAGCGACCCAAGTTTTACGTAAAATTTGACCCCGTTAAAGGTTCCTATAAATTAGGCGAAAAAGTGAAAGTTAGCGGCAAAGCCACTGCTTATGCTGGGAATAACATCGACGGAGCCCAGGTAAAATACCGCGTTGTGCGTAACGCCCGTTTCCCCTACTGGTGGGGCTGGTGGTATGGAGCCGCACCCTATTCGGCACA
The DNA here is from genome assembly GCA_002842495.1 of Bacteroidetes bacterium HGW-Bacteroidetes-6. Classification (GTDB taxonomy): domain Bacteria; phylum Bacteroidota; class Bacteroidia; order Bacteroidales; family DTU049; genus GWF2-43-63. The sequence continues at coordinate 124,698 of PHDB01000001.1, forward strand.
GGTTGAAATCACTAACGGGGTCGCCACAACAAACGAAGACGGTGAGTTCACTATAGAATTTACAGCTTTGCCCGACGAGAATATCCGCAAGGACTATATGCCTGTTTTCAACTACACAGTTTATGCTGACATTACAGACATTAATGGCGAAACACGCTCGGGAAATACGTGGGTTGGAGCTGGCTACAAAGCACTTATTTTAGGATCTTCTGTCACCGAAGATGTTGTTGCCAACGACGACAATCATTTCGAAATCAGTTCACAAAATTTGTCGGGACAAACTGTTCCCAGCGAAGTTACTTTACTCATTTACCGACTTAAAGCGCCCAATCGCATCATCAACAACCGACTTTTGGCGCAACCCGAAATCAAAACACTTTCGAAAAGCGAATACCTGAGCCTATTTCCCAATAATGAATTTGACGATGAAAACAATCCTTCAAATTGGGAAAAAGTTGAAATGGTTTACTCTCATTTATACAATACTTCCCGCGATTCGGTTCTGCAGCTCGACAGCATTCTGAAGGGACAACAAGGTTCGTTTATGTTGGTAATGACAGCCAGGGATGTCTTTGGTGAAAATGTTGAATATCAGCAATATTTCAAATTCTACACACCCGATAAAACATCGGCATGCAGCAACGAGGCGTTTTATTCTCAGTCGGTTGACACCTATTGCGAACCTGGCGAAACAGCACGCATTCTGATTGGCAGTTATGGTAAAAATGCAAGAATTCTCATTGAAACAGAAAAAAATGGAAAAATCATCAGCTCGGAATGGTTATCTTTAAATAGCGAGCAAAAGATTCTAGAATGGCCAATTGCTGAAGCCGACAGGGGCAATTTTTCAGTCCACATTGCCTGTGTTTATGCAAATCGATTTTATTCGCAGGATTACAACATTATTGTTCCATACACCAACAAACAACTTGACATTGAAATTGAGTCGTTTCGCGATAAACTTCAGCCGGGAGAAGCTGAAAAATGGACCATTACTGTCAAAAACGCCAAAGGAGAGAAGGAAATTGCAGAGTTGATGGCTGGCATGTACGATGCTTCGCTCGACGCATACAAAAGCAACTATTGGTTTATGAGTTTGCTAAAATACAACTACAGCTACCGCAACTGGGAAACCGGTGACAATTTCACAACCGGATCGTCATACGAATATTCGAATGCATATTACAGAAAGTACTCCTTGTTAAGTATTTATCTTCCCAAACTCAGATGGTTCAACTACCCACTGTATTCCTATAACTATTACTATGGTTACGACGATTACGACGAAGGGTTCGGCGGAGTAGTGACTACTGCAAGTGTAACCGGACGAGCAGACCGAAACATGAAAGCAGCGCAACATGTATCAGAATCACAATACGATTACAAAGATGCTCCTGCGTCAATGGATGCAGAAGAGATGGACAATCTTGAATCGGCAGGAGAAAAAAGCATTGCCGGAGATGATGGAACAAAGCGCGATGAAAGAGGCGAAGCTGAAGGCAAAGGAATGGAAGATATTGCAGTAAGAAGTAATTTCAATGAAACTGCATTTTTCTTTCCTCAACTTCGCACCAACGAAAATGGCGAAACTGTTCTTGAATTCACCATGCCCGAATCGCTCACCAAATGGAAATTCATGGGAATGGCGCACACCAAAGATTTGAAAACAGGCACTATTACCCGCGAGCTGGTCACTCAGAAAACACTCATGATCAATTCGTTTGCGCCACGTTTTCTGCGCGAAGGCGATCAGATTGTTTTCACTTCGAAAATCAGTAACTTAAGTGAAGGCGATTTGAACGGAACAGCTCTAATTGAACTCATCGATCCTTTTACAGGTGAATCTATTGCCGACAAATTTGGGTTAAAAAATGCCAGCATCGAATTCTCTGTAAAAAAGGGACAAAGCACCAAAGTTTCATGGGCACTCAATATTCCTTTTGGAATTGGTGCCGTAACCTACCGCATCAAAGCCAAAGCAGGCGCTTTCACCGATGGAGAAGAAATGAGTTTACCCATACTTTCAAACCGCATGTTGGTTACCGAAAGTCTTCCTTTGCCTATACGTGGTAACGAAACCAAAAGCTGGACTTTCGACAAGCTGGTCAATAGTGGTAGCTCAAAGACACTCGTAAGTCATCGTTATACACTTGAGTTTACCAGTAATCCCGCATGGTATGCTGTTCAGGCCTTGCCATACATCATGGAATACCCTTACGAATGCACCGAACAGACATTCAGCCGCTATTACGCAAATACAATTGCCACATTTATCGCTAATAGCAGTCCAAAAATTCAGGCAGTTTTTGATAGTTGGAAAGATGTTACTCCCGATGCATTCCTGTCGAATCTGGAGAAAAACCAGGAACTTAAGTCGCTGGTACTTGAAGAAACTCCATGGGTGCTCGATGCTCAAAACGAAGCTGAACGCAAAAAGAGAGTTGGACTTCTTTTCGACCTCAACCGCATGGCAAAAGAACAAAGAAAAGCAGAAAAACTACTCGTAAAACTACAATCGCCCAATGGTGGATTCCCATGGTACAAAGGCATGCCCGACGATCGATATATCACGCAACATATTGTAGCTGGTTTTGGAAAACTCGACCATCTTGGAATTCGCGACATCAAAGAAAACGGTACAGTTAGTTCAATGATTTCGAAGGCTGTTTATTATCTTGACGAGCGTATCCGTGAAGACTTCGAATATACCAAAAAACATTTTTCCGATTATAAAACAAAACAACACATTGGCTATCTGCAAGTACATTATCTTTACGCCCGTAGCTTTTTTCTCAACCTCCCTGTTCAGGATCGCAACAAAGAAGCTTACAATTACTACTTTAGCCAAGCAAAAACCTACTGGACATCTTTCTCGACCTATGCAAAAGGTCTTATTTCACTGGCTCTTTTCCGCTCCGAAGAAAAAGGTGTTCCTGCCGAGATTGTGAAATCGCTTCGCGAAACATCGTTGCATTCAGACGAAATGGGTATGTACTGGCGCGAATTTGTTGGTGGCTACTATTGGTACGAAGCTCCTATCGAAAGCCAGTCGCTGATGGTTGAAGTATTCGACGAAGTTGCAGCCGATCCTGTTGCAGTTGAAGAAATCAAAATTTGGTTACTGAAACAGAAGCAGGTTCAAGATTGGAAAACCACAAAAGCCACTGTAGATGCTATTTACGCACTACTTATCCGTGGATTCAATCTTTTGGAATCGGACGAGCTGGTTGAGGTAAAAATTGGTGGTGAAGTGTACGATCCTCTACTTGCAAACGGAAATAAAGTGGAAGCCGGAACCGGATATTTCAAAACAGCCTGGACTGGCGACCAGATTACCCCAAAAATGGGTAATATCGAAGTTACCAAAAAAGACAGTGGTATTGCCTGGGGAGCTGTTTACTGGCAGTACTTTGAAGATCTTGACAAAATTACACCCGCTGAAACACCTATCAGCATAAAGAAGCAATTGTTTGTTGAACGACAGACTCCAACTGGTCCACGCATGGAGCCCATCGGCGACAATGCAACACTAAAAGTGGGCGACAAAGTGAAAGTTCGCATCGAAATTCGGGTTGATCGAGATATGGAATACGTTCATATGAAAGACATGCGCGGATCGTGCATGGAGCCAACAAACGTTCTCAGCACAACTAAATATCAGGGTGGACTCTGGTATTTCGAAAACACCCGTGACGCTGCAACCAACTTTTTCTTCAACTACTTGTACAAAGGAACCTATGTTTTTGAATACACCATGTTCACTACACATGCTGGCGATTTCAGTAATGGAATCACTACAATCCAGTGTATGTATGCACCCGAATTCACAAGCCATAGTGAAGGAATAAGAGTGAAGGTAGTTGAATAAGACGAATTGACACGCACAACAAATAATAAAACCCTGGCAGATGATGCCGGGGTTTTTTATTACTTTTTCCGAAACAATAAAAACAAAAAGGCCATCCGTTTCAGACGGATGGCCTTAAGTCAAAAACAAATAAATGTATTATTATTCACCAAGGGCAAGGCGAAAGAATTTGGTTACACTAAGGTCGGGGCTAACAGTTGTAAGATATTTTCCAACAGTCATACTACCATCCTTAATGAAATCCTGATTGAGCAAAGTGCTTTCCTTAAAGAATTTATTTAGTTTTCCCTGAGCAATTTTCTCGAGCATCTCTTCCGGCTTTCCTTCCTGACGAGCTTGTTCTTTTCCGATTTCAATTTCCTTGTCGATAACCGACTGAGGAACAAAATCTTTATCAACAGCAACAGGGTTCATAGCTGCAATTTGCATAGCAACGTCTTTTCCGGCTTCAGCAACTTTGTCGCCGGCTTGTGTAAAACCAACAAGAGTACTAATGCGATGGCTATGATGATTATAGAAACTAACCAATGGAGCTTCGATAAATTCGTAATGCGAAACAGAAATTTTCTCGCCAATTTTTCCGATAAGATCAGTCACTAAATCGTTGATACTGCGGCCATCGATCTGGAGTGCCAACAATGCGTCGAGATTGGTAACTTTGAATGCAATTGCTGCATCGAGAAACGATTTTGCAGAAGCATTGAAATCGTCGTTTTTAGCCACAAAATCGGTTTCGCAATTCATCATCAAAACTGCACCAAAAGTGGCTGCATCGTCGATAGCTGCAACAACAACGCCCTCGTTAGCTTCGCGATCAGCGCGTTTCATAGCCAGTTTCTGGCCTTTTTTGCGAAGAATTTCGATTGCTTTGTCAAAATCGCCTTCAGATTCAACCAATGCACCTTTACAGTCCATTACTCCGGCACCTGTAAGATCCCTCAGCTTATATACATCAGCTGCACTAATATTTGCCATAATTCGTTCTTTTTTAGTCTTTAACTTCAATATTGATTTTACGTGTACCACCCTTTGCAGGAGCTTTCGAAACGGTACGTTTGCGTTTTGCTTTGTTTCCGTCTTCGTCTTCGATATCAACATTCACGTTTACTTCATTTTCGTTTACTGAAGTATCGTCGTCGGAATCATCTGCAGCTTCGCTATCCTTAATCATTTTACGTTCCTCAAGACCTTCATTAATGTGACGACACACCTCGCCTAAAATTACAGAAATCGATTTTCCTGCATCATCGTTTGCTGGGATTGGGAAATCGACCTTTTTAGGATCAGAGTTGGTGTCAACAATTGCAAAAGTAGGAATTCCAAGTATCTGAGCCTCGGCAACAGCAATATGTTCTTTGAGGATATCAACCACAAAAAGAGCTGAAGGAAGTTTATTCAAATCTGAAATAGAACCAAGGTTCTTTTCTAGTTTAGCGCGTTCGCGGGTAATCTGAAGACGCTCGCGTTTCGAAATATTGGTAAACGAAGGGTCGTTGAGCATTTTGTCGATATTCGACATTTTTTTCACAGCTTTGCGAATAGTGGCAAAGTTGGTAAGCATACCACCCGGCCAGCGTTCTACAACATAAGGCATTCCAACCGAACGTGCAGCTTCTGCAACTATTTCTTTAGCTTGTTTTTTAGTACCGATAAATAAAATTTTTCGGCCCGATTTCGACATCTGATGAAGAGCAGCACCAGCTTCGTCAAGCTTAGCGATTGTCTTATAGAGGTCGATAATGTGTATCCCGTTTTGCTCCATAAAGATGTAGGGAGCCATGTTTGGATTCCATTTGCGACGGAGGTGGCCAAAATGACAGCCAGCGTCGAGAAGTTGATCAAAATTTACATTAGCCATTTACTATTGTGTTTTTTAGTTTACTTTCCTTTCGTTTGAAAAAGCAATTGCTGAGTAGCGTTGTAAAACGGTCTCAGCAATTTGGATACTAAACTCGTAATCCGTAAAGAATTAACGTTTAGAGAATTGGAATCTTTTTCTTGCTTTTGGACGACCTGGTTTTTTACGTTCAACCATACGTGGATCGCGACGCATCAGGCCTTGTTCTTTCAACGCAGGACGATATTCTTCGTTGATGGTAACAAGAGCTCGCGAAATAGCAAGACGCAATGCTTCGGCCTGACCTTTAATTCCACCACCATCGAGTAAAGCTCTTACGTCGTACTGACCAGTGGTTCCGGTAATAATGAAAGGTTGGTCAATAATATACTGAAGAGTTTCGATTGGGAAATAGTTTTTATAATCCCTGCCATTTACAGTCACAACACCTGTACCAGGAGTGAGTCTGAGACGGGCAACTGCGGTTTTTCTTCTGCCTAAAGTGATTGTTAAAGACATTGCCGTTATTTAAGTTCGTTAATATTCACTGTTTTGGGTTGCTGAGCTTCGTGCTTGTGCTCAGCTGCAGCATACACATACAAGTTTCTGAACAATTCGCGACCCAGTGTGTTTTTGGGAAGCATACCCTTTACAGCCATTTCGATAATGGACTCGGGCTTGGTCTTCATCAGTTCATCCGGGCTGCTAAAACGCTGTCCACCAGGATATCCGGTATAGCGAATGTATTCCTTATCGGTCATTTTTTTACCGGTGAGTTTTACTTTTGTTGCATTCAGCACAATAACATTGTCGCCACAATCAGCATGCGGGGTAAAATTGGTTTTGTGCTTGCCACGAAGCATGAAGGCAACCATCGAAGCCAAACGGCCTAAAGGTTGGTCGGTAGCATCAACCACAACCCACTCTTTGTTTGCAGTGGCCTTGTTGGCGGAAATTGTTTTATAACTGAGCGTGTCCATTTCAAATGTTTTAGAGAGATGAAGCCCTATTTTTATTTCGGGCTGCAAAGGTAAAAATATTTTTTTATTAACCAACCGTGTTTGATAAAAAAGTTTTTTCCTCTACCATTTTCATCCAGTAAACAAACAATAATTCCCCCAATTTTTTCACAAATCGCTCAATCTTCCATTTGCCGGAGAAAAACTGCCGTTTACCGGTTTTTCATTTTGTGCCTGCAACCATCCCGATACTTTTGCCGCATCAATAACCAAAAAAACAAAAAACCAAATGAAATCAAATCTCAAAAAAGAAAACCATTTTTCACTCGCACAAACTTTGCTCAAGTCTTTTAACGGGTGTCTAAAAACATGTATGGAAATTTACTCTTTTAACAAATTGAATTAACCGATTGAGACGAAAAAACAGACCGTTGATATAAAAAGCAGTAAACTCAGGAAACATTTAGCCTATACTTTTGTTTCCATTGTTCTGAAAGTTTATATCTTTGCCGCATGGAAGAAAAAGCAATACATATCCTTGAAGAAACATCGAAGCTCTTTGTTAAATATGGTATAAAGAGTGTTTCGATGGACGATATTGCCCGTCATCTGGCCATGTCGAAAAAAACACTTTATCAGTATTTTTCTGACAAAAAAGACTTGGTGCTTTCGGTTTTACAATATCATATGAGCGACACCACAGCCTGTTTTCAAAAACTCGCCAGCGAGGAAGGCAATGCCATTGACATACTCGTGAAAGTAAGTCAAATTCTGATTGAAAAGTTTGGGAGACTCAACACTTCGGCCAGATTCGACTTGCAGAAGTACTATCCGGAGGTTCACCGTATTGTGACGGAGCACAAGAAGTCGCACATCATGAAAAACATTATTCAGAATTTAAATCGTGGAATCAAAGAAGGGCTCTACCGATCCGACCTGAATAAAGACGTTATTGCCTACTTTTATATGGTACGCATGGATCATGTATTTATGATTGATGCCAGCGAAGAGACTCTTAAGAATATGAAAATGGAAGAAATTCTCAGTGAATTGTTTATTTATCACATTCGGGGGATTGCCAACGAAAAAGGCATTGAATATTTGGAGAAAAAACTACTTAAAGACTTAAAATTAAAAAAATGAGAGTATTAATTGTTGCGGGCTTATTGCTGGCTTTTTCAGCACTACAAGCTCAGGATATAATGGATTTATCGCTCGATCAGGCTTGTAAATATGCACAGGACAACAGTCCCACTATAAAAAATGCGCAAGCTGATGTCGAAATTGCAAAAAAGAAAATTTGGGAAACTACAGCTATTGGCTTACCACAGATAAGTGGTGCTGTTGAATATCAAAATTTTCTCGACATTCCCACATCGCTATTGCCCGATTTCATAAGCCCTTCTGTTTATGGCGTTTTGCTTCAGGAAGGACTCATCACTCCAGCACAGATGCCATCGTCGGATGCAGCACAATTTTTCCCTGTCAAATTTGGAACTCAACACAATGCTTCGTATGGCGTTACATTGTCGCAGCTTATTTTCAGCGGACAGTATATTGTTGGCTTACAGGCTTCGAGAGTATTTGGAAGCATGTCTCAGCAAAGTTTACAGAAAAGCCAAACCGACATTCGCTATTCAATAACCGAGACCTATTGTTTGATTCTGTCGCTTCAGGAGAATGCGACCCTGCTTGATTCGAACTTGCGCAGTTTTAAAAAATTACTCAACGAATCGGAGATCACCTATAAAGAAGGGTTTATTGAAGAAATCAATGTTGATCAAATTCGCTTGAATGTTTCCAATCTCGAAAACGCCGTAAGTTCTTTATCTCGGCAGATTGAAGCTGCCGGCATGTTGCTTAAGTTTCAAATGGGAATGCCCATGACGCAGCAGATAAGACTTACCGATAATCTTGAAGGAATTATGGCTGGCAAAACAATGGCTCTGAGCGAGGGTGGTTTTAATCCATCAGTATCCATTGATTACCAGATTATGGAAACGCAGGTGAAATTACAGGAACTTTCGCTTAAGCGAGAAAAATCGACCTATTTACCATCGCTGGCCGGCTATTTTTCGTATACCAACAAGGCTATGCGCGACAAATTCGATTTTTTCGATGGCAACCAAAGCTGGTATCCAACTACATTAGTTGGATTCAAACTTGATATTCCAATCTGGAGTAGTGGAATGCGCCATTCGAAAATACAGCAGGCAAAGCTGAATCTTGAAAAAACAATTACAACACGCGACATGGTTGGCGAGTCGCTCCGTCTTCAGTACGAGCAAGCCCGCATAGCCTATTTATCGGCACTCGATAAATACAATCACGAAAAAGAAAACGTGGATTTAACCAACAAAATACTTGAGAAAACCATGGTGAAATATCGCGAAGGTATTGCCGGTAGCATGGAACTCACTCAAGCCCAGATGCAGTATCAGACATCGCAAAGTAATTATTTTGCCGCCATGTTCGAACTCATCGTAGCTAAAAACAAAATGGAGAAATTACTCGAAAACTAAAAATACTAAAAACAATGAAAAACTTTGGAATACTTTTAATTGTTGTGCTTGCACTCGTTTCGTGTAAACCTGATGGGGGCGACGACCGCTTGAAAAAGCTTGACGATCTGAAAAAAGAACGCGAAAAAATAACTAAAGAAATCAATGACCTCGAAGAACAGTTAATTGCCGAAGGCTTGCTTGTGAAAGATAAGAGCATTCAAGTTGAAGTATCGGAAATTGACACAAGCGAATTTAAATCGTATCTCGATTTACAAGGAGTTGTAGATGGCGATGAAAACGTAACTGCAACTGCAAAAACGGTTGGCGTTATCAACGGAGTTTACGTGAAGGAAGGCCAGACCGTTTATCGCGGACAAACGCTGGCCGTAATGGACGCATCGGTTCTACAACAATCGTTGGCCGAACTCGAAAGCCAGGCCACATTTCTCGAAGATTTGTATAATCGACAGAAATCGTTGTGGGAACAAAATATTGGCAGCGAACTTCAATATTTACAAGCAAAAAACAACATGGAAAGCATGCAAAAACGCATTGCAACTGTTCGTCAGCAAATAGCCATGAATTATATTACCTCGCCTATTTCGGGACGTGTTGAAGAAGTAAATGTGAAAGTAGGATCATCTGTTGCTCCGGGCACACCTGCTTTCCGCGTGGTTAATTTTGCTAAAGTGAAAGTTCAAGCCGAAGTAAGCGAAACCTACTCTAAAAACCTGGCAGTTGGCAGCACAGTGCTTGTTTCGTTTCCCGACCTGAGTTACGAAGCCGAAGCCAAACTCAGTTTTGTAAGCAAATACATTAACCCCAACAACCGTTCATTTTCAGTTGAATGCGTACTTCCTGCAGAAAAAAACACGGATTACCGAGCCAACATGATTGCTGTGCTAAAAATAAACACGTACACCAATCCAAAAGCCATTGTATTACCACAAAACATTGTTCAGAACTCTGCCAAAGGCGAATATGTATATGTCATCGTAAAAAAAGGAAACACAGAAGTAGCCGAAACCCGAATTGTAAAAACCGGCAAGGTATATAATGGCCAAATCGAAATTTTGTCGGGACTGAAAAAAGGCGACCGCGTGGTTACTCTTGGATTTAATAGCCTGAAAGATGGTTCTGAAGTCAAAATATCGAAAAATCAGTAATCTGAAACATATTACACGACATGAAAAAAAGTAAAGGCAAAGAGTTTTTTGCGTCCAGCTGGGCCATAAACAACAATACCAGCGTGTATGTGCTCACAATTCTGATTATCATTATTGGAGTTATGCAGTACCGCTCAATACCAAAAGAGCAGTTTCCCGAGGTGATTATCCCAACTATTATGGTTACTACTGTCTATCCTGGTTCTTCGCCAAAAGACATGGAGAGTCTGGTAACACGCCCTCTCGAAAAGCAAATCAAAAGCATTAGTGGCGTTAAAAAAATATCGAGTAACTCTATTCAGGATTTCTCGAGTGTAGTTGTGGAATTCGAAACCAATGTTGACGTAAAAGAAGCTAAAGACAAAGTTCGCGACGCTGTCGACAAAGCCAAGTCCGATTTACCTACCGATTTGCTCACCGATCCAAATGTAATGGAAATCGATATGAGCGAAATACCCATCTTAACCATTAATTTATCGGGCGACTACGATTTGGAATCCCTCAAAAAGTACGCAGAAGTCATTCAGGATCGCATCGAAGCACTTCCCGAAATCACACGAGTTGACATTATCGGAGCTCTTGATAAAGAGATTCAGATTAATGTTGACATGAACAAAATGAAGGCTGCAGATCTCACTTTTACCGATATTGAAAGAGCTGTGGCCTCTGAGAATGCCACCATTTCGGCTGGCTCTGTCACGCAAAACGGCATGAAAAGTTCTGTTTCTGTAAAAGGTCAGTTTCTGACCGTGGATGCTCTCAATTCAATTGTATTACAAACTCCCACCGGCGGACAGATTTACTTGAAAGATATTGCCGAAATCAAAAGTGGATTCAAAGATCAGGAAAGCTATGCACGTTTTGATGGTAAAAATGTAATTCTGCTCAATGTGATTAAAAAAACAGGCGAAAACCTGCTTAACGCAACAGATGAAATCGACGACATTATTACTGAACTCAAGGCCACAAGCATTCCCGATGATATTAAAATTGAAAAAACAGGCGATCAGAGCCGATTTACACGCAATACACTCGAAGACCTCAATAACACCATTATTATTGGATTCTTGCTTGTTGTTTTGGTTCTGATGTTTTTCATGGGATTTAAAAACGCATTTTTTGTGGCTATTTCAGTTCCCATGGCAATTTTGGTTTCGTACATCATTATTCCCGGTTTTGGTTTCACCATGAACATGATTGTTATGTTCGCCTTCATTTTTGCACTCGGAATTATTGTTGACGATGCTATTGTGGTTATAGAGAACACATATCGCCTTCATAAGACTATTCCCGATATCAAAAAAGCCGCAAAGCTGGCAACCGGCGAAGTGTTTTTTCCTATTCTGAGCGGAACTCTGACTACATTGGCACCATTTTTCCCATTGGCATTTTGGCCCGGAGTTGTTGGACAGTTTATGCACTACATGCCAGTAACCATTATTGTAGCGCTTTTTGCTTCATTGGCCGTGGCTTACATCATCAATCCTGTTTTTGCTGTTAATTTCATGAAAAATGATGAGGACAAAAAGCCCATTATTCCGGCACTAAAATCGATTCTCCGAACCACATCCTTTTTCCTGATTCCGGCTATATTGTTCCATCTTGCAGGAGCAGCTTCTTTTGGCAATTTGCTCATCATGGTTTTTGTGCTCGTTTTGTTTTATAAATTATATCTCAACAGAATCATTTACAAGTTTCAGCACAATTTGTGGCCTCGTGCAATTGCCCGCTACGAGCGCATTGTTTTGTGGATACTCAAAGGTCGTAACGCCTACATTGTAATGTGGAGTACAATCGGATTATTCATCTTCACTATTTTTCTCACAGCCATCGCCAAACCCAAAGTGGTATTTTTCCCCGACAACCAACCCAATACTATCAATGTATTGATAAAAATGCCTCCGGGAACCGATGTTCTGATTACCGACAGCATTGCCCATATTGTTGAAAAAAGGGTTGAAGAATCGCTCGGTCAAGGAAACCCCGATGTGGAATCAATTATAACTAAAGTTGCTTCAGGAGCTGACCCCAACAGTTTTGACCGCTCCACTTCTCCCGAGAAGGCAATGGTTACAATCAACTTCAAGGAGGCAAAATATCGTGTAGCTCCAACTACTCCATACATGGATGAAATCAGAGACAGGGTTACCGATATTGCAGGTGCTGTTATCACTGTTGAAAAGAACAAAATGGGGCCACCAACAGGTAAGCCGATCAACATTGAATTCTATTCAGAAGACCTCGATGCACTTATTTCGGATACACGTAGGTTTAGTGAATTCATCAAAGTTTCAGGAATTGAAGGAATCGAAGAGTTGAAAAGCGACCTTCAAGAGGCCAAGCCCGAAATTATTGTAGAACTCAATCGAGCAAAAGCCAACACCGAAGGTGTAAACACATACACTATTGGTGCCGCAATGCGTACCGCCGTTTTCGGAAAAGAAATCTCCAAATTCAAGATTTTCGAAGACGAATACCCCATAGTACTGCGTCTTTGCGAGAAAGACCGCGAGAACCTCGATAATGTCCTGAATATGAATATTACTTTCCGCGACATGGCCTCTGGAAAAATCAAGCAGGTTCCCATATCGTCGCTGGTTGATGTGAAATATTCGAATTCATATGGCGGAATCCGCCGAGTCGATAACAAAAGGGCAATCACATTATCGTCGGAAGTAATCAATGGATACAATGCCAACGATATCATCAAACAAATTGGTTCGGTCTCGAAAGACTTCCTGTTTACCCCCGGAACCACATTCAAATTTACCGGCGAGCAGGAAAATCAAGAAGAAAGCATGGGGTTCTTGTCGTTTGCCATGACCATCTCAATCGGACTTATATTCTTCATCCTTATTTCACAGTTCAACAGTGTTGGTAAAACCATCATTATTCTGAGCGAAATTCTGTTCTCCGTTATTGGTGTTTTGTTGGGCATCATTATTTTCGGCATGCCCATTTCGATTATCATGACGGGTATTGGAATTGTTGCACTTGGAGGCATTGTGGTGCGCAACGGGATTTTGATCGTTGAATTTGCCGATAAAATGCTGGCAGAAGGAATGAAAACCCGCGAAGCTATTGCACGAGCAACTTCGATCCGATTGACTCCTGTTGTTCTGACAGCATTCACCACCATTTTAGGCCTTATTCCATTGGCGGTTGGCATGAATTTGAATTTTGAAACGCTGCTTTCGTCATGGAATCCACAAATTTATTTTGGTGGCGACAGCGTGATGTTCTGGGGTCCTTTATCATGGACAATTGTGTTTGGACTCACTTTTGCCACATTCCTGACGCTATTGTTTATTCCGGCCATGTACATGATTCGTCATGCCATGAAACTGCGATTGAAACGAAGCCGTTTCATAAAAGCAATTAAAAGCGCATTTACATCGTAAATTTATAATTTTTGACCCATTTACTCACGGATTGATTCTGAATCAGTCCGTGAGTTGCTTTATTTGTTATTCGAGGTCGGTTTTGCAATTATTAATCTAACCTGCTGGCAACAAAAGCACGCAATTGTTCACCACGAAGGTTTTTTGCAATAATTTTATGGTCGCCATCCAAAACAAACATGCTTGGAATAGAGCTAACACCATACAATGCCGCAGCTGCACTTTGCCAAAATTTAAGATCGCTCACATGATTCCAGATGAGTTTGTCGGCGGCGATAGCTTTTACCCACGAAGCGCTATCCTTATCAAGCGATACTCCTAATATTTCAAGACCTTTGCTGTGATAATCGGCATAGAGGCTTGTCATGTTCGGATTTTCTGCTCGGCAAGGTTTGCACCACGAAGCCCAGAAATCAACAATGATCACTTTTCCTTTGATAGAATACAAACTCAGCATTTTCCCTTCGGGAGTAAGCATATTAATTTCAGGAGCTTTCGCTCCAACAGCTGTTTTTTTACCACTTTCAATTTGGTTATGCAGGTTAACTACAGCTGGGTTGTAGTCGTATTTGGTGTACAAAGCCGAATCAAGCTTCATATAAATTTCAAAATACTGATCGATAGGCAAGCGTTCAATGAAAAACATATTTACCAAACTTGAAATATGCCCAAGAATAAGCGATTTGGCATAATCGGTTTTCTGCGATTCAAAAGCAAAATACTGGTCTTCAATTTCTTTGCGACGTGTAGCATCGCCAGCGCCCAAACTTTGATACACTGTATTCAAGCTATCCTGACTAACTTTCAGTTTGGCAAAACCCTTTTCAGCTTCGTACAAACGAATACTTTGTTCCGAACCGGTTATCACAGGATTCTGATTCAGCACAACTGGATTCAACGTCATTTCAATTTTATCGCCGGGCTTGATCACCAAGGCTAAAAAATTTTGCTGAGCAAACTTCAATTTAAAAATATCTTCTTTGTCGATATCGAATGTCATCAAAAAGGCATTGTCTTTTATGTCAACTGTTTTTGAAAAAAGTGTTGGTTGCAGAAAATTCTCAACAGTTACCGTTGTTTGAGCCGGGTCTGAGCTGAATTTACCGTTTATAGTTACAGTGTTTTGACCCATAAGAGCCTGAAATAAGGCCACTGAAAGCACGAGTGCGAATAATGATTTCATAAGCTGTTTTTACAATCTTCAAATTTACTAAAAATACACAACATGGTCCATTGCAATGTCGTTTTCGTCGCGTGGAACATGATCGACTAACTGCTCGTCAAAACACACGCCAATTTTTAAAGCGTTGGTATGGCGAAGCAAACGGTCGTAAAAGGCTTTTCCTCTGCCAAGGCGATTACCAACCATATCAAACGCCACTCCGGGAACAATAATGATATTTATCATGTCGATCCGGGGAAAGGCATCTCCGACAGGCTCTTCTATTCCCAAAACAGGCTCCCGAAGCAGGCTTCCGTCAAAAACCACAGGAACAATATCGGCTCCCTGCATTTTTGGCAGTACAAAAATCTTTTCGTTTTTCCATTTCAGTACAAAATCGTGGGTAAAAACTTCGTCGGGCAAGCTCCAGTAACACATTACCGTTTTTGCCTCCACAAACCAATCTTGTCTTTCAATATAATTAAAAATAAGTGCCGATTTGCGAAGCTTTTCTTCGGCCGAGATGCTTGCTTTGCGTTGGCGCATTTCTTTTCGCATAGTCTTTTTTAAGTCGAAAACATCCATAAAACCAGCGTTTAGTTTTCTTACTATTTATTGATGACCCGTTGCCTCAAACGTTTTTCGATCTCCACATCAATAATTTTCAACACCTGATATTCATTGAGTAAAACCATTTGATTATCTGCATTCGGCTCGTCTTTCATTTGAAGCATGATATCGTCCATTCTCCGAACAATCACAAGATGTTTATACTCCAGAACAGCACTTTCCATTTCCTGAATAAGGATGGGCATACTGTTATCGGTATGCATAATGTAAATTCCGTGTTTATCCCAATTTGGGCTCAGTGCATGATCAGCATTCATAATACTTGCTGCAACATTTGAAAGTCCGGGCTCCAGCATGTTTAAAATGCGATTTACATTCGTCTGCCCATCGGTTTTTACCTGATTCTGACAAACATCAAAGATAGCCGCATATTGTGAGTTTGAAAGCTCCAACTTATCAGCCTTAAGTTCATCGAAAATATAGTCTGAAACCCTGCTTTCGGTTATGATTTCCATACCCAGCTCATCGGTTCTCGAAAACTTAATCAACTTGTTGCCAAACTGAAGCAACATGCGTAAAATATTACGTTCGGCCTCTTCGACCCTGTCAGATAAAGAAAGATTTTCTTGTTCGGGTTTTTGAGTTTCCTCTGCATAATCATCAATAATGTGGTGCTCGTCGGGCCTTAGCTGTTTTTTTACTTTCGAACGCAACATTTTGTTCATTTCGGTCATCAGCACTTTTTCTTCGAGCTGAAACAATCGCGAACAATCGGTTACCAATAGCGAACGAACAATTCCGTCAGGGATTTCGGCAATACTGTGAACTATATCTTTCATGGCTTCAGCACGCCTCAAAGGATCATCACCAGCTTCGGCAAATAAAATTCCGGCTTTAAAAATGACAAAAGTCTTTTTGTTCTCATCAAGAAAATTCTGCAAAGCCTTGGCTGAATGCTTTCGCGCATACGAATCGGGATCGTCGCCATCGGGAAAAAGCACAACCCTAACCGTCAATCCTTCGGCCAGCAACATATCGATTGCCCTGAACGAAGCTTTGATACCGGCTACATCGCCATCGTATAAAATACAAACTTTGGCCGAATAACGTCTGATAAGTCTGATTTGTTCGGCGGTAAGACTTGTTCCACTCGATGCAACCACATTGTTGATTCCGGCCTGAACCATCGCGATCACATCCATATAGCCTTCCACCAAATAGCATTCATCGTTGCTGATAATAGCATTTTTGGCCAGATGCAAGCCATAAAGAATATTGCTTTTGTGATATATTGCCGTTTCAGGCGAGTTCACGTATTTTGCAATTTTGGCATCGCTACGCAATGTACGTCCAGCAAAAGCAATAATGCGACCTCCGGTGCTGAAAATAGGAAAAATAATTCTGTCGCGAAATCTATCGTTGCCCGATTCGATGTTTATCAGTCCGTTTTTAGCAAGAACGTCCTGGTCAAAACCTTCGCTTTTAGCAAATTTTGCAAATGCATCATATTGTTGAGGCGAGTAGCCCAGACCAAATTTCTTCACAATGGAATCGCTGAGTCCGCGTTCGCGAAAATAGCTTAATCCAACCGACATACCTTCTTTTGATTCCCAAAGCTGATTTGTAAACCATTTTCCCGCAAACTCATGAACAAAATAAGATTGCTCTTCTTCCGATTTTTTCTCGAGATAATCAGCATCAGGTTCATCTTCAACAATATCCACTCCAAACTGCTTTGCCAGCTTCCGCAATGCCTCGGGATAGGTATAGTGCTCGTATTCCATCAAAAAATTAACAGAATTACCTGCCTTACCACAACCAAAGCATTTATAAATTCCCAACGATGGGGACACGTTGAACGATGGCGTTTTCTCGTTATGAAACGGACACAGCCCTATAAGATTCGATCCCCGCTTTTTGAGTTGCAGGAACTCGCCTACCACATCTTCGATGCGTACAGCGTCCATTATCCGTAATATATCTTCACGTCGGATCATTGGTTTTATTACAGACAACAAAAATATGATTAATTTCGGTGAGAAAAAACCAAAAAACAATGTTGAATGCAGGAGGCACTTTGCGGCTCATTATTCTGGCATTATTTATTACCTGTAACCATACTGCAGCACAGGACTCCGCTTCGGTTCACGAAAAATATGCCACATACCGCAACAGGCTTCAATATTTTGTGGTTTTCAGCAACGAACCAGGAGGTGGTTTACTTGCTAATATCCGAAACCGCAACGTGTGGCTCGATCCTGATGGCGTCTATCCTTCGGGAGACGAAATTGACTATCATCTCAGTATTACATTCGGACAAACTCACACACGAACAGGTTACCTATTGGGAACTCTGGCCACAGAATATGCATTGCTGAAGCAAGCAGGAAACACAACTCGTGCAGAAATTACTAAAAACGAGATTGTTTCCGTTCTGGATGCTTTCGACCGAACCGATTTGTGTGAGAGCAAAGCTCCGTGGTTCAAAGACAAAGATACACTCGATGGATTCTTTATTCGTGAAGACGCTCCTCCGGTTTTATCGAAACTGATGTATCGTTTGTTCAACAAAGACCTGAATGAAGATGATTATTTTCGTGAGCACTTCAATAGAGGCGAATATGGATTGCCGGCCCTTATTACTCCAAATGCAACAGAGGGTATTGCTTCATGCATTGATAGCAGAAATAATTTCCATCAACATCTTCTAAATACCAAATTAATAAATACTGACACCAACAAAACAATAAGTATTACACATCAAAATTTCACGAGTCAGGACGAAATTCTAGGCGCACTCGTTGGACTTTCGCTCACAATAAAATATGTTGAGGACAGTGATATTCAAAATCGTGCATTAAATCAGGCTATTCGAATGATTCATTTTTTATCAGGAGCCGGGAAAACTCCCTGGTGGCGCCCCAATTTCCCCGACGGGACCAAAATGGGCAACGAAAACGGTGCCGACGGAAGAGCGTTTGCCTTTGCACTAAAATCGTTTGCTTATGAGATTGCTGGCAAGGAATTTCTTTTACGCGAATATCCGGCCTTAATTAAAGCTCCATGGTGCCGAACTGCATTCGAAGGAACCGAATATGCTTGTGTAAGCGGAATTGGCAACAACGAATATAGAATATTACGCTATCTGACAGCCGAAGCATTGGCTATTTCGGGACAAAGTGTTGTTTTCAAGGATGTTGGCCGCGAGTTGAAAATGATAACATCGCCTTACGATTGGGATACATTTTATATGCTGCTTTACTGCGCCCTGCACGATGTTGAACCGGCTAGCATCAATTTTAATTATTCAAAACTCGCGCTGCAACTTGCTCAAGCACCACCAAACGGAACCTGGCAATACCGATACGATAATGTAAAAACACCCGAAGGCTGGTCGGCTGAATTCAAATGGTCGGCAACGCGTATTTCTCAAAACGGAGAAACGAACGAGTGCTGGGCTATTGGCAATTATTCCGGAATCGATTTCATGTTGCTGCACAATTTGGCTTGCCTTTTACTGAAAGATTATAATAGTACTTTCATTCAAATTCTCAGCGATAAACAGCAGTAAAACAAAAGACACAACACTGTTAAATAGTCAAGTATATAGTTTTTTGAATGTATTAATCGTCTTTTTATTTGAATAAAACAGGCTTTTGGCTGTAAAATATATTTTTTATCTTTGCAAAAATTATTTAACTATGACCAAATCATTGATTCTTTTCGTTTTGATACTTTCGGGAGCCATGCTTTCGAAAGCTCAAATGCCATCAATTCCTTTTGTTGAAGGATTTGAACATGGTCTCAACAAGTGGGTTGATTTATCCACTGGCGGCACAGTTGAAGCAACTGCAACCGAAAGCATTGTCGGAGCACAATCGCTTCACATCACCGGAACAGGTTCCGGAGCAGGTGTTCAAGTCGATTTCACTACTCTCCAGGAAGTGAATGTGATAAGCTACTACGTTAACGTAGCCGGCGCCAATGGCGGTTTATTCAAAGCCGGCAATGGCCATACTGGAAACAATGCTGTTTTTTCTGCTGAAATTACCGGGGGTAATTTCGTAGTTACAACTGCTGCGGGTCCTATTACACTTTGTCCTGTTGCAAGTAACACATGGATTTATGTTGAAGTAAAAAACATCAATTACACAACTCACACCTACGATGTATTTATTGATGGAGTACTTCTTGGCTCAAAAATCGGTTTTGCAGCTGCAGTTCCGGGTGTTTCAACACTCGATATTTACAACCAGACAGGAACCGACGAAGCATGGTGGGATGCCATTTATCTCGGAACCGATGGTTTTGAACTCCCCGAAGTTGATGGCAATAACGTTTGCGCCAACGACACCGCTCACCTTATTTTTTCACCGACTATTGCGCTCGATTCTGCAGGAATCAACATAGCTGGAACCAATTTGAATATTGGACCCGTTGCTACCGATTCGATGGCAAATACGAAGTATCCTTATTTGGAAACATTATTTATTGGAACTGCTTCATGGAATTCTGCCTGGGCTGGTAACATGTTTGATATCTCTGCAAAAAAGGATATCAGCATTTACGGTTTTGACGTGAGGCCATATGTAAACAACACTGTTCAGCAAGTAAAGATTTATTACAGAAAAGGCACTTATATCGGTAATAATACAAGCTCTACCGGATGGTTACTTCTCGACTCATTAAATTTCAACGCTCAGGCGTTAAACATACCATCAGAAGTTCTACTTACCAAAACACTTACAATTCCTGCCGGTGAGACTTATGGAATATTTATCAGCATTAGTGGTGGAGTAAGATACACTACTGGTACCGGCTCAAACGAGATTAGCTCAAACGACGATTTAACTATTCAGAGTGGAGCTGCAGGTGACTATTTCAATGCCACATTTTCTCCCCGCGTTTGGAATGGCCGCATTTATTACAAAACTGCCGAAGTGCAAAAAGAGGAGCATGAAATAACAACGCTTACAGATGGAGCCGTTGGTGGATCTGGAGCCGGATGGGGAAACATGTTTGATGTTAGTGCAAAGAACGACATTGTGCTGGACAGTCTCGATTTCCGTTCATTCAATCCGGGAACAGGATGGGTAAAAGTATATTATCGTGAAGGATCCTATGTTGGGTTTAATACTTCTCAGGCTGGTTGGGCACTTCTTGATTCTGTTACGGTAACAATGCTTGCTACACCTTCGCTTACCCGAGTACCACTCAACAACAAATTGTATATTCCTGCAAGCAAAACATATGGAATTTATATTTGTTCGGAATTTGGTATTAGGTATTCTAATACCACCACATCTACATTTTCAGACTCAAATCTTGTTATTACAGGCAATCTCGGAGGAGATTATTTCAATTTATCAAATACCCCAAGAGTTTGGAATGGCACAATGTATTATTCTGTGAGAAACGTGGATGTTTCTGAAATTGGTGGTGCAACCGGTTCAAACTCAGGCAATGTCAGGGGTTATTGTTTTGTTGCCCCGAAAGACTTTCATATTAAAGGCGTGATGATACCCAGCGATGTTGTTGGAGATCAAACCATCGAGATTCTTCGATTTGCAGACAGTTTGCCCCCTGTTTATGCCAGTTTTACAAACAACTTTGTTTCGCTTGGTTATTGGAAAGCTGTTCCCCAAGGAAACATTATTCCTTGCGATATTTTTGTAGCAGCTGGTGATTATATTGGAGTGTATGGTTGTGGTGGAACAACTACTTCGTACTGCAACGCATCCACTTCAATTAATATTCTTGGCGATACTGCCCATGCAACTCGCTCAGGCATGCAATATTCCCTAACAACACAACAAATGACAGAAGTTTGGACTGAACCAACAAGTATAAATCTGGGCAGAATTAACCTCTACATAGAACCTGTTACACTCCACGGTGGAATTGATTCAGTTATGATTGATGTTCAAACACCAACACCCGACCTGGGTCCCGATGGCGACTATTGTGTCCAAAACACCGTAGTTCTCGATCCAGGTACATTCTCATCGTACAATTGGTCAACAATGGCAACATCATCTACTATTACAGTCGATTCAACTGGTACCGGACTTGGAAATCCTGTTCAATACTGGGTAACTGTTACCGACATGTACGGTTGCACTGCCAGCGATACCATTACAATCACATTCATCGATTGCACAAGCATCGAAGAAAACGAAATGAGCGTGAAAGTATATCCCAATCCTTCGGACGATATTTTTTACATCAGCACCGAAAACGTGAACGAAGCTATGTTTGTTCAGGTATTCAGTCTCGATGGCCGACTGGTGAAAGAACTCAACGTGAATAGTCCACTCGAAATGCTCGATATGAGCAGCGAACTTCCGGGAGTTTATTCTATCCGAATGACAATCAAAGATCAGGTGAAAGAAATGCGGATTGTATTGCAATAGATATCTGTACTATACAAAAAAGCGAATCACTTTTCAGTGATTCGCTTTTTTTTGAATTATAAATTCACAAAACGAGCAATTACCTCATTAAAAATTACGTACCACTACCTTCTGAATCTGAATATCTTGTACTGATTCGAGTCTGATGAAATATATTCCCGATTCGAGTGTCAGCGCATTGAAAAAATAATTGCTTTTGCCGGCAGGAAAACTGCCGTTGTGCAAAACCTGAACGGTGCGTCCCGTTGCGTCGAGCAACGACAAACTGCCCGAAAACCCATTTCCTCCATCAACAGGAATACAAGTGATATAGCTGGCCGGATTGGGATAAACATCAAGCATTACTGCATTTGAATTTGCTTCGGAAAGGCCTGTAGAAGTGGAAACGACAAAATCCCAGTACCCTGCTGGAGCAGGCATAGGGCGAACCTGAGTTTTTCCACTCACAGCTTGCGCCTGTATGTAGTAGTACACAGTGTCACCATTGCTCTGTGCAGGAATATAGCCGGTCCAATTATTGCCGCCAACGTTACTCATTGTCACACTCTGGTAGGTTCCGCTCAAAGTAGTTTTGTAATATACATGGGCAGAAGCAATTCCACTTTTGTGTGTTATGTACGCATCTACCTGATAATTTCCACTTGCAGTTTGCGGGCTCGAAAGCCTTTGATGCGAAATAAGCAGAGGAAATGAGGCACCAATGCAATTGGTGATACAATGTATAGCACCACTGGCATCGATAGGCGAAGGGTAACAATCAATAGGAACAAGTGTATATCCGGGAAGCGATTCCGACATGATACGATATGCCGTTGTATCGTATTGTGTATAGTACGAAGGATAAATATAGGTTTTATTCACAAAAACACCATTCGTGTAAGTGCAATACGATCCGCCTGTATTAGGATAATGCGTACCGTCTTTGGGCATTGGTATCCTGATTACCCTATATGGAGTACCATACACACTGTTGTAGTTACTAAGCAACCATTGCAGATTGGCTTCAATTTGTGGCCCGTCAGAAGTTCCTGCAGGATATTCTCCCACCAGGATGGTTTCTTCATCCAATAGCTTCATATGCATGTCGATATGATGGATTCCATCGTAGGGTAATGTCGGGAAAAGCACATATTGCCCGATTCCCAAAAAGCGCTTCATAATTGTATCAATCTCAGCAATTGTATGCGATGGATTTTCGTTCACAATTAACTGGCTCGACATGGCAGTGCCAAAACCATCAACCATAAGATTGCCACCGGTTGCAATAAAGTCCCACGGCGAATTAGTCATTTGATATAAATCGAGTCCTGCCCAGGCTGCATGCTGAACAGGCATAGCATCATCCTGCGGACGAGGCCTGTTGTAAGTCCAATCCACGAGGCTATTGGTATCTATTTCACTCTTATAAATAGTATGAGCACCATAATCGCGAATCCAAACCGAAT
This sequence comes from Bacteroidetes bacterium HGW-Bacteroidetes-6, assembly GCA_002842495.1. Taxonomy (GTDB): domain Bacteria; phylum Bacteroidota; class Bacteroidia; order Bacteroidales; family DTU049; genus GWF2-43-63. The sequence goes on from PHDB01000001.1 coordinate 148,023, forward strand.
TATATGAGACTTCAAGATATTTCACATTGGTGAGCGGAACACCGGCACTATTCAAGTAGCTTTTCACCTGATTCGAGTCGGAACAGGCTATCAGCACAACACATTCTTCCTGCGCTGCATCGACAATTTGTGCCAGAACCGACGTGTACGAAGTCCATGTAATCAAAAGTGTTTCTATTTCCTCCCATTCGGCCATGGCGCGTGGTGTCCACGAAGGAGGAGTTGTGATTCCCCTCGACACAGGAAAGGTATAATATGGCATCATAGCCTCTTCGGCTTCAGTCATTCCCTTAGGCAGGTCTTGTGCTCTTGCATTTAAAACCAGAGCAAGCATTCCGCAAAAAATCAATATAAATCGGAGCATATCAAAAAGGTTGGTTGGTTTCGGCAAAAATAGACGTTTTTCAGAAGGACAGACAATTGTTCGGCAAAAAGGTGACGCAATTCGTAAAAATTTCAGATATTTGGGAAAAACATATGGACGAAAAATCAATCATTCGCTGTCCTTGGTGCGGGACCGACCCATTGTATATGAAATACCACGATGAAGAATGGGGTGTGCCGGTTCGCGACGACCATAAAATGTTTGAATTTTTAATTCTGGAAACTTTTCAGGCTGGATTGAGCTGGCTAACCATCTTGCGAAAACGCGAAAACTTTCGAAATGCGTTTGCCGGTTTTGATTTCAAAAAAGTATCAGCGTTCGATGAAGAAAAAGTCAGCATTCTGATGCAGGACGCAGGGATTATTCGCAATCAAATGAAAATACGCGCTGCTATCAGTAATGCACAGGCTTACATCGAAGTTCGCAAGGAATTTGGATCGTTTTGCACATATTTGTGGAGTTTCACCAAAGGCAAAACGGTAATAAATAAATGGAAGAACATTGCTGAGATTCCGGCATCAACTCCATTAAGTGATAAAATCAGCAAAGATTTAAAAAAGCGTGGGTTTAAATTTGTGGGAAGCACTGTTGTTTATGCCCATCTTCAGGCAACCGGCATTGTGAACGATCATTTGGTTGATTGCTTTAAATACAACACTATTTAATCTGCTTTTTTTGCAGCAACAGCAACTTCGTCCTTTTCATAAACGCGACCCCAGGTAAATTTTGACCAAACCCGTTCGTGCAGGTAATAAAGTGCAATTTTAGTAAACACTTCTGTTCCGCTTAACACAAACGAAAACATAATGTCGCCGGTGACCAGATACGAAAGAATAGTTGTATCAAGGCTTCCCCAAAAACGATACGAAATGCTTTTCACCAATGAACGCCAGGGGGCTACCGTTCCATCGGGCAGACGCCCGGCTTTTATTACATTCCAAAGACGCTCGTGCAAAAAGAACAGCAACACTTTTGTAAGCAACTCGAATCCGGCAATTTTGGATGCATGAACCACATTGCCAAATATAAGATAACCCAACACAAATGTATCGAAACTGGCAACAGCTCGCCAACTTATTCCTTTTACAACGCTCCTTAAGTTAGTGTCTCTCATAATGAATTACAAAAATACAACAAAAAATACTTTCTCTACAAAAAATATAGAGAAAGTTGCATATTTAATGATTAATTAATAATTGTCAGAAACATTCTAATTGCCCGATTCGGCTTTTTTATTAAATTCATAAACGGTATTCGGAGAAAACTAAAAAAAATAATCGCACAAAATTTGTAATTTTGCAAAAAAATGTCATCAAACATCTTGATGGATCCAATTGGCCGCATGATGGGCTTGCGTTACAAATCGCATCCATGGCACGGCATTGACATTGGAGACAAAGCTCCAGAGCTGGTTTCCGCCTTTATTGAGGTAGTTCCAACTGACACTGTAAAATACGAAGTCGATAAACGAAGTGGTTATCTTACTATCGACCGACCACAAAAATATTCAAATGTGGTTCCGGCTTTATATGGGTTTTTACCTCAAACCTATTGTGGCGATTTGATCGGAAAACATTGTGCCGAAAAAGTAGGAAAAGAAGGAATCAAAGGCGATGGCGACCCCATTGATATTTGTGTACTGACAGAGAAAAACATCTTTCATGGCAATATTCTGGCTCGGGCTATTCCCATTGGCGGGTTTCGAATGATTGATAAAGAAGATGCCGATGACAAAATTATTGCTGTTTTGCAAGGCGATGCTACTTATGGCGACTTCAAGGATATTTCGGAAATCCCAACATTGATTGTTGATCGGCTTCGTCATTATTTCTTGACTTACAAAGACATGCCCGGCGAGTCGCGCAATGCAGAAATAACACATATTTACGGGCACCTGGAAGCCCGTGAAATCATTGTTCATGCCATGAACGATTACCAAAACAAATTCAACAGGTTGAACGATATTATTGATGTGGTGTAGCTGACATTCAAGCGACTGATCATTGGATTCCTGTCAGCAAATTGAACCGGACGGGCGGATTCTGCGGAGAAAATAATTTTAACAGGCACGTCAATTCAAGATATTCTTGCTATCTGAAGAAGCTTTCGATTTTCGAAGAAGTCAGTTAGAATTTCACCCTGACTATCGTTAGATCGAGTCAGAAAAACGGAATAATACAATTTACCATCTTGTAAACTTTAAAACTTTCTACTTTTGTGGTATGAATCGCCAAATTTCCATCCGCAACGCACACGCAAACAACCTGAAGAATATCAGCCTCGAAATTCCAACAGGAAAGCTTGTGGTGGTGTGTGGTGTGAGTGGTAGCGGAAAATCGTCGCTCCTGTACGATATTCTGGGGAAGGAAGGGCAACGATTATTTCACGAGCATTTTCTGTCGGGAAGCCAACGGCAAAACTTCCGACTCGGACGACCCGAAGCCGATAGTATTGAAGGACTGAATGCCGTGATTGCTCTTAGTCAACAAGGAAACGCTTCGAGTCCGCGATCGACGGTTGGAACCATCACCGGGTTGTGGGATTTGCTCCGACTTCTTTTTGCCCGTTTTGCCCTTAGCAAAAGCGTGCAGGAAGCCAACCGCAGCTTGTTTTCGTTCAACAGCCCAACTGGGCAATGCCCCCATTGCAAAGGCTTGGGCGTCGAAGACCACATCGATCCGTTGTTGCTGATTGGCGACGACAGTAAAACCATTCGCGAAGGCGCTTTGGTGCTCACCACGCCCAATGGCTACATTATTTACTCGCAGGTAACCATGGACGAGCTCAACAAGGTTTGCAATGCCGAAGGCTTTTCGGTCGATATTCCCTGGCGTGAACTCACCGAGGAGCAGAAAAATGTAATTTACAATGGTTCGGAAAAGATAAAAATCCTATTTGGCAAACATACGCTCGAATCGCGCATGAAATGGGTTGGAATTACCGCCAAGCCTCGCGAAGAAGGATTTTATAAAGGAATTGTTCCAGTGATGGAAGAAATTCTAAATCGCGACCGAAATCCGAATATTCTGCGTTTTGCGCGTTCGTTTGAGTGCAATTCGTGCAATGGAACGCGTTTGCGACCCGAAGCGCTGTCGTTTAGTTTTAAAAACAACAATATCGACGATTTTCATCGGATGGGTATTGGCGAAATTCACGATTTTTTCAGCAGATTGGATGCCGAAAACGAGGCCGAAAAGCAAATATTTGGGCAGATTGTAAAGAAAACGACTGTTTTGCTCGAATTGGGAACAGGCTATTTATCGCTCAATCGCGAATCGTCAACATTGTCGGTGGGCGAACTCAACCGACTTCGGTTGGCATCGTACACAACATCGGGTTTGCGCAATATTCTTTATCTTCTCGATGAACCAGGGGCCGGACTTCATTTCAGCGAGCTTACCAACATGATGAAAGTCCTCAGGCGGCTGGTTGAAAACGGAAACACGGTTGTTGTGGCCGATCATCACGAGCAAAATATTGCACTGGCCGATTTTGTTATCGAAATTGGTCCCGGCGCCGGAAACAATGGCGGACAGGTTCTGTTTTCGGGTTCTGTCGATGCGTATTTTTCGGCAACGGTTGAAGGGAGCCAAACCCAGTCATTTTTCAGCGACAAAGTTGAGCCTGTTTCGGTCGAACCAATATCCGAAGCGTTTGTGATTGAAAATGCGGAACTTCACAATTTGAAGAATATCGATGTTTCTGTTTTTCAAAATGCTTTCAATATGGTGGCCGGAGTTTCGGGCGCCGGAAAAACAACGTTGCTGAAAGTACTTCACGATCAGGCGCAAAGCCGAAAAAGCTTTGGCAAAATTGTTCATATCGATTCAACACCTTTTGGCCGAAGTCCGCGGAGCAATCCGGCTACGTACACCGGACTTTCGGATGTGCTGCGCGATTTGTTTGCAGCAGCTCCCGAAGCAAAAAAGCGTCGATTTACAAAAACCCATTTTTCGCTTGCAGTACCGGGTGGTCGTTGCGAAGATTGTCAAGGAGCCGGATTGAAGCAAATCGGAATGCATTTTCTTGGCAATGTCGAAATTCCCTGCGAAACCTGTCACGGAAAGCGCTTTTCGGCCGATGTGCTCGAAGTGCGTGTTGCCGACAAAAACATGTTCGATGTTCTAGATATGACTGTTGCCGATGCTCATGCCTTTTTTGAAAAAGAGCCAAAAGTCAGAAAATATACGCAACCGTTGCTCGACTTGGGTTTGGGCTATGTCAAGCTCGGGCAATCGTCAACAACGCTATCGGGTGGCGAAGCGCAACGCGTAAAATTGGCTTCGGAGCTTGTTCGGAGTGCAACAGCTTCAACTCTTTTTATTCTCGATGAGCCTGCAACCGGGCTTCATCCGTACGATGTAGGAAATCTGATTTTGGCAATCCGAAAGCTAACTACAAAACACACGGTGGTGATTGCCGGTCACGATTTGCGAATGATTGCTCAGGCCGATTTTGTTGTTGAACTGGGTCCCGGAAGCGGAAACAATGGAGGAAATGTCGTTTTCTCTGGCACACCGGCAGCTATGATGGCGAAAACCGATTCGCTCACCGGAAAAACATTGCTTTCGCAAAAGAATTTTGAAAAACCAAAGCGCAACGATTCGTTGGGGGCAGATTTGTCGGAAATGCCTGTAATTCTAAAAAATGTTGGTACCAACAATTTACAAATCGACGAAGCAATATTTGAGGCAAATAAGCTTACTGCAGTTTGCGGACCATCGGGAAGCGGAAAATCGTCGCTGGTGTTCGATACTTTATACGCTGCTTCGCAAAATGCCTTGCTCGACGGGCTTTCGTTTCGGATTCGTCAAAACATGAGCAAAACCGGAAATGCTGTTCTCGACGAATTTTCGGGTCTCATGCCAGCCATTGCACTCGAAAAGAAAAGCGCTTCGAAAAATCCCCGCTCGACAATGGGGACATACACTGGCGTTTACGACCTGTACCGACTTTTGATGAGTCGTTTTTCGAAAAACAACAACGAGCCTTGCAAGCTTTATTCAACAGCTTTTTCGTTCAATCACGAGCAAGGAGCTTGCCCCGAATGTCATGGTTTGGGATATATTACCCAATGCGACCCGCAAAAGCTGGTGAGCAATCCAGCTTTATCGCTCGAAAATGGCGCACTCGACGGCAGTAAGCCAGGTAAATTTTACGGAGAAACTCTTGGACAATATGTAGCTACTTTGCGTACTATTGGAAAGATACATGGCTTCGACTTTTCGGTTCCTTTTTCTCAATTGAGCAGCGAAGCGGTTTCGCTGGCAATGCATGGCTGCGGCGAAACGATTTTCGATGTAGAATGGCACTACAAACGTGGCAATTTGAGCGGAACCCACCGAATGAAAGTCGTTTGGCCTGGATTCTGTGGGCTGGTTGAGGAAGAATACGCTCGAAAACACAACGATCACCGGGCAGTTCAATTTTCGGGAATTATGACCGATATGTTGTGCAAAGTTTGCGAAGGCAACAGGGTTCATCGCGAAAGGCTCAATTACCGTTTTAACGGCAAACATATTGGAGAATTGTCGCAAATGAGCGCAACAGAAGCTTCGGAATGGTTTGCATTGGGCAATATTCCTGCTGGAGCCGAGAGTATTGTGGCAGAAATTGCGGAACGATTGAAATCGCTCATTGAAGCTGGAATTGGGTACATTGGGCTGAACAGGATTTCTTCGACTTTGTCGGGAGGCGAGTTTCAGCGTTTGCGCATGGCGTCGCTCTTGCAATCGCAGCTTTCGGGTGTGATGATTGTGATGGATGAACCTTCGTTTGGACTGAGCAAAAGCGATGCAAAACGTATTTCGATGTTGCTGAACAAGGTTGTTTTGCGTGGAAACACCATGGCTATTACCGACCACCATCCCGAAATGCTCAGCAATGCATCGTCAGTTATTTCGCTGGGACCCGGTGCTGGCAAAAATGGCGGAAAGATGTTGACAGAAAAGTCGCCCGAAGAAATTGTTGCAGAAATAATCGAAATTTACGATTCAATAAAGCCATTAAAAGCCGGGAAAAGTATTGCTATTACGATTAAAGGAGCACATGCAAACAATTTGCAGCATATTGATGTAGCTTTTGTTGAGAATTCACTGAATGTGATTACAGGAAACAGTGGCAGCGGAAAAACCAGTTTGCTTCAATATGTGGTTTACGATTCGTTTCTTGCTTCGCGACCTGTTGAATGCGATAATATTTCAGGTTTTAGCGATTTTGAAAGTGTTGTTTTTATTCAGCAAGATGTGCCAGCAGGTAGTACCATGAGTATTCCGGCTACATGGCTGGGTTTGCTCGATCCAATCCGGAATGTTTTTGCCGACGAAGCAGCCAACAGAAAACTTCCGCTTAAAGCTGCCCATTTTTCGGTATTCTCGAAAGAAGGTCGCTGTTCAGAATGTGCAGGAACTGGTGTTGTGAAAACAAGTATGGATTTCAGCAGCGATGCCGAATCGGTTTGCGAAAGCTGCAATGGTGCTCGCTTCAACAAGCAGGTTCTCAATGTGGTTGTTGACGGAAAAAGCATTTCCGACATTCTCAATATGAGTATTTCCGAAGCTGCTCTGTTTGTTGAAGGCAAAATAAAACAGGCAAAATGGACTATTTTTCAGAAAATGGTCGAAATATGCCGTTTTGCCGGCATCGATTACATTCCACTCGGACAAAATCTGAGCACATTAAGTGTTGGTGAGCTGCAACGCCTCAAGCTGGTTCAGGGCATTGCCGAAGCGAAAGGGAAAACCCTGTTTTTGCTCGACGAACCCAGTGGCGGTTTGCATCCAACCGACACAAAAAAACTACTCGAATTGTTCGACTATTTGCTGGCCAACAATCACACTATCGTTTGTGCAAGCCACGACGAAATGATTATTAGACGGAGTGGGAATGAAATTGGGCTTTAACAATGTCGTTTCAAAAAATATCCGACTCCGTTTGTTGAAAATCGATGATAGCCGGTACAAAAAGCTGCCAAATGCACTACATTTGTACAAATGAATCCGATGAAAAAACTACTTTTTATTTTAGCCTTGCTCGCAGGTGTTGCTTGCCATGCGCAAATTCTTCAAAAACCCTCACCATTCGATATCGCCAATTCTCCACAATGGGCACAAGAAATGTATTCGGAAAGCCCGAATGTGTTTGTGGTCGATTCGCTCTATAGCAGCTACTTTGCAACGCATTTGTTTGTAAAGAACTACGATACTCAATATTATAAGCGTTGGAAAAAAGTAATTGCTGGTCATATTGCCGATGATGGTTCTGTTGAAATGCCATCTGCAATGGAAGAATCGGCTTTGTCGGCCGACATGAACAATAAGCGAGCAGCACTGAAAGATTCGCGCTTATCCTCATGGAATCCCATTGGCCCATGGGTTGTGAAAAACAATCAGAATGAAGCCATTTCGGAGCAAACCAATGTGTATAGTTTCGCTCAATGCAAAATGACTCCATCTGTTTTGTATATCGGAACAGAACCTGGTGAGATTTTCAAATCGACCGATGGTGGCAACAACTGGTATTGCATAAGCGAAAACATGGCAATCACATCGGGTATTGGAGCCGTTGCGGTTTCGGCAGGCAATCCCGATAGCGTTTTTGCTGGCTGTAACAACGCGTTGTATCGATCCACTGATGGAGGAATGACTTGGACAACGGTTTTGTCGGTTTCCAACCTCAATGTGATGGAGATTTTCATTCAACCGGAGAATCCTCATATTGTTCTGATTGCAGCATCAACGGGTCTTTACAGGAGTGTTGATGGCGGTAATGTTTTTGCGCAAATTGACAATCAACCATATTATGATATAAAAAGACGTCCCGGAACCAGCGATATTTTCTATGCATTACGTGGAAATCTTTCAACTGACATGGCCGAATTCATGCTGAGTACCGATACCGCAAACACCTTTGTTATGCAATCGGCTGGATGGTATAATTCTTCTGATCCCAATCGCAATGATGGCGGGGGAAGAATTGCAGTAAGTCGCGACGATTCGCTACGCGTATATGCATATCTGATTGGAGAAGCAAAAGCCAACGATTACGGCTTTATTGGTGTTTACCGTAGCGATGATGGAGGAATCACCTGGACACTTCCCAACGGTCCAGCAGGTGGGCCTTACACAACAGCGCATCCCAATCTGGCATACGGAAATCCGGGCTGGACTTATCATCAAGGCTATTACAATTGCGCCATTATTGCTTCAAACAACGATGCTGATAAACTTCTTGTTGGTGGGCTCAATTGCTGGCGTTCCGACGATGGAGGAGCAACTTTTTCTTCTGTTGCCGGATATATTGGAGGTCCGCTAAGTATGCATGTCGATATGCAGGATTTTCGCGAAACCCCATCTGGAAGCTGGATCACAACCGATGGCGGCGTGTATTTTTCTTCCGATTTCTTTCAAACCCAACCCCAGGTGCTCAATCAAGGAATCCGCGGAAGTGAATTCTGGGGCTATGGACAAGGCTGGAACGAGGATTTTACGGTAGGTGGACTCTATCACAATGGAGTTGTTTCTTATTTTGAAAATTATGGACTTGGAACAGCACTGCAGTTGGGTGGTGGCGAGCCTGCGTCGGGATATGCCAATCCAGGTCCCGGCCGGAAAGTGCTTAGTTCGGAAGTAGGTGGTCGATGCTTGCCCGAAAATATTGGCGACGCCATGGCAAGTTTCAGCGTGGCTATGTTTCCAAACGAAAGTTATTGGGTTGCACAATCGAGCGAAATGGAGTGGTTGCCCAATTGCTACAACACTGTTTTTATGGGGAAAAACAACATTCTCTATAAATCGGACGATAATGGAACGTCTTTTAGTCAGGTTTATGCTTTTGGAACGAGCAGTTCAGCTCCCGTGCAATCAATCGAAATTTCGTGGTCGAATCCTGAAGTGATGTATGTGAGCCAGCGACCATCGTCGGGAAGTACCGGAAAGGTGTTCAAAACAACCGATGGCGGTTCTGTCTGGACGCAACTTAGCATTCCATCGGGCAACAGCAGCAGAATTCTTCTTTCGCTCGACCCAACCAATGCAGACCGATTGTTTATGGCTTATCCTTCGGGTGCCAATGGGTCGAAGATATTCGAAACATCCAACGGCGGCACCTCGTGGACTAATCTAACAACTACAGAGCTCAATAACGAGGAAATACGTGCTATGATTACTGTTCCGAATGCTTCAGAAGGAATTTATCTCTTTAGCTACTACAATGTTTTTTATCGCGATAGCAGCATGGCAAACTGGAGCATCGATGCGGCCGGTCTGCCCGACGTAGTAAATACCAACTCGGCTAAACCATTTTTTCGCGATGGTAAACTTCGCCTGGCTACCTACGGCAAAGGGATTTGGGAAAAGGAATTCAATATTCAACCCGATAGACCTGTTGCGCAGATTATGGTTGATAAAACCACATCGGCTCCATATTGTGCTATCGATACTTTCTATTTCGACGACCATAGTATTTTGAATCATGCTGGAGCATCGTGGCAGTGGTCTTTTGAAAGTGGAACACCAGCAATCAGCAGCCTTCGCAATCCCGAAGTAGTGTTTCCTGGTCCAGGAAATTATGTGGCGACTTTGACAGTAACCGATAGCAGTGGAAACAGCGACACCGATTCGCTAGAAATCTTTGTAAATGCCTATACACCAGGCACCTATATTCAGGAAGGATTTGAAAGCGGGTTTCTTCCCGGCAATTGGATGAGCAATGCAGGAGCCACCGGTGGCAATTGGACATTGTCGCCCTTTACGGGTGGGTATGGAAACAGCAGCAATAGTGCGTTGTTCGATAATTACAACTACGACTCACAGGGAAGTTGGTCCGATATTTATGCTGGATGGGACCTTACATCAATAAACAATCATTTTCTAAAATTTGATGTTGCTTATAGTCGCTATGGAGGCCAGTATTCTGATACTCCTGAAGTGCTTGCTTCAACCGATTGCGGCACCACTTGGCAATTGCTTTACAGAAAAGGCGGCGATGAATTGGCTACAGTTCCTTCAATAACAGATTCTCTTTTCGTGCCCAATTCTTCGCAATGGCGTACCGATTCGGTCGATGTAAGTTCGTATGAAGGGCAAGATGATGTTATTGTTGCTTTCCGAAATTGGGGACATTTTGGGCAAGGGATATATCTCGACAATATTAATCTGGATGCAACTACAGCAGTTTCCGATACATATTTAGCTCAAAAAGTGCAACTTTATCCCAACCCAGTTCCAGAGGGAGGCTCGGTTTTTATCAGCGGGAATGGAAATGATGAATACTTTATCTCTTTATCCAATTTGCAAGGGAAACAAGTGTTTGGCGCCAGTGGAAAGACAGGAGAAACAATACGTTTGAAAGGACTTGCTCCAGGGACGTACTTCTATACGATTTCGGGAAATAGAACGCTGAGTTTTGGGAAAATAATCGTAGCGGAGCCACGTTGATTTTGAAAGTCAGTTTCTCCACGAATTAATTTGCTCGGTGCGTGGTTGCAGTTGCGACGAAAGCGAAAGTGCCCTCGACTTGAGCAATATTTTTCTTCCTTCTATGTTTCTGGCGAAAATCAATTCTTGTGCTTCAGCCTATTGGTTCGCTATCAAAAACTATCGTCCAACGAGATGCTTTTACGTTTGTAAATTATTCTTTCCTGATAGAAATTCGCAGATTGTTTTGTGAAAACTGGGGTTGTTATCCGGCGAGTATTATAAAAGCTATTTTTCTGATACTCTGACATTGTATTGCTTTTTTCACTTTGCGTTTTTTAAAAAACACTATGTATTTTGCTCTGATACCGTTTTGAAGTAAAGCGGTAAAAAGTTTTATATCGGAAGCGTTTTCTATTTCGCTGATGGTTGGGAGCTTCCTGAGCATAATTGGGCGTTGTGTTCCTACAATGATGCATAATGGTGATAGTGCTTCGAGTGAATTTCCCTCAGATATAAAATGGTTAATTAGTCTGGATACTGTTGCTTGATCGGATATTATAGATAATTCTTCTTCGAACGGGTGAAAGGTTGAAAATTGATTTACAACGTGTACGATATCGGTGATTTTATTGTCTTCCATTTTTTTAGCTTTAAAGGCGACAAAACTAATCTCTATTTACGGAAATATCTATTTATTGCCTAATACGATTGATGTACAATACCGTCAACTTTTGCAAACTTTTGACGATAGCCTAAATGTTATGTTGTCGCATGGAAATTCCGTAGACATTACAGTGTACGCGATCTGGACAGACTATAGTCAAGGATGCGTTAGGCTGATATCCATTGTTGTTATGTGATGGGGATATGCTTGTTTTTGACTTCGGCGATTATTACTCATAGTTGATAATGAAATGAAAATCATTTTGCAAGCCTTGTGTTAGAGAGCTTCGGTTGCAATTGCTAGGAGATATTATTTGAAGAGATTATTATCAGTAGAATGTTTCTCCTACTATGTTGGAAGGATAAATGTACAGTACAATAATTTCTAATCTACTGCTTGATAGTTTTATAAATGTACTGTTGTTTATTCCTGAAACACGAAGGTGATAAAAATGTATATCCTTTGTAACAGATGAATTGGGCAGAGATCTGAAAAGTCGTGATACTTTTGTGCATTACAAAACGTAATCATATATGAAAGCACTGTTTTTGATTTTACTGTTAATTTCTTTTGGCATTAGTGTTCAGTGCCAAACGGTTTTTTATTCAGAGGATTTTGAAGGAGCCTCACCCAACTGGTCATTGAATACCACCGATCTTGGTTCTATTGGCGTGGATCCAAACAGCAACCAATGGTTAATTAACAATGTTTATACAGGTGGTGTTTATAATTTTATGGGGATAATACCTATCACTATTCCGAATACGCCGAATGAGCCAGCTCCAGTTACAGGCAGTCCGAATAGTAAATACCTTCATATTAACTATACACCAAGTGCTATATACAATGCCAATTATGTAGATAACTCTATTACAATGGCTGGAGGTCAGAATGGTAGCAATTTTGCGAAAATGAACACAGATATCAATACCACAGGACAATTTAGTGTTACTTTGGAATTTTACTGGGTAGGGATAGGCGGTGCAGGAAAGGTTTATTACAGTACGAACGGAGGGATTTCTTGGACTCAGGTTGGCGCAACTTACTCATCGCAATCTTCATGGACACTTGCGAGTATTGCTAATGTCGCATTTGATAATCAACCAACACTTCGTTTCGGTTTTTTGTTCAACAATAATGTTGGTGGTAACGATCCTCCGTTTTCAGTTGATCAAATCAAAGTGTATTCGCCTTCAGCTGGATCTCCTCCTGTAGCTGACTTCAGCTCCAGCGATACAACTATCTGTGTGGGAAGCTGCATTGATTTTTTGGACATGAGTACAAATAGCCCGACATCGTGGACATGGACGTTTACAGGGGCCACAACACCCAGTAGCACTACTCAAAATCCAGTTAATATATGCTACAATATAGCGGGAACATACACAGTGGAGCTCGTTGCATCGAATGCATATGGTTCGGATGATTTGATAAAAACGAATTTTATTACTGTTGTTGATAATGCAAATGCGTCAGCAAACACAATTGGGCATGTTTGTGAATCAGGCGGTAATGTAAATCTGATGAACTATGTAACTGGAACTGCTGGCGGAGTATGGTCCGGACCAAATGTAACTTTCAATTTTTTTGATCCTGTTGGATTGACAGGAGATACAATTATGCTTACATATGTCGCAGGTGCTGCAGGTTGTAGCGATACATCCTCGCAAGAAGTAATTATTGATTCAGCTTCTAACCCTCAGTGGACCGTGCCGGGTATTCAATGTAAGGAAAATATGCCTTTAGATTTAAGTGCTTATATAACAGGAGATTCGGGTGGAACATGGTTTGGAACTGGCGTTTCAGGGAATAATCTTGTTTATTTAGACGATTACAGCGTTGCCGTTACTTATGTAACTCAAAACGGAGCCTGTTTAGATAGTATGATGCATGTTATTATGATTGATAGTGTTAATGCCGAATTCTTCGCAAACCCATCTTCAGGAATGACTCCGTTAAATGTCGAATTTATTAATTATTCGGAGAACTTCACTTCGAGTTATTGGGATTTTGGCAATAATAATTACTCTTCTGAAATTTCACCGACTTGGTTATTTGATTCAGTCGGCACATATATGGTTGTACTTACTGTTACTTCAATAAATGGTTGTGTAGATACAGCTAGGCATATCATTTACGCTAGCGATGATCTCACAATTTATATCCCTAATGTGTTTACTCCAAATGGAGATGAGTCCAATCCTGTTTTTAAACCAATTATTGGACATGAAGTTGAAGATTTTGCAGGCCTTGTTTTTAATCGATGGGGTAACGAGATTGCTCAATTTGATGTAGTAAGTGGTTGGGATGGAACTTATCACGGTATTTTGGTTGCGTCTGGAGTTTATTATTATGTAATCAAATTTGATTATGGAGGTCAGAATTATAAATATAGTGGATCTGTTACGGTTTTATACTAGTTTATTTCTAATAGATTAATGTTGGTGCTTTTTATTTAATACCCAATCAATCCCTTTTCCCCCGAAGGGATTGATTTTTTATTCTTATATCAATATGAAAGTAATTTTAAATATCACCAAAAAGTTTCTCCAAATCGTCCTCACTTTCTAATCTCATTTTTTTACGTAGTCTATATCGGTTTACATTTACGCTGTTATGTGAAATTCCAAGAACACCAGCAATTTCTTTAGATGTATATTTTAACCGAATCAGAGCGGCTAATTTTTTCTCATTTGATGTAAGATTTGGGTATTTCTTGTCCAATTCGTAAAAGAAGTCTCTATTCTTTTCATCTAAGTGATTGTAGAATGTTACGCGATCTTTTTCAACTCCAGTTTCGATATTTAGCTTATTAATTAATATATTAATCTGTCTATGTGACTCTTCCGTGTTTTTTGCTTTCCTGACAATTTTGAGTTCTGTTTTAACCAAGCTTATTAAATTGTTTTTTTGAAATATAAGTAATGCTGAATTTGTCAAATCTTTATTGGAGTTGTTTATCTTTTCCTGAAGCAATTGCTGCTCTAATCTCATCTTGATAAGTCTGTTGTTAAGAATGTAGTAAACAAACACGCTGATGGCTACTACAAGTATTGATAGAATAACCCATATTAATCTCTTTCGCTTTTCGGCCTCTCCTTTTTGAAATAATAGCTCTTTATCCTTTTGTAGTAGAAATATTTTATTCTCTCGTATTTCAATTTCGTAATTTGTTTGAATTTTGTTTATTTCTGACAGTTTTTCCGAATCTAGCAAAGAATCTTTCATAGCAACGTATTCCTTGTATGCTTTGAACGCACCAGGTATGTTACCCATGTGTTCTAATGCTTGCCATTTATACATATAGCCGTTCATTAATTGATCTTTCATCCCTTTTGGTGAAGAAAGAGCAATTATTTCTTCAGCTGATTTAAGTACTACATCGTATTTTTTCCACCGTGTTCCAATTTCGCATTTTGTAATAAGAAGATCAATTCTACTCTTATAATCGCTGCTCCCCAGCAACTTTGACTCACTTTTAGTTAAATACTCGTTACTTATAGATGTATCGCCCGAATAACTATGAACTGCAGCCAGCGTAAGCATAGTACCTACGATTCCAGCTGTGTCTTTTCCTATTGCTGTATAATAATCTAAACCTTTCTCTAAACTGTTGATTGATTTTTCCCAATCATTTTTTAAATAATAGACACTTCCAATGTTTGTGTATAATCTAGCTAAGGAATATACATCTTCCAGAACTTTAAAAATATCAATTGCCTTATTAAAATAATATAGACCTTTATCAAGCATATCCATTCTTACATAAATTAGCCCAAGACTATTGTATGCAATTGCTTCCTGACTCGTGTTTTCGCTTTCACCTGCAAACTTAAGAGCTTTGAGTGAATAATATATTGCTTTTTCGTAATTCCCAATAATATAATAGCCAACAGCTATATCATTATAAACAATGCAAAATTTATCAACATATTGGCTGTGAGAATTAAAATACAGCTCGATAGAATGTCCTATGGCTAATGCTTCCTGTGCGTTTGTAGCTAGCTTCCCTCGCAATATATCAATAACAGAGTCCACCTTTTGTTCCGCAGATCCTTTGAACTGGATAAATACTGGAGGATTATCACCAGCAAAAGAATGTATTGAACATGTAATCGTCAATAACATGGTGATAATTAGCTGTGTATTGAAGATTTTGAGATGCTTTATTCTCATAACGCAGCTTTAAATAGTTGTTTACTAGCGTTTTATTTCCCATGTACATTCTCTTCGTCAGTATGTACATCTGTGTCAAAGATAAGCATTTTGCGATTTCAAATCAATTATTTTTTCATCAAGTTGAATTATTTGACATGTTTCAATCGGATATGAGATTGATTTTCAGTCACCAAGCATTATCAGTGCAAATTATTTTTGCTTTTCACATCGCTTTGATTATTAATACTAACGCAAACCACTATTGTATATCATTAGATATCTTTATTATTCAGATATACAGATATATAATTATTGCATGTACATTATTGCCTCCTTGTTTCGAAATAACTAGTACATTGATTGTAATCCCTGTGTTATTGATCCTGAGCAGTATAGGTCGTATCTTTGTAAATGCGTGAAATCCAAAGCGAAAAAACAGAGTAGTATGAAATCTTTATTTACGTTCTTTTCTTCGGTATTTGTATTGATTTTCTTTGCGGTTCCGGGGAGGGCAGATGTTCTTCTGAACGAACCCTTTTCCGGCGGTGTATTGCCAACTGGTTGGACAAATACCAACATTCAGGGAGCAGCAGTATGGACATTCAGGAGCATCCCGTCTTTTTCCGGCTTTTCCGGTGGAAACTATGCCGTGTTTGACGATAACGCGTTGGGGGCTGGTGTTATACCCAACGAGGCGGCTCTTACCTCAAGATCTGTGAATTGCTCAGGCAGGACCAGTATATTCCTTTCGTATTATACATATTGGTTTGCGGTTGAGTTTACCCATGGTTATGTGGAAGTGAGTAACGATGGAGGGACCACCTGGAATACTGTTGTGGATTATGAGAATACAACGGTGGGCTCTTTGGCTGCTCCTTCTAAAGAAGTTATCGATATATCCGCATTAGCTGCCAATCAGACTGACGTTCGGGTACGTTTCCGATATACTGACGGTAGTCAGGCCGGGCGGTATTGGTATATTGATGATGTGGTTATTTATGCGGGGCCCGATGTCGGTGTTACGGAACTTCAGGGCCCCCTACGCATTCTTTCTTGCGGTACGTCATATTCTGCCGCGGAAAATGTTACGGTTGTGCTGAAGAATTATTCTGCCGATACCATCAGCAATGTGCCTGTCCGTTGCGATATAACCGGTACGATTATTACCACCCTGACCGGTACGTATGCAGGATCAATAGCTCCAGGAGCTTCCGTTTCCTATACTTTTCCTGCACCGGTTTCTTTTAGCAATACCGGAGAGTATTATTTTCAGATATATACAGAACTGGCGGGAGATGCATACCTTCTTAATGATACCCTTATAGACGGCCGTTACCAGCCTACATCGGATGTGTTTACAGTCGTTCAGGATTTTAACAATTCGCCATCCGGCTGGTACACAAACACAGGCACAGGCTCGCGTCATTGGAAATACGGGGCGCTGCCGGGGTCCTACCTTGGTGGTCCCTCTGGCGAGGGCAACAGCTGGTATTTTGAGTGGTTGAGCGATGGAACGGGCGGAGTGGCGCAGACGGATTATCTGTACAGTCCTGTATTTGATCTTAGCGGGATGACTAATCCGTTGCTGAGCTTTGACATGAAGGCAGACTTGTGTTATAGTCAT
>PHDB01000034.1 GCA_002842495.1 Bacteroidetes bacterium HGW-Bacteroidetes-6
GGTAAGGTTCCTCGCGTATCATCGAATTAAACCACATGCTCCTCCGCTTGTGCGGGCCCCCGTCAATTCCTTTGAGTTTCATTCTTGCGAACGTACTCCCCAGGTGGATTACTTAATGCTTTCGCTCAGTCACTGACAGTATATTGCCAACAACGAGTAATCATAGTTTACGGCGTGGACTACCAGGGTATCTAATCCTGTTTGATCCCCACGCTTTCGTGCCTCAGCGTCAGTAATGGCTTGGTAACCTGCCTTCGCAATCGGTGTTCTGTGTCATCTCTAAGCATTTCACCGCTACATGACACATTCCAGCTACCTCAACCACACTCCAGACTGGCAGTATCAATGGCAGTTCCGCAGTTGAGCTGCGGGCTTTCACCACTGACTTATCAATCCGCCTACGCACCCTTTAAACCCAGTAAATCCGGATAACGCTTGGATCCTCCGTATTACCGCGGCTGCTGGCACGGAGTTAGCCGATCCTTATTCTTACGGTACCTTCAGCTCCGAACACGTTCGGAGGGTTATTCCCGTATAAAAGAAGTTTACAACCACGAGGGCTGTCATCCTTCACGCGGCATGGCTGGGTCAGGCTTGCGCCCATTGCCCAATATTCCTTACTGCTGCCTCCCGTAGGAGTCTGGTCCGTGTCTCAGTACCAGTGTGGGGGATCATCCTCTCAGAACCCCTAGCCATCGTAGTCTTGGTGAGCCATTACCTCACCAACAAACTAATGGCACGCATGCTCATCTATAACCAATAAATCTTTAATTGAATGGTGATGCCACCTCTCAATACTATGGGACATTAATCCCGATTTCTCGGGGCTATTTCCCAGTTATAGGTAGATTACATACGCGTTACGCACCCGTGCGCCGGTCGCCGCCAGATATTGCTATCCGCGCTGCCCCTCGACTTGCATGTATTAAGCCTGCCGCTAGCGTTCATCCTGAGCCAGGATCAAACTCTCCATAGTAATTTGATCTTTAATAACTCGGATTCATTTCTCAAAGTTCTCAACTTTGTGATACGCACTATCGTTTTATGTCTCAATATTTCAAAGAACGTTTTCTTTATTTTTTCACCCCGCTTCTTTCGATTTGGGAGTGCAAAAGTAATCATTTTTTTTAATCCGCAAACTTTTTTGAAAAAAAATTTCTTTTTTATTTTTTTTCTTTTTCTTCGCGTCTTCTCAGTGAACTGTCCCCGTGCTGTTGTAACGGGAGTGCAAAATTACGTATTTTTCCTTACCAGAATACATTTTCTTCATTATTTTTTTTTCTTTCAGTAATTGATTGGATTATAACCTCTTGACTTTGTACTTTTTTTCAATCATTTCACTTATATTAACACATACCTTATATTATATACTTATTCAGGAACTGCCGAATGATACGACGAACGTACCAATGGACCACTCTCAACATGCCGAAAACCCATTTGTAGTGCCATATTTCTGATTATTTCAAATTCTTCAGGAGTATAATACTTCGCTACTTCAATATTCTCGTAACGAGGCTGAAGATACTGTCCAATAGTAACCATTTGGCATCCTGCGTCTTTAATATCGTTCAATACTTGCTTAATTTCCTCCATTGTTTCGCCAAGTCCGGTCATTATTCCACTTTTAGTAAGCATCCCCATTGAAGCAGCTATCCGCAATGTATCTAAACTACGATCGTATTGCGCCCCTGATCTGATCTGAGATGTTAGCCTGCGTACTGTTTCCAGATTATGACTAAAAATATCAGGAGTTGAGTCTGCTACAATTTTAATGAGTTCATCCTTTGCATGAAAATCGGGAACCAATACTTCAATTGTAACATTTGGATTGTCTTTCCGGACAGATTCTATACAAGCTGCCCAATGTCTGGCTCCTTCGTCGGGCAAATCGTCTCGGGTAACTGATGTTATTACGCAATGCTTCAACCCGAAGCACATAACTGTACGTGAAAGATTTTGAGGTTCGCTTGAATCGGGCGGCAAAGGACGCGAATGATCGACAGCACAAAACCGACAGTTTCGAGTACACGATTCGCCCAGAATCATAAATGTAGCAGCGCCATGAGCCCAACATTCACCAATATTGGGACATTTCCCGCTTTCGCAAATAGTATTCAGGCATCCTTTGGATAAGGTTGATTTCATTTTAGAATACACTGCAGCTGAAGGCAGCTTACTCTTCAACCATTTGGGTTTGGCTGTTCTGCTTTTCTTCTCTTCGTTTTTCTCCATCTGGTAATCAAGGATTATATCGCTTACCAAAATTGGCAGCAATATAGAATGAGATAAAATAATTATGATTTTGGGCGTATGCCATAATAGGTATTTCCTTCAGATAAATATCTGCGGCAATACCTGTTTCAATATATCGAACTAAACGGCGTTCGGGTCCGTATTCAAAGCTGAATCCGCCTTTAAAATAAATGCCGGGATAAATCCTACTTTCTCCAACGCCTTTCAACATCGGACCTCTACCATAAATATTGAGAATATTATGCTCTTCAGGGTTGTAACGTTCAAGATTGAGGAAATACGTATAAGTTGAACTCGATTGGTCGATGATATACAGATATACCGGCTTGGCCATAGCTATAGATGTACCAAACTCAAAAAAACGCCGGACATCAACACCACCCCAATAGGGCTTTTCGTTCAGTACATTGAGACTTCCAAGCCCCAATCGCATCATAAGGACACTGTTTTCTTTACCATATACAAATTTACGAGCATTATCAAACATATAAACATTCCCCATCTTGATTTCCTTGGGATGCTTCATGTTGAGCAAATCAAAATTGATATATCGCTGCGAATTATATGAATTATACTGACCCCAACGCACACCAAGACCCACGCCTTCGCTATGTGCAAAAGCATGAGCAGAATACTCCCGCTTCAGGATAAAACCATGCTCATTTCCGGTTGTACCAACTTCCTGTGAAGAAGCTACAAGAACCGAAAACAGGCATAATAAGAACCCTATCGGTTTGACTAAAAATCTCATAGTGTAGGATGAACAAGCACCCCAGAAGATTTTATGCGTCAGTATGATCTAACGGTGCAGCCACCTGGGCGCTACCATTATGATATGCGGGACAAGTTTCGTGTGAACGGCAACTGGAAAATAATGCTACCATAAAAGAAACAGCAAAAACAAAAGCAACCACCTTTTTCATACTCGTGAGTTTTAGAAGGTTCAAAATTACGAAATTCTTCCTGATTGTGCAATATGTTTTAGTATATTTACGCACAATTTATCAACAAAACGTCGTTATCAAACAAATTATTGTATGCAGACAATCAACCCCAGGATAGAATCGTCGTGGAAAATGATACTCAACGAAGAGTTTCAACAACCTTACTTCGCGCAATTAAAAGCCTTTCTGGTTACTGAAAAATCGAAACACAGAGTTTTTCCTCCCGGAGAAGAAATATTTGCAGCATTCGATTTAACGCCATTTGAAAATGTGAAAGTTGTTATTTTAGGTCAGGATCCATATCATGGATACGGACAGGCGCATGGACTATGCTTTTCAGTAAAGGCTGGAACTGCATTGCCTCCTTCGTTGATCAATATTTATAAAGAACTGGAAACAGATCTGGGTATTCCCCGCCCCACTCACGGGAATCTTACTCCCTGGGCAAAACAAGGTGTATTGCTTTTAAACACTGTGCTTACCGTTCGCGAAAACACAGCCGACTCACACAAAAACAAAGGCTGGGAACAATTTACTGACAAAATCATTGACCTCGTAAGCACAAAACGGAACAATGTGGTTTTTGTCTTATGGGGCAACAATGCCAAAACCAAATCGAGTCTCATTGATATCAATCGCCACTGTATTCTGACAGCTGCACATCCTTCGCCACTATCAGCATCGCGTGGTTTTTTTGGTTGCAACCATTTTTCAAAAATAAACAAATATCTAACCAGCAACAATATTGCTCCAATCAACTGGCATCTTTGAAGCGAATTGCAATCATATTGCTTTTTCTATTGACTGCCTTATGTTCGGGTGGACAGAAAATTGTTATTATCAATAATCAATCCGATAGCAATAAAATTTCAGAATTCGTTTTTGAGGGAGATTCCATTCAACTTTCCGTATATTTGAAAGCAGAACTTCACAAATTGTATTCGGAAGGCTATCTGTATGCACATTTTTCAGAAATATTGAACTGGAAATCAGATACTATCAGCATTTTTCGTTTTAAGGGCAACAGAGTTGTTCTGGTAAAACTTGCAAGCGGAAACGCCGACGAAGCTATGCTCCGAAGTATTGGATGGAAACCTTCAAGCCTCAAAAAACACAACACACTCGATCCGGCAAGAGTTCTGGATTGGGAAAACAGCATTGTTTCATACTACGAAAATATTGGCTTCCCTTTTGCCAATGTGGCTTTTCGTATCGATTCGCTATGCAACGACAGTGTTTCAGCATCCTGGCAGGTAAAAACCGGTCCTCTGATCGTTTTTGACAGCATTATTCAGAAAGGAAAATATAAGCCTAATAGCGGCTTTATTGGAACATGGTTGAATATTGAGAAAGGAAAGCCTTACAGCGAAAATAAAATCCAAATGGTTCGTCTCCGGTTAAAAATGAGCGAGCTTATTGAGGAAGAAAAACCAATGAGTGTTTACTTCACGGCAGGGAAAGCCAATCTTTATTTGTACCTGCGACGCAAAAAAGCAAATCGATTCGATGGGATTCTTGGATTTGCTCCCAACAACGACAATCCCGGGAAAGTAGTTTTTACCGGAGATGTGAATCTCAAATTGGCAAATTCGTTCAATCATGGCGATCAGATTTCTCTGAAATGGAAAAGCAGCGCCAACAGCTCACAGGAGGTAAAAGTGAAAGCATCGCTACCTTTTCTGTTTGGATTACCTCTAGGTATTTCAGGCTCTCTCGACATTTATAAACGCGACACCCTTTATGTAAAAACAAAACAACGATATGGTATCACATATTTTTCGGGCATCGCTTCGGAGCTCGATTTTTTTGCCGAAAATACCGAAAACAGAGTCATCGATCAAAGTATTTTTGCAACTGCCACCACATTGCCTGTTTGGGCCGACAGTCGGACTACATCGGCTGGTTTGGGATTTAAAGTTGTCAGAACCGACAATATCATTATTCCACACAAAGGCTTTATTATCGAAACCGAAATAACTGCAGGGAAAAAGAATCTACTGAAAAATAATTCAGCCCCGGAAGAGCTGTACGATGGCGTTGTGCTTGAAACGGGCTTGTATAGGGGAAATATGTCATTATCGCTTTTTCGACCTGTTACAAAAACACTCCACCTGATGATTTCGAACCAATCTGGATACTTGAAATCGAAATCGCTTTTCGAAAACGATCTGTTTCAGATTGGCGGTTTGAGTATAATGCGGGGATTCGACGAAAAAAGCCTTCCGGTTTCCATGTATTCGGTTTCGACTATCGAAATGAGATTTTTCCTGGAGCAGCTCAGCTATTTAGCTATTTTTACCGACTATGCTGCTACACAACAATTGCAAAATAACAATTACAACTACAAATATTACATATCGCTGGGAACAGGGATGAGTTTCTCGACTAATGCCGGGATATTCAATATTTTCTATGCGCTTGGGAAACAAAATCCGGGTGAATTTGTGATTCGCAACGGAAAAATCCACTTTGGGTATATTGCCCGATTTTGAAACCGATTACTTTCTACTAAAGATGTTGTACTTCAAAATACAATAAAGAGCCCGGAAACCATCTTTCCAACCAATTTTCTTTCCTTCATCGTAGGTTCGTCCATAATAAGAAATGCCTACTTCGTAAATACGAACACCTTTCACTCTCGATACTTTAGCCGTCACTTCAGGCTCAAAGCCAAAACGATTCTCGCGAAGCCTCAATCCTTTAATAATATCAGATCTGAAAAGCTTGTAGCAGGTTTCCATATCGGACAGATTAAGATTAGTGAACAAATTCGAGACACCGGTAAGAAACCTGTTTCCTTTGGTATGCCAGAAAAACAGAATTCGGTGTGGATTCGACCCGGCAAAACGCGAACCATAAACCACATCGGCAAAACCTTCCACTACAGGTTTCAACAAATCGTTGTACTCGCGTGGGTCGTATTCGAGGTCAGCATCCTGAATAATAATATAATCGCCTGTTGCTTCTTTGATTCCACGATGCAATGCAGCACCTTTCCCCATATTTTTGGGTTGAGAAAAAACCTGAATGCCTGCTTCGGGATGCTCCGAAACATATTTTTCCAATGCTTCCAGCGTATTGTCTTTCGAAAAATCGTTAACGATGATAATTTCCTTCCTGATTCCTTCAATCAGCGTTACTTCCTGAATTTTATTCAGAATCAAATGAATAGTTTTGGCTTCGTTGTAGGCCGGAATAACTATAGATAAGGTTTTTGGCATTGAGAAAATTTTTGTCAAAACTACAAAAATTCTTAATTGATAAACTATAACAACAATTAAAATTACCTGCTCAACATGCGATGTGACGCGATAATAATCAACCTATTGTCCAATCAATTAACTTGATTAACTTTAGAACCATAAAGCATACAATTCTCATCACTAAAAACAAGTTTATATTCTGAATTCAATTCTAAAAACACCATGCTATGGATTGAATCTAAATTCGCATCAGTTTTCCCTAATACAAAGACGTATTCTATCTTAACATCTTCATTATTTGGATTGCTCTGCCAGACTAAATCCGGAATTTGAGCAGAATGTAATTTACCTAATGTCAAATTTGGGAAGCTATTGCTATTCCACTTCAATGGGAAATAATCTGTAAAGCATTCATAATTATCTAAAATCACCATAGGCTTTTCAGCACCCAAATAATTAGAAGAATGGATAGCAAGCCAATTATCTGAATAATTTAAGGGAAGCACAACACTATTTGGTTCTATAAATTCAGCTGCATCGTAACAACTTGAAGCAATACCATCCATTTCCTTTATAACACTAGAATAATAAACAACCAACCGCACATTAATTGTTGCAACAACTAACACTATAAAAACCATGAGCCATTTTGGCAATGGCTGAGTCGAAAGCCAAATTATTAGAAAAATAAAAAACAAATAGCACAATCGTAATGAAACAAAGCCAGCTTGACCATCGCTATCAGGCAAGTAAAAGTAAAGAAATAGCAAAAGAAAAGATAACAGAAGCCAGCTGTCTTGAATTTTAAACATTTTCAATGCCTGACCCATTTTCTTCCAAAAAATTTCAGGGGAAACACTAAAAAGCTCATTAATTCTAATAAAAGAAGCTATTATTACAATTATCGCAATCAAATAGCCCAGCTTACTAGTCAAAGGGGCTTCGACTAGTGGATTGTAAACTATTAATGGTCTGATCGTTTTTAGCCAATCAATTAATTCATTATTTTCAACATAAACATTATACCCAACACCCAATCGCGCATTAAAATAAAGAAACGACAAGATTATTGGGACTATTGATGCAATCAACAACATCAAAATCTTGTTCAAACTTTCCTTTATCAGCTTTCTGAATAGCTTTTGTTTTTCCTTCCAAATTACTAGAAATTCAAATAGAATATAAATACCAATAGCCAGCAATGTAAATGCAAAGACTACAATATGGGAGAAATAGACCACTAAAAGCAAAAGAAACAACATAATTACTTTTCCCCAAGAGCCACCATTTTCAAAATTTTTCATCCAATAAGTAAACACGAGAAACATAGCAATAATGGCTAATGAAAAATTATAGAATCCCAACATAAACATAAACGAAAATGCAAATGGAAAGATAAAATAGCTCATCAGAACATTTTGAGGTGCAATCTGCTTAATAAATCTCCGATATGCATACGGCAACCCAATCAAATAAATCACAACAAGAATTTTTTCAGCAAAAAATGCAGGCAAAAACAAATTGAAAATTGCCAAAATAGCATGTCCTGACCAATTTGGAATAACCTCTGGATTAAAAATAAAATAGCCCGATAAGCCTGTGGATTTAGCAAAAAGCAGATTATTTATTAAATTTGAATTGTATAAATGTGCTGCCCCATCCATTGTTGGGAAAAAGCGACCAGCAAATGCGGGTAACAGGTTAACCAGCACTAAAAACAGAAACAAATACTTTTCAGAATCCTTTAGCAAAAACTTTTTCAGATTAATCATATTAATTCTTTAAAATAGGAGAAAAACAACTTCTGCTTCATTTTACCAAAAGCAATATTACAAAAATACATATTTTCATTGTTAACTACTGCCAACAAAATAAGTTCATATTCTTTCTTGAAGACACTTCCTGTTTTCAAGAAATTTGGACAAATTCAGCATCCAAATCCAGCTACCGCGCAACCATGCCTATGCTGTCAAGTAAATA
Source organism: Bacteroidetes bacterium HGW-Bacteroidetes-6 (assembly GCA_002842495.1). Classification (GTDB taxonomy): domain Bacteria; phylum Bacteroidota; class Bacteroidia; order Bacteroidales; family DTU049; genus GWF2-43-63. The sequence goes on from PHDB01000034.1 coordinate 8,384, forward strand.
AATTTCTAACTATTCGCCTATGCAAATTAACAACATTTTGAATTTTACAATACATTTGTAATCAAAAACAAAATGCAACCTAACTTATTTCTTCAATTCAGATTGATCGTAAATGGATTTCGCGAATTTTTATCTCTCTTAATTTTTCCATTCACTGTCGTTCTATTATTTTCCCCATCAAGTATTTTTGCTCAGCAAGACAATACTTTCAAAATTGGAGTTGTTGGTCCTGATCATACAACAACTTACAATCAAAATATTTGGACAGGGGTAAAAAAACCAGCTCCTTACAATGCTTTTTATTCCAGTGCATTTGGCGTTTTTTCGGAGGATGGCGTAAACTTTGAGAGGAGCTATTATCCAGATTTATACATATCTCAGGATGATTTTTCTAACTTCATAACTCTTCTCGTGAATCACAATATTTCATTAATTGACAACAATGAAGGGTGGTTTAAAGCTATTCCTGGCAATCCAAGTACAGGTATATTAGTTACACCACTTGGACAAAATGTTTATGATATGAGTTCAAGCTATCCTACACACGTAAATAATGCAATTTATAATTACGATGCACTGTACTCAAATGTTTATAACCTACCAACCCTGCAAAATAACATTTTTGGACATATATTAGCGGGTGAATCAAATTATTATCATTGGATAGTTCACAATGAATGGCCTAGCGTGTATCCCGATTTTTATAGTAACCCATCTGGGACAATCAATAATTACACTTTTTGTGAAGTTCCTCCAAGAAAACTAAACTCTGCTTTTTTGCATTTCCAACCGTTAGCCAACTCTCTAAACCAGTATCTTCTTCAGGTCCAAGCTGTACATGGTTGTAGTATTTCGAATTCAACTACTGATGCAGAAGGCATTTATTCCGTATCCGAGTATTTAAAAATTGGGAATAGAGGAAATGTATTTATCGAAGGCTCGTATTTTCAAAAGCAATGGGAAATATGGTATCAGCCAACGTTCCCAAGTCATATAGATTATCTTGGCAAGTTTAAATCAATTGACTATTCTAAACAGTATTACGAATATATTCTTGCTGAAATTGATGTTTCATATTTAGACGGACAAGATTACATGTGGCTCTCAAATCCAAATATTAAAAATGCCAATCATTTATGGTTTCAAACATACACTTCTATTATTCATGGCGTAAGCGGTGTGCTTTTTTGGGGAATTTATGACTCCTATAATACAACACTTCAAACTGACATTAATGCAAAAAATGCTTTTAACGTAAATGTAGTCTCAAATAATAATTTCCAATTTGCAAACTTCTCGGAAGTTTATAAAAACTGTATTAGCAACCTAACTAAAGAACTCCGATATTTATCTGAAAAAGGATTTCTCTCTTTTGATGACAGATCGATTGTTTGTACAAAAACAGCCAGTTTAAGTCCCGATCCCAATTGCATTCTAGAATCAAGTTTGAACTATTTACCAGCTACGGTATCTGGCTTGGCCGCAAGAGATTTGTACACTGTATTAAACAACAGTTCTTCTACGATCTATACAAATTATCATAGAACGGAAGACTTTGGAATCCGATATACAATTCGGACAAATGGATCAGAAGTAATCATCATCGCATCAAATCCAAACCCATATTCAGTTTTCAACGTTGATTTTAATTTCAACAATTCAGCAAACCCTATTATCAGAAATTCAACCAGTATGGAAATGTTATTTGAAGACCCCTTAGATAATGTTGTTACTGATTTAAATTACAAAGAAAATCGAAATTGGATCAGCCGTGCAAATTTTATTGCCAATATGGGAAATACATCTGTGCTTGACGGTTTAATGAGAAAATACACAATTCCTTATCAATCTCCAACAAACAAAACTATTTCGATATCATTTGGGCCTTTCGATGTGCACATAATGAAGTTTGTTGGTCCAAGCACCAGCTATTCAGAATTATGGCAAAGAGACTGGTCAAATAATGGATCTGGGAATATTCAATATTGGGGATTATCAGATATTGACAAAAGGATTAGTGGGGACTTTAATGGAGATGCAGCTTCGGAAATTCTTAATATCCAATCCTTAGACAACCTCGCATGGTCATCCTTAATAGGGTATAATGAAACATCTGGGCAACTCAATACATGGCTTTGGTGCAATAATGACTGGGAAGGCATTGGCACTATTTCAAACTGGAGTATTAAGTCATACGACAAGTATTATTCAGGAGATTTTAACGGAGATAACAAAGACGAATTACTTTGCATTCAAAGCCTGAATCAAAACGGGAAAGCAGCACTCCTAAGCTATAACCAAAGCACTAATCACTTTAATCCATGGTTATGGTGCAACAGTGAACACGAAGGGCTTGGAGTTATCAAATGGTGGGGAATTTCAGCTGCTGACAAATATATAATTGGGGACTATAATGGAGACAGTAAAGATGAGTTATTATGCATCCAAGGTCAGACTCTAAATAATTGGGCAGCTTTGATAGGATACAATCAATCAACCAATCTTTTCGATAATTGGCTATGGTGCAATAATGACCACGAAGGACTTAATGCGATTTTATGGTGGACTATTAATAGTCCTGACAAGTACTATTCCGGAGATTTTAATGGTGATGGGATGGATGAATTATTATGCATTTCTGCACAGGATCAAAACAACTGGGCTGCTCTTATTGGATATAATCAAAGCACAAATCTCTTTAGCTCATGGCTGTGGTGCAATAATGGATCAAATACAATTTCTACATGGACAATAAACAGTCTTGATAATTACACTGTTGGCGACTTTAATCAGGATGGCAAAGATGATCTTATGTGCATTCAGGATGGAACAAATGGTACTCATTCAAAGTTATTTACCTTTTCTAATGGTTCTTGGTCTCTTATTTGGCAGGATTCTGACAACAAAATACACGACTGGCCTGTTAGCAATAGTGGAGGGAATGATGCAACATATCTAACTTTCAACCGCAAAATTGATGAAAATGAGGAATTACCTTGTCTCCTAGCTTTTCGTGAATTTGGATGTAATAAGTATTTATCTTCCCTTTACCATTATAATCCGTCAAAAACATCGTATATTGATGATAATCAGAGCAAAAACGAATCAACAAGTTCAACTGAAATTATAATTTATCCAAATCCAACTTCAAGTAGCTTGTATTTGGCCATTCCATTCAACAATGACTGTGAAGTTACGTTTTTTAATAGCTTTGGGAGCCTTGTTAAAAGAGAGACAATATTCGATCGGGTTTCACAAATAGATCTTTCTGACCTGCCCGACGGGATTTATTACGTCAAAATAAATTTCAACCAGCAAACAACGACAAAGAAAGTTGTGGTGGCTAGATAAGCGAAAGAAATAATCTCAGTTCTAATTCACAACACCTTTGAGTAGGTGTTGTGAATTGCTTCCTTATACTCACTTGTATGTCCGTCAAAAAAGTGATTTATTTCGAACTTTCATCTGGAATATATACGGAGGAATAGTTCTGGTAGATGATTTAAGACTCGAAGTGTTTGAGAAAAAAGAAGATTTGTTGAAATAATCAAAAATCGGGGCAAGCATTCTTGTAGAAACGTTTTCCTTTGTGGAATTCGGAACGCCCATGCTTGCAAGAACCTTTGGCAAAGCTCTTTTTCCAACTAAAATAAATATCGCTGCCATAAAAATCGAACCAGCCGGTCCACGACGAAAAATAGTCGGTTCCAACAGTAATATTCAGAAACCTGGCAGCAACGCCAAACCGAAGTCGCGACCACTCATAAACCGACAAAGGAAAAGCTATCTCGAAACGACGTTTTTCGTAGCGTGGCGTGAAGCTCAATTGCGTTGGAGCAACAATTGAGTTTCTAAATATCGGAGTTGGGTAAACGAGTGATGTATTGAAAAACCAATATCCTGAAGGATGAATATCGACCTGCACCGAAGCTACTGTTGGCAGTCCTATAGAAAATCTTTCGGCATCAGGGGCAATGCTATGTCCAAAACGACTATTGAATTCTGTAGAGAAAGCTTCGATGCTTTGCGGATCGAACCTATCGAAACCAGGCCAGTAGGTTTGTGCTTGATCAAAGTGATAGCTTGCTGCATTGTCTTTCATTCTGATGGCGCCCAAATCGAGAATACTAACACCTATTTTATATTTGTATGAGCTCCACTTCTGTTCACATGGCATTTGAAATTTCACCAAACCATTCCCATCACGCATTTTCTGATAATTAATTCCCAAATCTACTGCCCAGCCATTACCAAGCGATGTTCCGTATTGCGATGTGTAGTCGGACGAGCCATAATCAATTGGCATCGAATAGGCAAAATCTCCGCTGAGTTCTTCAACAGCGAGAGTGGAATCGTCGTAAACAATATAATTGGCGTAAGGCACATTAAAAAAAGCTCCCCCCAGCCCCTGCAATTTCTTCAAAGATGCACCAAAAGCCCATCGACTATCCAAAAATTGGTTAAAAACACGGGCATACGAAAGCGAATATTCGGCCCATGCCAAAGCCGATGTTTTCATATTCCGAAGCTCAAAATACTGATCTTGTTGCGGGTCGAAATCAATTCCTTCGTACATAAACTTCGATGTGTGATATTCAACGCCACGAACGCTGCCAGCTCCCCTCACCGACCATTGAAAACCGAATGCGTTTTCGCCAAGATTAAGCATAATTGACGGAAACTCAATCCGGGTGTTGAAATTCGCTTTAAAAGTACGTTGTTTGCCGTAATTATCTAACAGTACTGGATTTTGATCGCCATAATCGGCTGCCGGCGAAAGAATTTCAAGAAAAAACAATTCTTCCTTCGGTAGAAAAAGGCTGTTGTTTTCGCCAAATGCATCGAAGGTAAGAATATTGATATCGAGCCACCATTTCGAATCGACCATTCGCGACGGATTAATCATTGTAGCATTGATACCGGCGTAGTTGCTATTAACAACACCCCAAAGCTGTTGCGAATCGGCCTGCTTTTCAGCAATACAGAAGATGGTAAGAAAAATGAAAATCAGTCGCCTCATATCTAAATATTGAAAAGGTGCTATAGTTTAAATCCAAAACCTGCCAGTACAAAAGAAGCATTGGTTTTAAGTCCGCCACCACCAACAAGAGTTTTCGAATATGTATTAAGAAGACCCATTTGATGATTTGCATTCAAAATAAAATAATACCCTTCGTTTATCATAACCCGAAAACCGATTCGCAATTGAAGCCCGAAATCAAACATATTATAATCCTCAGTATCGTTGGTAATTGAACGGATATTTAATATTCCGGTATTGATTTCGTGCTGATGCTGGAGCAAAGCTCCCAGAAAAAAACCTCCACCAAGTGTTAACATCACATTATCGGTCCCGACAACTTTGTGTACCATCATTGGAATTACAAGATATTTAAAATCGGAAGTGTACGAATTTGTTGAAATTGTATCACTACTCTCAACATATTTTATACCAAGATCCCACGCGCCTTTTTTTATAAAATCGACACCAATGGTTACAAAAGCCCCATCATTCAAAAACCCTGCATATTCGAATCCAATAGCAGGGACAGACCTCATACGTTGATTCTCAGAAGAATAGTCGTTTCCGCTTATCCAACCGATGCCTGCTCCGCCCTGCAAATTCAAAAAATTGCTTTGAGCATGTACTCCAAAAACCAATAAAAAAGCAGCAACAAAAAGTAAAAACTGTCTCATATCGATTGAATTTAGGAAACGAAGATACAATAATTCAAAATTATTCAAATCAAATCTTCATTACGTTCAGAATGATGATATCTTTAATGGAGTAGTTTCAAGAAATTTTTATTTTTTGTACCTTCGCATCATGTTTCAGTATCTTGTTTTCCGGTTTTTTCAGACCCTTATACAAATAATGCCATTCGGATGCATGTATGTATTTTCGGACTTCAATGCATTTATTTTAAGGCATATTATCCGCTATCGACGCAAAGTGGTTATCAATAACCTGCACAAAGCTTTTCCCGAAAAAGACGAAAAAACACTACGCCGATACGAGCGTAGCTTTTACAGTTACTTTACCGATATGCTTCTCGAAGCTGGAAAGGGGTACCGAATGACACGCAAAAAACTCGATAAACGTTACCGATTTCAGAATCCTGAGTTACTCGACAATTATTACAATGAAGGTAAAAGCGTTATTTTACTGATGGCGCATATCAACAACTGGGAATGGATTACTGGAACCATGGGAGAACGATTCAACCAAAAAATGTTTGCGATTTATAAACCACTGACCAACAAAAGAGTTGATGCATTTATCCGTAAATCGCGTGAGCATCGCAATTTTCAGGTTGTGCCGCTCAAATCAACGGGGCTCATGTTTCGCAACATGAATTCGGGGCCCTGTGCTTTTGTAATGGCTGCTGATCAATCCCCCATAGCACTCGACAAAGCACATTGGGTCACCTTTTTACATCAAACCACAGGGTTTTTACACGGACCCGAGACTTATGCAAAAAAATTCGGCACATCGCTTGTTTTTATGAAAGTTATTATGCGAAAACGTGGGTATTACGATATTGTATTTCAAACCATTTGCGATGACCCAAAAACTTCGCCCGAAGGGCATATCACAGCCCGCTATGCTCAATTGCTCGAGGAATTAATCAAAGAACAACCAACACGATGGCTTTGGTCGCATAAACGTTGGAAAAGGAATAAACCCGAAGATAAAAAACTAATTAATCTGAACTGATAATGAGAAAAATTGCGATTGTAATTTTTATTTTGGTTGCATTTATTTCAACAGGCAAAGCACAAGAAACAACTTATCAAGGCGTTGTTGAAAAATTCTTCAGTCTTTACAGCGAAAAAGGACCCGAAAAAGCCATCGATTACATATTCTCCACCAATCCGTTTCTTGACCCATCATCGGATCAGGTTACCGCTATCAAACTCAAATTAGCAACCGCAGTTGCCGTAATTGGAGATTATTCGGGCTATGATCCCATTATCATCAAAGAATTCGGATCGAGTATGGCTATCGCCACTTATATGGTAAAATACAAGCGCCAACCTTTGTTTTTCACTTTTGTACTTTACAAGCCCGATAAATTCTGGCAAATCCAAACGCTTCGTTTCGACGATAAAATTGAATCGTTCGACATGAATGATTTCGAAAACAAAGCTGCGAAATAAATATTCAAAAACAATCAATTTCCTGTAATCGCAGTTTCATTGAAATATGCGGAGCTTGCTCTTGAAGCAAAAATTGATGCAATTTTGAGTACTAAAATAGTTAGCGCCCATCTCCTTAGGCGTGAAATAATAATTTATTTGAAATGGCTTGTATTGTAACAATACATTTTATTGGTCACGCATCGTACTGACGTAAATTCCTTTGTCTGTATTTGAGAGAAAGCGTACGACAACTGATGGGAATGAGGGACATTAATATCAATTTGGTTTAATATACATTACAACCTATTCGAAGGGGTTCGGATTTTCTGTGTACCAGATGGAAAACTTAGTCAATATGTGAATCATGTAACTAATTTTCTAATTTTTGTAAAGCTTTTGCAGTTTTGAATTTGTTTCTTTGCTGATGATATTTTCATCATAAAAAACCGAATTCATGAGAACTACAATTATCTCTATTATACTGACAATCAGTATTGGCCTATGGGTAAATCCTCAAAAAGCAGTAGCAAAAGGCAATGCGAGCTACCATGAGTTTTATACCGAATTGAGCCCTTACGGGACTTGGATTGCCGTTCCTAACCATGGATATGTATGGAAGCCCGACGTAGCACCAGGGTTTACACCTTACGCCACAAATGGATATTGGGCATACACCGAAGAGGGCTGGACATGGGTTTCGAATTACCCATGGGGTTGGGCACCTTTTCACTATGGTCGCTGGTACACCGATGCTACCTACGGACCTTTATGGATCCCTGGTAGTGAATGGGGGCCGGGATGGGTCGATTGGAGAAATACCGATGGCTATTATGTTTGGGCTCCGATGGGAATTACTTTTGGTAATAACTATTATGTCCCATACAACAGATGGGTTTTTGTAGACGGACATGATTTTGGAAAAAGAAACAATAAGAAATACTATTATGTGAACTCTTCATACAATGGCATGGTCTTTCACTACTCGAAAGCGATTAAAAATTACCGAAAAGGGAAATCGTATAATTCTTGGTACAATGGTGGACCCAAAAAATATGAAGTGGAAAAATATCATGGTAAAAAAATCCATCCATATACCATAATAGAAAGTGATAAGCATGGTCAGAATTTCACTCACAACCAGATGCACATGTACAAATCGCAAATTGAAAAAAGCAACAATTCGAAGCCTGATCTGTCAAATGGAAATAAGCAACACAATGCGAACTCTTCTTCACAGAAACAAAAAAGCCCTGCAGTTCAAAACTCTTCTCATGCAACGAAACCTAAACAAAGCGGACAACCGAATAAAAATCAGCAACCAAAGGCTGGGAATTCCAATTCTTCCAAAGGTGGAAAGAAGTAGAGCAACTATTTATTCGACAGTAATCAACTTTCGGTAGTCGCTGTTTCCCTGAGAAATATGAAGAACATATATCCCCTCTGCGGGGCATGGAATATCGACTCCCCAGACAATTGTTCCTGTGCGGCCTGAGACAGTACCGTTCGCGACAATTCTTCCTTCAACATCAATGCATTTCCAAATAATGTTGTTGCTATTGCGGCTTTCCATCTCAACACTAAAATGTCCGCGATTTGGATTTGGATATGCATTCAATGTCAGTTCCGGTTTTTCTACAATTCCAATATTTACATTATAGCTTTCCGAAAACAACGAACTTTCCCAAATACCCCGACCATAGGTAGCTGCAACAATTTTTTGAGCACTATAATTAATTTCCAGCTCATTCACTACAACCGAAGGCATCCCATCGTTGAAAAGGATCCATGGATTGGCAGTTCCAAGCAACGAATCGTTGGTATAAAAAACGCCGATATCGCTTCCTGCATACAACCCATTAACTGTATCGCCCAAATTGTTTGTTCCGGACTGATGCACTATACAATTAAACGGCACATTCGGCAAATTATATGAGATATTATCCCAAGTAGCACCGGCATCGGTTGTTCGATAAACTTTCTTACCCGTTTTGAAACCACTAAAAGTTACATAAGCTGTAGCGGGATGATAATAATCGGTACAGATATAAGTGAGATACGCCTCGTTCATTGGTAACGTATTTTTTATAGATGTCCAACTCTGACCAGCATCAGAGCTTTTAAAAATGTTATCCGCACGCGAGGCATAAATATAAGCCGGATCTGTTGGATTGATCGTGAGCGAAGTAAAGGACTTATTGTTACTTATATTGCTCAGTTTCGTCCAGCTAACACCGTTATCGGTGCTTTTCCAAATATTGTAGAACCCGGCAAAGATTTCGTTCGGATACCATGGATGCATTATATAAGGGGTTACCCAGTCGCCAGCTTCACCTGTATTGGTAATTGGAGTCTCAAGCGAAGAAACATAGGTTTGCCCTCCATCATCGGAACGACTTAAGGCTCCGCTGTAGTTCGTTGCATACATAACATCGGGATTATTGTAATCGATCATGGCTTCCATTCCATCGCCACCCAGTGTCTGAATCCATGTACCATTTTTGAGAAGAAAAGTACCATTATCCTGTGTACCTCCTATAACCATTCCCGGATCCGAAGGACAAAGTCCAAGCCGATAATATTCGTTCACATGTAATCCATTCGAAATATTGATCCACTGTGTTTCGAGATTGTAACAACCTGGAATAATAGCTAGATTTCCAAAATCAATGCAAGGCCATACATTATCGAGATTTCCAATATAGAGCGAATCGGTCATATAAATGCCGCCATCAGTTCCCTGATAAAACTTTCCGTTTAAAGGATTGAATGCTGATGCATGCTGATCGGCATGAATACTTCGACCAAAATATTTCATCCAAAAGCTGACGACATTCCATGTTGAAGAATCGCCGCCCAAACCACCATTTGTCGAAGCCCACATGTTTACACCGCCCGTATAAATAATTTCGGGATGTTCTGGATTTACAATCAACGTTAGATCGTAATTACCTTGTCCGGCATCATCGGTCGAAAAACCGGGCAGCGTAAAACCAAAGTATCCTCCATCGGCCCAGCCAAGCATATTGGCTGCTTTATCGGTCCCTGTGTACGACGCAACTTTTGCCCATGTATCGCCACCATCGAGCGAACGATAGAAAGAATGAAAACCACCATTGGTGCGACAAGCAGTTGCATAAACAACAGTCGTATCCGAAGGTGCTATTGCCAATTCGATGCGAACAACTTCCGATGTTGGAGGAATTCCTGTCGGCAATTCAACCCATGTTTCTCCAAAATCGACCGATTTGTAAATTGCAGCCCTTGAGCTCGCTAGTCCAGAAACATACATACGTGTTGCAAAAATAACATTCGGATTTTCAGGATTGGATTCAATATCGGTATAATGTCCTGTTAGTGTTTGATACCAGGTAACACCATAATCTTTCGACTTCCACATCCCCGGCGAGCCACCTGTAAGTAAAAATCCGGCAGAGTCTTGATGAACAACAACTTTTCGGAGAATAGAAGCTTCTCCAACCGAAGCATCAAATATTAAACCGGTTGTATCCCAATTCATTCCTCCATCATACGATTTCATCACACCCATTCCATATTCGTATGCTGCTCCGGGGCTTACCAAGCTCATAACCATATATTCAATATCGCCAGTAGCAAGATAAATTGTGTCGGGGTGATTTTTATCGATAGCAATATCGCTTACACGCAAAACGGGAAGTTCATCGGTAAGCGAGATCCATGTTGTTCCATTATCAATCGATTTCCATACTCCACCTTGCGAAGCTCCTACAAATATTGTATTTGTATCGGTTGGGTGGAAGGCTATACAGTTTATCCGCCCCATTCCAGTGATATTAGTTGTATCAGAACATTCAGGGACCATGTTTGGGCTCAACGAAACCCAATTGGCATTTCCTTTGGTAGCACGAAACTGCATCTTGGCCAACTCGTATTCGTAAAAAACTGTTCTTGCATCTGGCATATTCTGGTTTGGATACACACGTTGATTAAAAAACCATTGCCAGCGTTTGTATTGCTTCCAACCTCTTGTGCTATCGAGTGGATGAGTTTCGGCCCAGCTATTAAAAGCCAAATTGAGCTGCTCCATCTTCGGCAGTCTCGAATCTCCGACAAACCAAGGGGCAGAAAGCCACTCTTGTGCAGAAAGTTGAACAGAAAAGAATATTAAACCAATAAACAGAACTTTTTTCATGACAATCAATTAATGGTACTAAAATACTATTTTATTATGATTCGGGAAATTGCCTGAGATAAAAAACGGTGAGGAAAAATAATCTCCCCACCGTTTATTAATTCAAAGATCAGAATTACTGACCATTGGCCTTAATAACTTCCTCAAGAGCTTTAATCCGAGCCTCAAGCGATTCAATCTCAACCTGCTGTTCCTGAATGGCTTTGGTGAGAAATGGGATCATCCCCGTATAATCAACCACCTTAAACACTTCCGATTTCTTTTCAGAATTCATTCCTGTTGTTTTTAGTCTATTACTATTGATTGAAAGAGTTTTCTCTTTAACAAGGGTCGGAATAACCTCTTCAACATCCTGAGCAATAAAACCGTATTGCAAACCCGTTTTCAAACCCATCTCAGGATATTGCTGTTTATTAAATGAAAAAGAGACAGGTTTCATTTTCATAACTACATCCAATCCACCTTGCATAGGTTCAATATCCGACTTCAATCGACGATCCGAAACCTCATACAAGGTTCCCCCAACATAAACATCTGCATCAAAATAGCCTGCCCAGCCACTATAAGTACCATCATTAAACAGTGATCCATATACTGCAATACCACTTTCGTTATTTGCTCCACCATAAACACCTGTTCCACCAGTGCCAGTTACAGTCGAGTTTAAGCTTAATCCAATTAACGCATCAGCTTCTAAAGCAGAAGCATCATAATTAGTTACCCCCATAACAACACGGTTTCCATTAGCAACATTTGAATGATAAAACTGAGCAACAGCTCCGGTTGCCGCATTTGCATTTTCCCAATATGTAAGCCATATATCTTCCGTTGTAGCTCTAAAATCAATCACATTTGCGGGTGTAACGGTATTGAATCCTATTCTGTTTGCACTGGCATCAACAAAAAACATATCATCTTGTCCATCAGATTCAACCCTAAAATCATAATTATTGCTTGCATCATTCACAACAGCCTCAGTTGTAGATAGCCGAAAACGTTCAGTTCCATTGGTGGCAAAACCCAAAATATCGGCACCAATTCTATACATCCCATTATTATTATCGCTATTCCAGCTGTACATAGGGGCAGCTGCCGATCCGTCCATACCTGCAAGACCCTGTGTAGTCGTAAAACGATAGCGTTCAGTTCCGCTTGTTGTAATTCCAAAGATGTCAGCTGCAGGCGAGAAAACACCTGTATTATTATCTGCAACCCATGTGAATACAGGAGCTGCTGCTGTTCCAAGATTATTGGCTTGTAATTGACCACCCGTCGATATACGAAACTGAAGCGTATTGTTGGTTCTGAAATCGAGTGCCTGCGCATCGGTTGTTCCTACAAAATTGGTTCCTGATATTGTACCGGCATTTCCTGTGAGGGCCCAACCCGAAGCCGGGATTGTACCCGACAATAAACGAACCCAAGCTGCACCACTCCAGAAATAGAAACCAGGGGTGACATCGCTCACGGTTGCAGTATTATATACCAGCAAACTGGTTGCAGCTGATACAACTGTAGTTACATCGCTTGTACCTGTCAGAGCAACCCGAGGAATCAACAATCCCTTACTTGTTGAACGAACTTCAAGCATCGAAGATGCATCGGGAGTAATTGACACATTCGAAATTCCTACCTGAGCATCAACAGCTACACAGGTCATCAGGAAAAACAAAGCAAATATCGATTTCAGATTCTTTTGGAACGAAAAAATCGTTTTTTTGCCGTTCTGTTTTATGTTTTTCATATTGGTTGATTTTATTATTTCTGATTAAAAAAGACTTTTGTTATTGTTGGGATTACGAATGATATAGCGAAGTGCTATTTCAATCCCCCCATTTCCATTTGTTGCATCGGTAAGATTCGATACATTCACATCGTAGCTCACACCCAGACCGATATCGTTGATTTCAAAAAGCGTTTGAATAATGGCGGCGTCGCCAGTTCGAAAATAACCACCAAATGTCAGGTAAGCTTTTTTGATAAATCCTGTATATTTTGACTCTTCGCGCAAAGTATAACGGGCACATAATCCGGGTAGAATTTCTTTTTGCTTCCCTTGCATGGCTATGTAGAAACTGGGTACCAGCGACATATTCGACTCTCCTATTTGAATAAATGATCTTATGTGACCAATCATTTTCATATCGAGTTTTTCGTTGGCAGTTGCTGTAAATTGATATTTGGGTTGAGTCACATGTTGAACCGCAAAACCTGCATTTAAACGAAAGCCTTTGTTTGAATTGAAGCCTTCGGTACTGTTTGTGAGTTCGTAGTTGAGTCCAAATCCAAAATCGGAATACCCAAACTGATAGAGATCGAATATCTCGTTGCTTGGCATCGATGCATCGTAACCACTTGTACCATCATATTGATTAACCCACATCATCCCTTCTTCATTGAGCGATTTTTGCGAAAAGCCACCATATAATCCCGCTCCCAAAATTTGAAATTCGTTCAGATGAAGCTGATATGCCAAATTCAGTATTCCTCCTGTTGTTTGGAAGTGGATGTCGCCGGCAACATCGTTAAAAAACACAACACCTAGTGCAAGAAAACCATTGGATGTGTTGCCTTTATTGAATGATATGTCGTAACTAAGGTCGTAGGTGTTGTAGGCTGTACCAATATTCTTCCATTGATTTTTATAATTAAGACCAATACGGTGATTGCCATCGAAAACACCGGTAAGAGCCGGATTGACCAACAAAGGTGTTTCGTTGTATTGCGAAAAGTGCATATCCTGAGCTTTGGTCGAAAATACAAATGCAACAATTGCTGCTAATATCAGAGCTGTTTTTTTCATAATAGACCTCCTTTACCTCACAACTGTTATATAACCATTAAAAATCTGAGCCTCTGTTTCGTTCTCGAAAACAAGACTAATCACATAAGGATACGCACCCTGTTCTACTTGTTTTCCGTTGAATTCACCATTCCATCCTTCATTGAGGTCGAAAGCTTCAAACACTTTTTCGCCCCAGCGATCATAAATACGGATAGTAATTGCAGATATTCCTTTGCCCTGAACCAGATAAACATCGTTATTGCCATCTGCATTGGGTGAGAATATATTCGGGATATAAACATGTGGCACGTAGCACGAATCGGTACTTGCATCAACAGTCGTATTCATATTTCGAGTACAACCGTTGATATCTGAAACAATAACAGAATAAACTCCCGGCATTAGCATTCCCAATGAATCAATGATGTCGGTTGTGTTCCACAATATAATATAAGGTGTAGTTCCTCCTGAAATATCAATATATGCAGCTCCGTCATTTGCGCCAGCACAACTTTCGGCAACCGAATAAATCTCAACGTCTGGAGATTCATTAACTTCAATGCTAATAGTATCACTATCGCCACACGAGCCCGAAATAATATAAACTACATCGTGCAAACCCGCACCAGCAATAGCCGGATCAAACGTTCCATTTGCGGTATTGGTAATTCCCGCTCCTGTCCAAACACCGCCATTTTCGGCAGCAACAAGAGTTTCAACTCCATTATTATCGCAGAAAGGCCCAACCGGAGTTATTGTGGCATCAGACTGATTAATAACCGAAAACGATTCAGAGTCGGCATCGCCACATTGACCTCCAATTGTGTATGTGATAACATAAATACCTGCTCCAACCGACGAGGGATCGAATATACCGGTTGATGTATTTGTAATTCCACTTCCACTCCAAACACCACCAACATCAACCGATGACAGGTTTACACTTGTTTCACTGCTACAGAATGGACCAGCCGGACTGATAGTTGCATCGGCCCGCTGAACTACAGTAACATCAAGCGTTGCTGTATCGCCACACGAACCGGTAATTTCGTACGTAATTGTATGAAGACCAGCCCCAGCTATTGCCGGATCGAAAGTTCCATTGATTGTATTCGTTATTCCATTGCCCGACCAGACTCCGCCAGATGTAGCAGCTACAAGATTCGTAACGACGCTATCACTACAGAATGGTCCTGCTGGCGAAATCGTAGCATCAGCCTGGCTAACAACAGAAATTGACAAAGTATCGTTGTTTCCGCATTGACCGGCAATTGAATAATAAACATCGTAAGTGCCCACTCCAGCTGAAACAGGATCGAAAGTTCCGTTTATAGGATCGGTAATACCTGTTCCACTCCAAGTTCCTCCTGCCGTTGCTGCAGAAAGATTCACAGTCGTTCCAACTGCACAAAACGGACCTGCAGCAGTGATAGTTACATCAGGACGATCGAGAACTGAAATACTAATGTTTGCTGTGTCGCCACACGAGCCTGCAATACCATAAGTAATTATAAAAATACCCGGACCAGCTACAGATGGATTAAATGTTCCATTTGAAGAATTGGTGATGCCCGTTCCTGACCAAGTTCCACCTGGCATTGCAGCTGTAAGGTCAGTAACAATACTATCTACACAAAATGGTCCTGCTGCATTGATTGTTGCGTCGGCAGCAAGAGTGAATGACACCTGAATATCATCGGTACTTTGGCAAGCATTTACCGGATTGGTTACAGTAACAATATATGTATTGGTAGTTGTCACAGAAATAGTTTGCGACGATGCGCTTGTCGACCAATTGTACGATGCTCCGGGATTACCGGCATCAAGCCCCAGCGTTTCACCTGAACACAAAGTCGTGTCTGCTCCTAAATCAACTGTTAGGGAATGTTTTGTCAAAGCAAACGGACGATCGTTGTTAGGTATTGATTGCCCTAAAGATGTTGCTGTATAAAGAGGAACGCCAACCGCTGTTGATGATCCAGCAATTTCGTACCATTGCGCCGAAGGCGAAGTAAGCCAGTTACCCATTGCATCCCAGCTACCATCGGCAGCATTGTCGTAATAAATAACCACATCGGCATTGTTTACACCAACTGTATGATTAATCAAATGGTAAAACAATGAATTGACCTGGCATACAATTGCTTCGTGTGTGGCAATATTGAAACCTTCGCTTGTTGCGTCAACATTGGCCATGCGAACTTCGAATGTGTTGGCTGTTGCAGCTGCAGGAGTAAGTGATACCGGACGATAACGCACTGTGCCCGAAGAAGAACCTACTGGAAACAAATAAGCCGCAGCCGAATTGGTCTGCCTGCTCAAAGCTCCCCCCGAAGTACTGCTCACAAATCCATTTACACGCTGAATAGATACTGTTGACGGATTCGTCACAAACATGGTAAACGCGTCTGTTGCCAACTCAACACTATTGAGATTTAATATTCCACCCACCGATTCATCGATGGTTTGGCTTTTAATTCCCGAATTATCGAGACTCAAGTTGTAAAACAAAGTGCTGCTGGTTCCCGACAACAATTGATTGACTCCGTTGAATAAAACAGTTCCTGTGTAAGCATTGAAAACCGAATTGTTGTACCAATCTCCTCCCAGAGTAATGGTTCCCCGGGATTCCATAATTCCGTTGTTGGTAACATCAGCTGTCACATTCATGTCAGATGTAACAGTTGTTAAATCAACTGTAGCTGCAACATTATTGACAACATTTCCCGAAACCGATACGGTTGTTCCTGAAGAAACTGAAATAACTCCCTGATTCACCATGTAGCTCTGCGATATTGCTACTCTAGAAAAAAGAACCAGAAAAATAAAAACCCCTCCAGAAAACAAGACCCGCATTAAGAACAAATAAAGCTTCTTATTCATGCGATTTAATTTTAGCGTACAAAATTACAAAAAAAGCGATACAATTAGGTACTTTTACTTGTATTTATTTGAATTACACATATGAACAAAGCATTTATATTGTTAAATTTCAATTCAAATAACAATTCTTCAAACCACAAACATGTCAACACCACGACCTACAGTATATTATCATTTGTTTTTTTAATTAAAAATGCATTCTTACTTTTTCCTCTTATTCGATTATCATTGCTGCAACAGATTTAGTATTTTAGTGTCTTTATTCAAAACAACATACTCATGCGGACAATTATCATCCTTATTCTTGTGACAATACTACCCTTTTCAGCAGCGACGCAAAATTTGTGGCAAAGAGCTAAAATTAGCGGCAATTCGGAATTTCTCAATACAATAGGCACATTAGGTATTCCGGTTGAAGGTGAAATTCGAGTGGGTGAATATTTAATCAGTGATTTTTCCACCGAACAAATTGAAAAAATGCGACAAGCTGGTTTAACTGTGGAAATATTGATTCCTGATATTCAAACACATTATATTAATCAGGTTTTCAACGAAGGCTATCGAAGCAATATCAGCAATTCCTGTTTCGGCACTCACGACTATCCGATTCCTGCGAATTTCAACCATGGAACAATGGGTGGATACCTTACTCTTTCGGAAATGTATGCAGAACTCGATCAAATGCACTCGCTTTTCCCTCAGCTAATATCGGGCCGACAGTTGGTCGACACTATTCACACCAAAGAAGGTCGACAATTATATTATGTGAAGATATCGGACAACCCCGACTCAAATGAGCCCGAACCTCAGGTCATGTTTCTTTCGCTCACCCACGCTCGTGAGCCTATGGGTATGCAACAATTGATATTTTTCATGTGGTATTTGCTCGAAAACTACACCAGTGATGCTGAAATACAATACCTGATTCAAAATACCGAAATATATTTTATTCCATGTGTCAATCCCGACGGATACGAGTACAACCATGCCACAAATCCTAATGGAGGTGGCATGTGGCGCAAAAACCGCAGAGACAATGGCGACGGGAGTTTTGGCGTCGATTTGAATAGAAATTATGGATTTCATTGGGGCTACGACGACATTGGATCCTCGCCGCTGGGATCAGATGAAACCTACCGCGGAACAGCAGCTTTTTCGGAAGCTGAATCGCAAGCTGTTCGCAATTTCTGCCAAAATCACCAATTCAAACTTATTCAGGATTACCATACTTATTCAAATGTTGTATTGTATCCGTGGGGCTATATCGATGAGGTAAATCCCGACAGCACACTTTACAATACATATTCGGGCTACATGACTTCCGAAAATGCATTTGCATATGGAACAGCAAATCAATGTATTGGCTACAATGCAAATGGAGGGTCATTCGACTGGTACTATGGCGATCAGGTAACTAAAAACAAGATAATCGCATGGGGCCCCGAAGTTGGTGATCCAGTCGATGGATTTTGGCCAGCTGAATCTCTTATCAATAATATCTGTAAATTGTATATTGCCGAAAATATGTACATGGTGCGTTTTGCATCGAAATATGCAGCTATTGAATATTCAACAGGCAACTTTGTTTCGGCATTAAATATTCCTTTCACCATCCAACGTCTGGGAATGGACAGCCCGGCAACCTATACCGTTTCGTTAAATGCCCTCAGCACCAACGTAATGGTTCTGAACAGTCCGAAAACATACAACAATCTGGCTCTATTAGAGACAAGAGCCGACACATTTGATCTCAGTGTTTACACCAATATTGAAAATGGTGAAGCTCTGGTACTGGAATTGGTGATCGACAATGGATTTTATAGCTATCGAGACACTATACTTAAATATTTCGGAACAACCTCTGTTGTTTTTCAAAGCGATGGATCTTCAACTACCGGATGGTCCGGAAGCTGGGGCACAACAAATTCAGCATATGTCTCTTCGCCTTCATCGATTACCGATAGCCCTGGCGGAAATTATCCCAATGATGCCAATTCATCTTTTACGCTAAGCAATAATATCGATTTATCGAATGTCGATTTTGCCGAACTCAGCTTTTATGCAAAATGGGATATCGAAAACGACTACGACTATGTTGCAATCCAAGCTTCATCGGATAATGGAGCCACCTGGCAAAACTTGTGTGGTCGTCATAGTAGTCGAGGAAGCGCATCGCAAATGCAAGACGAACCTGTTTACGATGGAAAACAAAATTCATGGATTTACGAAACAGTTGATTTAACTGATTACATAGGCCAACAAATCAAAATTCGCTTTCACCTGGTCAGCGACTCATGGGTTGACGGCGATGGATTTTATTTTGATGACATGGAAATTACAACTATGATTTCAACGGGGATAGAACAAACCGATGTCAAGAAAGTAGAAATCTTTCCAAATCCGGCCACCAAAATCATTCATGTAGGCGCCAACAATCAATCAATTTGCATAATCACCAACGTTTTTGGGCAAGTTGTGATGCAAGTCTTACCTCAAAATGGAGTTATCGACATTTCAAACCTAAGCGCAGGCATCTATTTTCTCAACACAACTGTTGAAGGACAAATTGCCAGATCAATGTTTGTGAAAACAGGCGACTAATTTTCTGGCTTAAGAGGGAAAATTTCTATATGCGGAAATTTTGCAAATATCAACAGATAATACTCCATCCGTTGATTTTGGCGATTGCACGGAACATGATTAACACCAGCAGGTCTTATTCCCTCGAATTGATGACTATTTTCTTCACAAACCATCAATTATTTAAAAAAAGGTTGCGTCATGCGGAGTATAATGCAGTCTCCAATTCATGAACCAATAATTTCCAAAATAAATTCAGACAGTAACAAAAACAATCAAGCAGGGTTTTTGGGCTGCATAAGTTTAAGGTAGTCTTCGTCGAAAATAACCCAAAACAAAGGTTTGAATCCGCGCAAAACACCATAATAACTGTCGAAAATATAAATTGATGGATTCACGGCCATTACCGTTTTGCGGAAAGTGAACGGCGCTTTGGTATATTCCCATTTTTCACCGAATTTCAGGCGTCCGAATTCTTTGGCGGTAACTTCGTTTTTCACCAGCGTTTTCACTTCGTTGTTCTCCTCGTCGTACGAAATAACTGTATCGGTGTATCCTTTTAGCTTTTGCAATTCTGCTTCGGGAAGCACATTGAAGAAATAATCGTAAGCAACTATTTTCTTTTCGGTTGCAGCTTTGAGTAATGCATCGAAATAGGCAATACGTCCGGCTTCGGAGACATTGCTGAAATACGATTTTGGGTTGGGTTCTATTGCTAGAATGGGGTCGAGTGTATTCTGAATGATGGCATCGGTAACAATGTTTGATGTAAGCACAACAAACTGAGCATCGCCTGCTGTCGAATCGCAATTCACCCAAAAAAGTGGTTCTGCCCCTACAACAGAACCGTTCGAATCGATTTTTTCGATGATTGGCGCAACAGCCATAACCGTTTTAACCAATTGATATGTTTCGGCATTAAATTCCCATTTCTCGCGAAAGCGAATCTTATCGATAATTACAGCTTCGTTTTCAATTAACTGATATGCATTGTTCAGACTGCTATCAAGATCCGGATTAAACGATCGGATTATCTGCATTGCATATTCGTTTCCGGCAGTATTTCCCATCGAATCAACAGCTTTTTTATCGTTCAGTTCATCGAAAAGAAAGCCAATAAACGATTTTCGTTCTTCTGCTCCCAAATTGTTCATCCAACCATCCATTTTGTCGTAGTTGTTCACTTGAACATCGTATTCTATTCTACTTGTGATAAGTTTGTTCTCGGGCTTTGAACCGCACGAAAACAGTATCAATAAAGGAAGAGTTGCTAGAAAAAGTTGAATTTTTTTCATATTTTGGGAATTAAAATAGTTTCTCCATTAAAGAACTGTATTTTTCGGAAATTATTTTGCGCTTAAGCTTTAACGTTGGAGTCAATTCACCACTTTCGACCGACCACGCATTATGAGTAAGTTCAAATTTCACAATTCGTTCGTGTTCGCCTAATGTAGCATTCACTTTTTCAATTTCTTTCGCAACACGTTTTCGGATTACAGGGTTTAGGACGGCTTCGTGATTGCTTGTAAATTGCATGTTTTTGGCTTCGCACCACGTTTTAACATGAAAAAAGTTGAGCGATACAATGGCTGCCGGATATTTTTGATTTTCGCCCACCACCATAGCCTGTTCAATAAACGGCGATTCCTTAAGTTTGTTTTCAATAATCTGCGGAGCAATATATTTCCCCGAAGCCGTTTTGAAAATTTCTTTTTTCCGATCAGTAATTTTTAAATGTCCCCTGCTGGTGATGACTCCAATATCGCCGGTTTTAAACCAACCATCCTCAGAAAACATTTGCACGGTATGTTCTTCGTCTTTAAAATAACCTTTCATCACATTGGGGCCCTTGCATTGAATTTCACCATCCTCTGCAATTCGAATTTGCGTATTAAATAATGGAGGGCCAACTGTTCCAAATTCGATTGCACCCGGCGCAAAATTATTCACAGCAATCACAGGACTTGTTTCCGTAAGGCCATAACCTTCGAGCACGCTAAAACCGGCAGCCCAGAAAATTCGCGCAAGTCGCTCTTGTAAAGCTGCTCCACCACTTACAATAATCTGAAGATTCCCTCCCAGCGCATCTTGCCATTTTTTAAACACAAATTTACGCACAATCCAAAGCTGAAAATTGTACCAGAGATTGTTCCCTTCTATTTCATAGCGATAACCCAAATTGATTGCCCAATAAAAGAACATGCGTTTTATTCCCCGAAGCTTCCGCCCGGTTGC
Organism: Bacteroidetes bacterium HGW-Bacteroidetes-6; assembly: GCA_002842495.1. Taxonomy (GTDB): domain Bacteria; phylum Bacteroidota; class Bacteroidia; order Bacteroidales; family DTU049; genus GWF2-43-63. Next base: position 30,181 of record PHDB01000034.1, read on the forward strand.
CATAATTTTATCGTGGATACTTTCAAGTAAACGCGGAACCGTACATATGATAAAAGGCTTTGTTTCGCGAATGGCATCGGATATAGTTGCAATATTTTCCACATAATATATGGTATAGCCGTTGTACTGGTACATGTAATTCAACATTCGTTCATAAACATGACACAATGGCAAAAAACTTAGCGCAACCAGGCTCGGATCCTGCGGAGGAATAGTAAACGATGCCTCTACATTGCTCAGAATATTTTTATGTGTAAGCATTACACCCTTTGGAGTGCCTGTTGTTCCACTGGTATAAATAATGGTAACTACATCCTCGGGAGTTATTCCATCTTTGAGCGTTTTCAATAATTCAGCCTGCTGATTCTTACTACCCAAATCGATGAGTTCGTCCATATGCTCAACACCATGCAAATTTCGGAAAGTATATAATTTTTGTATTCCGGGACATTGAGGCAAAACCTCTTTTATTCTGGAATACAATTCTTCGCCCGATACAAAAACTATTTTTGCTTCGGAATGATTGAATATAAACCGATAATCATCGGTACTTATATTTGGATAAACCGGAACATGAATAGCACCACACATCATGATTCCCATATCGAGAAAATTCCATTCCGGACGATTGTTGGTAATTGAAATGATGGTATCGCCGGGTTTTATACCCAAGTGCATCAGTCCGTAACTGATGTTATGGGCAGATTCGATGTAATCGTTGACACTAAATCGCTGCCACAAACCATCCACTTTCCCGCCGAAAAGTACAGGCTTATTGAATTTGCTTTCGAACCGATCAAGAAGATCAAACAGTCGGGTTAATTCCATATTACATAATTGTAAGTTCCAAAAATAATGAAATTTCTGAGAATTGGAATTTTCAAAGCCCCCTCAAATAACAAAAAAGAAGCCCTTTCGGGCTTCTTCAGAATTTTTCATTTACTCTCCTTCAATCCTGGCTTCGTACTTTTTCAGCAAAAACCGAATGGTCTGATACGAAACTACAATCAAAACAGGCCAGGTGAGTATCCACAATATTTCATTCCAATACATAATCTGTTGTTTTTAATTAATAAACGTGAGTATCGCTTTCCATCTCGTCTTTGTCTATTTTTTTGTTATTGATGGCTCTCCAGGCATAAATCATGTAGGCCGCAACAAAAGGAACCAGCAACGAAACATAACTCATAGCAGTAAGGGTGAAATGGCTCGACGACGCTGTGCGTATTGTCAATCCGCTTTGCATATCGGCAAGTGAAGGATAAAACACGGTATTGTTGTAGCCCAAATTAAAAAACAACGACAACACGGTCAAAAAAACGCCAATTCCTACAGGCCAGATTGCACGGTCATTACATTTTGTAAAGCAAAATATTCCGCGATACAATCCCAGCAAAACCATCAGTACTCCAAGTAAAAACAAAATTCCCACAACAGGAGCTTCAATCATATTGAAAAAGTACTTGTTTGGTTCGGTAAATATTTCGCCGGTGATGGAATTGTATGCGTATCCATCGCCCAACCAAATGGCAAACATGAATGCCAGAAAAAACACAGCAACACCTAATGCAAGATTTACCGGATTAGCAAATGCCTCGAGTCCATGGTACGAATTGGCCCAGCTTGTAAAATTCATTTCGTTGTGAATAAAATTTCCGCCAGTAAACATGGTTGCAACAGCAACTCCAAGCGAAACAGTGCCAATGAGTCCATTCAGGAACAAAAACCACTCAAAAGTTTTCTTTCCCAACACATTCGATTGTTTATTTCGGTATTCGTAGCTTACTGCCTGAATAATAAATGTGGATAAAACAAGCATCCACAACCAGTAAGCTCCCCCAAAGCTGGTGCTGTAGAACAACGGAAACGATGCAAAAAACGCGCCTCCGAAAGTTACAAGAGTAGTAAATGTAAATTCCCATTTGCGGCCTAAAGAATTCACCAGCATAGTGCGTTCCATTTCGCTTTTCCCAATCGAATACAAAAGGCTTTGACCGCCTTGAACAAAAAGCAGAAAAACAAGAGCTGCTCCGAGCACCGATACCAGCAACCACCAGTATTGTTGCAATGTAAATAAAGTCATGGTTTCAAACATGGTTATTTCCCTCCATCTTTAGGTCCGTTTTTTATAGCTTTCAGCATAATTGAAATCTCCGCAATCAGCAATGCTGTGAAAATTATGGCAAACAATACAAATGTGAGTTGTACTGCCGAAGCATCTATCTGCGAAACAGCTGCCACAGTTGGCATCAAATCCTGAATTACCCAAGGCTGACGTCCAACTTCTGCAACAATCCATCCTGCCTGCGATGCAATAAAAGCTAGTGGCATGGTGAATAAGGCGATCCGCAGCCACATTTTTCTCCGATCGATACTATTTTTCACCGTAAACATCAACATCATAAAAAAGAAAAAGATAAAGAAAAAGCCTAATGCTACCATAATGTGAAAGCTATAAAAGGTCATAGGAACATTGGGAATAATATCTTCCGGATTATTGAGATATCCATATCCAAAATAACGGAAATACTTCTCGTAAAACTCCTGACCTTGAGGTGTTGAACGATCGAACAGCAATGCTATTTCGGCCGTCAACACAGTATCGCCATTCTCTTTTGCAACTTTGTATTCGTGTAAAGTTTCAATGGCAATACGTCCACGTGCAATTTTTTCCTCCGCAGAAATCAGTTGCTGCTCCTCGTTGCCGTAAACCAAATCGTTAATACCGGGCACAAATGCATCTGTATTTCTATATCCTAAAAACGACAATAATTTCGGAATCTCAAGTTTGAATAGAGTAGCTTCTTTATCGTCGCCGGCTTCTTTGTCCGGATTGAGTACTCCTAGCACAATAAGCCCCGCTCCGCTTTGTCCATCGTACAAACCTTCCATCGCAGCAAGTTTCATGGGTTGTTTTTGAGCAACCTGATAAGCCGATCCATCACCAGTTAATGCAAGAAAAATTGAAGTAATAAGGCCAAAAGTAGCTGCAATCAAAATACTTTTTTTGGCAAAAACCACTTCGCGCTTTTTAAGCAAAAACCACGAGCTCACTCCAATAATAAAAATAGCCGAAATCACATAGCCACTCGAAATAGTGTGCAAAAACTTGTTTACAGCAACCGGGCTAAAAAGCACTTGCCAGAAGCTAATCATCTCGTTACGTGCTGTTTCCGGATTAAACACCGTTCCTGTAGGAAACTGCATCCAGCCATTGGCTACCAAAATCCACAAAGCCGACAAATTTGCTCCGATTGCCACCAACCATGTTGATGTTAAATGAAACTTTTTACTTACTTTGTTCCAGCCAAAAAACATAACTGCGATAAATGTGCTCTCCATAAAAAAAGCCATAATACCCTCAATTGCAAGTGGGGCCCCAAATATGTCGCCTACAAACCAACTGTAATTGCTCCAGTTGGTTCCAAACTCAAATTCGAGAATAATTCCAGTTGCAACGCCAATGGCAAAGTTGATTCCGAACAGTTTTGCCCAGAATTTTGTCATTTTCTTCCATTCCTCTTTACCGGTACGCACGTATATGGTTTCCATAATGGCAATCATAAACGACATTCCAAGCGTCAAGGGAACGAAAATCCAATGATACATGGCCGTAAGAGCAAATTGAGCTCTCGACCAATCGACCAGTGCAGATAATTGATCCATAGATTATCGGGTTTTGGTTAGTTGTTCCAATACATGATGGCTTCTTTCCTCATCGTTATTGTAGTTTTTCTGCAACAAGTTTGGGAAAAACAAGATTTTCATAATCACAAAAATTGCAATACCTTTTATTAATATAATCAACCACATCTTTCTCCCCCACGATGGCATATGTCGAAATCCTTCAACATAGAATCTGAATGCTTTTTGTATTGGTTGGAAAATATTCATCTCTTGAAAATTTGTGTAAAGATACAAAAAAATAAATACATAAATCAATACCGAAATAATGGTTACTATTTCCAAAAAAATAACAACCACAAAGATAATGTGGAAAAAGTCAAATTCCAACTTAAAAAAAAATCCCGACCATAACCGATCGGGATTTGAATAATAAGCAAAGTCTGATTAGAATTCAACTTTAGGTGCGTTCTCGGCACCGGCAGAGCTTTGGAAATATCCTTTTTTATCAAATCCGAACAGGGCCGCAAACAAATTGCGGGGAAAAGTGCGGATATATTGATTGTAATCCATGGCAACTTCGTTATAAGCATTTCGCTGCACCAAAATTTCGGATTCAATTCCTTTCAGGTCATTCATCAAATTCAAAAATCCTGTAGGCGCCTGCAATACAGGATATTGCTCCATGACAACCATAAGTTTACTTAACGAACCGCTAAATTCATCTTGTGCTTGTTCAAATTTAGAAAAGGTTTCCTCGTCAAGGTTATCAGCATTAATATTAATGGAAGAAGCTTTACTTCTTGCGTCGATAACAGCTGTAAGGGTCGATTTTTCAAAATCAGCCATACCTTTCACTGTATTTACAAGATTGCCAACCAAATCCATACGTTTTTGATATACATTTTCAACATTGGCCCATTGCTTCAGCAGAGCTTCCTCTTTTACAACCATTCTGTTATTGGCTCTCCACATCCAGATACCAATTGGCAGAAGAATAACAACCAACAAAATGATAATCATGGTCGAACCAAGACAGCCTGTTTTTGAACGTACGCTTTTATTTTGATTTGTACTACCACCGGAGGGTAAAGTTTGGGTTGAATTTTCCATATTCGTTAATATTTTGAAGGTAAAAGTAGGAATTTATTTGATAATATCAATACTTCGTTGGATAAATTTTGAAAGTTTTTCTCCTTTCAACAAGCCTTGCGACAACAAAGCCAGATCAATAAGCTGACTAACAGTATCTTTCTTCTTTCCTTCATCCATGGTATCAACCAGTCCTGTGATAGCCGCATGATTTGAATTAATCAGCAAAGTATAGCTACGACCCATTCCGGCCATATACTCCATGCCTCCCATTTGCGACATATCGCTCATCCGGCGCAGAAACTCAGGCTGAATCATTCCAACCGGTGCATCATTTTCGTCGAGCGCTTCCACTTGTACATGCACTTGCACATCCGAAGGAATAGCGCCAGTAAACAATTCCTGAACCTGTTTCTTTTCGTCATCGTTGAGCTTACTCACTACTTCAGCTTTATCTTTTTCGATAAGTTTATCGGCCATTTCGGCATCAACACGCTTGAATGTAGCTTTTTCGAGCTTGCGCTCCATAAAATCGATAAAATGCACATCGATAACCGAATCCATCAACAAAACCGAATAACCTTTAGCTTTAGCTGCCGAAATATACGTGTGTTGTTCTTCGGCATCCGAAGCGTAAAGCAAGACCAGATTTCCGTTTTTATCGGTTTGAGCTTCTTTCACCAATTCGCGATATTCTTCCATGGTGAAATATTTTCCATCGGTATCGCCAAGCAATGCAAATTTATCGGCTCTCTCGTAGAACGAATCGTTAGTAAGCATCCCATAACGAATAAAAACACGAATATCGTCCCATTTTTTCTCAAAATCTTCGCGATTTGTTTTGTACAGCTCTTCGAGCTTATCGGCCACTTTTTTAGTGATGTGACTGCTGATTTTCTTCACATTGGGATCGCCTTGCAAATAACTCCGGCTCACATTCAGCGGAATATCGGGCGAATCGATTACTCCATGCAATAATGTCAGAAAATCAGGCACAATGTTTTCTACATTATCGGTCACAAAAACCTGATTGCAATAAAGCTGAATTCTGTTTTTTTGTACTTCGAGATTCTTTTTCAGCTTCGGGAAATACAGAATACCATTGAGGTTGAAAGGATAATCAACATTGATGTGGATGTGAAACAGCGGATCATCAAAAGTATATGGATACAATTCGCGGTAAAAGCTTTTGTAATCTTCATCCTTCAGTTCAGTTGGCGTTTTTTTCCAAATAGGATCGGGGTTGTTTACTATTCGCGGCTCTTCAGTAGTTTTGTATTTGGGATTACCATCCTTATCGGT
>PHDB01000035.1 GCA_002842495.1 Bacteroidetes bacterium HGW-Bacteroidetes-6
ATGACTATAAAGTTTAAAATAAAGCAAAAGTCAGTCACATTGAGCCCGTCGAAATGTGAAATACATAATCATTTAAGGTAATTTGTCAGTCATATATTTTTTCTTGCCATCCTTCGACAGGCTCTGGATGACTATAATCTCAAGTAAAAAAAAAACTATCTGTCACATTGAGCGAGCCTGCCCTGAGCGCAGACGAAGGGAAATGTGATATACAAAAAGAATTATCTCATCAGACACCTTCTTTTTTGTCATCCTTCGACAAGCTTTGGATGACTATAAAGTTTAAAATAAAGCAAAAGTCAGTCACATTGAGCTCCGTCGAAATGTGGTATATCGGAAGAATTATTTTATCGGGGATACTTCGTTTTTTGCCATCCTTCGACAAGCTCTGGATGACTATAATCTCTAGTAAAAAAACAAACATATCTGTCACATTGAGCCCGTCGAAATGTGATTTACGGGATGAAAAAAAATTATCAGCTATGTTTTCTTTTCGTCATCCTTCGACAGGCTCTGGATGACTACAATGTTGGAAATAAAAAGCCAGTCACTTTATTCGTGTGAATTGGTGTAATTCGTGGGCAAAAGAAAATCAGTACCCGTCCTGCTTTTCAAGATAAGCAACCATCCATCTTATTTCGTGGTAGCTGACATCGGAGCCCAGATCGTCTTTGATCTTTTTGAGCGAAGCACCACGGGTTTCAGTAAGTTCGTTTATGATCCGCTGGCCCTTTTCCCGCGAAATAATCTGAGAAACATCGAGTTCGCCGGCCGAAATAAAACGGATAAGATGACCAGCTACAGTTCCTTCGGTCATACCACGTTCGGCGGCAATCTGTTTGATTGATTTTCCATCTTTCAGCATATTGAACGACAAAGTTGCCGAGTCGGTTTTCTTTGGCTTCAATAATACAACATCTTCGGTTTCGCCGGGCAACATGGGAATTTTCAAGCCCCTGTCCTGACAATATTTCACTACAATGGCCAGAATATCTGCACCAAAGAATCCCAGTTTTTTCTTTCCAAGACCTTTTATTTTGCCCAAATCGGACATATTGAGCGGAAGTCTGTTGGCAATTTCTTCCAACGATTTGTTCGGCATAACGCGGTAGCGCTCCATATCCGATTCAGTTGCTAGCCTGTCGCGCCAGTATTTAAGCAGTAAATACAATTCGGGGTGGTCGACATGAGCTCCCGATTTTTCATAAACAGGAGTTCGTCTCGAAAAACGAAAGTCGATATCGGCATTCGATCGGGTTCGAAGCAATGTGAATACATCGAATTTTTTCTGCAGCGATTCGAAACAAGCACGGGCAACCACCACTTGTTTTTGCAAATCCTCAATCAGCTCACCCATTTCGGTTTCAATAGCCATATTGTCGGAACTCAGATCGGCATGAACCGTGAAATCGAAAATCAATTTCAGGTTTTCATGGAAATATTTTGCAGCTGCCAGAACGCGGTCCTTTACTCTTTCGGCTCCCCCATCGCTACTGTATTCGGCGAATAATGTAGATAGCTGACGCTGAAAACGCTGTGCAACAGTATTAATCTGGCCATTGAAATGTTCGCTTACCTGGTCTATTTCGGGAACCAATGCCGACGAAACGCCGGTACCGGCCTCGATTGCTGTTTTACGAAGATGCAGAATGGCACGTAGCATATCGTTGAACGAAAACAATTGTTGAAGCAACTCTTCCTGAAAAAGTACTTTCGACACCTCGAGTTCGCGATTATCGGGAATATATTCTTCGGAGCGGCGGTTGAAATCGAGAACCTGCTGATCGGTAATCACACTTCCATAACCAATAGGTGAACTCAGAACCAAACCTTGCAGGGTCCGGCAACGACTCAACGCAACATAAACCTGTCCGTGGGCAAAAGCGAGTGCAGCATCCACAACCACATTATCGAAAGTAAGTCCCTGACTTTTGTGAATTGTAATAGCCCATGCCAGTTTCAGCGGATATTGACGAAATGCACCTATTTCTTCTTCTTCAATTTCGCGGGTTGCCTCGTTGAGTGTAAATCTTACATTTTTCCACGATTGTGGTGCTACATCTATGGTATCTTCATCGTCGGGACATTGAACCACAATAGTATCATCTTCTATATGAACAATTTCGCCAATTTTTCCATTGTAATATAGTTTTTCCGGCGACAAATCGTTTTTCACAAACATCACCTGTGCTCCGGGTTTCAGTATCAGTCGTTTCTGCGTTGGGAACATGTATTCGGGAAACTCCCCGTTAACTTCCGCATCAAAACTAAATTCCCTGCTTTTTATATCGGCCAGACGTGTTTCGTTTATTTCGGTTGCCTGAACATTGTGTGTTGTAAGAATGATGGTTCCCGGGTGGGCAGAAGGTTCGAAATGCCGGTTCCATCGTTCGTTGAGCAGCTGCATGGTTGGTTTATCAAGACCATTGGTTCGGATTTTTTCGAGCAAATGAATAAAATCAAGGTCACTCTGACGAAAAATCTGTTGCAATTCAATAATTACGGGGTTTGCATTCTTAAAAGCATTGCTACTGAAAAAGAACATGTTGTCGTAGTAAAAGCGCAGCATTTTCCATTCATCGTCTTTCACCACCGGCGGCAACTGATGAACGTCGCCTATAAGCAGCAGCTGCACTCCACCAAAAGGAAGACTCCGTATTCTGTATTTCCGGAGCAAACTGTCGATGGCATCGAGAATATCGGCACGCACCATACTTATTTCGTCAATAACCAGCAGATCGATACTTTTTATCAGTCTGATTTTCTGTCTTCGATAACGGATAGCGTTGAGCGGATTGTTTTGCAAACCCGAGCTTTCGGGCAAGAAAGGTGCAAAAGGAAGCTGAAACATGCTGTGAATTGTAACACCCCCGGCATTGATGGCAGCAACACCGGTTGGAGCGACAACTACCATACGTTTCGGGCAATCGTGCCGCAAGCGGTTGAGAAAAGTTGTTTTACCTGTTCCTGCACGACCTGTAAGAAAAACATTCCGGTTTGTACGGTACACAAACTCAAAGGCCATCTCAAGCTCAGGATTCGACTGTATTTCATGCTGATTCACACGTCAAAGGTATAAATATTTAATGGAAATTCTGACGCATAAATAAAGCGCATCGTCAGAGTATTTTAAGCAGATAATGGCAATATTTTTATAATTTTGAAGACAATTTAAGTCGATAGATGCAAACAGGAGCTAAAGCATTTTTTTTTACGTTTTTACTATTTGCGCAATGTATGTTATCATTTGCCCAGGGCAAACTGCAACCCGACACTATTCGTATTCCCTATACCAACAGTCCCATAGAAATTGATGGAAAGCTCGGCGACTGGAGCAATTATTTTATAACAACATTCAGCGACACATCCAAACAAATTTACACAACGGGAAATTATTCGCTGTGCGATGTTTATCCTGAAGGCTTTTGCGAAGACAAAATAAAGGTTCCGCTTTCGAGAAACAATGTAGCTGCAATGCTTTGCTGGGACGAAAACGCACTCTACATTGCCATGTATGTAATCGATAAACATTTGGTGGCTGAATTTTCGGGAACCGACGACAATCCGAACATTTATCTCAACGATGCAATTGAATTCTATATTGATACCAAAAACGACAGCAAAGAGCGCATGGATGTGAATGATTACCAAATCATTATCGATGCCCTCAACCAGCATTGCGTCTTCAAAGGCAACCTACGTCAGATGGAATACGACTCGATGTTTGTTCCCAAAGAGCGCGGACAGAACATGTTGATTCAGAGTGTTATCAATTATCAGGGAACTTTCAACGACAATCATCCCGACGATTATTATTTGGTTGAAATGAAAATTCCCTTTGCCGCCATTGGCATGTTGCCGCAGGAAGGAATGGTTGTTCGCATCGATATCTGTAACGACGATGCCGATTTTCTGCTTAGCGAACTTGGAGTGAAAAGCGAGGACATGTATATCACATGGCCTTTCAATTGGAGTGGAATTGGCGATTTTGGATTTCCAAAAACGTGGAAAACGGCCGTACTCGTTGGGCATCCATCGTTGTACAAACAAGTTTCCGAAAAATTCAAATATCAATGGCTCTACTTTTTGGGCATCTTTATTCTGATTGTTGCAGTTGTTTTGTTCTTTGTAATAAGGCATAACCAAAAACTTCGAAAAATGCCGAAGCAGGAAGTATTGAAAAAATATGTGATTGTAACCAGCGACGAACAGAGCAGCGATTCATCATCAAATACAAACAATGGCCTGGTTGCAAAAGCAACCGATTATATTGTAAAAAATATAAGCGACAAAATAACTCCAGCCGATATTGCAGAATGACTTCATATTTCGTTGCGCACTTTGCAACGTCTCACCAAAGAAGAACTCGATTGCACGCCCGGAATATTAATTAATATGATAAAACTGCAGCTCGCCAAAGATTTCTTAAGATACAAACAAGGCAACATAAGCGAAGCTGCATACAACAATGGCTTTTCCGATCCGGCATATTTTTCGAAATTGTTCAAAAAGCAGTTTGGTATATCGCCCAAAGATTTTATCGATCAGTGCGATGAGAAACCGTAATTGTCGTATTTCTACACATTATTGTCGTGTTTTTCTTCATTGAATTGCAATTATTTCTCTTCCTTTGCATCCATAATTTTAATCATTTCATTGTATGAAACATTGTTATCAGACCCTGCTGACTGTTTGTGTGTTTGTTTCTTATATTGCCACATCGAATGCACAAAACACCATTACCGATGTACTCAACAACACCGTAACACCCAGTACACTTACAATTGGTACTGTTACAAACGTGTCGAATGCTTCCGAATTGATTGACGCCATCAATCTGGCAAACTCGGGTGGTGGAAACAGAACAATCCTGATTGCCAACGGGACCTATCAAATAGCATCTACTTTGTGGTACCCATATATTACGGCAAGCAATGTGGTTTTCCGAAGTGCGTCGGGCAATAGGGATTCGGTAATAATTTGCGGTGCCGGCATGGCCGATGTTTCGCCCGATGTAGAATGCGGTTTTTATATTGTGGGCGACAACGTAACCATTGCCGACCTCACGGTGAAAAACGTTGGAAATCATGGCATTGCAGCTGATGGAACCAGCCAGAATGTAACCATTTACAATGTGCGTTTTCAGGACACTTACGAACAGATGTTTAAAGGAACCAACTCGGGAACCGGTTCTGTGAACGGAATAATTCAGTGTTGCTTGTTCGAATATACGGCTGGCATTGGTCCTCAGTACTATATTGGCGGAATCGATATTCACGAAGGTTCGGGCTGGGTTGTTCAGGACAATGTTTTCCGATACATAATGAGTCCGACCGCCGTTCTTGCCGAACACGCTATTCATTTCTGGGACAACACGTCCAACAACACCGTGGAGCGCAATCTGATTATCAATTGCGATCGGGGAATTGGCTTTGGCCTTGGCACCAGTGGCAATACAGGAGGAATTATCCGAAACAACATGATTTACAACAACGGAGTCAGTTCGAACACCGATGTTGGAATTGGACTGGAAACATCGCCGGGAACACGGGTTTACAACAACACCGTTTATATTGTAGGATATCCCAATCCTATTGAGTACCGATTTGCTGCTACCAGCGGAGTAGATATTACAAACAACATTACAAACGGCAATATTGCAGCCCGCGATGGTGCAACCGGAACGTTGACAACCAATGTCACCAATGCACAAAGCAGTTGGTTTATCGACCTTGCAAATGGAAATCTGAGACTAAACGGTATTGTTCCATCGGTTTCGGATGCCGGGACCGATCTTTCCACCTATGTAAGCGACGACATCGATAAAACTTCGCGCCCGATGGGAACTGCATTCGATATTGGCGCATTCGAAAATAGCAGCACCGGAACGCCCGAAAACGGTAAAAGCGGCATGGAAATCAATATTTATCCCAACCCGTGCAGCGACCTGGTGTTTGTTGAAGGTGAAACACCATCTTCGATAATTGTGACCGATTTTTTCGGACAAAAAGTTCTTGAATTTGAGAAGGTTTCAACTTTCGATATCAGAAGTCTGACCCCGGGGGTCTATTTTGTTCAATTGAGTTTCAACGACAACATCAAATCGGTTAGAATGGTGAAAATGTAATTTACTCTGGGATAGATTCTTTTTCGATCACAATTATTCGTGCGTGATCTAAGGGTAAAAAAGTTACAGACAAAACCGTTTTTCGTCATTCTGATGGCTTTCAGAATCTGAAAAACGGTCTATTTTTTTGAGAGATTTTTATGAATATACCACACGATGCTTCCGATGGCTATCGGAACGTGCGGGAGCAAGAAGTATTTTCGTATTACACCCGATGCTTCCAATGGCTCGGAATGTGCATAATCGAAGCGGAATCTAATCCTTGTTTTGTTGGATCGTTTTACTAGCGAAAAAAACGCAGTCACATTGAGCCTGTCGAAATGTGATTACATGATAAAAACGAGTTATTAGTGATATTTTTCTCTTGTCATCCTTCGACAGGCTCTGGATGACTACAATATTAGAAATAAAAAACCAGTCACACTGAGCTCCGTCGAAGTGTGATATATCGGAAGAATTATTTTATCGGGGATACTTCGTTTTTCGTCATCCTTCGACAGGCTCTGGATGACTATAAGGTTTAAAATAAAGCAAAAGTCAGTCGCATTGAGCTTGTCGAAATGTGACTGCTTTTTTAAATGTAGATATCAGACACCATCGTTACAAGCAATGAGGTGTCTGACAACAAATCATATTATGATAGATTGCAAAACTTGTTTTACTAGCTGTCTCAGTACTACTTTTTGGTTTCAGCAGTAACAATCTTTTTGCCCGTAGGGCATTAACAATTTGTCGAAAAATTAAAAAGTCAATTCCAGATTCCAACAACTTCGAACTATTTTGAAAATAAAACCTTGCTCAAAGCTACATTGTCGCAAAATTGCAAACATCTGTCGTTTTTTTCCATACATGAACACCTGTGTTTCAGTTACTTTGCTCAACGTTTTTGTTTAACCTCTAAATTCATTTCATATGAAAAATTACACTCTTTTACTTACTTCTTTGCTGACCTTTTTTGCTCATTTCAGCCATTCAGCAACATTCAATGTTGCCAATATCACCGAATTTCAAACAGCATTAACCACTGCCGGGAACAATGGCGAAAACGACATTATTGTTGTAGCTCCCGGAACATACAACGTGAGCACAACACTAACATATTATTCTGCCGAGAATTACTCACTTACCATTACCGGCAGTTCGGCAGCCACAACTATATTGGATGGGGGCGGAACCATTCAGATTATCAACCTGCAAACCACAACTGCCAGTGGCGACATTACGCTTTCGGGAATAACATTTTCGCATGGACGCAGCACCTATGGAGGTGTTGGGTTAAATATTGAAACAGCCATAATTCAAATTTCGAATTGTGTTTTCACAGGCAGTGTTGCTACCGATTTTGGTGGTGGTCTGGGTATTTATTCCGTAACCGGAGAAATTTATATCGACCAGTGTACTTTCACCAACAATTCTTCGTCGGGCAACGATGCCGGAGGATTGTATGTCGGAACCGATGGTGGTCTTATTTCGCTGACAAACAGCACAATAAACAACAACAGTGCTTTGGGCGACGATGCAGGTGGTTGTATGCTTTATTCCGATAACGCCGGAACCGTAATTATGCACGGAAACACAATTAGCAGCAATTTAGCCGCCGAAGATGCCGGCGGAGCTATGGTGTATTTGCTGGGTACCGGAGCCAGTGCTACTATTTACGATAATGTGTTCGAAGACAATCGGGCATATTTAGGTGGTGGCGGATGTTGGATAAGAATGCCGGGCGGAGGAACATTGAACTACTACAACAATACACACCATCACAATACAACCGATATTGGATCAGGTGCCGGTGTTCGCATCGAACTGCAAATAAACGGCAACATGGATGTTACCAACAACTTGTTCGAATCGGACAGTGCAGGCTTGTTGAATGGAGTTACCAGCGATGGTGGTGGATTGTGGATAGAACATGGTTCGGGAACCATCAATGTTTCACAAAACGATTTTTTCGATAACTATGCTTACTACAATGGTGGAGCTGCATTTATTTATACAACCGATGGAACTGTAAATGTGAGCAGAAACCGTGTTGCCGGAAACCATGCAAGCAATGTTGGTGGTGGTTTCTCGTTTGCAAGTGTTACAGGCACAATCAATTCGTTCAACAATTCGTATTACAACAATCTTTCCGATGCATCGGGTGGTGGGGAGTATTTCTACTTCGACAACGTAGCCGGAACAACGCATTTATACAACAATATTTACTGGCACAACAACCCCGAATCCATTGATTTTTCAGGATCTGTAAGTCCGGGCTTGACATACTGTCTGGTGGAAGGTGGAACCGGCGAAGCCTATTTTGGAACCGGTTGCATCGACACCGATCCTTTGTTCGAAGATCCGGCAAACAACAACTTACTGCTGAGTTGGGACAATTACCCAACCAACGATGCTACCAAATCGCCATGCATCGATGCAGGAGACCCAACTTCGCCAAACGATCCCGATGCATCTGTAGCCGATATGGGAGCCTATTATTATGGTGCCGGATTGGGGTTTGAACAAAATAATGACCAAGAGCAAATATCGGTTTTCCCCAATCCTTCGAATGGTAATTTCAGCATCGAAGCCCATGGTAACTGCGCTGTTACAATTTGGAATACTCAAGGTCAACTCATTGAAGAACAAAACTTTGTAAACAAAGGTAATGTTTCTATTGCTACTCAGTCCGAAGGCACTTACCTGCTCCGTATAGTGACCCCGAACGGAATTTTCACCCGCAAAGCCTGGATTCTGCAAAAATAATATTGCCTGATAAGCAGAAAACAACAACTGTATTCCAATGAAAACAAGCTATTTATTTGCAATCACTTCTCTTTTGTTGCTGTTTTCAACAACAATGGCAGCACAGGAAACTATTCCCGCAGCCGGAGGCGATGCTTCGGGTAGCAGTGGAACGGCAAACTATAGTGTTGGACAGGTGTTTTACAATACCAATACCGACCCAGCAACAGGTTCCGAAGCACAGGGAGTACAGCAGCCTTACGAGATTTCAGAGATCACGGGTTTATGGGAAAGCATTACCGAATGCAGCAAAATATCGGTTTATCCCAATCCTGTAACGGATTTCATCACACTCGAAATCGAGAACTTCGAAAAAACTGATTATGGACTTTACGATATGAACGGTAAACTCATTCTGTCGCAAAAATGCGAAAGCAACGAAACCTTTATTGTAATGGAAAATCTGCCGTCGGCAACATATATTCTGGTGGTTTCGGACAGCAACCAAACAAAAACATTTCAAATAATCAAGAACTAACAAAATGAAAACAGCTATTTGCTTTGCGATGATTTTGCTACTTGCCTTGTCGCTTCAGGCACAAAGTCCTGCCCGAATGTCGTATCAGTCGGTTATTCGCGACGCAGGGAACAATCTGGTTAGCAACCATGCCATTGGAATTCGAATCAGCGTATTGCAAGGTTCGGCAAGTGGTGCTGTTGTATTTTCCGAAATTTTCAATCCGAACCCTCAAACCAATTCAAATGGTTTGGTTTCAATCGAAATGGGTTCGGGCATTCCAATAACAGGTAGTTTTGCCTCAATCGATTGGACTGCTGGTCCTTATTTTATTAAAACCGAAACCGATCCAACAGGCGGAACCAATTACACCATTACCGGAACAAGTCAAATTCTGAGTGTTCCTTTTGCATTGCACGCAACAACTGCCGATAGTCTTACCGGCAATCTTCATGAAACCGATCCAATTTTTGGTTCATCAACAGCATTCGGAATCGATGGAACCGACACTGCCCATTGGAACGATGCATTTAGCTGGGGAAACCATGCAGCCGCCGGCTATGTATTCGAAACAAGAACCCTCACCATCAATGGTGTAAGTCAGGATTTATCGGCAAACCGAAGCTGGAGTCTGGGTACAGTGACATCTATCGCAACCAACAACGGAATCACTGGTGGAACCATCACTTCAACAGGAACAATTGGACTCACCGGTCAGGCGCTTGCATTGCACAATGTGAGTAGCAATGGGTTTTTCGTCAGAACAGGCTTAGGAACAGTGAGTAGCAGAAATATTGTTGGCGGAACTGGAATTATTGTTAGCAATGGAAGTGGTGTGAGTGGAGACCCAACAATTTCTGCCAAAACATATCAGGTGGGCGATTTTGTATTTGGCGGCATTGTATTTTGGGTGGATGAATCCGGCCAACACGGCCTGATATGCACAAAATCGGATCAATCAACATCGATTCGCTGGTCAGCCGGAACTTATGGGACTACCAATGCAAAAGGAGACGGAGTGTATGCCGGCAGAATGAATACAGCAATAATTATTTCGGCTCAGGTAGCAATTGGCGATGATGGAGCAAGTAATGCATCGAAAACATGCAACAACCTTCAAATAACAGAAAGTGGAGTAACCTATGGAGATTGGTATTTACCCTCGAAATATGAGCTCAACCTCATGTTTCTCAACAAAACAATCATCGACTCTACTGCAACTTTAAAAGGTGGAAGCGCCTTTGCAACTGCATTATATATTACATCAACAGAATCGTCTGCATCGGAAGTGTGGTTTCAGTCATTCAACACCGGAGCTCAGACTGTCTATAGTAAAGACAACATTTTTGGCAATTATCATATGAGAGCTGTAAGAGCGTTTTAAGCTTGAAAAAATAGCAATTTTTTCTCGTTGTTTTTTTTTCAGGCAGACATATTTGACTAATGTTTACCTTTGAAAAAAAAATACCATGAAGAAAAATCTGTTCATATTTTTTACTTTTTTGCTATTGCTTTCCTCTTCGGGAATTAAAGCGCAAAAAGACTCTCTGTATTATTATTTCGACTACGAAAGCTATCTCTACGGATACAAAAATGGGAATGGCGATTGGGTCATCGCGCCTAAATTCGACGACGCTAATGTTTTTTGTGATGGATTAGCCAGTGTAAGCATAAATGAGAAATACGGCTATATCGACAAAACAGGGCAAATTGTAATTCCTTTAAATTTCGATTATGCTTACGATTTCAGTGAAGGACTTGCTGTTGTTTATATTGACAATAAATATGGCTGTATCGACACCAAAGGCAATTGGGTAATTGAGCCCGAATTGTCGTATATGGAAGGATTTAGCTCAGGAAGAGCCTTGGTTGAACGCGACGGTAAATATGGATATGTTGATCGTAATGGCAGCGAAGTGATTTCGGCAGAATATTCTGATGCTGGTAGTTTTTGCGAAAATCTGGCTCGCGTATATACAGATGGTTGGAATTTTATCGACCTCAACGGAAAAATGGTAATTGAAGGTAATTACGAAGAAGCCTGGAATTTCAGTGAAGGTTTTGCTGTTGTTGGTGATGGTGTTAAATATGGTTTTATCGACAAAAAAGGCACAACTATTACTGATGTAAAATATGATAATGTAAACAGCTTCAGTGAAGGATTGGCGGTTGTCTCCAACAACGAATTGTATGGTTTTATCAATACAACCGGAAAAGAAATAATCAAACTTCAGTACTCTTTTGCCAGTTCATTCAGCAAAGGGAAAGCTATCGTTGCCAAAGATGGCGATTATGGTCTTATTGATCAAAGCGGCAAGAGTATTATTGAACCTGAATTTTCGAGTCTGTATTTCGAAAATGATTCGTTATTAATGGCTTACGACGAAAACAACGCAGTTTATGCACTTTATTCCAGTACTGGCAGGGAAATTCTTCCTGCAATTTACGAGAACATTATGCTTGCCGGGTCGCATTTCATAATAGTGATGAAAGGAGGTATTTATGGGCTGGTAGATTACGATGGCAATTTCATATTACCCTGCAAATACGATTATATTTACCTCAATTCGAATGGCTCTGCTACATATAGCGAGAATTATTATTATGGATTAATCAGTCCCGAAGGTAAAATTCTGACCGAAGCCAGATATGAATCGATTGGCGAATTCTATCATGGATTATCAGTTGTTTCGGAAGATGGCCGATATGGATACATTCTCGAAAACGGAGAAGTTTTTATAGAGCCTCAATATCAATCGGCTGGCGACTTCAATTATGGAATTGCATATATTCAACAAAACGACCAATACAAATTTCTCAATTTAAATGGAGAAGAAACTGGTGTGGGATACGATGAAATCAGCTATTTTTCATCGAACCGGATGTGGGTGTTTCGTAATGATAAATATGGTTTTGTTAATACCAAAGGTGAAATAGCGATTCCGTTGGAATACGATTTTGTTGAAGATTTTTTCTTTAACCGCTCGGTTTGCAGCAAAAACGGAAAATTTGGAATAATCGACACAAACGGAAGAATTGTTATTCCATTCGAATACGATTTGCTCGAATCGGAATACAATATGCCTCACAGCGAAGTTGCAACACGTTACCGCGCAGCACGAAACGGCAAACATGGATTTATCGACTCGGATGGTAAAGCTATTATCCCTTTTATCTACGATGCAATTGAGCAATCGGATGAAAATGGAAATATGTTGGTGACCATTGCCGGTAAAAAAGGTTATATCGATTTTGACGGAAATGTAATTATTAAAGCAAAATATACCGAAATCTACGG
The DNA here is from genome assembly GCA_002842495.1 of Bacteroidetes bacterium HGW-Bacteroidetes-6. Classification (GTDB taxonomy): domain Bacteria; phylum Bacteroidota; class Bacteroidia; order Bacteroidales; family DTU049; genus GWF2-43-63. The sequence goes on from PHDB01000035.1 coordinate 12,670, forward strand.
CGAACGCGACGGCTTTCGAAAAGTTGAAATTGATGGTCGTTGGGGAATCATCGACGATGAAGGTAACGAACTCATTGTTCCAACCTACGATTTTCTGTATCATTTTGCCGAAAACATGGCCGCCGTTGAAAAAAACAGTAAATGGGGGTTTGTAAACATGGATGGAAAAGAAGTGATTGCGCCAAAATACGAGGCTGTCGAATCGTTCGTTGAAGGTTGTGCTGCTGTAATGCTCAATGGCAAATGGGGCTTTGTCAATGCTCAAGGTCTGTTGGTTGTTCCCTGCTCTTACACATCGGTCGATAATTTCAGCGGTGGATTTTCGACAGTAGAAGCTGGCAAAAAACGTTATCGTATCGAAGCCGGTACTTGGAAAAAGACGAAATTATAGAGAATAAAAAAAGCCGGTTAACAACCGGCTTTTTTTATTCTTCAATTGCTTACACTTCTTTGTGAACGAACCACCAATCGTAGCCTTCGTTGTTTTTGAGGCGTTCTTTGGCGTCGGCTTCGCTTTTGGCAGGAGGAATAATCACCCGTGCTCCGATAAGCTCGTTGTTGGGCCAGTTGGCTGGCATAGCAACTCCATGTTTTACATGCACCTGCAAGGCTTTCAGTGCACGCAGTATTTCGTCCATGTTTCGACCAATTTCCTGAGGATAGAAGAGGATGATGCGAATAACGCCTTCAGGATCGATAATAAAGACGGCACGTGTTGTTTCGCTGCCTTTGTTCGGATGAATCATTCCCATACTCATGGCTACTTTTCCGAGTGGATCGGCAATCACAGGGAAGGGAATTTCGACACCCACGTTTTCTTTAATCCATTCAACCCATTTGATGTGGCTGAATACCTGATCGACAGACAATCCTATCAGCTCGGCATTTAGTGCCTTGAACTCGTCGTTGCGTTTGGCAAACGATACGAATTCGGTGGTGCAAACTGGTGTAAAATCAGCCGGATGGCTGAATAACACAATCCATTTGCCCTTATAATCGCCTGGAATATTCTGCATTCCATGGGTGGTTTGAACTTTCATTTCCGGCATTTTATCGCCAATCAGCGGGAAGCTGTTTACTTGATTTTCCATTTGTGTTATTTTGTTTAGATGAATAAATTTTTTATCTCTGTAGCGATATCGCAAGCAATGTCTCTACTTAAGGTATGCATTGTACATCCACACCATTTTTTCCTGCTCGCGTATGTAGTCGCTCATAAGCGCATTTGTTCCTTCGTCTTCGGCCTCAGCAGCAAGCAGTAGAATTTCGCGCTGCAATACCAATACTTTTTTCATCGAATCGAGTATAGCCGCCACACATTCGTTTCCACTGCCGGTGTCTTTCACTTCTTTAATGCTGCTCATGCGCAAATAATCGCTGTAAGCATGCACAGGAGTGTCACCAAGAGTGAGAACACGTTCAGCAATTTCATCGATTTTCAGAATCAGGTTGTTATAAAGCTCTTCGAATTTAAGATGAAGCTCGAAGAATTTTTCACCTTTAATGTTCCAATGAAAACCACGAACGTTCATATAAAATATCTGATAATCAGCTAATAACTGATTCAATTTTGCACTCAGTTCTATCGATTTAAACTGGTCGAGTCCGATTTGATTTTTGTCCTTTATCATTGTTTTGTCTCCTTTTTTACTTTAATTTCTAGTTTTACATCCACAATTTGGTAACCATCGAGCAAACGATTATTGAAATAAGAAGCTACCACACTATCGAGCTCTTTGTCGGAATAATCTACAATTTCGCCCGAATCGACATCGTACAAATGATGATGCTTATCGTGTTCGAAATCGTAGCGCAATTTCCCATCTTTGCAACTTATTTTCTGCAATATTCCTTTTTCGGCACACGATTCAAGAACTGAGTAAACCGTTGCTTTCGATATACCTGGCAGAATATTGCTCACATGCTGATAAACCTCGTCAACCGTTGGATGCGACTGTGTATCAATCATGTATTGCAAAATAAACATCCTTTGTGGAGTCGATTTCAATCCAGCCGTAGCAAGATGCTCTTTGATATGTTTACTGTTTTTGTTCATAATTGTGATACAAAGATAATAATATTTTCTTACTAAAAATATATTCTAATTGATAAATTTTATTATTTAGATAAAACCCCCTTTATTTATGAGGTTTATAAGTGCTATGATTTTAATCATATACATACTTAGTACTAAAGCATTCCAATCAGTCGGAAACAAAATACAGTTATTGATATACCGGCATTGAATCCCAGAATCTACTTCATTAAAACGGGCAGAAACGAAAGTTTAAGGGGGGTGTATTAAAGAATGCTTTTTAAAATACTGCTACTTTTGCAGCAAAAAGTATTGGAAAGCGAATTTACCCCTCTTCTGAAATTAAAAAACATTTCAGCCGGTGCATCGGTTTTTGTTAAGCTTGAATCGGCCCATCCGAGCGGTTCCGTAAAAGAACGTCCGGCGCTCAACATGATTGCCCGTGCACTTGAGCGGGGAGATTTAATATCCGGCGGAACAATAGTGGAAGCAAGCAGCGGAAACACAGGGATAGGACTTGCTTTTGCAGGGAAAAAACTGGGTTTGAAAACAATCATTGTACTTCCCGCCTCTGCCCCGCCCGACCGCAAGCAAATTCTTGATATTATCGGAACAGAGGTGATTCTTACCCCGGCTGAAGAAGGAATGGACGGTGCCATCCGCCGGGCACGGGAAATTTCGGCGAACATCGCCGGCGCGTGGTCGTCGGAGCAATTCTCAAATCCGGATAATCCGGAGGCGCATTACCTAAGTACAGGTCCCGAAATATACACTCAACTGGCAGGCAGAGTCGATGTGTTGGTTGCCGGTGTCGGTACAGGCGGTACGTTCAGCGGTACAACACGTTTTCTGAAAACGAAAAATCCTCACCTGAAAGCTTTTGCCATGGAGCCTGCACAGACTTTTGTTCTGAGAGGCGGAAAAGCCTCACCTCACCGGATAGCGGGAATATCGCCGGGTTTTGTTCCTGCGAATTTTCAGCCTTCGCTTTGCGACGGGATCATCGCCGTTGAAGAAACCGAAGCTATAGCCACAACGAATTTGCTCAGCGAAACCGAAGGATTACAAGTGAATATTTCTTCGGCAGCCAATGTAGCGGCAGCGCTTCAGCTGGCGACCCGAAAGGAATTCAGCGGCAGAAACATTGTGACGTTTGTATGCGACGAAGCCAACATTGACGAAAGAATCAGAAAAATACAGCAATTCTATGAAAAATAAACCCGATGATCTGATCAGTATTCTGGAACAGAAAGAGACATTCTATCCATTCATGCGGAGCGGAAAATGCCGCTTCGGTGTACCCAATACGGCGGAACTGAACGAGTTTATGGAACTGATCAAAGCCATTTTGTTTCCCGGGTATTTCAGCCGGCAAACCATCGAAGCGGATACATTCGGCAACTACCTGAAGGTAAACCTGCTGAACATGCAAACCATTCTTACATCCATCATTCATAAAGGCTATTGCTTCGATTGCGAAAACGACGAAAAGAGTTGTGCTCATACGGTGACCGAATCGGCAGGGATGAGCGAACGGTTCATTGAAACCCTCCCCCTGATCAAGGAATTGCTTATCAGCGATATTGAAGCAACTTTTCTCGGCGATCCGGCTTCGAAAAGCCACGGAGAAGTCATCCTGTGTTATCCGGTCATTCAGGCCATGATCCACTACCGCGTAGCCCATCAGCTCTACAAATCGGGAGTACCCATCGTTCCCCGCATGATAACGGAGATGGCACACTCGCTCACCGGTATCGATATTCATCCGGGTGCTGAAATAGGTAAAAACTTTACTATTGACCACGGTACCGGTGTTGTGATCGGCGAGACCTGTGTAATCGGGAACAATGTGAAGCTATATCAAGGGGTTACGCTGGGAGCCAAGAGCTTTCCGCTGGACGACAACGGAAATCCTATCAAAGGCATTGCACGTCATCCAATTGTGGGCAACAATGTTATTATTTATGCCAATGCCACCATCCTGGGACGGATCCGTATCGGTGAAAACGCCGTAATAGGCGGCAATACCTGGGTCACCCGCGACGTTCCCGCTAACGAAAAAGTATTGCTTTAGTTGCCGATTACCTTTTCATTTCTTCCAGTATCAGTTTACTAATCACCAGAAGGTTACAGTTGAAAAACTCGTACAAGTATTCAATATAGTTGCGGATATTTTGATTGCATAGAAAACGATAGTTGACGACACCTATCAACTCCAAGAATTTATATTCATGATTCACAAAGAGTCGCTTCGAAGCAATGACTTTTTTGAAAGAAAAATCCACATTTTTTTCGAGAAGTAAAAGTTTTGCGTACATTTGTCATGCATTAAACACCTGTAAACGAGAATGTTCAATTTTATTTCAAGTCATTAATGCAAAAAATGCAAAGTCATGAAAATCATTTACTCATTAATCTTATTTACAATTGTTTACACATTAAATGCACAAACTATTGTAAGCACTCTGCCTGAAAACAAAAACGCTGTTCTCGAAGAATATACTGGAATTCATTGTGGATCGTGTCCTTCAGCTCATATCACCGCAAATTGGCTATTAAATCAGTATCCAAACGATTTATTCCTTGTAAGTATTCATGCTAGCAATTCAGCAGAGCCCGGATTAGGCGAGCCCGACTACAGAACAGTTTTTGGAGATAGTCTTTTTGCGCAAATTGATGCTGCTGGTGTACCAACAGGAACCATAAACCGGCATGCATTCACAAGCCCGACTCCGATTGGCAGTGCCGGATTTGCATACTACAGCAGCAGTTGGAACAGCTGTTCATCTCAGATGTTATCGGTTTTATCACCGGTAAATATTGCAATCAATGCCAATATGAACTACTCTACCAGACAACTGACGGTTCTTGTTGAAGTTTATTACACTGCATCATCTCTGCAAACAACAAACCAACTGAATCTGGCATTAACACAGAGCTGGATTAATGGCCCGCAGCTTTCCATGGAATTTAATCCAACCAATACCACAACCGACGGACAATACTATCACATGCATATGCTGCGACATATGATTACCGGAATTTGGGGTGTTACTATTCCAACAACAACAGTCGGAACTTTCTGGGATTCAACCTTTGTTTACACTGTTCCTGCCGATTATGGCGGTATTCCGGTTGAATTGGCCAATATAGATGTGGTTGCTTTTGTTTCCGAAAGCCGAAAAGAAATATTATCGGGAACAGGCAAGCACGTGCAGCCTCCAACAGTTGATGCAGCTCTTCCATTTATTAACAAATTCCAACCAACCATTTGCACCGATTCTGTTGTAGCAGAAATCAAGCTTTTCAACAAAGGAAGCAACACTCTTTCGTCGGTCGATATTCATTATAGCCTCAACAATTCGCCTGCGTCGGTTCTTCATTGGACCGGCTCGATACCATCTCTCGATTCAACTACAATCATTCTTCCTGCAGTTCCATTAGTTACGAATGGTCTCCAAAATCTAACAATTTATTTAACGAATCCGAATAATACTACCGATTTCAACAAATCGAACGATACATGTACTCTCGTTTTCAATGGTTATCCAAACAATATTTACACACCTTTTAGTGAAGGATTCGATGCGGTTGCATTTCCGCCTGATGGATTTTCGGTTATTAATGCCAACCTAGTATATTTGAAAGCGTGGGGACGTTCGAACGAAGGGCACACTGCGGCTGGCTCTGCTTTCATCAATTGGTATTATGTAATATCGGGCAGTCTCGACGATTTCATGATGAGCCCGGTTGACCTTACCGGAATAAACAACCCTATGTTAAGTTTCTATGTGGCTCATCGACAATATTCAACTTCTAACGATCAATTGCAAGTTGATATCTCAACCGATTGTGGCCAAAGCTGGACAACAGAATGGCTAAAATCGGGACCGGCGCTTGCAACTGGAGCATCTATGCTGGGCATCTTTACATCTCCGGATTCTAACGAATGGAGAGAAGAAATAATTGACTTATCATTGTATTCGGGTGAAGCCGAAGTGATGATTCGCTTTCGGGGAGTAAGTGATTTTGGTAATTGTCTTTTTCTCGACGACATTAATATTTCCGGATCGGCTTCTGTTGATGATTTAAGCAACAAAAGCAATTTAGTTGTTTATCCAAATCCGGCTAAAGAAACCATTACAGTTTCTTATCCTTCTGGAAATGCCAGCTGGTTGCGTGTCATCAATCCGGAAGGAATGGAAATGATCCGAATTGTGAATCCCGGAGAGCAAAGCACAATCATCGATGTATCGTCGTTGAAATCAGGTATTTATTTTATCGAAATAAACGGAACCGAAAACGCCAGGTCGGTGTTTATCAGAATGTAGATTCCTGAATGCCTGTTCAGTTGAACCATTTTTTCAAACTTCGCATAGACTTTGGAAAACGAATGGTTTGAGAAGTTAATGTTCAGGTGCGAACAAGTTCAGATTAAGTGGTTGATTCTTCTGTTTCATTTGAAAACTTGCTTTTGACGAAAGACATTCGAAAGATGCTCGTACAATTCCGGATGTTTCGACTGCATTTTTTCGGGGTTATCGAAAAAGTATTCGCTCACAACAGCCAGAAATTCAGCACGATTGGTAAGAGCATAAGGTCGAATATCGGATTTACCTCTTTCTATTTTTTTGACTTCTTTTTCGATTTCGCCAATCCATGCCACAGCATACGAATGCTCGATAAGCGCTTCGGGAATGCCATCTATGGCTCCATCGGCTTTGTCGATAATGTGAATAAACTCATGAATGCCAACATTTTGCGTGTGAGGCATTCCGTCAAAGGCTCTTTCGAGGTCGGGACGCGACAAAACTACTTTGCCGTTCATAAAACCTTCACCCACCATTCCCAAAATATTGCGGTTGCCCGATTTCATGTCGGTCTCAAAACGATCGTTGAATGAACCGGAGTACAACAATACCTCGCTGACATTCGGATAACTGTAATATGGAAATGTGAATAGCGGAATAACCGCACTGGCGGCCACTAATATTTTAACATCTTCGCTTACTTCGGTATCGACACCCGTTATAGTTTTATCGGCCAAAAAATTCATGACCCGCTTCTCAAATTCATTTTTTTGATCATCCGAAAGCTTGTTGTAGAAACGAATGCGTCGGGTCATCATTGCTTTCTGACTGTTGGTCATTGCCAAATTTCTCAATTTCCTATTCGAAGGATTTCGTTTGTAGATGTATTTGAAAAACAAATAAACAAACAGTCCCCAAAAAGCAAACGAAAATACTGTGAGCCCGAGTGAATCCATAGATTGATAGCCTTTATATGACAAATGTATGAATATTGATTAATTTTGGAAAGTAATTGTCATAAAATGCAAAAAAAGTTCGAATCTGACTTTGCTGTATAAATACATTTTTGGCCCCCTCTGGGTTGGTGGAATGTTGTTTGGTGTTTTTATGGGATTAATTTCTGAAGAACCAAATTCATTCCATTTTATGTTGGTGAGTTTGCCAATTATTGGTTTATTCAGTTTTTTATTTTTAATGCTCTCATTTCGACTTCGCAGGGTAGAAGCAAGTAAAAAGCAAATAATAATTAAATCGCTACGCGGCAAAAAAACAATTAATTATCAAGATATTGAGTGGATTTCGCAGCCTGCAATGATTCGACCAGTTTTAATTTCGATTAATTATTTCGATAGAGAAAATGAACAAAGTGTCAAAATTCTTATTATGCCCGATACTTTATCACAGCTATTCAGTTTTAGCTTATTTGAAGAACACGAAATGACTACTTTTTTAAGAGAGAATATCCTCATTCACAATCCAGCGTATTCTAAAACAAATGAACCTTCCCGTTGGATTCCAATCTTACAAATCGCCGCAGTTGCAACGGCTTCTATGTTATTAATGAAATTATTACTTCCCTGATAAAACTACTCAAAGTAAATCGAGTATTCACCAGGCAATAATTTGTTCACCTCTTTCACAAGTCGGGTAAGGTCTTTCTGAAAATAATACGAATCAGTTATTGTGCGTTTTAGGTTTCCATATTGCAACACAAACTCGTAATGGTGCTCGCCTTCAACACTTTCGTTGATATATGAATCGTTCAATTCAGCAAGAGGAAATTCCTTCATAAAAGATTCCATTTTATCAGCTTCGCTTTCGGTGAGTGGCTTTCCATAAAGCATCGAAACCGGATTGCTGTTGAGTGGAAAGAGCATTACGCTCACACTTTGGGGAGTAACAATATGCTCCATATGTTTGTGAGTTCCCTTGACCATTTCAATTATTGAAATTGAGAACTGATATTTCTCCTTGCTTTTCCTGTATTCCACCATTTCCGACTCAACAGAGCCACTCCAGATCGATTTGTAATAATCGTTGCAAGTGGTGCAAGGTTCGTTGCTATACACTGCTTTCATGGTGAACTTGTCGGGCAAACTTTTCAATCCTGCAGCTTTGAGCGAAGCTACGTTAATGTCTCTCCTGCTCCATGCTTCAATATTGATGGTATGCGAAAAACTTTCACCCGGAGCCAACTTTACAATTACAGATGCTGATTTGTCCCGATCGGCCAGAAAATTCAACTCAAACTTTTTCCCATCCTCGGTTTCACAATCCAACGAAAAGTAATCGTAATGACGCTCATAGGTTTCAACATGGCTGTATGCTTCAATATTCTTTTTGCTGGTATTGGTAACAGTAACAACAATATTACTGTCGCTTTTAACCAACAAATCGAGTTTCAGGTCTTCTGTTTTCTGAATTGTTGCAATCTTTTTTTCGGCAGGCTTACTGCCACAGCTTACAACAATGCCTGCAAGAAGAAATACAAAAATAGTAATGGTTTTCATATCGATTTTTTTTTGAACAGGCAAAAGATGTAATAATTGATGGAATCCATAAAATCAGTTGGGCTTAGTCTTAATCCCCTTACTCCCATCCAGCTAGGCTAAGTCTGGAGACTAAGCCTAGCTGGATGGCGAGGCTAAGCCTAACTGAATGGCTTAAACTCCAAAAAGCACTTTCATTTTTGCAGCTTCGTCGAGCAAAATTTCCAAAACAGATTTATCTAAAAACACGATATGGGTTGGAGTCAATGATGCATCGAATTTTGCAAAAATCTGTTCATTCGAAAATTCAAAACCTTCGGTTGTTTGCATCAGTTTGTCAATTCCCTGCTCTGTTTTATGCAACAAGGTACGATTGCCTTTTTCTTCAGTAAAATGATATCCCGAATTGGCATGTCCGAACGCTTCGGACGTAAGCCATAATTGTGGTTTATCTTTGTATGGAGCACCTGACGTGGGGCAAAATGTGTTGCAATTGCCACACTCGTTGCAAAACTCTCCAACATTGTAAGTTTGATGGCTCTGCTCGATAGTAAAGATGCCAGCTTCATTCCATGCAATTCCTTCGAGCGATTGGGTTGCCGTATAAATAGTTGCGCTGAAAGGTTTGGTATTGTAGCCTCTATTGGCCAAATTTGGGCAAACCGTTACGCAGATATTGCATATTTCGTCGCAAAGCAGACATCGCGATGCTTCGGCAACTGCTTCGTTGGCATTGCGAATGGTTTTCGATGGAACACCGACTATTTCGTTGGTGAGGTGCGACTTTTCGCGACGACCTTTTTTCAACAACAATTCCTTTGTATTCGAATTGCGGGGCTTGTCCTCAATAAGCCCGGGAACAAGTTTTCCTGCATACTGAATGATAGCCGATGCAGCCTTACGTCCGTCGGCAACAGCCGATATGATGTTAGCCGGACCTTTACGAACATCGCCACCAATATAAACACGTTCGAGCTTGGTTTCGTATGTTGCGGAATCAATCAGAATATTCTCAGCTGCAATGAAGTCGAGTACAGCATTTTGCCCAATTGCCGCGAAAACAACATCGGCTTCAATAATTTCTTCGCTGTCTTTGATGGTTTCAATTTTTGAGCGACCCGACGAATCGGTACCTGCAACTTTCATCCGAATGGTTTTCAGCCCTATCACCTTTCCATCTTTTTCAACAACTTCGAGTGGAGTCCTTAAATCGAGAAATTTAATTTCTTCGGCAACTGCTGCCAGAATTTCTTCGGTTTCGGCAGGCATATCCGATGTTTTGCGGCGATAAACCACTGTAACGCTACCGTCTTTGCCCAACAGTTTTTTCGAAGCACGAGCCACATCCATGGCCGTGTTTCCACCACCAATTACCAAAACATGCTTTCCGGGTAACACGGCATTGCCTTTCTTCAACCTCGATAAAAACACGAGTGGATCAAGTACCTGTGGTAAATTATCGCCCGGAATTCCTAGTTTTTTAGTCTCGGGAGCACCTGTTGCAATAAAAATATAGGCTCCTTCTTTTCGCAAAGTATCAAATTCGCTTTGTCCAATTTTGGTATTGTAATGTATTGTAGCACCCAACTTCTCGATGCGGGAAATATCATTTTGGATGGCTTCATTTTTCAATCGAAACGCGGGAATAACATCAGCAACCATTCCACCTGCAAACAACTTTTCTTCGTACACATCAACCTCAAAACCAGCTAATAACAGAAAATATGCGGCACTCATTCCCGATGGTCCACCACCAATAATAGCTGCTTTTAGTCCATTTCGGGGCATCGATTTGATGAAACTATCGTCGTTTTCGAGTTCCGAAACCCAGCGTTTCACTTCGCGGATTGCAATATTCTCGTCGTAATTGATTCGTGTACAACGAGTTTGACATTCATGATCGCAAACCGTTCCTGTCACATTCGGGAAAGGATTGGTTTTCATAATCACTTCGTAAGCCTTTTGAAATTCCCCCTTGGCTACATGATACAGGTACTGCGGAATATTCTGGTTTGTAGGACATGTGTTTACGCAAGGTGCGTGAATACAGTCGAAAAATCCTAAAGGCCTTGCTGTTTTAATACTGGGCTCGCGCATAGGTTTGCGATACGCCTCATTGTCGAGTGTCTGCACAGCGTATTGTTGCAATCTGCTAACTCTTTCTTGCCCCGGAGCACAAATAAATGCAGACAGATTTTCTACAGTAGACGCCGAAAGTGATTCTTCAATTTTCTCAATATACTGCGAAAGTCTTCCGTAGCCACCAGGTTTCAGAATATCGCTACTCATGGTCACCGGCGATAATCCGCAGGACAGTAAGTCGGATATATTGAATGCGTCGGCACCGGCCGAAAACGAAATATCGAGCATTCCGCCAAACCCGGCCTGAAGTTTTGCAGCCAAATGCACCGAAACAGGATGCAAAGCCCTGCCGCTCATATAATTCATTTTCTCGTTTTCAGGGAAAATACCTTTAATATTCATGCTTTCGAGCGTGTTGGTGAGCTTCAGCCCAAAGAAAACACCCGATTCGGCAGCAGCCTGTTGCAAATTGCGAATGATAGTCAGTGCATCGTTATATTTCAAATCGTGCGCAAATGCTTCATCGGGAACAACCGTTTTGAAGCCAAGTTTTTCGTTCAAAATTCCACGCAACATTTCAGGACCAAGCAATGTTGGATTGAGCTTGATGGTTGTGTGCAGTTTTTTATCGCGAATCAGATACAAACCAATCTTTTCAATTTCATCAGGCGGACATCCGTGCATGGTGCTCAGTGTGATGTTGTCAGATATCTGCGACGGTATGTTCAGCTGTTCAATTACCGGATACAAATGCTTTACCGATTCAATTTTTGCGTTCAATTCGGCTTCGCAATTATCCATTTTGCTGAAAAACCATTGAACATTGTCTTTTAAAATCCCTTCGAGATTGTATCCGACACTCATGTTGAAAATAGTGCCAGCTCCCGGATTATTCTGATTGTACAATTTGTGATTGAGTACATGAATCATAATCCATGCATCGAGATACTGATTGAACGATTCATGAATTTTTAGTTCCTGCGACCATTCGCAATTGTATCCTTCGTCTTGCATATCGATACAAGGCTTGCTCACATTAAGCTCATCGAGGGTTTGAACAGTTTTGAGTTCAATGTAACGAGCACCGCACAACCAAGCAGCTACAATATTTTGCGATAGCTGCGAATGTGGACCTGCAGCAACACCAATCGGGCTTGCCAATTGCTTTCCAAAACGAATTGCAGATAAGTTTTTTTTCATTTCTCCGGCAAACAAGCCCGACTGAATTCCCATAAATTCGTCTGCATCAACCTGTTGCAGTATTAACTCAAACATCCGTACAAACGGAATCACATGAAAATCTTTCGACATAATCAACATTTAAACAACGAAGATAATGAAACGCTCAGAAACAGGCACAATTTTTATATCTTTACATTCAACAAAACCAAATCTTCTAAAATGAAAGGGCTTATTATATTTTCAGCAGGGATGTTAATATGTGTTACATTACTGGCTAACAATCGTTTCAGTAGTTTACCTCAAGTAAAACAATTGAAACAAAAATACAATATCAACTTTGTTACCGATAGTTTTAACGGAGGTGAGTATGCACTTAGTTGGGCTAGTTGGACCACTCCCGAAGAATCGGATTCGACAGATTTTATAGAATTCATAAGGGTATTTTCGGAAGAATGGAACAAATATCCACTGGCCTGGATTCAGGTAAATAAACTGAAGAATATTGTGTTTGTAAAAAACCTTAAAGTAACTCATCAGCTACGTTTTGCCATGCCCGATCCGTACGACGAAACACTATATTACGATATGGAATATTTGATTTATGGCGAAGAATATGTTAGGGAAATGATACATCATGAGTTTTGGCACGACATTGAAGAGCAGCAATTTGGTGATATGTACTACAAAAATTCCACCTGGTGTTCGTACAATATTGAAGGTTTTAAATATGGTTCGGGTGGCTCGACAGCTTACGACGACGGAGAATATACTTATGGTGAACACCCACGCAAAGGATTTGTAACCACCTATTCAGTTTACGGCGAAGAAGAAGATCGAGCCGAATTGTATTGTTGGTTTTTTACTTCAAGAACCTGGAATCTGCTAACAACCTGGATTATCGAAGATCGCGTATTGCGCAAAAAATACAATTGGATGCTTTCATTTATTTCGGGTCTGGTACCTGAAATGAATGTTGATTATTTTAAAAAGATCAATACCCTTGAAGATTAGTATTCATCTCATTACGATAGACTGTTAATCTATTGTTTCAACTAAAAAAAACTCCGATACTCTTTCCCGAAGGATTTGCATACGCCTCGAAACATAGCTCAACCACGAATCGGGCGAATTGAAACCAACCAAAGTTGTTTCTTGACTTCGTTTAACCCTTGGAGTCTTTTTTCCCGAAACTTTATTTTCAATAATGATTTCGGACTTCATGGTATTTGAAACCTGAATGTCTTTTCTGTGATAAGTGCTGTAAATTTTCATTTGTGAATTTTTGATAAAGATACTACACACAAACAGCTGATAACAAAGTTATTAAGCAAATTAAGCGCTTAATATATAAATTAATAAACTTAATTTCAGCTTAATAAAATTTGAAATAATAAAATAAAACACTTAATTTTGTAGTTAATTTACTTATGAAGTTCACATTTTCCAGAGGTCCCCTGCATTTGCTATTGGAACAGCTATCGGGCATGTTTCCAACGGCTACACGCATACTCGCATTGGAAAATGACAACAGCAATAATATCAGAATCTATTTTTTTCAATCCGATCAATCGGAGGTTTTTGAATCTGATGCACATGTAGAAATACCCGAATTAAGTACTTTTTTCAAAGGTCGCAATGCTAATTACACTTGGCTAAATGAAGATGATTTGCCTTTTGCATGGGCAAGCATTCGCGAAAGCAACAATATAGATATCTTCAAAGAGCTCAACAGAAATGTACTTTTGCTTCGTTCGACATCGGCAAGCTGGAACGGGTATTTATTGTTGTTTTTCACAAAGAACAGAAAGCATTTTGGATTGCTTGATGCTGAATCGAGTTTTACCCATGAGAATCGTGAGATTATCGGTCAGTTGGCCGAAAACATTATGCAATTCTGTTTAAAAAAAGCAAGTTCCGATCTGGACGTTCTAGATAGTTTGCGCAAAAGTATGCAAATGCTCAGCGGAAATAGAAAACTTGAAGACCGTGGAAATCAAAACCACATCAAGTTACTTGAAAACATGATTGTTGAAATGGCTGTAGAATATCTCCACAATCTGAGCCGCGATCAAAAAATATCGGTTGCATTAAGTCCAGATGCACGCGAAAAAATACAGGCTTTCCGTGGAAGTCCGGCCAGTTTACGCAATTTGCTTCATCAGGCTTGTATCTTGGCTGTAAACCTCGGACTAGGTGATCCGGTAATTATTGAATCGTGGCATCTCATAGCCGGTGCATCCGAACCCGACGACCTGAACGAAGAGAATATGCCAGTGATTCAAAACCGACATATGAAAATATATCAGTGGCTCGACCGTGTTGAAGAAGCCGTAAAAATAGTGATTTCCGGCCACGACAATCCAACCGGAATCCTTGTAGGAAAAGCCATGCAGCCATCAATTTCTGCGCCAGCGATAAGCGATACACTCAAGAAACAGCGAAGTAAAATTATAACATTGCTAAACGAATTTCCTGATCGTTGGCCACAAACACGCAATCATTTCAAACCATTACAGAATTTGTTGATATCTAAAGCTATTGATGAAAGTAAACGGGCGTGAGTTTCGAATTGAAAAACACCTAATCAAACAATCCCAGTTGTTTAGGATCAGGATCGCTATTACGAACATAACCACTAAATCCTTCTAAGTTTTTATCGATTACTTTCTTAAGAAATCGATTTGGAGATAATCGTTTCGATTTGCAATAGTCGGCAAATAATTCAGCTTTTTTTGCAGAAATACTGATGGTGATTTTCTTATTTTTTCGCTTCTTTTTTGCCAAAGCCTATACGTATTTGCTGCAAAAATAGATAATTTTCAAATAATATGATTAAAGACTTAGCTTTCGTTATTTGCTATACCACAAAATTGTTCTTCTAATGGCTGCTTTGCAAGCTTCGCAGAAACCATCATAAACGACAGATTTCATGGTGCAATTGTAGGCTGGCCTGTATATTCCGGTTGCCGAGTATCCCCCGCCCTCAAAGGCTCCGGTGAGCTTGCGGTAAATAATACGTGCAGGAGTTGGGATAGGAATGGTGTCGGTAACAAGCGAATCCCATTTGGTTGAAAAATCGACCAAAGTAGTGATGTTGGGTTCCCAGGGTTCCACTTCGAATGAATAAAAGTCCTGTACAGCAACATCGCTGGTATAGTATTCATCAGCCAAACCCGACAAGCTGTGCCCCATTTCGTGCAAAATAAGGAAATCGGAATACATATTGTTGGCAGCCACCATAGTGTAGAAATTGTAGAATCCGGATCCGCCATAATCTTCGGTATTAACTAAAATAACAACATGATCGGCCGGAGCATTCGATGCAACATCCATCACCTTGTGATAAGAAAATGTTGTAAGATAGCGTTCTGTACCGAAAGTATTAAACGTTGAATTCACCAATGTATTTTTAAGGCTATCGTACTGCGGGAAATCGGTACCACTCTCTTCGGATGGAGCCATCACAGCTCTGAAGCTAATCGCGTTAGAAAATTCTTTGTATGGCGAAGACTGCATAATATATTTAATCGTGTTTTCACAATCAATAACGAAATCATCCATTTGTTCTCCGGTATATCCTTCAGGAATAAATAGAATATCGAGCTTTTGTGTTGGTTCGCCTTTAATCTGAAAATCTTTCACCGGATATTCAGGAATATCGATAATAGTTTTCGAGACGGCATTATTGTCAATATTTGCAGTCAATTGAACATGCCAAACATTTTCTTTATCACGATACGAGAATACAATTTTTGCCATGTTGGAATACCAAGGAATCAAAACCGATTCTTCAAAATATTGAAAACCGGTTTTTGCTTCGTCAGAAGTCTTCCATTCGTTAAACATAGAACTATACCCACGACGGAACAAACATATTCCATTTTCAGAAAAAACCTCTATCTTATATGCTCCATAGTTGATATTATCAACCATATGCATGCTATCAATTGAAATGATATTTTTTCTTATAAAATACATTTTCTCGATAGCAACAGAATCCAGTTCAGCATTTCCACATCGAGAAAAGTCGACTCGTAAAGTTTGACGAAAACTACTCTGAGCCGCAAGCTGACCTATCAGCATACAGCATACAGCTATCAATAGTCCAAAATTTTTCATAGGAAGCGCATTACGAAGAAAACGTCCAGGAAGTAAATGCATCGGGCAAAATTTTTCGTGCTGCTCCGGCCATCTGATCGATGGTTAAAAGTACACGATCCGATGGTTCGCACTTACGTCCTTGCTTGCTGAGCAATTTTTCAGCTTCGGCTTCGAACTGCGATAACATATAATCATCGGCGAAAACTTCGTTGAGGAAATCTTCGTCGATGACGGTGTCTGAATTTGAGTAGAGATACTGTACCAACGACTGGGGTGTAAAAATTTGATGCATAGGCTGCTTTTTCAATACCTAACGCACAAATTTCCGGAATATTGCAAAACTCAGGAAATTAACACACCTTCTTTGTCTTTGATAATTCTCCGAAGATTAATTAATGCATAGCGCATGCGTCCCAAAGCAGTATTGATACTCACATTTGTTTCTTCTGCAATTTCCTTAAAGCTCATATCGTAGTAAATACGCATTTTAAGAACTTCGCGCTGATCGTCGGGAAGCATTTCAACAAGATTTCCCAGCGTTGAATGAATCTGATCGGTAATCATACGATCTTCAACATTCGGTTCTTCGCTCGAAATAAAAGTAAATACATCGTCTTCTGAATCGTTGTTTACCGAAACCTGAGGAAACTTGTTGTTTTTACGGAAATAGTCTATAATTTGATTATGAGCAATACGCATAATCCATTGAATAAACTTTCCTTCTTCGCGGTAAGAGCCCGATTGCAATGTAGTAACTACTTTCAGAAATGTATCCTGAAAGATATCATCGGCCACCATCGAATCTTTTACAGCAATATAAATATAGCCATAGAGTTTACGACGATAGCGACTAACTAGTTTCTGGAAACATTTATGATCACCATTGATATAGTTTCGAACCAAAAGTTCATCACTCATAGGTTGGGTTTTCATATGACCTCCTTGTTAATGAGCGTAGACTTTTGCTATAGGCAATCTCCTTTTTATTTGGTGAGTAATGTGTCTCTCTGACAATTCAATGTAGAAAGTACAAAGATAAACGCATTTTTTTAATTGAACAAGAGTTTTGCCAAATACTGATTACTTTTTTTTAACATTATATTGTTATATACTTACATATCAGACATTTAAACGTAATTATTTCAAATTACTTAAATAATTAACAGTCTATTATTTAACAAAAAAGGCGGTTTCGTTCTCACAAAACCGCCTCAAATTAGCGCTAGTACTCTATTTCTCTTTTATCAGAGTTTCGTTGAGAATATTGTCCTCGTTGTACATCGTTAAATGGTAAACACCATCTGGTAAACGACCAAGATCTATTCTGAATATCTTTTCGGAAACCTGAGTTGAATAAACAACCTCTCCAATTACATTTGAAACTACAACATCGATTGAAGGCGATGGAATCCATGGTAGTTCAATAGTAAACAAATCGTTCGAAGGATTGGGATATACTTTCATTCCCATCAGTTCTTCAAAAATACCATCAAACGTAAAATGAATCATGTCGGAGGGATCGGACGAACATCCGTTGCCATCTGTATATACAACATAGTAATCTCCTTCGATAGGTGGAACCAGGAAATTGTTTGTTTCTCCGCTTAATATCCCGTTGCTGTCGTACCATTGATTCCCCGTACTGTAATTAGAAAAGAGGGTATCTCCCGAATGAGTAACGTAAGGTGAAGACGGTATCGGGAATACAATAATAGTAACCACATCAGAGAACACGGGATTGGAGGAAGTGCAGATTTCAGAAGACTGCAACTCTGCATAAACCATATCACCATCCGTCGGATTAAGCAGAGTAAATGTATTACCGGAAGCTACAACAGAACCGTTTACATACCACGTTATTACCGGAGAGGTTCCTCCGTAATCAATCACCGGATTAAATGTAACCGGTGTTCCGTCGCACACCTCAATTGTCGTTGTTGTTGATATGCTTATAGCAGGTGTTACTTGTGAAGCCGGTGTAACATTCAGTATCCGGGCTATACCGCTGCCACATGCATTCATAGGAGTTACGGATACAGAACCAGACAAAGCTCCTACCTGCACAGTAATACTATCGGAACCTTGGCCAGCAACAATGATCCAGTCCGACGGAACTGTCCATGTATATGTCATAGCACTCACAGCAATAACACTGTATATTTGAGTACTACCCTCACACGGAGATAATGAGCCGGTAATAGCCGAAGGTTGAGACGGAACACTACCCGGACTAACATATAATGTTTGAGAAGGTCCGTTACCACAGCCGTTGGAAGGAGTTACAACAACATTGCCCGCTGTTGATGACACGTCAATCGTGATACTGTTCGTACCCTGACCCGAGGTAATATTCCATCCGGCCGGAACAGCCCATGTATATGTCACTCCTGAAATATTGCTGACGCTGTATATCTGCCCGGACAGACTGGTACAGGGAAATGCATCGCCACTGATAGCCGAAGGCTGGGCGGGGACGGTTGTTGTACTGACCGTAAGTGTCTGGGCTACACCGCTACCGCAACCATTGGTCGGAACAACGGATATATTACCACCCGATGTGCCTGCATTAACAGCGATAGAATTGGTACCCTGACCGGCTATAATTGTCCAGCCAACAGGAACACTCCAATTGTATGTTACGCCTGTAATATTAGTAACACCATAAATTAAGCCTGCAGCATTTTCGCAAGTACTGGCAGCACCCGTAATAGAAGATGGTTGAGCTGGTATTGTTCCCGAATTAATCATGATTGATTGAGGAGCTCCATTACCACAACCATTACTCGGTGTAACAGTGATTGTTCCAGAAGAACCTGCAGTAACAGTAACGCTACTGGTTCCCTGACCTGCCGTTATACTCCAGCCAAGAGGAACCGACCATGTATATGTAACACCAGGTGTATTGATTACACTGTAAACAAGACCTGTAGTGTTTTCGCAAGGATTTGTCACTCCTGATATGGAAGATGGTTGAGCTGGTATTGCAGTTGTAACAACTGAAATTGTCTGTGATACTCCATTACCACAACCATTCGAAGGAATTACGGTAATGCTTCCTGCCGTTGTTCCTGCATCAACCGTGATACTATTGGTGCCTTGACCAGCCGAAATATTCCAGCCAGTTGGCACAGTCCAAGTATAAGTAACTCCTACAACGTCAGTTACACTATAAACAAGACCTGTTGTATTTTCACAAGGACTCGCATTACCCAATATAACACTGGGTTGTGCAGGAACGGATGTTGTTACTACAGCCAATGTTTGTGCAATTCCATTTCCACAACCGTTTGATGGCATAACCGAAATTGTCCCGCCTGTAGTTCCTGCGTTTACAGCAACAGAATTGGTTCCCTGACCAGCTATAATAGTCCAACCGACAGGAACACTCCATGTATACGAGATGCCAGTGACGTTAGTGACACTGTAAATAAGACCAGTAGTGTATTCGCATGTGCTAACCGAACCTGTAATTGAAGATGGCTGTGCTGGAGTTGTACCTGTTGTTATAAGGAGCACTTGTTGTACTCCATTGCCACATCCATTCGATGGAGTGACTATAACTGCACCAGAAGCAACACCTGCATCAACCGTAATTGTATTGGTGCCTTGTCCGGAAACAACTGTCCAGTCAAGTGGAATATCCCATGAATATGTCACACCAACTACGTTTGCTACACTATAAGTTAAGCCTGCAACATTTTCGCACGGATTTGCATTTCCGGTTATCACAGAAGGTTGAGCTGGAACACTCGTTGTTGAAACTGCCAGAAATTGAGTTGCACCATTTCCGCAACCATTGCTTGGAGTAACAGTAATGTTTCCGGAAGCCGACCCTGCTGTAACTGTAATTGTATTAGTACCCGCACCTGATGTTATTGACCATCCAGTAGGAACGGTCCAGATATAGGTGACACCGGCCACGTTAGTGACACTATAGGTAAGACCTGTTGTTCCCGAACAAGAGCTAACGCTTCCTGTAATTGCAGAGGGTTGTGCAGGAACAGATGATGTTGATACTGCAAGAATCTGAGCAACTCCATTTCCGCAACTATTAGAAGGTGTAACAGATATATTTCCGGATGCTGAACCTACATCAATCGTAATTGTATTGGTTCCCTGTCCCGATGTTATACTCCAGTCAGATGGAACAACCCAGTTATAGGTAACTCCAGCAACATTAGTTATGCTGTATGTTAAACCTGTTGAATTCTGACATGGATTTGTGTTCCCTGAAATAACAGAAGGTTGAGCAGGTGCAGATGTTGTTACAACAGCCAGTGTCTGGGCAATTCCGCTTCCGCAAGAATTGGTGGGCACAACTGAAATTGAACCTCCCGATGTTCCTGCATTAACAGCTATAGAATTGGTTCCCTGACCAGCAATAATTATCCAGCCTACAGGAACACTCCAGTTGTATGTTACACCAGTTACATTAGTAACACTATAAATTAAGCCTGCCGCATTTTCACAAGTACTGGCAGCACCTGTAATAGAAGATGGTTGAGCTGGAACAGTAGTGGTGGTAATCGCAAGTGTTTGACCAATTCCATTTCCACAACCATTTGAAGGAGTAACAGAAATAGTTCCAGATGAACCAGAAGTTACAGTTACAGTGCTTGTTCCCTGCCCTGCTGTAATACTCCAGCCCAGCGGAACTGACCATGTATAAGTTACACCTGCAACATTGGTAACACTGTATATTAGCCCTGTTGTACTTTCACATGGATTAATTGATCCTGATATAGATGAAGGCTGAACCGGAACACTTGTTGTTGAAACAGCCAGGAATTGAGCTGTTCCATTTCCACAACCATTCGAAGGAGTCACTACAATATTACCAGAAGTTGTTCCAACATCAACAGTGATGCTATTCGTGCCTTGCCCTGCTGTAATACTCCATCCTGTTGGAACTATCCAGTTGTAAGAAACTCCTGACACATTTGTAATAGAATAAACAAGACCTGTTGAATTTTCACAAGGACTTGTGTTGCCTGTAATTGACGACGGTTGAGCAGGAACAGAGTTTGTTATTACTGCAAGAGTTTGTCCTGTTCCGCTTCCACAACCATTCGAAGGAGTCACTACAATATTACCGGTTGCCGAGCCCGCAGAAACTGTAACAGCGTTTGTACCTTGCCCTGAAACGATTGACCAACCAGTGGGGACTGTCCAACTGTAAGTAATACCTGTCACATTAGTTACAGAATAAATCAATCCTACTTCATTTTCACAAGGACTTGCATTTCCACTAATAATGGAAGGCTGCGAAGGAATATCGTTCACTGAAACCGTTAAACTTTGCGCAGGGCCAAAACCACATGAATTAACAGGAACAACTACAATATTGCCACCTGAAGCAGCAGGTGTAACATTAATCGAGTCTGAGCCTTGTCCATTAAGAATTGTCCATCCCGATGGTACTGTCCATGAATATGACTCACCAGCAACACCATTTATCCAATATGCAATATTCGACATTCCAACACAAAGTGCCGTGTTGCCATTAATTACAATTGGCTGTAAAGGAATTTCTGTTGTGGCTACGGCTAAGGCCTGGGCGGTTCCGTTACCACATGCATTGCTTGGAGTAACGGTGATATTGCCCGATGCTGCGCCAGCGGTTACGGTGATGCTGTTGGTTCCTGCACCGGCAGTAACTGACCAACCGGCAGGAACGCTCCAGGTATAGGTGACTCCGGCTACATTGGTAACGGAGTATGAGAGACCGGTTGCGCCAGAACAAGGTGTTACATTGCCGGTAATGGCACTGGGCTGTGCCGGAACACTGGTCGGAGCTACGGCTAAGGCCTGGGCGGTTCCGTTTCCACATGCATTGCTCGGGGTGACGGTAATGTTGCCTGAGGTGGCACCAGCGGTTACGGTGATACTGTTGGTACCAGCACCGGCGGTAACTGACCAGCCGGCAGGAACGCTCCAGGTATAGGTGACTCCAACTACGTTGGTAACGGAGTATGTGAGTCCGGTGGTACCCGAACAGGGTGTTGCGTTGCCGGTGATGGCACTGGGCTGTGCGGGTACTGTGGTCGGGGCTACGGATAAGGTCTGGGCAGTTCCGTTACCACATGCATTGCCCGGGGTGACGGTGATATTACCTGAGCTGGCACCAGCGGTGACGGTGATGCTGTTGGTTCCTGCACCGGCAGTAACTGACCAGCCGGCTGGAACGGTCCAGGTATAGGTGACTCCGGCTACATTGGTAACGGAGTATGTGAGTCCGGTGCTACCCGAACAGGGTGTTGCATTGCCGGTGATGGCACTGGGTTGGGCCGGAACATCATTTACAGTTAGTGTTGCTTGATTTGATACTGCAACAGGAGGAACGCCATTATCAACAACACATTGATAAATAAAGCCATCGTTAAGCAATACAATCGCATTGAGCGATAGTGTGTTGGTAGTCCAATCCGAGTAAACTGGATTGGTGCCTGCAGCAACTATATTATTAAAGGTAGAACCACCATCGGTTGAAACCTGCCATTGATAATTCAATCCTGAACCTGAGGCAACAACGCTAAAACCAGTGCTTCCTCCATCACAAACTGATGAGTTGGCTGGATGCGTAGTAATAGCTGGAGCTCCATTGACAGTTAATATCGCTGCTCCTGAGGTTACTGATGGAGAACAAGTTCCAGAAATAATACACTGATACTCATATCCTGAATTACTTCCAATTACAGAGTTAACAGACAAAGTAGCTGTTGTCCAATTGGAATAAACTGGATCAGTACCAGCGGCAACTATATTATTAAAGGTAGAACCACCATCGGTTGAAACCTGCCACTGATAAGTTAAACCCGTTCCTGATGCAAGTACTGTGAAACTTGTATTTCCGCCTACCCCGATTGTTGAATTTGAAGGATCAGTAACTATTGATGGAGCTGAACCTGGGGCTACGGCCAGGGTCTGGGCGGTACCATTACCACATGCATTGCTCGGGGTAACGGTGATATTGCCTGAAGCGGCACCGGCGGTAACGGTGATGCTGTTGGTGCCCGCTCCGGCGGTGACTGACCAACCGGCAGGAACTCCCCAGGTATAGGTTACACCGGCTACATTGGTAACGGAGTATGTGAGTCCAGTTGCGCCGGAACAGGGGCTTGCATTGCCGGTGATGGCACTGGGTTGGGCCGGGACGCTGGTCG
>PHDB01000036.1:0-35863 GCA_002842495.1 Bacteroidetes bacterium HGW-Bacteroidetes-6
AATCATTCCTGTTTCGCTCAATTCAATGGCTGTTTTGCATAATATGTTCAATACCTGCTTCCTGAGTCAGAAAAGCGCATCGTTCCCAAGCTACGAATACGATGGTAGTTTTAGCGAGCTGGCGCAAAAAATTTGGATAAGCCAGCACAACGAACTGTTGGCCTTGCTTGGAGAGTCGTTTTTCTATAACAATCCGAACCGGATGCTTAATCGAGCTTACGGAGCAATATACCTGAAAGACATGAGCTATTCGGAGTTTACTGAATACCTTGTTCCACTCAGGGATTTATTACAATCGAAATCGATGCTGGAAGATTAAGCTCTGTTAACCATGCAGTTTCTCAATATCGTTGTATCTGCAAACAACATCTTTTAAATGTTTTTCGATAAAACTGAACAAAATATCGTCTTTCTGCTCTGGCGATTCAAATGTAGCGGATTCGATAACTTCGTTGTCGATTTTTAGCTCAATGGTATTTTCCTTAACTACCAGAAGCGGACTTAAAGGCAGTAGTTGTTCGGTTAAAGTATCTTCTTCGGCTGGAGCAGGCTCGTCGAGGATGACCATATCGGCACCTTCGAATAACATTCCATAATCATAGATATTGTCTTTGGTCTCGGTAAACAAAGCTGCACTCACCTGTGGTTTGCGCAGAATCATTTTCTCGTTTTGCGTATGATCCGGATTGTTGTGAAACAGTTCGCCATTAAAATATACACCATCGTTGAGCAAATAACCAAAGAATGCGTTTTTGTCAATATCATGAATTGATTCGTTGATACGTTTGGCCAAAGCTGTGCTTATTCCGTTGGTTGCAATAATGGGAATACGACTGTTTTCGGGTTTGCCAAAATGCGACATGATTATTTTTCCGGGAACATCGATTGAACCACCATATGCAGGAGCTAAATGCATAAACACTCCAGGTCCGGCATTGATTTCAATAATTCCAAAATCGCCTTCGCGCCACGATTTTGAAATGTCAGCAGCTAAAACATCGATGCCAAGATCGCGAATCGTGAGGTAAGATGCAATGTCTTCAACCAATCGAATATTGTCTGGGTGTATTTTGTCCGTAACATTATAAGAAACACCACCGGCGCTAATATTAGCAACACGGCGTAGTGTTATGTTTTCACCCACTTCTGGAATATCGTTCAACGATTTGTGCTGCAAAGCCAGATAATTTAGTAAATCATCATCGATTTTGATTTTGCAAAGTGGGCTGCGAGCGTTGTCGAGACGAATGAGTTTACTGTTTTCGATAGCAATGAGGTCTTTAATATTGTGTTCGCCATCACCTTCAACAAATGCCGGAACTCGTTGTAAAGCTGCAGCGAATTTGCCATTCACTGCCAGCAAACGGTGGTCGGTTCCGTAAATTTGAGTCTGAACCAAAGCTCCCTGAAACGGAACTTCATGTATTTCGCCAATAGTAAGAATGTTTTGGAAAGCAACACGTGCTTCGGCTTCGTTCATTACACCGGTGGTGACACCTTGCCCTTTATGTCCGTTTACCGGCTTAATTACACAAGGGTAGCCAATTTTTTCGGCTGCTGCTACGGCGTCATCAACGGTGAAAGTATTGAAACCCTTGGGGGTTGGGAATCCACACATTTCGAGAAAATCGCCACACATGTCTTTGAACTGTGTAAACTCGGTATCTTTAATTCCATCGTTGTGGAAAGTAGTAGAACGACCACGGAGTTGTTTTTTGCCATATCCCCACTGAAACTGATTTTCTTCGAACAGATAAAATACCGGTATATTGCGCTTAATACCGGCTTCAACCAGCGAATAAAGGGTTGGACCTCCAAACAGCGTCTTGTCGAAAGCAGCTTGTAGTTTTTCCCATTCCTGACGAAAATTGAAAATTTTGTCGTGACTAATAGCATAGAACCAGTCGCTTACCAAAAATGCGCATTCTTCAGCGATATCCTTGTCGAGATATTCAATGGAAACGACATATTCGTCGGCATCGGAACCAATGCGAAAACGATTGATATACAAGTCGATGTCCATTTTCATGACTTGCAACAATGTTTCAGCATACAAATCAATGACAAATTCGGCTTTACTTTCGGCTATCAATGGGATTTCTTTGGCAATTTCGTCGCGAAAGAAACCCACCGTGTCGCCAACCGGAGCAATGAATAAGTTGAAAACCATTGCTTTGCATGGTAAATAATAATTAGGGCCATCGTAAAATGCAAACCGACTTGCTTTGAAATCTTTGGCATCGTACATTTCTTTGCGGTATTCTTCGAGCTGCTGATTTTCGAGTTCGAATTGTTTTCTAACCGCTTCAATGAGTTTTTTTGCGGCTTCCAGGTCCCTGCCCTGAAATTCCGGAGTTCCGTTGTCTATGGGTTCGTTGCTCATGGCTGTTTGTTTTTCAGTATTTGTTCCAGTACTATTTCCATTTCTCTGCGAACAGCTTTTTCTTCTTCGAGTTCCTTTCGCAGTTCATCAAAATCCTTGTTGTCTGAAGATTCGATGCGAATATCATTGGGCTTTTCGGCGAGTTTCCGTTCGGCTTCGATGCGTGCGTCGCGTTCTGTTTTTGATTCATCAAGCAGACGGTCGTAGTCGTCTTTGAGCTTTTCGTAATTGAGACGCGTACTTTCTTCTATGTCGGTGATTTTTGAGTTGAGTTTTTCAATTTCTTCGGCTTTGTACTTCAATTCACGCTCCAAATCTTCTATTTTTGAATTGTCGGGAGCGGGTATATTGTGTGTGGCCAGTATTAATTCGTTTTTTTCGCGTTTAACAGCTTGCATTTCCAGTTGCAGTTTTTCTATCAGTTCGTCTTTTTCTTTCAGTTGACCCAAATACTGATCGGCTACTCCTGCCTGACGTTGCAAAGCTGCATCGCGTTCCGATGTGAGTAAGTTTACCTGATTCTCGAATTTCGACAACTGTAATCGCAACTCGTTGGTTTTGCCCGTCTCATCCGATTTTTCGGCAAGCGTTGTTTCGAGATTTCGGATTTGAGCGTCTTTCGAATTCACCGATGCGGTTAGAATATCGGTTTTACTTTGCCATGTTTTCTTTTCAAGATTAAATTCGCTTTTTAACTTTTCGATATTTGCAGATAGTTCTTTCTTTAAGGTCTGATTCTTGGCTTCGAGTTCACTTGCATATGTTTTCAAATCCTCTGTTTCGCCAATAGTGCGATTGAGCTTTCTTATTTTTTTCTTCGACGATGATGATTTCCCAAAATACATAAACATGAACAGAAACATCAGAAATACCACCAAACCTGCACCACCAATAGCAAGCCACTTGTATTTTTCAATAATGTCAGTGGTCTCTTTGGCTTTAGTCAGTTCTTCGGTAAGTGCAGCATGTTGAATTTTCAATGAATCGGTCTTGAGGCTGCCTGCTTTCAAATTTTCAATCAATTGAGCATCCATGGTGAAAACCGAATCTGCTTTTAGTATCACTGCGCGCAAGGTAACGGGTGTGCTGTCGTAAATGCTTGCGCAAAATGCTTTGTATTGGTCGATAGCTGTTTTCTGATTCGCAATAAGCAGTGAATCAGTGTTTTGTGCCAGTGAAAAGGTGGAACAAGTAAGCATCATCGTCAATGCGAAGAATAATCTTTTCATACATGTTTCGGATTAGTCCTGCAAAATTATGAAATAATCACACATAAAATATAGATTAAGCTAAAACAAATGATTATTTTATATGTGTTTGAATGAATATTCTTAATTTGTGAAGTTTTAAAACAAGCATCTTCGAAATGAAGCATTTATTATTGATTTTTAGTGCGATTATACTTTTTCAGCCTTTGCGGGCACAGGATAAAGATTCGCTTATGTCGACCCAATTGTTTGGCGAAGCGCTGAACAGTAATGTAGCCTATCAACAGCTTTTTCAGCTTTGTAGTATTGCGCCGGGCCGTCTTGCGGGGACTCCCGAATCGGCAATTGCAATCGATTTTATGTTCAACCTTATGAAGAGCATGCCCTTCGATACGGTTTATAAACAGCCGTGTATGGTGCGCAAATGGATTCGAGGTAACGAAGAAGAAGCTTGGTTTACAACGGATGGTGACAACAAAACCAATATCAATATTGATGTACTGGGCGGATCGGTTCCTACACCAGAGAAGGGGATTCTGGCTCCGGTAATTGTTTTTAGCAGCATCGAGGAAATGCAGAAAGCCAACCCTGCGACTATTAAAGGCAAAATTGTGTATTTCAATCGTCCTATGAACCAGAATTACTATATAACCTTCAGGGCATATGGCGAGAATGCTTCGATGCGTGTGTATGGAGCCGACGAAGCTTCGAAATTCGGTGCAATTGCAGTGGTTGTCCGATCGCTTAATACAGCGACCGATACTTTTCCGCACACCGGAATTATGCGTTATAAAACAAGTGACGTGCGAATTCCTGGGTTTGCTGTTAGTACAGCTGATGCCGATGTTCTTGACAAAGCCATTGCTGAAAATCCCGGATTGAAAATTTATTTAAAATGTAGTTGTATCGAATATGCACAAGTGCAGTCTTACAATGTCATTGGCGAAATAAAGGGTTCGGTTTTTCCTGCAAGATATATTTCTGTTGGTGGACATCTCGATAGCTGGTTCAATTCGTCTGGAGCACACGACGATGGAGGGGGTTGTATTCAATCGCTTGAAGTGGCGCGACTCTTTTTTGTGTTAGGATATAAACCGCAAAACACAATAAGGGTCGTGATGTTTATCGACGAAGAAATGGAACAGCGTGGGGGTAGGGCGTATGCCAACAATGCTATTGCAAATGGGGAGAAGCATGTTTTTGCACTCGAAAGCGATCGGGGTGTTACTACGCCAACAGGTTTTTCGATTGATGCAAGCGAAAGCGTTCTTCAGAAAATGGAATTATGGAAAAAATACTTCGAAGCCTATGGGATTCGAGTGTTCGAAAAGGGAGGCAGTGGAGTTGATGTTGGGTTTTTAAAACAAGCTGGTGTTCCGTTGGCTGGACTGGTAACCGAATCGCAGCGGTATTTCGAGTTTCATCATTCGGCCAACGATACATGGCAAAATGTGAATCGTCGCGAAATGCAACTGGGCTCTGCCGCTATGGCTTTGCTTATTTATTTGGTTGACCAGCACGGGTTGGATAAATAATGTTTTATAACAATATAAACGATCAATTGCGAGAGGTTCCTTTTTACTAATTGATGAACTTAATAATTAATCTAAAATTATATTGCTCAAAATTCTTTGTTTTTTGAAAATAGTGTGTAGTAAATAACTTTGAAATATTCTCAACTTCTTTCACGTTAGCTTTTTGTTACACCACATTATTCTTACATTTGTAAAATTTTCGCTGATGAAGATATTTCCTTTGTTGTTTTTTGTTTTGAGTGGTTTTTTAGGTTCAGCACAGCTCGTTGTTGACTCATTTCCCGAAACTGCCGATTTGCAACAATGGGCTGATTTTAGTGGAGTTCGAACAACCAGAGTTGGTGACGATAGTGTTGTTGCTACATGGCAACAAGGGATGCTGAATGGAATATATACATCATATTATTCCAATGGTCAGGTGAAAGCCTCTGGTATTTACAAAAACAACCACAGGACCGGAAAATGGTTGTTGTATTCAGAAAATGGGAAAGGGAAGGTGACTCTCGATTTCAATAAGCATGGGTATGTTACGCTGAATAGAGCCCGGATCCCCGGAAAAGGAGGCGTTCGTTTTGGTCGTGGGACGGTTTGCTATGCCATTCCCGATTTTGGAGTACAGTTTGAAAACGACTCGG
The DNA here is from genome assembly GCA_002842495.1 of Bacteroidetes bacterium HGW-Bacteroidetes-6. Classification (GTDB taxonomy): domain Bacteria; phylum Bacteroidota; class Bacteroidia; order Bacteroidales; family DTU049; genus GWF2-43-63. Next base: position 5,762 of record PHDB01000036.1, read on the forward strand.
CGGGTGGTCTTATTACAGGCAATGTTCGATTCCGGCATGGATTGAAAAACGGGAGATTACAGGAATACTATAGCAATGGGAAAATACGTTCTGAGTCCACTTTTTGTGATGGTCTTTACAATGGACAAAGAGTTGTGAATCATGCGAATGGAACAGTGCAATATTCATGCGGGTTTGAAAATGGAATTCCAGTTGGCGACCGTAAAGTATTTGCTCCTGATGGTTCGCTGATGTCGTCGCGAAATATGCAGGCTTATTTAGGTAACAATAATTCGTTTTATCTTGATGAATTTGATGTTTTTATGTCGTCGCGCAAACTGCTCTACACCGATACTTTGTTCGAAAAGACCGATTTGTTTTTTAGTCCCGATTCGGCAAAGCCTATGTTCGAAGTACTCAACAGTGCATTTGTGAGTGGGAATCTTTCAGCGTATAAGGATGACGAAATGCGGGAAATTTATTTTCCGTTTCACGATAAGCCTGATTTAAGTACACTTTCGTCGGAAGATGGCAGTTGGGAAAATTTGCGGGGCTTGCAGGTAAAGGTTGACGAAGTTTTCAATACACAAACATGGTTGGTGTATAAATTTCCGGTGGCCATCAGACCGGTGTCTTCGTTTCAACAAGCCGACTCAATTGTTTTTTCCGGAGGACCCTGGTTGTATTTTCCACAGTTGAGAAGCGATATTGCGCCTAAAGATTATCATTTCAGTTATTTCAAAAGTTTCGGATATCCGTTTATTACTGTTTCGGCCATTTCGTATCGACCGTGGGTGATCGATTACTCCGATAATCAGAAAATTGCCGCAGAACAATTGCGCTCAACCGAAAACGAGCACAATCTTTGGTTGGCCTTTTATGGTTTGAGAAAAGATGGAAAATGGTGGTAGTCATCTATTCAACATACAAAGTCAATCCTTTGAGATAAAATCCTTCAGGATGAAAAATAGTATGTCCGTGACAGGGAGCCTGCGATAGCTGGGCTACAACACGAACTTTGCGTTCGGCGGCAATGGCAGCTGCGGTAACTGCTCCGTTGAAATGGTTGCGATCGACCACCTGCGAGCAGCTATAAGTGAACAAGAACCCTCCACTTTTGATCTTTGCAAGAGCTTCAGCATTCAGCCTTTTGTAGCCTTGTATGGCATTGTGTCGCGTATCGACCCTTTTGGCGTATGCAGGTGGATCGAGTACAATAATATCGTATTCGTTTTTGGGCATGGCCTTCAAATAATCGAGTGCGTCACTTTCGATACATTTGTTTTTGTCGGTCGAAAAACCATTCAACTCCAGATTTTGCCGGCAAAGCTCAATCGCTTTCGAAGAACTGTCAACCGAAACAACCTTGGTTGCTCCTCCGCTAAGAGCATATACCGAGAAACCACCGGTGTAGCAAAACATATTTAATACATTGCGATTCTTTGAATAGTGTCCGAGCATTTGTCTGTTTTCACGCTGATCGATAAAAAAGCCGGTTTTTTGCCCGTCGTCCCAGTTGACATTGAATTTTTTGCTATTTTCTATGATCTCGTAAGGCATTTGAGGTGCTTTGCCAAAAAGTAGTGTTGCGTTGTTGCCTGCATTTGCTTTGCTTTTACCTACAATGGTCTTGATGTTTCCGTCAGTAGCTTCGGCGAGGGCTTTTGCCAAATCGTTGCTGATGCGTTCCATGCCTGCTGCGTGAAATTCCATTACAGCTACTCCGTTGTAGAAGTCAACAATAAGACCAGGCATACCATCGGCTTCGCCATGTATGAGTCTGAAAACGTTGTTGTCGCTATTCAATAAATTCAATTGCATTCGGTAACTCCAGGCTGTCTCGAATTTATTTTTCCAGAATTCATGATCGATGATATATGGTTCCCATGCAATAATGCGTGCTGCAATACTTCCGGTTCCATATTGCCCCAGTGCCAAAAAGCGGTCGTGGTTATCGAACAATTCCACCAAATCGCCATCGACAGGATCGCCTTCTATGCGTTTAATTGCTCCTGAAAACACCCAAGGGTGGAAACGGTTCAGCGATTCAATTTTCCCTGTTTTAAGAATAAGGCGAGCAGCGGCTTGAGTAGTGTTCATCGTTGTTATGAAATTTACTGCAAAATTACGCTTTATTTTTCATTGGAATTTGTCAAACTGTATGTGTCGGATTAAACGAAACCAACTAATCATGAATGTTTTTTGTAAGCTTTTTTCTTGCTTATTAATATTGAAGCCAGATGTCCAAAAAGGCGTTTGTTGACTGAAATTGAAGAGTATTTTTGTATTGATTTTCTTTTTTAACCAGATAGAAAACAAAAAAACGACCGTCAGAAGTGACGGCCGTTTTATGTTTGAGCATATGGGTTGATTTAGGTTAAGGGGTTACAAGTTTAGCGGTGTTTTGATTGCCGTTTTTGTCCGATACACGAATAATTAAAAATTGCCCACTCTTTACAGATGCATCATCTATCAGGAATTCACTCCCGTATCCATCGTCAGACACAATATTGTTGCTGATAATTCTTCCATCAGAAGCGAGTAAATCGATATTGAGATTGCCTTCGGAGCCGGGAAGCGTTTTTACAACAACCGACGAACCATTGAACCATACATGGTCAATCAGTGATACCAAAGAATTGTCGGTGGTCTTTTTAATAAATACCGGATAAAACACCTCAAATTTTCCATCGAAATCGGTTTGGGTTAAACGGTAGTAGTAATCGTAATCAGCTGCTTTGTCGATAAATTCATAATTGATTGGCATGTTTGAATTGCCTGCTCCAGGCAAAACCACAACAGTTTCATAGTTGATGCCGTCTGTTGATTTTTCAAGAGTGAAATACGAATTATTGACTTCAGTAATTGTAGTCCATGTCAGGTGGTTCACATTTTTATCTGTATTGTGATATCCTTTGAATTCGGCCAGTTCGATCGGAAGAGGGAAGTAAATCGGAACTACGTTTCCAATATTAATGTCGCCACTTTTAATTGCCCAAAAGCCGTTGGCATTAACACTGTGTGCTTCTACTTTGAAAAATAAGGTGTCGGAGCTTGATATATTGATGCTTTTTGAAAATGTGCGAACATTATTATCTACATTTCCAAGAAGAACGGTGTCGGTTATCCAGGCCGAAGCTGCCCCCTTTTTAAAGAAAACGGTGAGAGCATCGCTTGTTGTGAGATTTCCACTCTGGTTGATTTTGAATGTATAGTTTACTGTGAAATTCGAAACAGAAGCCAGTACAAACGGAGGAAGATACAAATCGCATGTCGATTTAGAAACACTCCACTGCGAAGGAGTGGTGCTGCCACAGGTTACCTGATAGGTGGCCGGATTGGCAAAATTGATTACATATTGTGCATTTGCAGCGTATGTAATTGAAAAAATGAAGATGAGAGAGAGTATATTGCGTTTCATGGTAATTTTGTTTAATTTGATATTGTAAAGGTACGGCAATAAATGTTAATTACCACGACATAAATGTTAAATAAATCAACTCAGCGTGTTAAAAATTAATGTTCGTGTTTTGTTGTCAATTTAGACTAAATACAAATAACAGTCTTGCATTGAGACAAAATAGAGCGTTCTGTAAAGCGTAATTGTTTGTTAACCTGCATTTATGCAATGATTGTTCGAAAGCAGAAAGTTGAATATTTTTCAATGAAAATTACTTTTTTTGCAACCCTTTGTTTTTTTATTCCACTTTTAGTTCAAAATAAACAGTTATGAGAAAATTATTTGCATTATCATTGTTTGCTGCATTAATTCTGACAGCAACTTCTTGTTTTCGGGCACACCGAATAGAAGGGAACTACAATCTAATAACGGTCGACAGAAATCTTCCACCATTCTATGGTGTTGAGAGCACCGACGATTTAGATGTTGAAATTGTACATGATTCCTTGTATTTTGTGGAAATTGAAGCTGAGGAAAACCTGATTCCATACATTAATACTGATGTTGTAAATCAATCGCTTCGAATAGAAACACAGCCACGACGGAATCTTGATCCCAACTATCCGATTCGGATTATTGTGCATACTCCAACCCTCAATAGTATCGAGCTTTCGGGAAGTGGTAGCATTGTGAGCGATACGGTTACGACAACACAGTTGCAGATTAAATTGTCCGGATCGGGAAGTATTACTGCTATAGTTGATGCAGATAATATCAATTCTACTATTTCGGGATCGGGCGATATTCATCTTTCAGGTATTGCGCAGCATGCCAACTTCAAAATCAGTGGCTCGGGTGATATTCACGCTTACGCTCTTTTGCTGGATGAGTGCATTGCCGATATTTCAGGTTCGGGAAACATGTATCTGAGTGTTGCAGATATCTTAGATGTGGTGATAAGTGGCAGTGGAAATATTTATTATTTCGGTAACCCATCGGTTAGCATCAGTATTAATGGTTCGGGGCAACTTATTCATCAATAATTGCAATCTATGAAATCAGCTATAGTTATTGCGTTTTTGCTTTTGGTTTCAATGGGTGGCTATGCACAACAACTCGATTTGCAAGCTGGAACTCGTTCGGGTGTTTCGAATGGCTTGACTTGCCGGATTCTGACGGGACCCGATACATACACCGAAGGAATGCTGTTGAGCCGAAATCGTGGGGTTCAGCTCTATGTGCTGCGTGGTCAAACATTAAAACTGTCGAAAATTCCAATGGAGGGATTTTCCTACAGCTCTGGATGGGGTGGTCATGTTGGATTTGCCGGGTCCCGCTTGTGGAATCGCGACGAATATTATCACCGTAATGCGTTGATGCCTGTTCTTGGAATCGATTATTATATGGCACTCAACTTTACATTTCGAAAATTTCCTCTCTCATTGTCGATTGATTATAAACCTTTTGCGGAAATTGTTCCCGACCGTATATTGCGGATGAATTTATGGGATTTTGGCTTCACAGCTCGTTATCAGTTCACAACAAAAATCTGAATATTATGAAAAAAACCGTTTTACTTTTGCTTGCATCTATTTTGATGGGCGTATCAGGATACAGCCAAACTGATGGTAGTACCGATAATGGAATCAAGACACTTTTTGGAGAAAAACCCAGATCGCATGGAGGCTACATTGGCTTGGGAGTAGGGTACACACAACTCGATGGAATTGATGCTTTTACAACTACATTCCGTGGCGCATGGATAATTAATCATGGTTTTGCAATCGGAATTTCTGCTACAGGCTTCTCGAATGATTTGTATGTCAATCATGCTTCGGGTAGCGATTACCGTAGTTTACAAGGGGGCTTTGGAGGTTTAATGCTTCAGCCAATTGTAGCTCCGAAATTTCCTATTCATGTGTCGTTTCCGGTTACACTTGGAGCTGGTGGAGTTGCCGCATTAAGTTCGCACTACTACGATGCTTTCGATGCCACATGGTATGTCGAAGATGAAGGGTACTTCTTTCTGGTAGAACCGGGAATTGATGTCGAACTCAATTTGGTGAAATTTATCAGGGTTTCGTTCGGCGCCAGCTATCGGTACACAACACCGCTTGTGGTTGATGGATATGGTTCAGACGCAATGCGCGGATTTGCAGGAAACTTTACACTGTCGTTTGGAAAATTCTAGGCTTCTTTTGATTTAATCATTCTATTGTCCTTCCCGAATTTAATTATTGGGGAAGGATTTTTTATGAGACGGTTGGTAAGTATATCCAGAATTATTTTTTCTCTTTTGCATGTAGGTGGTTGAATACTATGTGTTTGTGTTGATTTATTGGATATTGATTTGATATTTATCCGGGAACAGTAATATAAAGACTGACTGTATGAAATCAAATATCAGTGTGTTGTGAGATTTTTGCATTTCTGGCGGATCGACAGAAAAGACAGAATTAAAATGTATTAAGCTAGAGATATAGTATCCAATTGTAGTTTTTTTTGCAGACACCTGTGCTGAAAAGGAGAAAATTGACAATACAAAATCCGATTGTCTAAAACAGTGTTTTGAAATGCAGCGCAAAATACTTCAATCCTTAACAAAATCGCCCTTAATTTTATGTAGAACATTATCACCACTGCCTAAGAGGCAAGCGGGTTTGATGAGTATTTGCAGAGCCTGTTAGATTAGATACGTTTGCTGTTGGTCAAATTGGTGTAATCGGCTGAAAAGCATATTAATTTTGTTAACTTTGCATGCAATTCAGAAATCATGTGCGGAATCTGCGGAATAGTTGAGAAAAATCGTGACAATACGTCGCTTATGACGGATATGCTGGCTATTATAAAGCATCGCGGTCCCGACGATTTTTCGGTGTATTCGAATGGAGATTTTTGTCTTGGGCACCGTCGCTTGTCCATTATAGACCTCAATACCGGAAATCAGCCTATTTACAATGAGGACAAAAGTATTTGTGTTGTTTTTAATGGCGAAATTTACAATTTTCGCGAACACAAAGACGAATTGCTGGCCAAAGGCCATACCTTTTATACCACCAGCGATACCGAAATTCTTGTTCATTTATACGAAGAGTATGGAACCAGCTTTTTTGGTCGTCTGAACGGTATTTTTGCGTTTGCTTTACTCGATTTACGAAAGAACAAACTGGTTTTGGTGCGCGATCATTTTGGAGTAAAACCACTGCATTATTATCAGAACAACGGTGTTTTTATTTTTGGTTCGGAACAAAAAAGTATTTTGTTACATCCTTCTGTCGAAAGGCGAATCAATTACAGTGCATTGCATTCACAGCTCAATTTGCGCTACACCCAATTGGACGAAACTTTGTTCGATGGGATCAAGCGATTGCCTCCTGCGCATTTCTTGGTTTTCGAAGACGGAAACATCGAAGTGAAACGCTACTGGAGTTTACAGCCCAAGCCCGATTTGCTGATGAACGAGAACGATGCCATCGAAAAAATGCATTTTTATCTCAAGCAAGCGGTCGAACGTCAACTTATGAGCGATGTGCCGCTTGGGGTATACCTTTCGGGCGGAATGGATTCTTCTACCATTGTGCAAAAAATGCATGAGCTTGGAGTGTCCGAAATAAATACGTTTACCATGGGTTTCAACGAACCCACCGATGAATTTCCCGACGCAGAAATGATTGCGAAGCATTTTGGGACCAATCATCGCACGCTGAGTTTGAGCATGAACCCCATGCAGCAGTTTCCCGAAGTGATTTGGCATGCCGAAGAACCCAAAATTAATCTGCTGCAAGGATTTAATATGTCGGCTTTTGTGCGCAAAGATATTACCGTAGTGCTCGGCGGATTGGGTGGCGACGAACTTTTTGGCGGTTACGATATTCATAAATTGATTTATCCTTTCAACAAATTTCATCGTTACACACCACGGTGGATGCAGAAATTGTTGAGCTGGAAGTCTTCGTTTCTTTTTGCCGTGCAGAATGCAAGCCATACCATGAGCCTCGATGAATACCGTCGCGGAATGCAGATGTTACTTTCAATCGGGAATGTCGAAAAATTCTATTTGATTTTACGCAATGTGTGGGATTACGACAATGGTTTCTATAAAAATGTGTATCATGCCGATATGCGCGAGCGTATGAGAATGGAAATCCCCAAAGTTCATCAAGCTTTTGATGCTTTTTTTGATGAGTCGAAAGGAATGCGAGCACTCGATCAGGTTCTTTTTACGGAGTTTCAGTCGAAAATGGTGAACGATTACCTGCTTACCGAAGATCGTATGTCGATGGCCAACTCAATCGAAGAGCGAGTGCCGTTTCTCGACCTCGATTTGGTCGATTTCGGCTTTTCGATTCCGATGCATTTGAAAATCAAAAACAACCAAACAAAATATCTCTTCCGCAAAGCAATGGCTCAAAAGCTCCCGCAATCCATTATCGATAAGAAAAAGTGGGGCTTCACAGTCAATCCGTATTTGCAGTTTAAAAAAGATTTGAAATCGACAGCCGAAGCCATTCTTACGCAAGATTTCATCGAAAAGCAAGGCGTTTTCAATTACCAGTATATTCGGCGCATTCTCGATCATTCGCCCAGCAAAAAAATGCGCTGGCACTACAATTTTATTTGGGTTGCCACCGGACTGGCTATCTGGCAAAAAATGTTCATCGATTCCGATGCATTCAAGACCCGCAATTTCGACATCAAAGATTACCTGTCATAATCTGAACCATGAAGTATTCCATTATTGTTGCAACATACAACCGACTCGATGAACTGAAAGAGCTTTTTGCTTCGGTCGAAAAACTCGATTTCCCTACTACCGATTTCGAGTTTGTTATTTCCGACGACGGTTCCAACGACGGCACTGCCGATTACATTTCGTCGCTTAAAGCGGTTGTTTCGTTTCAGATTCAATATTTGTTTCAGCAAAACAAAGGTCCTGGAGCAGCTCGCAATGTAGCTATGGAAAAAGCGGAGGGCGATTATTTTATTTTTATCGATTCGGATGTGATGCTTCCACCGGAGTGGCTTGGAACAATTGATGAATTTTTGTCTGAAACTCCTCTCGATGCTTTTGGAGGCCCCGACACTTGTCACGAAAGTTTTTCACCACTGCTTAAAGCCATCAATTATTCCATGACATCGTTTATTGGAACTGGTGGAACGCGCGGAAGCAAAAAATCGGTACAGAAAAAATTCTATCCGCGAAGCTTCAACATGGGTGTGTCGCGCAAAGTTTGGGAAGTTGTTGGCGGCATGGGCGCTCTCCGACATGGGCAAGACATGGAGTATTCGGCTCGTATCTACAAAAATGGTTTTAAAGTTGGGCTCATCCCCGATGCGTTTGTTTATCACAAAAGGCGCACAAGCCTCAAGCGTTTCTACAAGCAGATTTTCAACTGGGGCGTTGCACGTATCAATCTTGGAAGGATGGATAAAGCCATGTTGAAACCCATTCATTTGATTCCTGCAGTTATTGTAGCAGCATTTTTGGTGCTAATTGCAACCACTCCATTGTTTTATTTTGCTATCAGTCAGCTTTTTATTTTTGTGCTTTATCTCTGGATTGCAGCTGGAGCTTTCTTGTTTTTGCTTGCCGGAATTGCATTTCTGCAATCGATTAGGCAATACAAAAAGCTCAAAATCGGCTTTCTCTCTATAGTTACGTTGTATATTCAGATTTTTGCTTACGGTTTTGGCCTTTGGAAAGGCATTTTACAAGTTCTTACAGGCAAGAAAGAAGCCAAGGGATTTACGAGGAATTATTATAAGTAGCCATTAGTCAGTTTTCAGTTGCCAGTATTCAGTATTCAGTTTTTTGAATAAATCAATAGTTTCCACTTCCCCGTAGGGGATTTAGCTCAATAGCGCATCAGGATGGGCGCGTCAATTTCAGTTGCCATTGTAGGGACGCGTTTATCGCGTCTTATTTGGGAGTAAGTAGTAAAGTGTATGGAGTATTTTGTAGATACGTTGCATTGCAACGTCTGAGAAATGTTCATTGACTAATAGAGTTGAAAGTTTGTAAAGTTCTTCTAGATAATAGACAATGTGTAGAGACGCGATTTATCGCGTCTGAATATTAGGATTTAGTGAATTTACACCTCTTGAGAACCAGAAATCAGTTTCCCTTTCAGCGTTGCAGTCGAGCAAGCCTCAACAATTACATGCACATAGCTTCCCGGTTCAATATTTTGAGCATCAAAGACAACCACTTTGTTTTGTTCAGTTCGGCCAAACATTTGCTTTGATGAGCGTTTCGAAAATCCTTCAACCAAAACTTCAAAAGTTTTTCCGATATCGCGCCGGTTGTGTTGCAACGAAAGTTCCTGTTGCAAATCGATAATTTCCTGTAAACGACGACCTTTAATTTCGTCGGACACATCGTCAATTAATTTAGCGGCAGCAGTGCCGTCACGTTGACTGTATTTAAACATATAAGAGTAGTAATAATCAGCTTTGCGCATCATTTCTACAGTTTGCTGATGGTCATCTTCCGTTTCGCCGCAAAATCCTGTAATAATATCGGTTGAAATAGTAATGTTGGGCATGTGTTTTCTAAGAAGTTCAATCTTCGTCATATACTCATCGGAAGTGTAGCGGCGATTCATAGCTTTCAGCATATTGTTACTCCCCGATTGTACAGGTAGATGAATCGAATTGCAAATATTTGAGAAAGCAGCCATAGTTTTTACCAGGTCTTCCGATAAATCTTTCGGATGGCTGGTTGCGAAGCGAAGCCTCAACTGAGGATATTTTTTTGCAATAGTTTCGAGCAGGGTGGGGAAATGGTACTCGGTATTTTCGGTTTCAATTTTATATGAGTTTACGTTTTGACCGAGTAAGGTTATTTCTTTAAAACCTTGCTGGTTAAGTTGCTCTATTTCGCGTAGAATCGATTGAACAGGCCTGCTTCGTTCGCGACCGCGGGTGTAAGGAACCACACAATAGCTGCAAAAGTTGTTGCAACCACGCATAATAGAAACAAACGCTGTAATATCTCCTGTTTGATAATGTTCAGGGGCAATGTCTTCGTAAGTTTCTGTGGTTGATAGCAATACATCCGAAGCTTTCAAGTTGCCAGAGGATTTTCGAAGTAGTTCGGGTAAGTTGCGGTAGCTATCGGGGCCAGCCAGCAAGTCAATACCTTTCAGCTTTTCAAATAAATCTTCGTTCATCCGTTCGGCCATACATCCAATAAATCCGACTTTCAATTCGGGGTTTTTCCTTTTCAGAGCTTGTAATTGTTTTCCTCGTGCAATAACACGGAGTTCAGCGTTTTCGCGAATACTGCAGGTGTTCACCAGAATCAAATCGGCTTCCTTTGGGTCAGCGCAGGGGATATATCCTTCGTTTCTCAGTATCGAAGCCACCACTTCACTGTCGGCAACATTCATTTGGCAACCGTAGGTTTCGATATATAGTTTTTTCATTTTTTTCTTTTCCGTTTGCAAAGGTAGTGCAATAATTTTTTCAGGTAACCAAAGATGATTTGTGCTTTTGGAGAAGAGAAAGGAAAATTATATTAATTATTTAAAAAGGTATAAAACAAAATATATTACCATTTTTCTTTCTATTTATTATTTCACCTGTAAATATCAGAATATTAGTTGATTAATAATGTGCTCTTATTTTTTATTTGTATTATCCCATAATTATTGTTTTAATTTGCGGAAAAATTCAGAATGGGGAAAAACTTAGTCATCGTTGAGTCTCCTGCCAAGGCAAAGACCATCGAGAAGTTTCTGGGCAAAGATTATCAGGTTCTATCGAGCTATGGACATGTGCGCGATTTGCATAAAGAAGATATTAGTATTGATGTTGAAAATGGTTTTGAACCTAAATATATGGTTCTGCCCGATAAGGTTAAGGTTGTTGCAGAACTGAAAAAGTTGAGCAAACAGGCTGATATGGTTTGGTTGGCAACTGACGAAGACCGCGAGGGAGAGGCGATTGCATGGCATTTGGCTGAGGCTCTTGCGTTGGATATGAAAAAAACCAAAAGAATTGTTTTTCACGAAATCACCAAAACAGCCATAACCGAAGCTATCGAAAACCCCAGAGATCTAGACTATAAGCTTGTTGATGCTCAGCAGGCAAGGCGCGTTCTCGACCGCATAGTGGGATATCGTTTGTCGCCTCTGCTTTGGAAAAAGGTAAAACCATCTTTATCGGCTGGCCGAGTTCAGTCGGTTGCAGTTCGCCTTATTGTTGAACGCGAAGACGAAATCAATTCGTTTCAAAGTTCTTCCGACTACAAAGTTACTGGTGTTTTTAGTGCAAATAATACCGATTCTTTCCCTGCAGAACTCAACGAACGCTTCGAAAATGAACGCGAAGCTATGATCTTTCTCGACTCGGTTAAAGGGAGTTCTTTTAAAGTAGGCAAGGCCGAAATGAAGCCAGGCACCCGTAACCCGTCTCCACCATTTACAACTTCTACATTGCAGCAAGAAGCTGCCCGTAAGCTTGGCTTTTCGGTATCGCAGACCATGACCATCGCTCAGCAATTGTATGAGTCGGGGTTGATCACTTATATGCGTACCGATAGTGTGAATCTTTCGAAATTGGCTATTGGCTCAATTAAAAGCGAAATAGAATCACTCTATGGTGCAGAATATTCAAAATCGCGTCAGTTTGCAACAAAAACAAAAGGCGCACAGGAAGCACACGAAGCTATTCGCCCTACTTATGCAAGCAACAGGGAAATTGAAGGTTCGGCTGCTCAAAAACGCCTCTACGACCTTATTTGGAAACGTACCGTTGCATCTCAAATGGCCGAAGCTAAAATTGAGCGGACATCAGTTCAAATTGATATTTCCGGTTCAAAAAACTATTTTGTCGCCAAAGGCGAAGTGATGATTTTTGACGGTTTTATGCGTGTTTATGAAGAGTCAAAGGATGAAGACGCAAATGAAGAAGAAAAAAGCCAGCTTCCGAAACTCAAAGTCAGCCAGGATTTAAACAACAAAGACATGATGGCTGAGCAAAAATACTCGCAGCATCCACCACGATACAGCGAAGCCACACTCGTGAAAAAGCTCGAAGATCTGGGAATCGGTCGCCCGAGTACCTATGCGCCAACCATTTCTACAATACAGCGTCGTGAATATGTAATTCGAGAAACCCGTCAGCCGAAAGAACGCAAAAGTATTCAGCTGAAAATGATTAAAGGTGTTATTAAGCGTGAGGTTCTGACTGAGAAGTTTGGGGGCGATAAAAACAAGCTGTTCCCAACCGATTTGGGTATTGTTGTTACAAAGTTCTTGGTCGAGCATTTCAGTAATATTATCGATTATAATTTTACTGCTAATATTGAGAAAGATTTTGATGAAATTGCCGATGGTGAGCGAAAATGGAATTTGCTAATTGCGGAATTCTATAAAGTTTTTAATCCACAGGTAATTGATACAGAAAAAAACACCGGAAAATATCACGGCGAACGTCTTCTTGGAATTGATCCCGATTCGAAGAAAAAAGTATATTCCAAGTTGGGCCCGTTTGGGCCAATGGTGCAAATAGGCGAATCGACCGACGAGGAGAAACCCCGTTTTGCTGGTTTACTCAAAGGTCAGTCTATCGAAAGTGTAACTCTCGAAGATGCTTTGGCACTGTTTCGTTTCCCGAAAACTATTGGTAACAGCGAGGGAAAAGAGGTTGTGGTGTCAGTCGGTCGGTTTGGACCGTATGTGCGATTCGACGGAAAATTCTACAGTATTCCACGCGATACCGATCCATACGCCGTCGACCTGGTGAAAGCTTTCGAAATTATCCAAGCCAAGCAGGAAAAAGATAGAAACAATATATTGAAGACATTTGCAGAGGACTCCGATTTGCAGATTGTAAAAGGTCGGTTTGGCCCGTACATTAAATATAAGGGAGGTAATTTCCCCCTGGGTAAGGGCAATAAGTATGAGCAGCTTTCAATAGCAGAGATTTTGGAAATTGTAAAAGAAAACGAAGGGCGGGTTAAGAAGCCTGCTTCCGGACGTTCAAAAAAAACAACAGCGTCTAAAACTAAAAAAACCACAGATGCAAAAAGCACAGCAACTAAACCTGCAAAAGCCAAACCTGTGAAATCGGCCAAAAAAACTCCGACAACTAAAAAATCTCAAAAAACTACAACTAAGAAAAAATAAATGGACGAGTTGCAACTCTATTTCGAACCGGTTTCGCATGATGTGGCAATGTATGAATATACGCGTTCACAAATGGGATTTTCTGTGCTGATGCACAACGAAGATGGATTCCCGGATACTGAAGGAATACAGATTGCAATTTTTGGGGTTCCTGAGAATCGTCTTTCATCCAGCAAACGCGACGCTTCGTTTGCAGCTGATGCCATCAGACCCTGGTTTTATGCACTGCAAAATCATTTTTCAAACATATCGCTTGTCGATTTGGGGAATTTGAAAACGGGAATGAGTCCCGACGACACAATCGAAGCCGTAAGTGAGGTGATGTCGGTTTTGTTAAAGGACAATATTCTTCCTGTTGTTATCGGAGGAAGTCAGGATTTAACATTTGCACAATATCTTGCCTACGAAAAATGCGGAAGGATTATCAATATGCTTTCAGTCGATTCGAGGTTCGACATTGGAAAGAATGATGAACCTTTTCATAGTCAATCGTGGCTCAACCGGATTATCTTTCGTGATCCTAATTTTCTATTCAATTTTTCCAATCTTGGATTTCAAACCTATTTGGTTGAACAGGAGGCGATAGCTTTGATGAAAAAGCTTTATTTCGATTTTACCAGATTGGGGATGGCCAAGAATGATATGACTGAGACCGAACCCTTAATTCGAAATGCCGATGTGGTTTCATTCGACATGTCATCAATAAGAATGAGCGATAGCCCGGCAGGAGCCACTCCTTCGCCGAATGGTTTTTATGGCGAAGATGCATGCCAGATGATGCGTTATGCCGGAATGAGCGAGAAATTATCTTCTCTTGGGTTGTTTGAATTGTGCCCGGTTAACGATCCTGACGGGCATTCGGCTCATCTTGCTGCTCAAATGCTTTGGTATTTTCTCGATGGCTTTGCAGGAAGAAAGGGAGACGACCCACATATGAATAAATCTACCTTCATTAAGTATATTGTCTCTATACACGATATTCAAACCGATATTTCATTCTACCGTAGCCCGATTAGTGATCGCTGGTGGATGGAAGTTCCCTGTCCGAAAAAATTATTTTCAAAATTCGAGCGACACTATATGGTTCCTTGCAGCTATAAAGATTATCAGGAAGCACTACAGGAACATTTGCCCGATCGTTGGTGGCAGACTTTTCAGAAATTCATGTGATTTTTTTTGTTGATTGTGTTAAATTTATTCCCAAAAAGAAGAATGTTTTTCCCCTTTGGGGAAGATTACTATTGCTAGTAATGGCCTGTTGTTAGACTTGATACCTGTTATATATGTGCTTGTTAGTAATATTTTCGATTTGAATTTCCATTGAATTGAAACTAAAATATTTTGCCTCAGTATAAAATATCTGATCATGATCTTCAGTTAAAGTGAGTAAGCACGGGAAAATATTTCAGAAAAAATGAACAAAAGTTTGTTGATATCAAAATTTCTTCGTTACTTTATGCACTTTTTTGACAAGAGTTACATAAAACACCGCATTATGAGGAAAGATGTACTTTTCCTGTTTTTGGTATTTTCTGGCTTTCAGTTTGTTAATGCACAACAGGAAGCTCAGTTTACTCAAAACATGTTTAACATTATGGCCATTAACCCAGGATATGCTGGAAGTAATGATGCCATTTGTGCCACTGCTTTATACAGGCAACAATGGCTTGGTTTTACTGAAACAGTGAATGGGCAGGAGAATAATGTGGCCCCACAAACCATGTTGTTTTCGTTGCATAGCAATGTAAATCCGATAATGGGTGGTTTAGGCCTTGTTATCTACAAAGACAAATTGGGTTACGAAGATAATATTGGGGTTAAATTTGGCTATGCTTTCCGAAAACCTCTTAAAGGAGGAACTCTCGGACTTGGCTTGATGGCTGGGTTTTTGAATAAAAAAATTGACTTCACCCAATTCAATCCAATCGATCCGAACGATCCTTTACTTACGGGAGGTTCAAATGCAGAAAGCGATATGGTTTTTGATTTGTCTTTTGGAGCCTACTACAAACTTCCCGGTGTTTTTTATGCTGGATTATCTTCAAGTCAGTTACTGGAAAGTCCTTCTTCATTTGGAACAAATCTGGCCAGCCCTCAGCTGAAACGTCATTACTACATCACTGGTGGATATCAATGGACGTTACCGAATAGTCCTCAGTTCGAACTACGCCCGTCTATTTTCATTAAATCCGACTTTACCAGCACACAGTACGATTTTAATGCTTTGATGTACTACAATAATCAGTTTTGGGGTGGACTGAGCTACCGCACTGCTGATGCAGTAGCGATTCTTCTTGGAGCTACACCATTTTCTCAGTCGGGGAATAAGAGTCTTGAATCGCTGGGAATAGGTTATAGCTATGATGTTACAACCTCTGCCATGGGAGCCAATGGTCGAAGCAGCGGAAGTCACGAAGTGATGGTGAACTACTGCTTCAAAATTGTACCTGTGTACACGCCTTCGAGCTATAGAAATGTCAGGTTTCTCTAAATTTTTTCAATAAATTGAAACCTGCGGAAGAAAAAATCGTTAAAAAGAGATAGGTTTTACTAAATTTGCACCCATGAAGTCCAACAATCAAAGACATATGAAGTACCTGATCGTTTTATTGGCACTGGGATTGATTGCCTCAAGCTGCACGAAATCGGACCGCGGAAACGTGGTTGGAGTACAGAATCGTGAAACCTGGTATCAGCCCGATCCTTATGGTATGTTGTTCATCCCTATGGGCAGCTATATGATGGGTCAGAATGACCAGGATGTTCCTTATAATCAGATTCAGACAGCCAAAACAGTGTCTGTCCAGGCTTTTTATATGGACGAAACCGAAATTACCAACAACGAATACCGCCAGTTTGTTTACTGGGTTAGGGATTCCATTGCGCGCCGTTTACTTGGCGATCAGATTGAAGATTATCTGATTATGCAGGATCAGTACGGAGAAGATTTCGATCCTCCCTATTTGAACTGGAAAACCAAACTTCGTTGGGACGATGACGATCAGACTGTTCGTGAAATTCTGTCGGAAATGTATTTGCCGGAACATGAACAATTCTATCGTCGTAAAGAAATAGATTCACGTAAACTCAATTTTGAGTACTACTGGATTGATTTCAAAGCTGCAGCTCGTAAAGATTTCAATAATCCTCTTACAGATGCTACAGTAAAGAACAACGAAGATCCCGCATCTCTTGTAAACCGTCCTCAGGGCTACAACGATCGTTCAGTTTTTATTAAAAAAGACATTATTAATGTATATCCCGATACATTGTGCTGGGTGCACGATTTTACATATTCGTTTAACGAACCCCTGACACAGCAATATTTCTGGCATCCTGCCTACGATAACTATCCTGTAGTTGGTGTCAACTGGAAACAAGCGCGTGCTTTTTCAATTTGGCGAACAATGTATTTGAACGGATATTTAGTAGGAATTGGTCAAACTATTGTAAACGATTTTCGTTTGCCCACTGAGAGTGAGTGGGAATGGGCTGCTCGTGGTGGTCTTGATATGAGTCCATTTCCTTGGGGTGGTCCATATATTCGCAATGCAAATGGTTGTTTTCTTGGCAACTACAAGCCCTTGCGCGGAAATTACCCAGACGATGGCGGTTTCCACACCATTATTGTAGGGCATTATGCTCCTAACGATTATGGTCTTTACGATATGGCCGGAAACGTTGCTGAATGGACAAGCAATGCTTTTGATGAATCGGCATACCAATTTGCACACGACCTTAATATGGATTATTCCTACGAAGCCAAGGATACAGATCCCGAAGTTCTTAAAAGAAAAGTGATTCGTGGTGGATCATGGAAAGATATAGGCTTCTTTATGCAGGTCAGCTCGCGAACATATGAGTATCAGGATACAGCCAAATCGTATGTTGGATTCAGGAATGTACAAACATACCTGGGACGTATGAAAGGTGATGGCCCAAGCTCATCGAACGTGTACAGATAAAAAAAGGGTAGAAAAACAAGTCAAATTCAAAAACAAAACAGGTTATGGGTATTAAACACATTGTTGAAAGTAAAGGGTACAAAAACTTCATGGCGAAGTTGTATGGATTGGGCGCAGCAGTTGTAATTCTCGGAGCACTTTTCAAAATTATGCACTATCCTGGTGCTGGTATGATGTTGCTCATTGGTATGGGTACTGAAGCAGTAATTTTTGCATTGTCGTCATTTGAGCCATTACACGTTGAAGCCGACTGGAGTTTGGTATATCCTGAATTATGGGGACTTTATCATCCTGATGAAGCAGAAGAGAGTGGCTGGGAACCCAAAAAAGTGGGTCCTGCCGGCGGAAAAACTGTTACTCAGGAACTTGATAGTATGCTCGAACAAGCTAAAATAGGACCAGAACTTATTGCCAGCTTGGGTGAAGGTATGCGTAATCTTGGCGATAACGCGAACAAACTTTCAGGTGTAGCCGATGCAGCTACAGCTACTGACGGATTTGTTTCCAATTTGAACAAAGCCAGTGAAAGTGTGACGGGTTTGACTGATGTTTATTCAAAAACCTCACAGTCGCTCAATAAAACAGTCGGTGTTAACGACGAATTTGTTGAAACTGTTAAAGCCGCTGCGGTAAATGCAAATCAAACTGCCGAATCTTTCAAATCGGTTGCTAATGCTATTAATAGCGATGTTGCTGCTACCGAAGAATATGTAAGCAGTATTAAATCTGCTACCGGTGCAGCTCATGCATTGGCCGAAAAATACACTCAGAGTGCCGAATCTCTCACTCGTTCGGCCGAGGCAATTGATTTTAGTAAGGTTGATGGCCAGTCATATGGCGATCAGATTCAACGCATCACTAAAAATCTTTCTGCCCTTAATGCTGTATATGAATTGCAACTTCAGGGCTCACAAGCTCAGGTTGAGAAAGCAAATATGCTGCAGGAAAGCATCGGTTCTTTTGTTACCAATGTTAACGACACTATGACCGCAATCAATGCCTATAAAGATCAGGCTAATGTTCTGGCTCAAAATCTCTCAGCTTTGAACAATGTTTACGGAAATATGTTGACAGCAATGAATGTCAATATTAATAAATAGGTATTAATCGTTAATCATTTAAAGAAAGGGTAATTATGGGATCAAAGAATTGTCCGGAAACCCCGCGTCAGAGAATGATTTCGATGATGTACCTGGTGCTTACAGCACTTCTGGCACTCAACGTATCGAAAGACATTCTGAACGCTTTTGTTGTGGTGAACGACAGCATTGTTGAAACTAACCGGATTTTTAAGGCCAAGGTAGATGGAAACTACAGTATGTTTGAAGAAGCATACGCATTGACACCGGATAAAGTCCGTGAAAATTACGAAAAGTCAAAAATTGTCAAGGATGAAGCCGACAAGCTTGTTGCTATTATTGAGGCAATGAAATATGACATTGTTGGTATTGTTGAAGATAAAACACCGGAAGAAGTTAAGGCTATGGAAGCTGCCTTGGCTGCTGAAGGGAAGAGTTTTCTCACTGAGATTGACAATAAAGACAACTACGATAAACCAACACAATATTTCTTCGGTTCTTCTGAAGATGGCACCGGCTCATGTCAGGTTGCAGTTCTTAAAGATGCCATTGTCAGTTTTAAAAAGAAAATGACGGATTTGCTTGGAGAATATGCGAGTTCTGTTACTTTGGGATTAAACGTCGAGAAAGAGTTTCCAAACATGGAAGGTGATGGAACTCAGAACTGGCAGGTAACGAATTTTTACCATACTATTCTTGCCGCTGATGTTGTTTTACTCAATAAATTGGTTCTCGAAGTCAGAAATGCCGAGGCTGATGTTGTTGCTCAACTCTATTCTGCAGTTAGTGCCAAGGATTTTACTTTTGATAAAGTTGGTGCGAAGGTTATTGCCAAGAGCAACTATGTGCTGGTTGGTGATGATTATGAAGCGGAAATTTTTGTTGCGGCATATGATTCTAAACAACAACCTGTTATAGTTGTGGGCTCTAGTGTAGATTCTACCACTTTAGAAGTTTCAGGTGATGCTAAAACACTCGAAGGTGAAAATGGCGTTGGTATCTATAAAGTGCCCGGTAGTTCTATTGGTGAACAGAAATTTGGGGGTGTAATTAAAGTTACGTCGAAAAGTGGAGGAGAACAGAAGTATCCATTCAGCTCTTCGTACATAGTAGCTGCACCTTCTGCAACAGTATCTGCCGATAAAATGAATGTTTTCTACATTGGTGTTGATAATCCTGTTACCATTTCAGCTCCTGGTGTTCCAACCGATAAGGTTCAGCCTAGTATTTCGGGTGGTTCTCTTAGTGGTGGAAATGGTAAATATATTGTTCGTGTAACCGGTGGTTCAAAAGCAGTTATTAATGTAAGTGCCAATCTTGAAGGTGGTTCTCGTTCAATGGGATCAGCAGAATTTCGTATTAAGCCGCTTCCTACTCCTGTAGCATATGTTGCCGGAAGGAATGGGGGCAATTACAGTAAAGCGGAATTGCTTGCATCTCCGTATGTAACTGCAGTTCTTGAAAATTTCGATTTCGACCTTCGTTATAATGTAGCGTCCTATACATTTGTGTACAAGAACGCTGCAGGTGACCTTATTGATATTCCCGGATCGGGTTATGTTTTCAACCAAAATATTAAGACTATTATTCAGGGCGCTCGCCGTGGTGATCGTTTCTGGGTTGATAATATTGTTGCTGTAGGTCCAACCGGGAATAAAAATCTGGGTTCTGTTTCGATCAGAATAACACAGTAAAATTTGTGATTATGAAAAAGTTGTTTGTTCTTTTAGTCGTTTTGTTGGGATTGGGTTTTTCAACTCAGGCTCAGCAGGTGTTCGATACACCCCGTGACGGTGTGTACGATAAAATCCACACCATTAACCGCGAACCTGTGCCTTATGCTCATTTGCGCGAAGCTGATGCTTTTTGGGCAAAACGAGTATGGCGTGTGATTGATCTTCGTGAGAAGATAAATCACCCTTTGTATTATCCTACTCAGCCAACTAATGGCAGAATCAATCTTATCAGTGTATTGCTTCAGGGGTTGGAAGAGGGATCGCTAACAGCTTATAGTGCAAACAACGATGAATTTACTATGCCTCTTACTACCGAAGAAATCATGAGTAAGTTGTCGAAGACTGACACAATTAGAGACAGGTTTGACCCTATCACTTATGAGCCATTGCCTGATACTGTAATTGTTACTGATTTCGATGCGGCAACAGTGACCATGTTTCGTGTAAAAGAAGACTGGTTCTTCGATAAGCAACGTTCTGTTCTTGATGTTAGAATTTTGGGAATTTGCCCAATCAGGGAAGATTATGATCAGGAAGGAAACCTTCGTGGAACAAGAGCTGATTTCTGGATTTATTTTCCGGATGCACGTCAGATTTTAGTTAAAAATGAAGTGTTTAATCGTTTCAACGATGGGCAGCGTCTGAGTTATGACGACTGGTTTTTTAAACGTTTTTTCGGAAGCTATGTTGTAAAAGAATCTAATGTTTACGACAGGTATATTAATACCTATGCGCTTGGTCTTGATGGACTTCTGGAGAATGAACGTATTGAGAACGATATCTTTGTTTTTGAACACGATCTCTGGGAGTTCTAAACAACTTTTGTACAAAAAAAGCCCGGTTTTCCTGGGCTTTTTTTATGAATACATCTTTTCTTTTTTACATTAGGCCCCAGCTTTCGCGGTCAAGACTTCTATATTGTATAGCTTCGGCAAGATGCAATGTTTGAATCGATTCGGAGTTTTCAAGGTCAGCTACTGTTCGGGCAACTCTCAGAATTCTATCGTATGCTCTGGCTGAAAGATTGAGTTTTTCCATTGCATTTTTCAGAAGTGTTTCGCCTGTAGAATCAATATTGCAATATTTTTTAAGCAGAGAAGGCGATAGTTGTGCATTGCATGAAATATTTGGATTATCTTCGAAGCGAGTAATCTGAAGTCCGCGAGCTTTAACAACACGTTTTCTGATTTCGCTTGACGATTCTCCGAAGCGCTTATCGGCAAGACTATTAAATGCAACCGGAGTTACTTCTATATGAATATCAATCCTGTCGAGAAGTGGTCCTGAAATTCGGCTTAAATATCTGCGAATATTTCCGTGTCCGCAAGAACATTCTTTTTCGGGGTGGTTGTAATAACCGCAAGGACAAGGATTCATTGCGGCAATAAGCATAATTGATGCTGGATAATCAACGGAGAATTTTGCTCGGGAAATGGTAACTACCCGGTCCTCGATTGGTTGTCTGAGAACTTCTAATACTGCTCTTTTAAATTCAGGAAGTTCATCGAGAAATAATACACCATTGTGGGCCAGGCTGATTTCGCCTGGTTGAGGGAATGTACCTCCACCTACAAGGGCTACATCGCTAATGGTATGGTGCGGCGAACGGAAGGGTCGTTGTTGAAGAAGTCCGATATTGGGACCGAGCTTTCCGGCTACAGAATGGATACGCGTTGCTTCAAGTGCTTCCTGTAACGACATGTTTGGCAAAATTGACGAAATTCGTTTGGCCAGCATCGTTTTCCCACTTCCCGGGGGACCAATCATGATAGCGTTATGACCACCCGCTGCGGCAATTTCGAGGGCTCGTTTTACATTTTCTTGTCCTTTAACATCTCGGAAATCGGGAAGATTATCCATTTGAGTATCGGCAACAGCATCGTAGTCGACGCTGAAAGGCTTTGCAATTGCAGGATCGCCAAGAAACGATACCACTTGTGTAAGATGTCGGAAAGCATAAACACAGAGCCCTTTGACGACTGAGGCCTCCTGAGCATTGTCACTGGGAACAATAATGCCGGATAGACCATTCTTTTGAGCTTGAATTGCAGCAGAAAGAACCCCCCGTACAGGAGAAATGGATCCATCCAGCGAAATTTCGCCCAAAAGCATGTACTGAGAAAGAGATGGACATGATATTTGACCCGATGCTGCAAGAATCCCAACGATTATTGCTAAATCGTAAGAAGAGCCCTCTTTTTTGATATCTGCAGGAGCAAAATTGATCGTTATTTTTTTCCCTGGGTAATAATAGCCGTTGTTATTCAATGCGGGTTCTATCCTCGATCGACTTTCTTTAACTGCGTTGTCGGGCAATCCAGCCATGTACGTGTGCATGCCGGGGGTAACATCAACTTCCACAGTAACCGAGTATGCATCGATGCCATGGATGGCGCAACTGTTTATTTTTGCAAGCATAATTTGCGAAATCAAACAAAAATAATAAATATGTGTTGGAAATAACGAAAAATGGAATTATTTTTGTACAAAATGTGGAAAAATGAAAAAGCCGATATTATACTTCTTTGTAGCTGTGATTTCTATAGTTGGAGTGTTTACAGCTTGTCAGCCCGACGATAATCCGGATGATATTACACCTGTTGTTGATGCCCGGTTGAAATATCAGGGAGTTTGGAATTGCACAGAAAGTTCCACAATGAGTTATACGGTGAATATTTCACTAGATACCGTTAACGGTACGCAAATCAAAATGTTCAATTTTCACAATCTGGGCTTTGAGGAGTTTTCGTTTGGTATTGTTTCCAATAATACGATTACCCTTCCATCGCAAACTATGTGCTTAGGAACAACTACCATTGAAGGAACTGCAACAATGCAAACGAACAACACTACCGTTGATTTTTATTATACCGTGAACGACGGAGTGAATCTGGATACTATCCAGGCTGTTTATACGAAGCAATCTTCCTAATTGGGTTGTGCCTGCAAATGGGCTTCCACTATTGTAAGACTATCGAGTGCTTTGCTTGAAATGGCCTTAAGTATTTCGGGTCGTTCGGCATAATACTGAAATGAATTAACAATGCGAGTAGTATCCATGTTGTATTTCTCCAGCATCAGGCTATAGTAATGGTTGGAGAACCAGGATACATTGCGCCCTTCTCTTTCTTTTTGGCGAATCAGCGATTCTGTAAGAAATAAATCCACGAAAAAGGCTTTCATTGTGTCTTCTGTCATAACGTTAATTACCGGAGCTTCAGTCTCAGGCTTTTTACTTCCACATGAAGGGAGCAAAAATCCAACAATAATACCGATGAAGAGTAAGTATTTCATTGATGCAAAGATACAATGTTTCATAGTATTTTGCTGATAAACATCATTTTTTTGATTACGACAGTGTGCTGTATGGGTTTTGAAAATGAGTAATTTTGAATAAATAATACGAAAATGATACAAAAAGAACTTTTCGATAGATTGTGGACAGATTACACAACAAAAAACCCACATGCAAAAAATATATTCAAGGCCTTTGCCGACAGGGGAGAACAAGTTTTAAACGATCATATTGCATTTAGAACAATCAATCAAGCAGGCATGAATATCGATACCCTGGCGCAGGCTTTTATAGAAGCCGGATACGTTGAAAAGGGCCGCTATGTTTTCGAATCGAAGAAGTTGCAGGCACGTCATTATGAAATTCCGAACGATGACACTGCTCCTTTGGTTTTTATCAGTGAGTTGGAAACTGAACTGTTTAGTAGTTTTTTGCAACAGGAAATGAAAAAAATAGCTGAACAGATGCCGGAGGATTTGAAAAATAATCCGAATATTATTTTTAGTGGTCGTACATGGGGACTTCCATCATTTGCTGTGTATGAGAAGTTGCGAACTGAAAGTGAATATGCTGCATGGTTCTATGTGAATGGTTATACCGTTAATCATTTCACTGTGAGTGTAAATCAGTTGAAAACAATGACCAATATAGCTGATGTTAACGCCTTCCTGAAAGAGCAAGGCTATCAGATTAATGATGCGGGAGGTGAGGTACAAGGAACTCCAGAGGAACTATTGGAACAATCGTCGGTGAAGGCACCTTTAATGGAAGTTGAGTTTCAAGAAGGTGTTTTTGAGGTGCCCGGCTGCTATTATGAGTTTGCAAAGCGTTACAACGATGCGGATGGAAAATTGTACAGGAAGTTCATAGCCAAATCGGCAGATAAAATATTTCAGAGCACGGATTATTATAGATCTTAGGCTATTTCGGCAAGCGTTGTGCCTCCGAATCTCTGTTTTAACGCTTCAAGTAAGCATTGGTGCTCTGGTTTGCTGAGGGATGAATCGTTGGCACATATCTGTTCGGCGATGTTTCGTGCATGGTCAATGATTTTTTCGTCGCGAACAAGATCGATGTACTTGAAGTCGATGTCTCCACTTTGACGAGTTCCCATGATATCTCCCGGACCACGTAGTTTGAGATCGGCTTCGGCAATTCTGAAGCCGTCGTTGGTGTCGAGCATTGCTTTTATTCTAGCCTTTGCTTCGTCGCTGAGGGTTTGTGAGCCAATCAGAATACAGTGCGATTGGGATGCGCCACGGCCAACACGACCACGAAGCTGATGTAATTGCGATAGTCCAAAACGCTCTGCATTTTCAATAATCATTACAGATGCATTTGCCACATCTACACCAACTTCAATAACAGTAGTGGATACTAATATGTCAGTAAGCCCTTTTGAAAACCTGTTCATGACAAAATCTTTTTCATCCTGAGTCATTCTTCCATGCAGGATTCCCACTTCGTATTTCGGCATGGCAAAGTCGCGAATTATTGCTTCGTATCCATTCTCGAGCGCAATGAGGTCGAGCTTTTCACTTTCTTTAATTAAGGGATAAACAATATACACCTGCCTGCCTGCATTTACTTCGCGCCGAATAATTTCCCATGCGTGAATTCGCTGATTGTCGTAGTAGAACAAAGTGTTGATGGGTTTACGTCCGGGAGGAAGCTCGTTAATAACACTTACATCCAAATCGCCATAAAAGGTCATGGCTAATGTGCGAGGTATAGGTGTAGCGGTCATTACCAGTACATGTGGCGGATTTTCGTTCTTGTTCAGAATTTTTGCACGTTGAAGCACTCCAAATCGATGCTGTTCGTCAACAATTGCCAGCCCAAGGTTCTGAAAAACGACGCTGTCTTCTATTAGTGTATGTGTTCCTATAATTATATTCAATGTTCCTTCTGCTAAATTTGTAAGTATTTGTTTGCGAGCTTTGCTTTTTGTACTTCCGGTTAGCATAGCAACTGAAACATTGCTGTTTATTACCCATTTCGAGATAGTATTGAAATGCTGCTGAGCAAGAATTTCAGTTGGAGCCATAATGCATGCCTGATATCCATTATCGGTAGCAATAAGCATTGCCATTAAAGCAACAACTGTTTTTCCACTGCCAACATCGCCTTGTAGCAGGCGATTCATTCTAAATCCACTGCCAACATCACGTCTTATTTCCTTCATGACTTCCTTTTGAGCATTGGTCAATTCAAAACCCAGTGCATGATGAAAGAATGAGTTGAAGTTTTTGCCAACTTTTTCGAAAACAATTACAGATGGATTCCTTTTTCTCTTATCGGCATTGATTCGATGCCGGAGTTGTAATAAAAGGGCCTCTTCAAACCGGAATCGTTTGAGACTACGGTCGAGACTGTTGTAGCTGGATGGAATATGGATGTTTTGAAAAGCCTGATTGATTTCAGGAAGTTTAAGGCTTTCGAGAAGATATTGAGGAAGCGTCTCGGGAATGGCGCCATATACTTTTTGAATGACCTGAGCAGTCAGAAAGGAAATTGCTTTGGAATCGATACCACGCTTTTTCAGCTTTTCTGTTGAAGAATAGACGGGCTGAAATTTTCCTGAGAAAGGGAGTCGTTTAAACTCATCAACAGTTAGAATTTCAGGGTGTGAGATATAGGGTTCATCTTTGAAAGTTGTTACTTTTCCGAACAGATAATATGGAGTATTCGTGTGAATTTTTTCAGTGACCCATTTGAAGTTTTGGAACCAGATAATCCTGATTGAAGCTGTATTATCGGAGAAGACTGCTTCCAGCCTGGAATGCGATGATTTTCCATGAATATCAAAAAATTCAAATATTCCTGAGATTTGCACAAATGATTCATCAGCCGAGATGGAACTGATGGGATAGATTTGAGTTCTATCGACATATCTGAAGGGAAAATAAGCTATTAGGTGAGAAAAATCAGAAATATTAAGTTCGGACTTAAGCAGGCTGGCTTTAGCTGGACCAACGCCTTTAAGGAATTCGACTTTGTTTTGAAGGATTTCCGGAAGCATGGTGCGAAGGTAAAAGTATTCTTTAAAGATTGAGCAATTTGCAAAACTAGGAATGACCAATGATGTCGGTACTATCCATGTTGTCGTTGAGCTCCTGAATAATATCTTCGTTTACATTGTTACTTCGGGCTTCCTCGATACTCGATACGGTAATTTCATTTTTGTCTCCTTTCCAAATCATAAGACCAATCATCATGAGGATATTGGTGACAATAATCACGTAAAAAAGCAATCCTTGTCCCAAATTGGCTATTTCTTTGCCAGCAGGAATACTAAAGAACAAAAGTATGGTGATGAGTCCACGCGGCGCAATAAATATTTCCGGAAGTATCGAAGTTCGAACTGTAAACCGCAAATAGAGGAAGCGGATAAGCAACATCGCTACCACAATGAGAGTTCCGATTATCCATACACTTGGATCGGCCAAAAGTACGAAATCGAACGAAAAACCAAATAACACGAAGAAAATCGTTCTGATCAAAAAAGCAACTTCAGCGGTTACCGATTTTAAAAATTTAAGCTCAATATCGAGAGTCGGAAAGTCGAAAAAACGAGACCATTTTCCGGGACTTAATTTTTGCAACAAGCGGTTGTTATTCAATACCAAACCGAAAAACAGAATCAGTACCAAGGTGGAAAGGTGCGCCATTTTTCCGATAGAATAAATAATCATCAGCAATGCAAAAATCATAAAAAATTTGTGATGCGATTTCACCGCGGTAATGAAGTACATCAAAGCCAGTGTGCTTGCAATCGAGATAATGAGCAATAAAATCAATTCGCCGAAAAATGCCGAGAATGCATGAAAGTTGATTATTTCATTCACGATTACAAAATTGAATAACATGATTCCGAGTATATCAGAAAAAGTTGATTCGTATGTGAGAAATTCTTTTTTATGCAGTGAAAGATTGGATACGCTCGGAATAGTAATAGCACTGCTTACAACCGAGAATGGCACTGCATTCACAAAACTGATTAAGAATGATTGATCGGTGTAAAAATAAATAATTCCTGCTATAAAAAATGAGGTAGCAAGTAAAATCACGAGTGCAGAAAAAAGAGAAGAATAAATCAGTTTAACCTTGCCTCTCGTGATGTTCAAATCGAGAGCTCCTTCCAACACGATCATAATCAGACCGATAATTCCAAAAATAGCCAATAGATCTTTTACTTCGGGAACTTCAATTTCACTTGTCGTGAAAAACCATCTCAGGCCAATGCCAACTCCTAAAAGCAATAAAACACTTGGGAAATTGGTTTTCTTGGAAATCCAGTCGAATATATAGCTGAAAACCACCAGCGTAGAGGTGGCCAATACAATTATATACGGGTCGCTGATATTCATTCCTGATAAAATGTGTACAAAGTTACTAAAAAACCATTCTATTTTGTTGGTGAATTTGTATCTTGCAATGCAATAATAAACAAATGAGGCAATTTGTATTTATAGCAACAATATTATTTTTCTGGACATTCAGCTCTGCTGCACAGTCTTTGGTAGCTAATGCCGACAGTTTGTATAAACTTGGAGCTCTTAATCAGGCTATCAGTCTTTATGAGCAATGTCTTCAGCAGGAAAGAGTACTTGAAAATCCGGATTATAAATTGATTGCCGGTATTTTATCGTCACTGGGTGCTGCTTGCGAAGATGCTGGTCGGCTCGACGAAGCATTGAAATGGTACGAGCTTTTTCAGAAAGTTGCTCTTGTTGTGAAACCCGACGATGTGGTTGATTCTTACAACCTGATTGGAAATGTATGGTTTAGAAAAGGCAGATTCAATCAGGCTATCGATAATTATTTCAAAGCATTGTATTATTGTTTCCAAAATAACGATATTGGTTCGGCTGCCAGTGCAATGAATAATATTGGGAATGTTTACTTTAGTCTGGATGAATACGAAAAAGCGCTCGAATACTATCAAAGGGCAATCATTCTTATGCGCAGGCAGGGTATGCGCGAAGATTTGGCGGCTAGCCTTATAAATAGCGGGAATGTATATTTGTTGCTCGAAGATTTTTCCAAAGCCCGTAGTTGTTTTACCGATGCCTATAGAATTGCTGTTGAAACAGGCAACGGGATGAGGCAGGGAAGTGCGCTCACCAGTCTGGGAATTTATTATGAGAAGACAAACAATATCGACTCGGCTGCCTGGTACTTTTCGCAAACAATGGCAATAGTTGATACTACCCAGTCGAGTGTTGAATATCTGATGACAATACGAGGTCTCGGATCGGTTGAAATGAAACGAGGCAACAACCAACTGGCTGCCGATTATCTCGATAAAGCCTATCGGTTGGCAAACGATGCCGGATTGACCGATGTGGCAACCGATATTCTCAATTTACTGATTCAGGTGAGCGAAAAACTATACAATCCCGTTAAAACCATTGAGTATTACCGAAGCTTTGTCGATTTGAGCAAGCAGGTTTCTCAGGCAGAAGTAAGTGAGAAAATGGCCAAATACGAACAATCGTACAAAACGCTTCTGAAAGAAAAAACCATTGAGGCACAGAAAAAGGAAATAGCAGCTGTGCAACAGGCAAATCGTTTTCTGACATGGCTTTTTATTGCCGTATTTGTGTTTTCGCTTGTATTGTTCTTTGTGTTCAGGAGATTATATATCAACCGCAGCCGGATTCAGCAACATAAGCTCGAATCGAGGCTTATCGAAATCAGACTTCAGGCTCTTAGTGCTCAAATTAATCCGCATTTTGTTTCGAATGCCCTGAATTCCATACAGTCCTATTTTATCAAAGGTGATATCGAAAAGGCATCAGACTATCTGGCCGATTTTGGAATGCTCATTCGGATGGTTCTTGATAATAGTGTAAAAAACTTTATCCCGATCAGCGAAGAAATGCAGTTTTTATCGCTGTATCTCAAATTGGAACAGTTGCGCATGAGCCATAAGTTTGCTTTTAATATTTCGTGCGACCCTTTGTTGTCCGATCCCGAGGTGCTTATTCCGCCTTTGCTCATTCAACCTTATGTGGAAAATGCAATCTGGCATGGAATATCCAATAAGGATGGATATGGTGAAATCGACGTGCATTTTGGGCTAAACGGAAATCAACTCATGGTAACTGTTTGCGATGATGGAATTGGGGTGGAACAATCAAAAAAACTGCAAACCCAGTTTCCGCGAAAGCGTAAATCGTATGCCATGTCAATCAACCGCGACCGCATTAAACTGTTGGGCGATTTCTTCAAACGCCAGGTGGCTGTATCGGTTGCACCTTTTGATAAAAATAAAAACACGGGAACTCAGGTGGAGTTAATTATTCCTGTTATATTTGAACAACAAAAATAATTTCTCTATGTACAATTGTTTAATCGTTGATGATGAAGCCGGTGCACGGCAACTCATACGCAGCTACCTTGAAAGGTTTGTAACCGGTTATAACATTGTTGATGAGGCCGATTCGGTGGCCGGGGCTGTTGAGAAAATCGATTCTTTGAAACCGGATCTGGTTCTCCTTGATATAGAA
>PHDB01000036.1:35897-36898 GCA_002842495.1 Bacteroidetes bacterium HGW-Bacteroidetes-6
GTGGTAAAACGTGCTTCGTTCCATGGATTTCAGGTTATTTTCATTACTGCTTATAATCAATATGCCATTGATGCTTTTAAAATTGCAGCAGTCGATTATTTGCTTAAACCTCTGAGAATTCAGGACCTGAAGAATGCATTGATTCGTTTCGAGGAACGTGTTGCCAGCAAAGATTCGGGGACTTCGGTGAAAGTGCTGATTGATAATTTCGACGCTGGCAGCAACGAACTCAAGCGTATTGTTCTTCCCACGCTGAATGGATTCGAAGTAATTCATGTGAACACGATTATCCGATGCGAATCGGAGCGGAACTATACTTCTTTTTATCTGACCGATGGACGAAAAGCACTGGTGTCGAAAACACTTAAAGATTTTGAACAGATACTGACTGCTTTCGGCTTTTTCAGAATTCATCAGTCGCATCTTGTGAATCTTGCTTTGGTGAAAAAGTATTTCCGGGGTCAGGGCGGCGAAGTCGAAATGTCGGACGGGACTGTCATTCCCATTTCACGTAGCAAAAAAGACGAATTTGTAAACTTGTTTATTGGTTGATTATATCAACCCCGGAATGTTTCAATCTAAGCAAAATAGCGGAGGTGTAAACTCCCCCAAAATCAATGCCTATTTCGACTCCGCTCAATATGACATTGATTTTTCAGCGCACCAGCGTCACATTTCCTTTCTTCGTCACCGTCTGCCCGTTCAGTAGCACCGCTTCCACATAGTAGGAATACACGCCTTCGGGTGCTTCCTGTCCGCGGAAAGTACCATCCCAGATGCATTCATCGCTTGTCACACTGAGCGGCGTCGAAGTGTGGCAACTGAAGACTTCCTGCCCCCAGCGGTTGTACACAATAAAGGTCTTCAACTCACTGATTCCTTCGCCGCGCACCCGGAAAATGTCGTTGTTGCCGTCGCCGTTGGGACTGAAAATATTCGGGATGTAAAGCGGGCTTTCGCAATCGCTTACATACACAAATACCGTATCGCTTGTTTCATCG
>PHDB01000002.1 GCA_002842495.1 Bacteroidetes bacterium HGW-Bacteroidetes-6
CGGGATGCTGCTGCTTACGGTTATGCTCGCGGAACCTCCATTACAGATGGCCGTGGCACTCGATATCAGACTCAATACAGGATTCGGATATACCGTGACATTGACCGAAGCGGAACCAGTACAGCCATTGGCTGTTCCGGTTACGGAATAAGTTGTTGTTGATGCTGGGTTAACAACTATTGAAGCTGTTGTAGCACCATTACTCCATAGAAATGTTGTTCCAGGCACATCTGAAGATGCCGTCAACGTAGCGCTTTCTCCTTGGCAAATTGCAGGATTAGCCGGAGTTATTGAGATATTTGGATTTGGGTTAACAACCACAGTTACCGAATCAATATTTGAGCAAATTGGTGCAAAAGAAATATCATCTAGAGCAAAGTCATTTCCACTTCTGATAACATTTTGATTTACAATACATATCTGGGCAGTCGTACTTGCTCCACTATTCCATACCTCATAAAACTGATTCCAATCGCAAGTTGTTGTTGTTGCGGTAAAGGGCGCGCCAAGCAATACGCTGTTGATAGAAAACTGCAATACTGCCGGGTTGGTTGGATGAACACTGGTGACCCATGTAGAAAATGCATACATAGTATTAGGAGAAACAGCAACATTTTGACACCAAACATCCTGATTGGGCACAGGGGCTCCATTGACAACCATCATTTGTGTTCCAGGTGCGGGAGTATGATCCTGACAATTTGCAAAATTAGGATGTGTATTGTTAGGGTTGTTAGTAATGTAATAATAACCTTCTGGCATCAGATTGCTGCTATAGAAGTAATCTGTAGTGAAGCCAACATTTCCAGCTTCAAAATCCCCATTAAAAATCACATTGTTTCCAGGAGCGAGACCGGTTAAATAATATGTTGTTGTGACAAGAGGTGTAGCTATTGGATTTGCTATATCCGGATTATTCAATGTTGCTGTTGGAGTCCAATTATAAATCCAAGCACCGCTGCCCTGAAGTTGTGCCGATTCACCTAAGCAGATTTCTTGGTCTGGGCCTGCATCAACAGGGGGAAGAGGAAAAATTGTTATTAAAACAGACTGCGTACCTGTACAGCCGAAAACATCGGTACCTGTAACAGTATAAGTAGTCGTGGTCGAAGGAGTGGCAACAACAACACTTCCTGTAGTTGGAGACAAATTAGTTATAGGAGACCAAACATATGTGTTAGCTCCAGATGCTG
Organism: Bacteroidetes bacterium HGW-Bacteroidetes-6; assembly: GCA_002842495.1. Classification (GTDB taxonomy): domain Bacteria; phylum Bacteroidota; class Bacteroidia; order Bacteroidales; family DTU049; genus GWF2-43-63. The sequence goes on from PHDB01000002.1 coordinate 1,194, forward strand.
TTAATGTGACAGGTGTGCCATCGCAAACTCCGGCTGTGCCCGGATCGATTGTAATCAGCGGAGAACTATGTTCTGTTACTACAACCACAACAGTATCGCCAGGACAAGTACCATTCATATCGTCTGTAACAACAAAATAGTAGGTTCCGGCAGCTGTTGCAAAATAATTAGCACCTGCACCTAATTGAGTCCATGAAGAGTTAAACCAGGTATAATTTATTGTTCCAAAACCACCCGTTGACGATCCAGTAAGCTGAACTCCGGCATCACCTTCACAAAAAGAAGCCGGATTTGGGTTTACACTTGCCACAAGAGGATCAAACATGTTTACCCTTACCGTATCACAGAAAAACAAATCACCAGAACATGCTCCGGCATCAACTGTTCCACAAACCTGATAATCAACAAATGCCGGATGTCCGGGTACTGGAGTTACGATTGGGTTTGAGCAGTTTGTACAACTTAAGTATGAATTATAAAGACCCGTTCCACTCGTTATATCGCTCCATGTAATAGTTCCTGCAACTAAACCCTGAACCCAAATCCCAGTGGGACAGGTGTTACTGGCAATAACAGGAGGTGAAGCGTCCGGTTCGGGAATAGCCGTTATTGAATACGTGTTAGTATTATTCCCAGGTTTACAAAAAGTAAGCGTATGTGGCCCAGGTCCCGAAATACAGATAGGCGTTCCTACAGCAACAGGAGGCCCACAATTGATCTGATAAAACATTGAGCCAGGAGGCACCGCACCAGACGCAATATTAAAATTAATCGCCACAGTAGAAGCATTGAGCGTTATTTCAAACTCTATACACCTATCTGGACTTGATGTACCACAACAGTTGTCGTTTCGTATAACTGACGGCGATACCCAAGTCCCTCCGGGGCTGGCTGATAGATCAACCACAAAAAATGGAGTTGCCGGATCGCACAATCCCGATTGAGCTCGAGCCTCAAATGTGGTTGTCGCAAAAACAGCAAAAAGCAAAAAAACAATAGGCAAACGTGCAAGCATTTGCTTCAGTCTATTTTGCAAACTGAAAATTGTGTAAATATTTTTCATGGCTCAATATTTTTATGCAATTGCTTCTGAGCACATTGCAGTTATTCATGGAAAAGGCTTTGAAGAATTTATATTTTTTCTCAAAAAGATACGTTTTGCAAATAATTCTTTCAAACTTCCATGAGTGACTTGAGCCATGATTTAACAAAGCTGGTAAAATAATTTTTTCGGGTGTCAAAAGTAGAGTTGTTTTCATCTTAAAATCTCCCATGGATGCTCGTCCTAAATATACAAAATTTTTAACCAAAAATCAAGTGTTTTTAGATGTTTTAGATTAAAACAAAGGAATCTCAGCATTAAGCACAAATTTAACAGCTTAAACTCACAACTCATTAACAAACTCATCGATAATTTAACATTCTTTCTCCGCAATAAGTTTTCATTAACCCGTTAGCTAGTCATTAGGATTTGCATATTCGGCAAATTGAATTAATTTTGCAACGGCAAAACATATGCTATGGCAAATACTGCAGATATTAGAAACGGACTATGTATTGAATTTAACAACGATCTTTTTGTTGTTATTGAATTTCAACATGTCAAACCAGGCAAAGGGGCTGCTTTTGTGAGAACAAAACTCAAAAGCCTTACAAACGGGAAAGTGCTCCAAAACACCTTTCCTTCGGGAACAAAAATAAACATTCAACGTGTAGAAAGAAGACCCTATCAATACCTTTACAAAGAAGGGGCTACATACTTTTTTATGCACGAAGAAACTTATGAACAAATTACAATGGAAGAAGAGTTAATCAATGCTCCTCAATTCCTTAAGGATGGCCAGCGTGTTGAAATCATGTTTCATGCCGACACCGAAACACCCTTGAGTTGTGAGCTTCCTTCGTTTGTTGTTCTTGAAGTGACCTACAGCGAACCCGGAGTAAAAGGAGACACGGCGACCAACACGCTTAAACCCGCAAAAGTTGAAACAGGAGCTTCAATAAATATACCTCTGTTTGTAAATACTGGCGACAAAATTAAAGTTGATACCCGCACCGGAGATTATTCCGAAAGGGTTAAGGAATAAACCGGAAAACATACTTGTTCTATGAAATTTTCTTCCAACTATACGCTAAAGCAAATTATTGATATTATTGGGCGCGAGGGAACATATTCGAAATGTGACCCTAATTTTGTTGTGTCTGGTATCAACGAAATACACCGGGTTGAGCCGGGTGATCTCACCTTTGTTGACCACCCTAAATACTACAACAAAGCTTTGGCTTCGGCAGCCACCACAGTTATTATTAACAAAGATGTTGAGGTGCCGGCTGGCAAGGCTTTAATAATTTCCGATGACCCTTTCCGTGATTATGTTGCAATAGTTAAACATTTTAAACCGTTCATTTCCTCTGAATCAGCTATCAGCCCAACGGCTGAAATTGGTGAAGGAACCATCATTGAACCGTTTGTTTTTATTGGACACAATGTAAAAATAGGCAAAAACTGCCTGTTTCTTGCCAATTGCACCATTCATGCCGACACCATTATTGGCGATAATGTTATTATTAACAGTGGAACAGTAATTGGAGGAGAAGCTTTCTATTTCAAACGCCGTCCTGACATGTACGACAAACTTGAAGGATGTGGCAGAGTGATTATTGAGGACAATGTTGAGATTGGTTCGTGCTGTACTGTTGACCGGGGCGTTTCGGGCGATACTATTGTGGGCTGGGGCACAAAAATGGACAATCATATTCAGGTTGGCCACGATACTGTTATTGGCAGAAATTGTCTTATTTCATCTCAGGTTGGTATCGCCGGAGTTGTAACTCTCGAAGACGATGTTATTCTTTGGGGCCAGGTTGGAGTGCAAAAAGACCTCGTTATTGGCAAAGGCGCTGTAGTTTTAGGTCAATCTGGTGTTGCCAAAACACTCGAAGGCAATAAAACCTATTTTGGCAGCCCTGTACGCGAAGCTGTTGACAAAATGAAAGAATTAGCGTTAATAAAGCGCTTGCCCGAAGTTTTCGAAAGACTTAAATAAAAAGTATTTTGAGGTTCGGTTTTCCCGAGCCTTTTTTATTCATGCAATGATTCTAACTTCCGCTTTTCGTTTTCAGCTTTCACCCAAAGGCCATTTGCAACAATAATAGCAACAAAGCCCCACACAGGTACTGCTATTTTATCGGAATCAAGAAAATTATTTAAAAATGCATGAACAAAGTATGTAACAAGACCCAGAATAATACCCAGAATAAAACGAGCTCTAACCTTGTCTGTTTTTTGCAAAGCAACGTATGTGTTAAAACCATAAATAAAAATTGCCAACACCAAAAATATAAATGTAATCATACCTGGGATTCCCGTTTCAGCCATTGTTCCTAAAAACTCGGAGTGTGCATTACCCAGAGTGCCGGCATTAGTACTAATTATCGTAAGATCGCGCGACAATTGATAAGGAGCATACAGGAACTGATATGTACCGGGACCTGTTCCAAAAACAGGATTATCGGCCGACATTCTTAGCGCACAATGCCATCGGTTCAGGCGTTCCAAATTACTTGCATCTGTTGAAATATTACTCATCGATTCAATGTTTTTTACAACATCTTTAGATGAATCTTGTTTATTTTTTTCAAGACGAGCTATAATCTGGTTTTGAAACACTAATACCAACAATAGTAATCCCAGAAAAGAAAGAAACAAATACTTAAGTTTAATTCTAAACTGAACAATAACCCCTAAGCCAACAGCCACAAAAAACCCAAGCCATGCAGCTCTGCTATATGAAAATGTAAGACCAAGCAACAAGACTATTAATGCCAGTAACATAAAAAAACGAGCAGTAAGGGAATATTTTTTGTCGAACAGAAAAAACACAAGCACTGGCGTGAAAAGAGCAATAGCGGATCCATAAATCGCATGATCAGAATAAAAAGGCTGCATCACCCAATGGCTTTCCTGGTCTCCGAATGCATACGTTGCGTGACGAACAAGAGTATAAGCTACAACAATAACCAACGATACCACCTGCAGGAGTACAAAGTACCGCTGCGTATTTGGTTTTAAATAAAAAACCCTTGTCCCAAAAAAATACAAAGGGACGATCAACCATAAATGAGCAACAAAAAACTTCCAGGAAACCAAAGGCATTTGGCTGGCAAGAGCTGCAAAAAAGAGCCATGCAAAATAAATAATAAATGCAATAGTAACAGGATTTCGCAAAAATGGCTTCCATATTTGCGGCTCAAATATCGATTTTAGAAAAAACAGCAGCAGTAATCCAGCCAACAAGGGTTCGGTTGGCATTGTTACTGCCAACCGCGAATCGAAATCGCTTAAATTAATTGCAAGAGGCACTACTGCCGCAATAACTAAAAACAGCTTATCGACTGCAAAAAAATACAAATAAACAAACAGCAAAAAAACAGGCAATAAACTCAGAATCATTGTTTCCTTCAAAACAAGAGCTGTCATATTTACTCCCAAAAAAAAGATTGTAAATAAAATCACCCAAAAACCGGCTCCCGAAGAAGAAAGAAAACTATTTTTCTGAATTCTCATGAATCTGTATTTTTTTTAACTGCTCAACAACACCTATGACAAGAAAGCTCAAAAAGGTTGATGCTGCAACAGAAATTAAAACAATCAGCCAGCGAACAGGCCACGATTTACGATCGGGAGGATATGGACTGATGATTTCGTTGGAATAAGTAAGCTTTTTTTCAACATCAATCCTTGCCTTTTCGTATTCGGTAACAGCAGTAGCATATGCTACAGAAAACTGTTCCAGCTGGATTCCGAGTAAATTGTATTCTCCTCCATGTTCTTCGAGATTTGAGATCAACAGGTCCAATTGCATTCTGTTTGTTGCATTCGAACTAAAAAACCCCCGATAAGCCTCTTTCACTTGTGTCTCGAAATCGAGAATCTTATATTCATTGCTCAACACTCTAAGTCTGTTGCTGATCGAGTCCATATGCCTCTTTGTTACATCCATAAGGTCTTGCTGAACAACCATCATTTCAAATGCTTTTTCGCGTTGAGTCTGACGAACTTTGTTGTTAAATTGATTAATCATTTCCCGGTTGATGTTAAATGCCATCATGGGATCTTTATCGTACACTTCTATAATAACCGATTCGTACTCCGATCTGGTTATAGATACCCGATTATTGAACTCTTCGTAAATTCTGTATTTGCCAAGTTTATCGCTTTTGTCAATCCCATAATGCAAAAACAAGTCGTATTTTATAATAACCGAATCACGAATTACATTCGATTGAAAAAATTGGAGCATCTGTTCTGTTTCGGATTCCTGAGAATAAGGAGTAAGATTAGATGGATATAAAACCGATTTTGATTTATAAAGGGGGGTTAAAAACAAACTACTGCTAAAAACAATGCCCGCAATTGCTGAAACAACAATAACCAAAACCAATATTTTCCAATACTTCCGAACAGCATTGACTAAAAAATATGTATCAACGGTGTTTTGGCTCATTATTCAGTTGTTATATTTGTTTGAATTTGTTTGAACTTCTTAAAATTTTCGTACAGAATGATTAAAACAATACTCATCAATAAAGTTGAAAAAACAGACACAACAACAATCAACCATCGAACAGGATATGTCTTCTTCTCGGCTTTAAAAGCTGAATCGACAATAAATTTCTGGGGAATAATCTGTTCTGCATCAACCTTTGCCTCCTCGTATTTTCCCTTCACTTCGCTTAATTGTTTTTTGTCGTATTCAAGAGCATCGCGAATCGACACATATGCTGTTCCGTATTTTGCAATCGTATCCAGTTCGTTTTGAATGAGTTTCACTGCACTCATATTCCCTTTGCCAATTTCCCGCACAAGCCCTTCGTACAAACGCTCAGATTGCGACTCATAGTCTTGCACACCCTTCATGCGCAAAACAGCAAGCGAGTCTTCCTTCCATTGTATGTTGGACTCCAAATCCTTATATGTTGCCTCAACAATCTGAAACCCTTCTACAGCACGCTGCTTCTGCATGTTGTTTTTCACCGTATCGTAAAGGTTAGCAATTTCATTTGCAATATCTGCTGCCAATTGGGGATCTTCGTCAACAACTCTAATTTGAACAGCCATGTATTCTGTTCGACTAAATGAAATATTTTCGTTGTATGTTTCGTACAATTTTGTGTTTTTGTATTTTGATTCAGGGTCTATTCGATAATGTTCTGTCAGATTGAACTTTTCAATTACCCGACTTCGGATTTCATTGGAATTAAGAATCTGAAGCATTTGCTCTGCTTGTTCTTCTTCTCCAAAAGCCATAATGTCTTCTTTGAGGCCATAGGATGTTGAAATCAACGCTTTCGAAATAGCATTGGTTGATGTAGGAAACATGACCACTGTAGAAACATATTTGTTCCGGATAAGCAAAGAAACTCCTGCCGAAACAACGGCCGACGCAAGTGCAATACTCAAAAGCAGTTTTCTCCATTTAAAAAGGAAGAATAGGAAATTGGTGTTTTCAAATGTAATCTCACTCCCATGTCCGGATTTTTCTTTCATGACGAAAAACAATTTAAGGTTGCAAATTTAATGATTAGCAGTGTAAAATGCCGATTTTAGTTTATTTTTTTAACCGAACAACAATATTTGCAGCCGGAAAGAACCTTGAAAGAAACGAAGCTTCATAAAAAGTACGCATGCGCTGACCTGCATTCACCAACGGTTCTACTAAAAAATTAATAAAAAAAACATAGCTCTTTGAAAAACATATTTTACGGTATTCGGTCCTTTCGAAATGAAAAGAAAAATAATAGCTTCTCCCAAACGGGGCTTTTGTTGTAAAGTAATCGAAAGTTTGAACAGAAAACATTTTTTTATGGGTAGGATCGATAAAATTGAATCTCGAACTGAAATGTGGCACACGTATTTCAACAACTCCCCCAATTTTGAGTATGCGATGTATTTCCTCGAGTAGTGGAATATATTCTAAATGTTCAAGTATGTCCTGACAAAGAATGAAATCAAAGCTGTTTTCGGAAAATGGCAATGGCAAAACATTGATATCGTGAACAACATCAACACCTTCAATAGCAGCTATATCAAGATTAATCCAATCTTTCCGGATGTCGTTTCCGCATCCTAAATTCAATTTTTTCTCCATAAAAACAAATTGCTAAAATTAATCTTCCTCGAACGAAACCACAACAACGCGCTTATGGTTAAAAAAAGTATCCATGTTCCCAAAATAGCCACTATTTGCATCATAAAGTCCAGTCTGGAATTTTGAAGCAATACTGCAAATATCCATATAAAAACACCAAAAAATATCAGCTGAAAAATAGTATTCCGGATCCCTGCTGGCTTCACCAAAACAATTACCAAAACAACATGCGATAAAGCAACCATACTTTGTGTAGCTACACCTGAAAACGCAGCGCCATTTTCGAAAAATTGCGGAATTAAATAAAAGTTGAGCAGTACATTTAATAACACTCCAGCTCCGGCAACCATATTAAGAATTTTCAAGCTTCCATGCGCAGTTAGCAATGTCCCAAAAATATAAATTGCCGAGATAGGCATAAAACCCTGCATCAAAATTCGCAAAACGATTGCCGATTCGGCCTGATGATCGACATAAAGTCTCGAAATAATAGGATCGGAATAAAAAAACGAAACCACCCCAACCACAACAGCTGCGCTTAGCAACAACACCGAAGCCAGATGAACAATAGGACCTGTTTCCTGCTTTTGAGCAAGCATGCGGCTAAACAAAGGAAGGAGTAGTACCGAAAACAAGTAAGAAAACATTCCCAGAGCATCCAATATACGATAAGCCGATGCATAAATCCCCGCATGAAGCGAGCCGTCGGGAAGCAAGCGCTCAAGCATTACTGAATCAACCCGATAGTAAAAAAGCATCAGAAAACTCAAAATTGCAAACGGCAAACTTCGTTTAAAAAGAGCAAAATGCTCTTTCAGGCGCCACGAAATTTTTACAAACCGGGTATAACGAATCACTACAAAAAGAGCAATCAAAAAAGTGATGAAGTACGAAAGTGTCTGAAATGCTGCAAAATAGAAAATATCAATTTTGATATCGAAAACATTGCCCCAAAGAAGCACCGAGAAAAACAAAATCATAAGCAACCGATCCAAAACCGACAGAACACTGTCTGTTTTAAACATTTGCATTCCCGACACATTCGACCGAAGGAATAGAATGAAAGAAGCCAGGATTTGATTGATTCCGACCCACATAAAAAGCTTAAAGTGAATGCTATCGTAACCAATAATAAAAGCAGTCCCAATAGAAATTAAAGCATAAACCAGCGACAAAATGGTTTTCATTCCCAAAATACTGCTGGTATTTTCTGCAGCAAGGTGTTCCTGTTGTGCAACCGTTCGGTTGTTGTATCCCGTCAGTCCAAAATCGAGAATAAAGCCAAACAAAAACGAAAAATTCATTACGGCAAAATACAATCCATACTCATTGGCACCAACTATGTTTTGAACAGTTCGATCGATACCAAAAATCCAAAAAGGCTTCACCAATAGGTTTAGCCCAACAAGAAAAATAAGATTAATAATGAATTTCTTCTGCATTGCGGGTAAGTGACAAAAAATGCGCAAATTTGCAGCAAATTTAGTGAAAATGAATGAGTCGACAGGAAGACCTGTTGTTGCAATAAACACAAGGCATTGGATACCCGGCAAAATGGAAGGGGTGGGTCGATTCGAAATGAATATTGCCGTTCAGCTTAGTTTGCAACATCCGGAAGTCGATTTTCACTGGCTTTTCGACCGAAAGCCCCCCAAGGATATAGAAGTTCCTGCAAATGTCACTTTGCATAGCGTGTTTCCTAAAGCACGGCATCCGATATTATATTCCTACTGGTACGAATATGCTGTTCCTAAATTGCTTAAAAAAATAAATGCCGACGTGTTTTTCTCGCCCGACAATATTAGCTCTTTGAGTGCAAATTGTCCATGTATTACTGTAATTCACGACATTAATTTTGCACATCGCCCCAACGATTTACCAACACGGTTTGCCAATTTTTATCGCAAACAAACACCTTTGTACATAAAAAACGCTGCTGCTGTTATTACCGTATCAGAATACAGTAAACAAGATATTATTGATCAGTACTCTATACAGGAAAGCAAACTTTTTGTGGTTTCAAATGGGGTTTCACCACTCTTCAAGCCACTTGGCAACAGCGAAATTGCAAAAACACGCAATAATATCTCAGGCGGAAAGCCATATTTCTTTGTTCTCGGCTCTATTCATCCTCGCAAAAACCTAAAGAGAACCATTGAGGCATACCACCTTTTCAGAGAACGAACATCGTTTGATTTTCCTCTTGTTATAGGAGGAAGACCTCTGTGGCAGGATTCAAATTTCACCAAAACTCTTGAAATTGATCGGAAAAAAGGCGATATTATTTTCACAGGTTATCTTGATGATCTGGAAGTCGCCAATGTAATGGGGTCGGCTTTTGCGTTATTATTTCTTTCGTTATTCGAGGGTTTTGGCGTCCCTGTTATCGAAGCGTTTGCTTCGGGAGTGCCGGTAATTGCATCAAACACTACTTCAATACCCGAAATAGCGGACGATGCTTCGGTGTTTGCAAACCCGACAAGCATCAACAGTATTGTCGAAGCAATGGTTGATTTAGCTAACGACAATTCAAAAATTGAGCTTATTAAGGTCAAAGGGTTGGAACGAGCCCGTTATTTTTCGTGGGAGAAAAGTGCTCAAAAAACCTGGGAGATAATTGAATCTGTTATTTCAGGCAATAAAAAGCACTATTCTTCAACCAATTGAAACAAAGCCTCAACCACCTTTCTTGCACCATCATATACGGTGCTGATATTTGCATCGAGCATATAGCAAGGTGATGTTACAATCTTGTTTTGTCTATCGATTACAATTTCGCTACCGCTTGCTTCGATGTGCTGTCCCCCAAAAGCTGCAATATGGTCGGCAGTTGCAGTGTCGTTTCCAATTGTAACTTCAGCAGCCCCAATAATTCCCGCTATCAGCACCGGCGAAATGCAAAGAGCTCCAATGGGTTTTTTAGCACTATACATAGCCATTACGCAATTTCGTACATCGGCATTAACCGACATATCAGGGCCTTTAAATGCATAATCACATAAATTTTTTGCCACACCAAATCCTCCGGGAAAAAGCAATGCATCAAACTTTTTCGAATCAAAATCAACCAGATTATTAATTTTCCCGCGAGCTATCCGTGCCGACTCAACCAAAACATTTCTTCTTTCCTCGGTTGGTTTGCCCGTAAGGTGATTGACAACATGAGCCTGTTCGATATCGGGAGCGAATATTTCGTAGCTGGCTCCCGCCCTATCGATTGCCAACAGACTAAGTGTTGCTTCGTGAATTTCGGCTCCGTCGAACACACCACAACCCGCCAAAACAACTGCAATTTTCTTCATTTTTTGAATTCGATTTTATTTTAAAAAAAACCTGTCCAATAGGACAGGTTTTTTAAAATATTCTCTAATTACTTGGTAATATAATGATATTCGTATGTATCATTTCCTTCCACCCGTTCTATCCATAACTCATTCGATTTCAGTCGAAGAATGGTAGATTCTTCATCTGTGGTGTAGGTGAGACCGAAAACAGTTGTTGAATAAACACTATGAAGTTTTTCCTTATCGCTGGAAAGTTCCCAGGTACCGGTATATGTTACCGATGTACTTCCATTAACAATGGTTACTTCTAATATGCCGTCTTTTTTAATCTCAAAATAATCATCCTTATCATCGGCAGTAAGTTCTTGCTGAACATCATTTTTGTATTCTGCATCAAGCTTCCAAGTGTTGATTAGACGCGCTGTTTTCGGCATGAGACTTATTGAAGGTCCATCTTCGTATTTCCCACACGATGAAGCTACAAGTGCTAAAAAAAGAAGCACAACAGAAATTTTTGAAATTGGTTTCATGATTTTAATGTTTGAATACACAAATATATAGTATTTTTTTAAAACTAAAAAAGAGCCTTGGTGAGCTCTTTTTAAAAAATTACAGATTAACTCTATTTTTCCTGAAATGTCATTGTTCCGGTCTGAGTTAAAACATCTCCATCTGTAGTTGTTTCTTTATAGTCATAAATGACAACTAATTCGGAGGAACTCAATTTGTCAATAACCATTATTTGATCTGGGTTTATTGAAGTTCCTGTCAAAGTACTATTTGAAGTTCCAGAGGCATAAGTAAGAATAACAGCTTCCTTGTTCGACAACTCTTGATCTTTGATTTTATGAATCCAAGTCCAGTATCCTGCACCAACAGAAGTAATACCATCGCTGGATATTGTTTGTTCAAAAGAGCCTTCTTTTGTAAATTCTACATTGATAGAATAAAGATATGAATCCGTTGAAGTTGTAGTATTTGTTCCAATTGTTGTAGAGTTCGATTCATTCATTTCTGCTCCATCATAAGTATAATGAGTAGAACTATAATAATCGACACTCCCTGTTGAAGAAAAGGTTTCAGTGTAATCGGCACTTACCAGTTTCCACTCTTTCGACAACCGGCTGGTTCTTGATTTCAAAGACAAAAATGGATCGTTTTCTCCCTTTTTACAACCCGAAAATAAAGCTGCTACAACAGCAAAAATAAAAGAAGCTTTAATGATTGTTTTCATTGGTTTTTGTTTTGGTTTCACAAAGTTATGAAATATTTTAGCACAAAACACTATTGAAATATTTCTATAGCAAAACGCATAATAGTTGCCACAACAACGATTAGAAAAAATGCACGAATAAACTTATTCCCTTTAAGCAATGCAAGCTTGGTGCCCAGAAACGCTCCACAAACATTACAGATTGCCATTGGTATTGCCAGTCGGTACAGAATATTGCCAGTTGAAGCAAACAGTGCTATTGAGGCTATATTGGTTGCCACATTCAACATTTTGGCATTGGCAGCAGCAGTCAAAAAATCGAACCCTAAAAAAACAATAAAAGCAAGTATAAAAAACGAACCCGTTCCCGGGCCAATCATGCCATCGTAAAAACCAATCACAAACCCAAACAGACTGCCAATAATCATTTGTTTGCGAATTTCCGTCTTTCTATATGTAGTTTCGCCTAAACTCTTGTTCAAGAATGTATAAATGGCAACTAAAGTCAGAATTACGAGAATTGCTGGTTTTATAAAATCGTCTTCTATTAGGGTTATAACCCACGAACCAAGAAATGCACCAGCAAAAGCAGCAGGAATGAGGATTGTGAAAATTCTAAAATTAACTTCAACTTTTTTGGAGTACAAATACGCAGAAAACATGGTGCCCGAAAGCGATGGAATCTTGGTTGTTCCAAGCAACGTAGCAACCGGAAACTGTGGAAACAAAAGAAGAATTGCAGGCGTTTGAATTAAACCACCTCCGCCAGCTATCGAGTCGATAAAACCGGCAAAAAAAGAAACAATACAAATGATTACAATTTCTGCTTCCACAAGTGGAAATTAGTGTATAGGCTGAACATTGCCCTATTTTATCACTATTTATGAACCTTGCGGACAAAATCGTCAACCTCTTTCACCCCACCCTGATAAATCAGATAGCCATTGTATGGTTCACGCTCAGTGGTTTCGTCGTTGATTGGTGTCAGCATCAGGCATTTTACTTCTTCCGGATCATCTGTTTGGCCTAAAACCCAGCCCAGCTTAATGTAAGCGGTTTCAGGAAGCATGTTGGCTGCGGGAACGATACCTTTGGCCATCAGATCGCGTCCGGTGTCGTAAACAAACATGTGGCAGTAGCCCCACATGGTCTGCACGGCCATAAACATATGTACACCTTTTGCATGTGCCCGTTCGATGGCCGGGTACAGCGGCTTGTTGATATGTCCGAGTCCGGTTCCGGCAATAATAATTCCACGGTAGCCATTATCGACCAGACTGTCGATAATATCGGGCATCATGTTAGGATAATAATACACAATGGCCACTTTTTCTTCAAAATAAGGCATAATGGTCACATTGCGGTCTTTGCGGCGCGGATTATATTTCTTTTTAATCGGAACAACGCCTTTCCGGGTTATGGTTGCCAACGGAACATCTCCCAGTGTACGGAATGTTGAGCGATACGAGGAGTGCATTTTGCGAACACGCGTTCCACGATGCAGAAAACCATACTCATCCGATGTAGGACCAAACATGCATACCATCACTTCAGCAATGTCACCGTGACCTGCAGCCGTCATCGCATGCATAAGATTCAATGCGGCATCGGAGCTGGGGCGGTCCGAAGAACGCTGTGAACCCACCAATACTATTGGGACGGGCGAATTCTGAACCATAAACGTAAGCGCTGCAGCAGTATGCGACAAAGTATCGGTTCCATGACCAATCACAATACCATCAACACCCTTTTCAATTTCCTGTCCAATAGCGATAGCCAGCTTTTTATATTGTTCAGGACCCATGTTTTCGCTAAAAACAGCAAAAAGTTTGTCTGTCGTCAAATTACAAATATCCGCAAGTTCAGGTACAGCACCATACAACTCTCCGGGAGTAAAAGCGGGTATCACGGCACCGGTTCTGTAATCGAGACGCGAGGCAATTGTCCCTCCGGTTCCGAGCAATTTCACCGAAGGAAGCCCTTTGGTTGTGGGAAATTCCTTTTCCGGAATTTTATAATTTGCTTTTTTGTAACCGGTCTCCTTCATGTTCAAAATGGTGTCGGTGTCGATACCAATATTGTAACCCGTAATAATCTTCATCACTACGTGTTTCTGATCATCGTTCTCCGAACGAGGCAAAACTGTTCCCTGAAAGTTTCCCCGGGTAGTTTCCACTTCAGCCTGACCCCAAACACGCACTTGGTATTTTTTCAATAATTCAAGTGCTGCGCCTTTATATCCCTGAAAAAAATCTTCGCTCATTCGTGTGAAATTTTCTGTTTAACAATTGTATAAAGTTCCGTCAGATTCATGTTCCCACGAGCCAGTCCATGAAGTTGACCCATAATCCAGTTTACACGATTTTCGGGTTTGTCGCTAATGGCCACTGTGCTGAATTTTTCATCGAGAAAATGAATTTTTTCAACAATTTCTTCTGTTTTGGCCTGTTTGAATCGTAAGCTGGTAAGGACAGAGTCGAGATCCATTTTCGGATACTGGTAAACTACCGGAAGCATCCTGAATGCCAATCGCAAATCGTACGAATTCTTCTGTAAATATGCCAGCATGTTTTCGAGAACACTGTATGTAAAACCCGATCCTTTTTCGTAATGCCCTTCAACCCATTTCAATCGGTGACCAATCAGATTTCCGATCCATTTTGGAGCTATACCTGTGTTGGAGCTAATACTCTCAATAACTGGAAAAAGGTTGTTTTTAAATATGTAGGTATAGGTGCTTTCGGCAATGTCCCATTTTTTAAGCTGATGATAACGTTCAATCACATCGTTGGGCAGATTTTTGCCCAGCTCATTTATTTCCTCGTCGGTTAAAGGAATGGGAGCGCTATCGGTATCCGGATACATGCGATCTGCACCAGGAAGCACCCGTTCAAAAATGGTACTGCCATCTGCAAAACTCTTTCTGGTTTCGTTGGGAATACCCTCAAATGCCATTCGGCAACGCTCTTCGATAGTTTCGAGAGCCGTTTTCATGTCTTCGGCCGGCCCCCACAAAATGATTTGTGCATCGTTGTCGGAAGCTCCAAGCATAGGCGCAATAATTTCGAGATCTACCGGAGTAATTATGCCATTGAATTGTTCGGTATGAAGCATGTTTGGGTGCTCGAGACAAGCAATCACTTTAAGACGTTCGGCAATCTCGTCAGCAAACATTTTTGTTGGCTGGGTAAAATGGCTCAAAATTCCACGGAATCCGGGAAGGTTCACTGCTATCAGTTTGTAACCTGCATCGCGTGCAACTTTCAACGGTTCGAATGTAATGTCGAACATGTCGAAATCAAGGTTTTCATAATTCATCGCCCATGTAGAGGGTGTTGGGAAAACCTTTTTCAGCTTTTCGCGCACTTTCAGCAGAGCCCATTGACGAAAACATTCAATATGAGTAAGTTCTGGAATCCAGCGCGTATGAGCAACTCCTTTAATTTCGATCCGGGTTCCGCCTTTACAACTCACGTTCACATCTTCTCGACCCGCTCCAATTCCTGTACGAACAAGACCCGTGCTGCGATTAAGAAAACGAATATAATCACAAGCTTCTTTCACCTCGTCGGGATTCACCATATCCGGATAAGTCACTGTCTCAATCAGCGGCATACCCAAACGATCGGTTTTATAAATACGAGTATGGCCAATATCACTGATTTCGCGACAACTATCTTCTTCGATACTCAGTTGAATGAGACGAACTTTTTTGTTTTTAAGGGGAATTTCGCCCTCAACACCAATAATAGCAGTGCGCTGAAAACCCGTGGGAATACTTCCATCCAGATATTGCTTACGTGTGATATGGACCTCACCAACAATATTCAGTTTCGACAGAAGAGAAATCTTGATAGCAATATCCAATGCATCACGATTAATGGGAAAAGGAGGAGTGTCGTCCACTTCGTAGGTACAGGTTGTTTCGTTTTTCACACGATAAATAATTTCTTTCCGTGTTTTAAATTCCATCAACGCTGTTCCGTCGTATTCGCCCAACTCACTGAGTGTAGGGCGCATGTGGCGAACAACTTCGGCGTCGTAGTTATCGCTTTTATGAAATTGGCCGGCAGGACAGTTGCAAAAAAGTTTTTTTTCTGTCAACAGTTGCTGATGAACTTCGAGGCCCGACATAAATCCAATGGCATCGTAGGTTTGCTGCGTAGCCTCCCGTCGCGGAACATAGCCGGTTTCCTTTTTGGTTTTTTCGTAATTGGCTCTGGGGTCAAACTCCGTTCTCATGTTAGAGGGTGTAATTTTATACTAGGCTGAATTAATTGCCAAAAGTATAATAAAAAGGGGAACTATTCAGGAAAAATATCTGAATTTTTATTAACCAGTCACTCCCCCAGGCCGATGTTTACCGCCGAATATTTGAATGGAGCTATTTTCGACATGGGATCGAGCTCGTCGCGTGTAAGTGCATTTACAGGCGATTCGCTGAAATGCCAGGGCATAAACAATTCGCCCGGAGCCACTTCGTCAGCTACGCGGGCTTTTGTTTTAAGTTTTCCCCGAATTGAGTAAATAATAACACTGTCTCCATGGCAAATACTAAGTTTTGCTGCATCGTCGGGGTGAATGATAACATACGATTCGTTTCCAAATGCGTTCAGGGATTCACTTCTTCGCGACAAAGTAGCCGAATGATACTGATTGAGCATTCGCCCTGAGTTTAATATAAAAGGATACTTTTCGCTGGGACGCTCTTTCTGCTCGATATATTCAACCGGATGAAGCCTGGCTTTTCCGGTAGCTGTGTTGAATTTATCGAGAAACAATGTAGCTGTTCCGGGATGATCTTTCGTTAGACATGGCCACTGAATTCCTTCATGGTCTATTCGTTGATAATCAATCCCTCCAAAAATAGGCGCTGCCTGAGCAATTTCAGCAAAAATTTCTTCGGCCGAATTGTATTTCCCTATATCAACCCCCATTTTTTTGGCAATATCGACAATAATTCTCCAGTCTTCACGGGCAATTCCAGGCATCTCTACTGCTTTTCGCAAACGTAGTACGCGCCTGTCGCTGTTGGCTACCGTGCCGTCTTTTTCAAAAAGCGACGATGCTGGCAAAACAACATGCGCATACTGAGATGTTTCTGTATGGAAAACATCCTGCACTACTAAAAATTCTATATTTTCGAGTGCTTCGATTGTATGATTCTGATTCGGATCGGTTACCACCGGATTTTCTCCCATGATATACAAAGCTTTTACCGAACCGTGATGAATAGCCTGCATTATCTCAACGGTTGTTAGCCCGGGTTTTGGATCGAGTTTTTCGTACTCAACATTCCACAAAGCTGCTATTCTACGACGGTTTTCGTCGTTGATAACGGGAATGTATCCCGGATAGTTCACAGGGCTGGCGCCTACATCCGTAGCACCTTGTACGTTGTTCTGTCCACGTGGCGGATTAATACCACATCGTTCGCGACCAATTTGTCCGGTAATAAAACACATATTCAGTAAACTGAACACGTTGTTGGTTCCAACAGTTTGCTGACTCATTCCCATTCCCGTTGCTATCATTGCTGTTGGAGCATTGGCGTAAATTTTTGCTGCTTCAAACAGTTTTTCCTGTGGAATCGATGTTATTTTCTCCGTTTCTTCGGGAGTGTAACCATCGGTAAGCGTTTTCAATTCCTCAAAGGCTTCAACTCCCCGCTCTACTCGTTCTTCGATAAATTTCATATCAACCCAGCCTTCGCGGATGATAATATGCATCAATCCGTTCAACAATGCCACATCGGTTCCAAGTTTGGGTTGCAGCCAAATATCGGCATATTTCACCAAAGGTGTCCATCGCGGATCGACAACAATAATTTTTTGCCCTCGATAATGCCCACGCTTTACATAAGTTGCTGTGATGGGATGAGTTTCGATAATGTTGTTACCAATCACAAAAAGACAATCGGTGGTTTCAAAATCTTCGATGGAATTGCTTCCTGCACCGTCGCCAATAGCTTTCAACATGGCAGTAACAGTAGAAGCATGACAAAGACGGGTGCAATAATCGACATTGTTGTTTTCGAAAGCCAGGCGAATGAATTTCTGAAACAAGTAATTGTCTTCGTTTGAGCATTTAGCCGAACTATAACCAGCCAATGCATTTTTTCCGTCGCGAAGTTTTATTTCGTTGAACTTATTTGCAATTAGCTCCAACGCTTCATCCCACGAGGCTTCCTCCAATTCACCATTTTTACGGATCAATGGAGTAGTGAGTCGTTCCTTGCTGTCGGCATAATCGTAGCCAAATCTACCCTTCACACACAAACGGCCATCGTTTGGCAAAATGCCCTCAGCGCCATTACTTCGTACAATTTTTCCATCCTGAATCAAAAGTTCAATCTGACAGCCAACGCCACAATATGGACAGGTTGTAATGACCTTCTTTTCAATTTTCGCAAGCTGTATGATGTCGCGATGCTGTTTTTCAACAATCGCTCCGGTTGGACAAAGCTGAATACATTCGCCACATCCATCGCATTCCGATTCGCTCCATACTCCATAGCCTGCCACAATATATTTCGAAATTCCACGATCGGCAAAGCTCAAAATATTTTTGCCCTGTATTTCGGAACAGGCCTTAATACAACGAAAACATTTAATACATTTCGACGCATCGTAGGTTAGAACCGGCGAACTATCGTCGAGCGGAGCTTTCAGGTTCTGCCACAACGAGCCAAATCGTCTGTTTTCGACTTTGTCGAGACCATAATGCCGAACCAGCCCGGCCATTTCGTCCAAAAAAGTGTTGTCGGATTCTTCATTGTGCTCGGCCAATAAGTAGTCGAGTGTGCGACGCCTGTTTTCTTCAATCTCTTCGTCAAACGCAATCACTTTCATCCCCTCTTTTACAGTGAGGCTGCACGACATCGACAAGCCTTGCTGTCCATCAATTTTAACAACACAAAGCCGGCATGCTCCTGTTGGAGTTAATTTGCGGTGATAGCACAAACCGGGAATATTGATACCATTGTTACGAGCAACCTGCAACAGGTTGGATCCTTCGGGGGCTTCAACGGAAAAGCCGTCTATTTCAATGTGAACTAATTTTGTCATGTCGATTCATTCAAAAACAAAGGTGCAAGGTAAGAAAAAATCGTTATGTTGAAGATGAAAAAAGCCTTTGATTCTTTACTTGTATGGTTTTGAAATACTAAACCATTCGGGTTCGGTTTAAACAAGAGAAGCCAGTTGATTGTTGGTTTTTTGAATCTATTTCTAACAAAGGCTTTTTTGGAAAAAACGAATAAACAGCAATAGCTCCCATTATGTCTGACAAAAATCTGCTGTAGAGATTGAGTGCATCACCAGAAAAAATATTACTCAAAGCCTTTAAGTATCTCAAAATACATCTCTTGTCATTGATAATCAAATGCGACCTAAAATCAGATTTCGGTTGATTTTTCCACATAGGTAACACTCCTGGTCACATGGAGAAAACAAGACTTCATTGCAACAATCCAAACAAATCATGAATAAAAAACATTATCCGGTTTTATTGTTAATTTTGGTTTTGAAAGAAATGAAGGGGTAATTGTAGTTTTTACAAGCCTTTTCCCTTTTCTTAGTCGGTGCCAGCTTATGAATAAACTCTTTACTTTTCTGTTGTTTGTTGCTGCTTTTTCTTTGCTTTCGCAAGCTCAAAAACACGTTGTGCTTGGAATTGTAAAAGATGCCGACACGCACGAGCCTCTTCCATTTGTAAATCTGGTTGTGAATTCATCGCTTAAAGGAGGTATCAGCGATATAAACGGCAACTTCAAACTCGAATCGGACGAAGCCATTCTTTTTATTCGAATAAGCTATGTTGGCTACAAAACCGACACCGTTTACCCCAACAATGGAAGAGTCGATATTTTGCTGCATAAATCGGCGATTCAATTAGGCGAAGTGATTATTCTTCCGGGCGAAAATCCGGCTCACCGAATAATTGATAGTGCTGTAACTCACCGAAAAGATAACGACCCATTCGATCTTAACTCGTTTTCGTATTCGTCGTACAGCAAGTTTTTCATTACAGCAGAACTTGATTCTCTCATGACTGTTCCGGATGAAAAACTTGATTCGGAAAATCTGAGTATCAAAGAGTTTTTTTCGTCGTACCATGTGTTTATGATGGAAAATATGGCCGAACGCAAATTCATGAAGCCTTCTTGGGACAACGAACGTGTTGTTGCTTCGCGGGTTTCGGGGTTCAGCGATCCGCTATTCACTTTGCTTATGGGGCAAATTCAATCATTTGCATTCTACCGACCATTGATTACCATTTCCGATAAAAACTATGTAAACCCAATCAGCCCCGGAAGCACCAACAAATATTTCTTTCTGCTGCAAGATACCATTTACGATGATGCAGATACTGTTTTTGTAATTTCGTATCGTCCACGCAAAGGTTCGGGATTCGATGGTCTCAAAGGATTACTATATATTCACACCGATGGCTGGGCGTTGCAATGCGTAACAGCCGAGCCTTACGCGGTCGAAAAAGGCATGTCGGTACGCATCAGACAGGATTATTACAGACCCGACTCGGTTCATTGGTTTCCGCACGAGCTACATACCGATATTTTATTTAGCAATCTGAAAATAAATGAATATCCGCTGTTTGGAAGAGGGATTACCCTGCTGTACAATATTAAAATAGACCCCGAACTCAAAAAATCCGATTTTTCTTCGGCTGCAGTTACCATTGAACCCGATGCCAAAGACAAAGACAGCCTTTTTTGGCTAAAAAACAGACCTGATACATTGACGTTGAAAGAGGTAAATACTTATCATATCATTGACAGTATTGGGAAAAAAGAACATTTCGACCGCCTGCTCGATTTCACTACAACATTGATGAGCGGATACATCCCTGTTGGACCTCTCGCTATCGATATCAATTCAATTTACCGCTACAACGAAGCCGAAGGAAGCCGCCTCGGTTTTGGTCTCAAAACCAGTTACCGTGTATCAAAAAAATGGAATTTGTATGGCTATTATGGCTATGGTTTTCGCGATCAGAAACATAAGTTTGGCGGCAAATTACGTATTGAGCTAAAACGCTCGCGCCAATGCTTTCTGGTAATGGGCTATTCCGAAGATGTTCGCGAAAATGGTTCCGTTTTATTCGAAAACCAGACAGAAGGAATTCTCGATTTGACTGCATTACGCAACTACCTGATTGATCGTGTCGATTACTACGGAAAAGCCCAACTCTCTGTTCATTCGTTGCTTGGAAAATGGTGGGAAACATCGGCTTCTGTTTCACGAAAAGCCTTTACGGCACCCGATTCGATTTTGTATGGTGGGTATAATAACCTTGGCTTTTCGGGAAGTCGATCCTTCGTTTGTACCGATGCTTCCATATGGTTTCATTATTCCAAGGGACAAAAATTTGTTCAGTCCTCAGATTATTCGCTTCCCATTGGTGGATATACCCCATATCCTGTACTCGATTTCGAATTCCGACAGGGAATTCCGGGGTTGGCTGGAGGTACTATTTCGAGAACCTCCGCTTTGATGCAAATTTCACAAACGCTGAAAACAAAATACTGGGGTCATTTCAGCTATTTTGTAAAAGCAGGATGGGTCTCTCCAAATGCACCTCTCTCGTTGGCTTTCAACTCTCCTGCGTCGTACCGGTCGTTTACCATATCGGCTCCATATTCCTTTGAAGCCATGCGCATGAATGAGTTTTACAGCACGCGTTTTGTGTATGTGTTTTTGCGACATTCGTTCGAATCAATCATTTTCGGAAAAGGTCGGTTTGCCCCAAGTCCTGAACTGGTGAGTTCTTTTGCCTTTGGCGACTATTCCGACCGCAGCCATATTCAATGCTCCGAATTCAAAACCATGGACAAAGGTTATTTTGAATCTGGTCTTTTTATTAACAAGATTATCAATACCGGATTTTATTCGCTGGGTATTGGCGCATTGTACCGTTATGGGCCATATCAATTTGACTCGTTTCGCGAAAATATTACAATTAAGCTCTCGCTTAATTATGCTCTTTAATGATTAAAGGCAACCTTACGGTGAAAACAGTTCCTTTTTCTTCGTTGCTAACAAAACTGAGCTTTCCATCAAGATAGTTGGTTACAATTTTTTTTGCACCATAGGTTCCTAAGCCCCTGTTAAGCCCTTTGGTGCTCGAAAACCGTGAAAATATTCGCATTTGCTGTTCTTCATCAATAACAGACGGGTTTTTTATTTTAAACGACAACGTTGATGTAGAGACAATAACCGATATTGAAACCTCCGCCTTGTCATTTTCGGCCTCCAATGCATTTTTCAGAAGATTAATCAGCACCCGTCGCAACAACGTTTTATCTGCAAAAAAGCTAATGTCAGGAATTGTTTTTTTCACTCTTTTATTTCTGTGATCCGGAATTAAACGCAACGAAACAACAAGGTCGTCAATAAACGGCTTGAGTGGAATCCATATTTGCTGAGACGAAATTTGATTTCCTTTGTCAATACTCTGCAAAATCTCATAGCTCTCGAGTTCTTCTTGTATGCGAAGCAGCTGAGCTTTCATAAGAGCTTGGCACTCATTTGTTGAAATATGATTGACAAGCCCGGCAAGAGAGTTGAGCGACATCAGGCTGTTTTTCAGGTCGTGCAAAAAGATGTTTTCAAGAATTCCACGGTATTTGGTGTCTTCGATGTTTTCGGCAACACAAAACATGTAGCGGTAATTCTGAAACTCGAAAGGCGACACCGTTATCTTAAGATTATATCCATCGCCACTGGTTGTAAGAAGTTGACATTCATACATCGATGCGGGTTTACCACTCTCAGCTTCGAACAACGCCTGATTAAAACCACAATACTTACAATAAAGGCTTCCTCCACAACCATTGCGCGACAAACCCGATTTCTCGCATTCCATGGCCTCGCCCGGACGCGAGCCAATAATATCTTCAAACTTTTTAAGACCTATGAAATTGAGAAAACTCCGATTACTGTAAACCACTTGTCGATTCCGCGACAGAACCATAATCATAGGCGATGCTGTTTTTAGTAAATCGGGCAAATAATGACTAAGCAACACCGAGTGGCGAGCAGTTACATCGCTGTTTAATTCTCTGATAGACGGATCGAACATAACAGACATATATAAAAATGTAAATCCTTTGAATTTGAAAATCAGCAGTTTGGGCAATAAATATACAATATAATGTTTGTAAAAGCAAGTTTTTTAATTAATTATTGATTTTGTGTTGATAAAAGGTACTTTGAATGGCGATTAAGTACGGATTAAACGGAATAAGTTACGAAATCAAGTGCAGATAAAACTTTTGAACCTTGTCGTTTCAGAAATATTAAATAAAAATCATACAGAAACGTCGTAATGCTATTTCTCTGTAATAAAATTTCGGGGTTTTTGAAAATTATTCCTTCACAAACTTACAAGTCTCTGTCTTATCTTTGTAAGTAGCGCGAATCATATACATGCCATTGGCATAAAGTTTTAAATCAATTTTGATTCGAAGAGTCCCGGCATCAATATCTTCAAGAGTACTTTGAAACAGTTGCTTGCCATCGCGAGAAACAAGCTCAATGCCAACATCGCCATCTTCGGGAATCGAAATATCGGCATAAACCTCGTTGTTGGCCGGATTCGGAAAAACACTCGCAATAAAAAACTCATCAAACAACGAATAACACGATACATTGTCGGCCGGATTAACGTCCTCCTGACCATAAGCATCAAGTGTACTAAGTTCAACACAAATTAGCTTCACACTATTGTTGTCGGGTTTGCGAAACGACGAAACAAAACTATATGTTCCTGTATGTCCGGGTTCCAACAATCCTTCCCACTGCTCTCGTATTGGAATATTATTACCAACCATAGCGTCAAGAGCTATTTGTCGAATGTTACGTGTTCCGTTGTTAAAAAACACCGCACTTAATCGCAGATAACCTCCACTATCGTTTACCATAAGCTGTGTAAGCACTAAATCGAGTGTAGATGGAATCACATACACGTTTCCAAAAGCCGTATCGGTACAGCCAAAACTGTTTTCACTTACCAGTAAAACATCGAAAATGCTTTCCGAAGTATAGGTATGCGATGGATTTAAGCTTGCCGAATTCAGTCCATCGCCAAAATACCACTGCTGTGCCTGAGCCCCGGTTGAAAGATTGTAGAACTGAACACTCAATGGGGGGGTGCCATATTCGGGAATCACTGAAAAGTCGCTGAACGGAACCGGAAACACCTGAATAGATGTATCAGCCGATGCTTCACAACCGAATTCGGATGTAACGGTAAGATCAACCGGATATGAACCGGTATCGGCAAAAATAAAACAAGGATTTTGCAATAAGCTGTTGTTTCCATCACCAAAATCCCAGCTCCACATAGATATTATTCCTCCAGCAACCGAACTGGTGTCGGTAAAACAAACAGGTTGCCCGTCGCAGGCCAAATCCCACTCGAACCCAACCACCGGAAAAGGATACACATTAACCACCTTTGTTACAGTATCTGCACAACCACTCAAGGAACGATTCACAAGCGTTACTGTATACAAATCCGGAGTATCGTATGTATGTAGCGGATTCTGATACACCGAACTATTTCCATCTCCGAAAAACCATAATCGATAAATGATTTCGGCATAAGATGGCATATCAGTTGTTTCCACAAACGATGTTTTGGTTCCCAAACACACTTCATTAAAAATAAAATCGGCTACAGGAGTTAACCTTACGTTGAGTGGTTGCAAAATGGTACTTTGGCAGCCATATACATCTGCCACCGTCAAACTAACGTCATATATTCCGGTGTCTGAATAAGTGTAAATCGGATTTGGCAACAAAGAAAAACTTCCATCACCAAAATCCCAGTCCCAACCAATAATAGAGCCTTCGGCTACATCGCTGCTGTCGCCAAACGATATGGCTTGACCGTTGCAGCCATTGTTAGGTAAAAAGTCGGCCATAGGCAAATTGCGCACGTGAATGGAAATGGCTGTATCACCAACACATCCCGAATCGCTGATTACCTGTAAATTCACCATAAAATCGCCAGCCGCCGGAAATACATGTTTCGGGTTTTGCACCGTAGATGTTCCACTTCCATCAAAATCCCAGTTCCAAGCTGCTATATCGTCGGGTGCAACGGTAAAACTAAAATCGATGAGAGCCGTACTGTCACCTTTACACACAGTCGATCCGGTGAAAACAGAAACCGGCTTTATGCCTTTAATCGAAACATTAATGGTGTCAAGCGCAACACAGCCACTTACATTGGTGGCTTCGAGCCAATAAGTACCTGCACTATTTATCACCAAATTACTACCCGCAAAACCCGTGTTCCAGTTGTAAATAATACCGGACTCAATTCCACTTACCAATGCAATATCATTACCCGAGCAAATAGAGGTATCGGGACCCAACGAAGCATGCACTGCAAAAGAATCGGCAACAACCACAAACGTATCGCGCACCGAACAGGCAGCTAAAGTGCTGTCGGTAATTTCAACCCAATACTGCCCGGGAGCCCAAACTCGCAGCAGACTGTCGCTGCTGCTATCGTTCCACACAAATGTATATGCGTGATCCAATCCCGTATTAGCGGTTATGGTATCGAGAATACAAAGACCCCGGTCGGGAAGAGGTGAATATGGATATTCAACATAAACCGTATCGCGCGATATTCTTCCAAAAATATCGGTAGCTTGAACCCAATAATCGCCGGTTTCAGACACTAATATCGAATCGGCTGTAGAACCGGTGGACCAGAGGTAAGAGGCGTAACCCTTTCCCGGAGATAACTTATAAGGACAAAAACCATGGGCGATTGTTGTATCGGAACCCAGATAAACAGGTGGCGCGTATTTGTTTTTTAAATAATTTTCTACAGCAATCCGATCTGTTAAGGTAAGCAGTGAATCATAAACTATTATCTCCGCCAAACCTCCATTGAAGAAAAAAGTACTATTAAAAGCGCTTCCGATTCTTAAACCGCCAAGACCGTTAGACCCGGGGTTGCCCGTATTTATTACCGTTGAGTTTCCAATACTTTGCGACACGGCTCCATTGAAAACCATTGTATGAATAAAATAACCAAAAGGTGGGGCTTTAATGATATCTAAATCAACCCCGGCAAACATTCTTACTGCACCACCAGAAAAATAACAGGCCGTTCTTGGAGCTCCCCAATCAAGCACAAATTGAGTTGCACTAGAAGTGGTATTATAAAATGCAAAAACAGTAAACGGTTGAGGAATAACAGCACCAAAATCAACTTCTAGCCAGTTACTGCCGACAAACTCAACAACAGGTTTCTGTGTAAAAACATTACTGTGCAAAATAGGTTGCAAAACAGGATTAGATTGAGTTGCATCGTGGTTATTACCACTTAAATCAGTCCATTGAGAAACAGATGAACCACTAACAACAACTCCAGTATCGGCAGCCAACCACAAAACAAGATTATTGCCGGGTATTTGACAAAAAGCTTTGCCGGAAAATATTAGTATCAAAAAAGTTGCTAATATCAGGATTTTCATTCTGATTTTTTTTCAAAAATAATCAAAACTCTTAGCTTAGACAAATAAATACGCCTATTAGTTGAAAAATTAATTCACTTATCTTTGCACATTCGTGAAAAATTGCCGAGTTGTGATAAAAGTTGAAATTACTAATAGAAAATCTGTTTCTCAAAAGATAAGAGAAGTCCTTGAATTTCGAGAGCTATTGTATTTTTTCGCTTGGAAAGATATTCGTGTTAAATACAAACAAGCCGTTTTAGGTTTTCTTTGGGCAATTCTTCAACCTTTGTTGTTAATGCTTGTTTTCACAATGCTTGCAAGTGCAATTAGCTTGAATTCAGGAACAATCCCTTATCCTATTTTTGCTTTTTCCGGAATCATTTTCTGGAATATTTTCGCAAGTGGTGTACAAACAGCAGGAAACTCAATTGTGACCAATGCGCATATCATAAAAAAAATATTTTTTCCAAAACTTATTCTGCCTGTATCTGCTGTATTGGTTAGTATATTTGATTTTTTAATTGCTTTTTTGGTTTTAGTTGCAATGATGTTTTATTATAGTTCTGAAATTCAAATGAGATATCGTATGTTTTATTTAATTCCAGCGCTATTAATGGTGATGTTGGCATCTTTTGGAACCGGGACACTTCTGTCGGCTTTTAATGTTAAATACCGTGACTTTAAATACATAATTCCATTCGTGATTCAACTTGGGTTTTTCGCTTCTCCAGTCATTTATCCGTCTCTCACAATCAGCAACCCTTTGTTAGCTTTATTGTATAATGCAAATCCATTTGTTGGAATCATGGCTTTAGTAAGATTCGCCTGCTTTAATATGCCTTTTGAAATCAGTCAGATTTTCCCTGGCCTGATTACTGCAATTGTTGTGTTTGTTGTTGGAATTGTTGTGTTTTTTAGAATGGAAAGAAATTTTGCAGATATTGCCTGATATGGAACCAATAATAGAATTTCATAACGTATGCAAGGAGTTCCGCTTGGGCGAACAATTCGATTCCTACGCAACTCTACGCGATTTATTTTCAGGAAAGCGAAAGGCCAATAAGCTGAATTCAACTGTCAAGGCGTTAAATAAAATATCCTTTTCAATAGAGCCGGGAGATTGCGTTGGAATTATTGGTCGAAATGGTTCAGGAAAAAGCACATTATTAAAGATTCTTAGCCAAATAACATTTCCGAGTTCTGGAAAAATCATCCTGCGCGGAAGAGTTGGAAGTTTGCTCGAAGTTGGTACAGGGTTTCATGGCGAATTGACAGGAAAGGAAAACATTTTCTTCAATGGTGCATTGTTGGGATTAAAGAAAAGCGAAATCACTGCTAAATACGATGAAATTGTTTCTTTTTCCGGTGTTGGAAAATTCATCGATACACCGCTAAAACACTATTCATCGGGCATGCAACTTCGCCTTGCTTTTTCAGTGGCTGCTCATCTTGAACCAGAAATACTTGCGGTTGATGAGGTTCTTGCGGTTGGCGACGCAGAATTTCAGAAGAAATCGCTTGGAAAAATGAGTGATGTTGCCAAATCGGGTCGAACAATTCTGTTTGTTTCTCACAACATGGGCGTAATTGCAAGTTTATGCAACAAGGTGGCGATTCTTAATTATGGTGAACTGATTGATTATGGTGAAACAAAGCCAATGATTGAAAAATATTTGGCTATTTTGGAAACAAATACAGAATGTGTTTTTCAATCGAAAACCAATCCGGAATTGCCTGCCCAGTTGATTTATGCATCCTTGGTTGATTCACACGGCAGTATTCAAAACGAATTCGCCTTTTCCGAACCAATTTCCATTAAATTCAAAGTGGCAATTCACAACGTTGTTAAAAACTCAATGATGGCTGTTATACTTTATGATCAGCTTAAAGAACGTGTTTTTACTGTTTTAAAACCTTTAGAAATTCTAGTTTTGGGAGAACACGGGATGACACTTTCATTACCACAGAAACTTATCGCTCCTGGATTCTACACCATAGGTATTGAAGTTTTTGCACACCTGGATGGTGTGTACCAGAATATTGACCATATTATTTCGTTCAGTATTCTCGATGATGGAACAGTATTTTCTCGTAATTCATATGGAAATTATGGGAGGGTAATAATTGATGGAGAGTGGTTTGATGAATGATAAACAAATGAAAAAAGTTCTCCTAATTAGCGACAGCATTTTGTCATCAGATCCTCGACTTCTAAATCAAAAAGCTGCATTATCTACTGATTTTACAATTCACACATTAGGAATTGGTTCAATTGACAATAGATCCATTTCACATTCAATAAATTCGATTTTTCGAAAATATAAATTTCATTTAAACTGGAATCCTGTATTCAGAAGGCCAATGACCTTCTTTCTGGGTGTCTATAAGTCTGTTATTCGATCTAATCGCAAAAAAAAATTTTCAAATAATTTCGAATTTAGATACTGGCAATATGTAAACTTAAGATATTTAAAAAAAATCAAGAATCTGGATTACGACCTTGTTTGGGCTAATGATATTGAGGTTCTTCCTATTGCCGTTTTTCTTTGTTCGGAAAAAACAAAACTCGTTTTTGATGCACACGAGTATTTCCCGATGGAACAGGCTGATTCGGATTGGATAAATAAACACAGTGAATACAGAAAATATTTGTTCGATACTCACAAGTCGGCCATTGATAAAATGATTACCGTATCTGAAAGTATCTCAAAACTTTTCTTCGAAAACTTCAGTATTACGCCGGAAGTAATATTAAACGCCAAGCCCTATTTTGAATGCAGCATCAAACAGCCTGTCGCTGAAAACATCCATTTAGTTCATCACGGTTTTGCTTTACCTGGAAGAAATCTTGAACAGATTATTGAGCTTTTTAATTTATTGGATTCCAGGTTTTTTCTTCATTTTTATTTAAAAGATAGTGCCTTTAACACCCTTAGATCTCTCAAAAATCTTGCCCGGGGTAATTCCAGAATTGTATTTCATAAGCCGGTCAAAACCACTGAAATAATACAAACAATTTCTCAACACGATGTTGGTGTTTATTTGATGAAAAATATTGGCCTTAACGAAGAAAATGCTTTGCCTAATAAACTTTTTGAATGCATTCAAGCAAGGTTAATGCTGATCTATCCAACACTTATTGAGATTCGTAAAATAGTTGAAAACTACAATATTGGGATTGTGTCAGACGCCGAGAACTTGACAAATCTTGCTTCAAAAATAAATGCCCTTACCCCTGACGATATTTTGGCATTCAAAAAAAACACCGAATTAGCGGCCAAAGATCTTTGTGCGGAAAATGAATTGGAAAAAATGCGAAAAATCGCAAACGATGTTCTTTTGTAATTTTCCATATTGTTCGAAGCATTTCGGCCTTTCAAAACAAGTAGCTATACTTTAGCTTGTATGACAAGAGCCCAATCAAAAATACAAAGCATTAAAATTCTGACCATTGGTCAGGGGCTTAATACCATCATAAACATCCTTTTTTTGCCATATCTGGCGCGGACAATGAGTTATACCGAGTATGGCTCCTACGGTCAAACTCTGTTGGTTGTTGACCTGTTTAAAACTTTATTAATGATGGGCTTGCCTCAGCTTGTTTTTGTGTTTCTTGCACAGAAAAAGCTAAGTGAAAAAACTATCATATCAAACTCTGCATTGAGTGGATTTCTACTTGGTATAGCAGGTTTACTTATTCTATCTCTATCGAGTCCAATCGTTGCACAATTATTCAACAATGAAAGACTACGGACTTTAATTACTATTTATGCTTGTTCTGCTTTGTTTCAGCTGCCTGCCGTCAATTTGAATTCTGTTTTTGTTTTCAGGCATCATGTTCGCAAAAGTGTAATTATTCAAGTATTAGGAAATATTGTAAAGATTGGATTGGTCTTTGTGAGTGTTCAATTCTATCATTCGCTCGAATATGTAATGATTTCTATTGTGATTTCCTTTGCATTCCAGTTTTTTATGTCGTTGTTGTTTTTGCAAAACGACATACAACTATCCGAAATGTCTTTCAAATCGTTTATTGGTCAAATTAACCAAGGCTTTCCGCTTGGGCTTACCGGAGTAATTGGAGCCATCTTGTTGGCTTCGGATGGTTATATGGTAAGCTCCTTTTTAACGCTGGAAGATTATGCGGTTTTTCGTAATGGCGCACTTGAAGTTCCTTTTATATCAATTATATACGGATCAATCGCTGCTATTATTTTGCCTGAAGTTTCAAAACTTTTTCAACAAAACAAGCTGAATGAAATAGTAGAATTGAAGCGGCTTACTATTAAAAACACTGCTGCATTGATTTATCCAATAATGATATTTTTGATGTATTTCAGCAAAAAAGCTATTTCGTTCTATCTCGGAGAAATGTATACCGAAAGCGGTATTATATTTATGATTTACACCTTTGCTTTATTCATCAGGGTGAACGACTACTCCGATGTATTGATTTCTGCAAAAAAAACCACTATAGTATTAATTGCGTATACTTCTGCATTAATTATTAACATAGCTCTTAACATTCTTTTTATTCAGACTTTTGGGTCAAAAGGAGCTGCCTTGGCCACTATAATTAGTCTGTTCGTTTTGGCTGGAATTCAATTGGTTTATACCATCAAAATATTAAATGTTTCATTTATTGATTTTATTGATATCAAAAGTATTATTGTTGTTTTTATCGTCAGTGGGTCATTATTGCCAATTATGGACCTGTTTTTAACAACAACAACCCATGTGATTCCTATTGCTTGCGCAGTGTCTATTTATTTTCTGATTATTTATATATCTTTGTACAAATTGAAGATTATTGACAGACGGATTGTGCTTACAATAACCCCCAAATGGCTAAGTAAATGGGTTTAGGAAAACTGTGGTTTAAATTGATAAAAAGAGAGGAGTACGTTAATGCACCTCTGGGTCTACTTTTAATCAATTTTGTTTTTCAGCGCATCTTTAGAATCAATAGAAAAGTGCCCTGGTC
This sequence comes from Bacteroidetes bacterium HGW-Bacteroidetes-6, assembly GCA_002842495.1. Taxonomy (GTDB): domain Bacteria; phylum Bacteroidota; class Bacteroidia; order Bacteroidales; family DTU049; genus GWF2-43-63. The sequence goes on from PHDB01000002.1 coordinate 32,329, forward strand.
TGTCCATTTCACAAGCCGAATTGTTGGATGGGAATATATGAAAACCGATAAATCGCTTCGTCTCTCACTTGCTGTTTCATCGGGTGCATATATTGTGGCTTGTAAAGAGGGAACCCTTTCCGTTGGAGAAAACACTTTATTTGCCCATCATGTTTGTATTCAAACATTCAATCACGATCTTTTCAACAGGAAGAATTTGATTTGCAAGTCTGTCATTATTGGAAAAAACTGCTGGCTTGGCAATTGTGTTACCATTCTTGCTGGAGTTACTCTTGGAGATAATGTTACAGTTGGAGCCAATGCTGTTGTAACCAAATCTTTTCCTTCAAATGTTGTCATTGCAGGAAATCCAGCTCATATTATCAAGGAAATAGATGTATGTGTGGAATAACCGGATATTTTTCGTTTACGTCGCCAATCGACAAGTCGTTGATAAAGCAGATGACCGACTCAATAATTCACAGAGGACCTGATGGGGATGGATTGTGGTTATCCGAAAACAAAAAAATGGGCCTGGGTCATCGCCGCCTTTCTATTATCGACTTGTCCGACGCAGCATCACAACCCATGATCTCTCCCGATGGTCGTTTTGCCATAGTACTGAATGGCGAGATTTACAACTATATTGAATTAAAAAATCAATTGGTGTCGACAGGCTATACGTTTCGGAGTAGTTCCGACACCGAAGTGTTGCTGGCTCTTTTTGCAACAGAGGGACCCGCTTGCCTGCAAAAGCTTGATGGCATGTTTGCTTTTGCTGTTTACGACAATGTAAAGCAAGAATTGTTTTGTGCAAGAGATCGGTTTGGGGAAAAACCATTCTACTTTAATTATTCGCCCAATCAGTTTCTTTTTGCTTCGGAAATAAAAGCCTTATTTGCCGCAGGCGTCACAAAAGAGGTTTCAAGTAAATTTGTTTTCAATTATCTTCTGTATGGTGTTTCGGACGATATAAATGAGCCCGCGAACACTTTTTATGCTGAAGTCAAACAACTCGAGCCCGCACATTGCATTACTGTGACGTCGGACGGAAAAATTATTAAACAAAAATATTGGTTGTTAGATTACGAAAAGACAATCAATATCAATATATCCGAGGCGATTGAACAATACCGATTTCTTTTCAGGCGTTCAGTTGAGCGACGTCTTCGGAGCGATGTTCCGGTTGGCAGTAGTTTATCGGGTGGACTCGATTCATCTTCGGTTGTTCTGGAAGTGAATCGCATTAAGGGACAAAGTCAGATTCAAAAAACATTTTCGGCGCGATTTCCAGGATTTGTTCGCGATGAGAGCCGATTTATGGATTTGGTGAATAACAGAGCCAATGTACAACCCGTCTCTATTTTCCCTACAGCAGATTCGGTGATGCGGAATCTTGAAAAAATATGGTATCATCAGGAAATCCCATTTGGAAGCACTTCTATTGGTGTACAGTTCGAGGTGATGAAAGCTGCCCGGGATAACGGAGTTTTGGTGTTGCTCGATGGCCAGGGAGCAGACGAAACTATGGCCGGTTACACTTTTTATCGTAATACCTACTTGAACGAACTTCGCAATAGTAATTCTGGAAGATACCAAAGCGAAGTAAAAGCACTGAAAGAAACACACCAACTAACAATGCCCGCAGAAGGGATGAAGCAAAAAATACTCCGGTCAGGCTTATTGCCAGTTCAGCTATTACGCAACTTGCGTAAGCAAATAATACGACCCGACTCTTCATTTTTTCTGGGTATTCACCCCGATTTAGTACGCGAATATAAAAACGAACCATCACCTTTCCCGGTTTTTGAATCATTGAAAGAACATTTGTTTTTTTCTTCATTCAAAATTGGATTGACAGATTTGTTGCGCTATGCCGACCGGAATGCCATGGCTCATTCTGTCGAAGTGAGGCTGCCTTTTCTATCGCACGAGTTAGTGGAATTTGTATTTTCGTTGCCAAACACGATGTTTATTAATGAGGGCTGGAGCAAATATATTCTTCGTCGCTCGATGGAAGATGTATTACCAACCGAAATAGCCTGGAGAAAAGATAAAGTTGGATATGAGCCCCCTCAAACAGATTGGTTTTCGCAACCACAGTACATTTCCATTTTTTCCGAAGCTCAGGAATATTTAATGGCGGAGAAAGTCATTAACCGACCCAACAGCCATTATCTTTGGCAACACCTGATGATAAGCAAACTTCTTAAAACAGGAGCTTTATGAAAAAAAAAAGACCTCTGAGAGTTTTGTTTGGCACCAACGATATTGGTTTTCGAATAGGTTTGTACTCAAAATTTCTTCAAAAACAGTACGGCGATAAAATATTGGTGCATTCCTATGTAACCTACAAACTCCCGAAACATCATTACGAAACTCATTTTACCTATGAATACAACAACCTGTTTGCAAAACCTGTTTTTGTGCGATGGTTTCTTACTTTTTACAACTTTCTCCGCTTTTTTGGAAAATACGACATGTTTTTCTTTTTCTCCGGCGAAACCTTACTCACCCGAAAACTAAGACCCCTCGAATTTCGTTTGTACAAGCTTTTGGGAAAACGTATTGTGATGTCGTTTGTTGGGGCCGACATTCGCAGTCCTAAATATCTTCAATGGAAAAATGAACACATCTATGAATTTCTGAAGGGAACCGAAGTACCCAAAAAAACTGAACCTTTTCAGGACAAACTTATCCGCGACTCTCGTAAATATGCCGAAAAAATATTTGTATCGACACCCGATTTGCTCGATATTATTCCTGAAGCAGAATATTTTCCGGTAATGCTCGATTTTGAACAATTTGGCCGCGATTTTGAAGCTGCCGAACCATTCGAAAAACCAGATGACGAGGTTTGGATTTTGCATGCGCCGTCAGAACCAAAAACAAAAGGATCACACTATATACATCACATTGCAGAGGAATTGGAGGAAAAGTTTGGTAAAAAAGTACGTTTTGTTATGCCTGCCAGAAACTATCAACCCGTTGCTGCAGCATATTCTGTTACTCGCTACGAATTATTTCGCTGGTACAAAAGTTGCGATATAGTTATAGATCAAATGCTTATTGGCTGGTATGGCATGCAAACAGTCGAAGCTATCGCATCTGGAAACAGGACGATTGTATTCATTGACGAAAAACTTAAAAAACAACTAAGCCCATGCCCAAGTCTGGTTGTATGTGACCTTGTCTCGCTTAAGTCTGTCCTGGAAAATCTTATTCTTAGTGAACAGAAAAAAACATTGAATAATTTTCAAAACAAGAGCTGGGTAGAGCAAAACCATACGCTGGTTGGACAAGCATCTTTGTTCGATTTTATGATACAATAATATCATAATGACATCTATTGAAATTTGACAACTCTGAGAGAGCTTCCCCTGAATCTGCATAAATCATGTTTTTATAGCCTGTTTCTAACAGCATTTTTATTAGTTCAATAGCAGAATCGCCTTGTTCTTTTAAATTTTCATTGTCCAGTTCAATAAGCATAATAGGGCGAAATTTTTGAAGTGTTTGTTTTGCTCCAAGAATTGCTTTCATTTCAAAGCCCTCTATGTCAATTTTTATAGCATCAACTTTTTCAATATTATAATCGGAAACGAATTTATCAATTGTGACTATTTCAACCTTTTCACAATTATTTTTCGGGGTGTTAGTTTTTCTTATTCTATTCATTCCAGGGTTGGAATCGTCAATGGTTTCAAGCAATAAAGTCGTTTCTTTATTACCCAGTCCTTTGTTGACAAGCTCTATGTTTTCGATTTGATTTAACTCAACATGCTCTTTCAATCGAATAAAATTTGCGGAGGATGGCTCAAAAGCAAATACTTTACTTGCCTTTTTCGAAAAAGGTAAAGTGGTGACACCTATATTTGCTCCCACATCAAACACAATGAAATCTGGCTTCAATCGTTGAAGAAAATTTTCAATTCCCCTGTCGGAAAATCCAAAATAAACAAAGTGATCAACTACTTTTGAAATATCAAGACGATATTGTAAGTTATCAATTGCAATAATTTTAATTGTTGCTTTTTTGAAAAGATAATGAGGGGGAATGAATTTCCCAATGAAAGAATTGGGCCTTTTGCCATTTGATATCGCTCTGAGAATCCGGCAACCCAAAACCTCACGTAGGAACCTTCTGAAAAAATTAAGTATCTGTGTTTTTACTTTCATTATCAGATGTTATTTTTAAACACAAAGCTCAGCCACCTATTTCTTTGCGACAGCACAGGCTCTTCTACAAGCGTTGTAAATATTACAGCAACAACCAGACTTCCTATAACAAACATGGTTAATCCAATTCCAGTATTGCCAAAAACCCCAGTTGTTACAATTACAAACAAAACATGCCACAAATACCAGTTGTAACTGTAGTAGCCCATAATTCTGACAGGCCATATTTTTCTCCAGTTTAAATGGTAGGTTCCCCCGATTGTCAGAAAAAACGAAATGGGCACAACCGATTGGAATACTACTTTATGATATATTTCAGAACCTGAATACATATCCAGATACAAAGCGATGGAGAAAAGCAGAATACCGGCAACAAACATTGAATATTTAATCCATTGTTTAACAGGAAGCTTGTTTTCATAAATCAACACAATGAGCAAAATACCCCAGGCTAAAGCATCGAGACGATTGTAAGTTGCCGAATAGGTGTCTTTGCCGGTCGTAAAAAAATACACCAGGGCTTTGGCCACTATCCCAAGCAAAATATACCCCGTTATTGCCAAATATAAAAACAACTTCCGATGTTTTTTGAAAACAGAAGAAACAATAAGTAGCGTAATGGGAAGAATGATATAAAAATGCTCTTCGACGCAAAGAGACCAAACATGGTCGAAGCTCCAATGATAGGGTGCCCCGGTAAAGTTTTGATAAAAAAAGGCATAGCGCCAGATATCATGCAATGGAATAATCTGATCGGACGCTGTTTGTGAATATAAAAGTCTGGCAACAATAGAACCGGCAAACAAAAAGAAAAAATAAGATGGCCATATTTTGAACCCTCGCTGAAGGATAAAGCGAAAAAAACGAATTTTCTCTCCTTTTAAATACTTGCGTGTTAGAATTCCTCCAACCAAAATACCCGAAATCACAAAAAACAAATCAACTCCAAGATAACCATACGGAAAGGTAAGGTTGAAATGAAATAACACTACCGTGAATATAGCAATTCCCCGGTAAACATCAAGCACAGGGTTCCGCCTTGGATCGTTCAGAACTTCAAAAACCTTGGGTTTAATCATAGGAGCTAATCGATGCTTAAACTTTTCGCAAAGATGTGAACATCCTGCAATTGTTTGCTGTTTGCCGGATTGCCGTTTCCCATAATGGAATAATGAAAACCAGCTTTTTCGATGATCCTCAAGAAAGCACCCAGCTGCATTGCAGAGTCCTGGATATTGTGATGGTATTCTATTCCCATTTGTTTAACTTTATTTAGTTCCCCCGATTCGGCAAGGTCGGCAAACACGTCTGTTTCCGCTCCCTCTATGTCCATTTTTAAGTAATCGATCTCGTCTATACTATTGTTCTTCAAAAAGTCAGATAGTTTTTCTGCATCCACCTGAATTGGTTTTCCTGCGTTGCGACTTTCGGTAAGCGATCCGGTAAGAGAACCGGGTACTCCTTCGGGTTCGAAAAAAATAACTGGACCTGCGACAGATGAAAGTGCAATGTTGTGGCAAACTACATTGTTCAGCTTGTTTTTACTCGTGTTTTCGAGCAGTTTTTGAAAAATGGATGGAGATGGTTCAAATGCATGAATGGACGCTTTGGGGAACAACCATTTAAAAAAAAGAACGGATGTTCCTATATTGGCTCCGCAATCGATGATAAGCGGTTGTTCTTTGTGACTGGAGAAATAATATGTTCCCTGCAAAAAAACATCTTTAAACAAATACACCAAGGTGTCGGCATTGAATCCCGAAACATCGAATCCCATCATTGGCATGCTTGCTGTTTGATTGCCCGAAGAAGAAAGTTTTAGTTTACGGAGAAGCTTGTTGTAATTGCGCATCAATTCATTCACAAGCGAAGGATTGTTGTAAACAGCTTCCGCTTGCATGCGTAGAATTTTGCTTTCGGCCATGTGCCGTATTGGATGCAGCATTTTTTTGTTTGCAAAGATATGATTTTGGATTTAGTTGTGGGATGTTGCATTCGCTGTTGTGTGGGGAAAAAGATAAATGCTCTCGTTGTCATTCTTCGATACATTTTTCCCTCGTTAATTTTTCACGCATGGGGTGACTCCAGGAAAAACACTCAGAATGACAATCTTTTTTCGTATTTTTACTAAAAAATGAATGAAGGACTTGTCTGTATACATTCTCACATGCGCAGATGATAGTTTCTATACAGGAGTTACAAACAATGTTCCACTGCGCGTCTTTAAACACAACGAAGGCTTAGATAAGAAAAGTTATACCTATTCGCGCAGACCTGTTGTCCTTTCATGGGCATCAGAGCCAATGGAAACATTGTATGCAATTGCGTTTGAAAAGAAAATAAAAGGTTGGAGCAGGAAAAAGAAACAGGCATTAATTGATGGAGAATTTGATGCATTAGTAGGTTTGTCAAAGAAAAAATTCAAGAAGAAATAAAAAAAATGTCATCCAGAGTGTTTCACGGCAAAATGGAGGTAGAACAGCCGTGAAATGTATCGAAGGATGACAGTATCTTATAATTTTATTATTCATTAAAAAAGCGCAGTCATGCTGAATTGCGCTATGTGTAGCAATTTGATTCTGAAAGCCTGCGCAGTATCGAAGCATGGCAGCGTTCATTATAATAGTTTTCTTTCGTCATTCTTCCATTCGGAACTCACAACCATCAGCATAAACACTGTTCTGTAAATCTGAAAACACACATTTCGAAAAAATCACGTAGGTTTGTACATTCATTGAGTTGAAACAATGCCCGGAAAGCCAATTAAAGTAATATATGTTATTTCCCGCATCGATAAAGCTTTTGCATTCGAATGGATTGCCAAGCAGATCGACCGAAGCCGTTTCGATGTCCGCTTTGTTTTGCTCAACGAAGGCCTTTCTCAATTGGGCCAATTTTGTGCAGAAAACAACATTCCCTGCAAAAATCTCCACTTGAATGGCAAAAAAAGCTACCCTCGCCTGATTATTCGTTTGTTTTTTATATTCCTTTTTCAGCGCCCAAAGGTAGTTCACGCACATCTGATTGATGCATCTTTGATATCGTTAACGGCTGCCTGGCTGGCATTGGTGCCAAAACGCATTTATACCCGTCACCACAGCACTTATCATTTCGATTATTTTCCGAAAGCTGTTCGGTGGGATCGTTGGTGCAATAAAAGGGCAACACAGATTATTGCCATATCCAAGAATGTCAGAAAAGTCTTAATTGATCGAGAGGGAGTGAACCCAGCCAAGGTTTCTGTAGTGCATCATGGATTTATTTTAAGTCATTTTTCGTTGACAAAAACCGAAACGGCCAAAAGTCTGGTTCGCAAATATAATCCAGTGGGCAAGGCACCTGTTGTTGGTGTAGTAGCTCGTTTTATAGAATTGAAAGGAATTCAGTTTATTATCCCGGCGTTTCAGCGATTATTGGGCGATTATCCCAATGCTAAACTGCTATTGTTCAATGCAAGTGGCGATTACCGGGAAAGCTTAATGCAACAACTGTCGGGCTTGCCGGAAGGAAGTTACGAAGCCGTGGTTTTCGAAAACGATATTTTTTCGCTATACAACCTTTTCGACATGTATGTTCATACACCCATCAACATGCATGTAGAGGCTTTTGGTCAGACTTATGTTGAGGCTTTGGCCGCAGGTGTGCCATCGGTATTTACTTTATCTGGTGTAGCTCCCGAATTTGTTGTCGACCGCCACAACGCAATAGTTGTTCCATTCTGCAATCCGGATGCCATTTATACCGCAATGTGCGAACTCGTTGAAAACAAAGCTTTGGCCGAAAAACTTTCCCAAAACGGCAGAGCTGATGTTAAGCTATTTGAAATTAGCAATATGATTAATAAATTGGAAACCATGTATGGAAAATAAACAACCTTTTTTCAGTATTGTAATTCCAACATGGAATCGGGGTGATATGATTGGCAAGACACTGCTGTCTGTATTATCGCAAACCCACACCAATTTCGAAGTAATTGTGGTTGACGACGGATCAACTGACAACACCAAAGATGTAGTTGAGTCATTCTCCGATGAACGCTTGCGTTACATATGGCAGCAAAACGCCGAAAGAGCGGCTGCGCGCAATAACGGAACCCTCCACGCCACAGGACAATACATCACTTTTCTCGATTCGGACGATTTATTCAAACCGGAACATTTATCAATTGTTTACAAACATCTTGAATCGCTTTCTTTTCCTCCGTTTTTCCATCAATCATTTCACATTGAAGACATCAACGGTTTTATTGAAACACGCCATGAGAACATGTTCAAAAACCCACTGAAACAACTAATTAAAAAGGGTAATTTTTTCGGGAGCGTCGGATTGTTTTTGCATAAGGATATAGCTGTTGAAAACCTTTTCGATGAAGAACGAGTTTTGGCAGGATCCGAAGATTACGAAATGTTGCTTCGGTTAACAATGAAGTATCCTATTCTTTGCGGAGCAGAAATGACCACCCGTGTTATTAATCATGAGGGGAGGGGTGAGATAAAAATCAACAAAGACAAACTAATTGCAAGGGTTGAATTTCTAATAAAAAAAACACTGTCCAATAAAGATTTTACACAAAAATACAACAATTGGCTTCCCGCGTTTAAAGCATCAAACTACAGTTTTGTTTCTTTGCATTTGGCCTTACACGACGAAAAAAAACTCGCTTTTAAGTTTTTGAGAAAAGCTGTTTATGCTTATCCTTTCTCTATTTTCAATAAGCGATTTTTTGTAATCATCAGAGAGTTTGTTTTTTAATAAAATGGGGTATGAAAAAATTACACTTTGAAAACTTAGACGGTCTGCGATTTTTTTCTTTTTTATCGGTATTTCTTTTTCATAGTTTTTACACAGAAAATATTGCAATTAAAACAAGCCATACATATCATTTTATTAAATATTCCCTGTGGGGAAATGGTAATTTAGGCGTGAATTTCTTCTTCGTATTAAGCGGATTTCTAATTTCATATCTATTAATTGAAGAAAAAAAAACATTGGGAAAAGTAAATATCCCTCACTTTTATTTAAGGCGTGTTTTACGAATCTGGCCTTTATATTTCGCAGCTGTTCTTTTTGGTTTTTTCGTATTTCCCTTAATAAAAACTTTATTTGGCCAAAGCTCATCAGAAACAGCACACTTAATTAATTATCTGACGTTTACGAGTAATTTTGATCTCATAAAAAATGGCTTGCCAGACGCCTCTATTTTGGGGGTACTGTGGAGTATTGCAATCGAAGAGCAGTTTTATTTAATCTGGCCCTTGATTATTGCGTTTGTTCCAACAAATAAACTGCAGTATGCTTTTATTACTATAATTAGTGCAAGTTGGGCAGCAAGGGCTTTTTTTGACAATTACATGTTTCATGAATACCATACCTTATCTTGCATCAGCGATATGGCTATCGGCTCATTTGGTGCATGGCTAATAATAACACAAGATGGACTTAAGAGCAAAATATCATCAACCAAAAAAGTGTATATAATACTCCTATATTCTGTAATTGCCGTGTTCTACTTTTTCAGAACAGAATTATTAATGAATTCGTTTGTGATAAGAATATTTGAAAGATCTATTCTCGCAGTCCTGTTTTTGTTTGTTATACTCGAGCAAAATTATGCAACTCGGTCATTTTATAAAATGTCAGCATTCAAAACCATTTCTAAACTGGGAAATATCACTTATGGTCTGTATTGCTTACATTTTATTGGTATTTTGATTGCTATAAAAACAGTTTCTTTTTTAATGAAAACCGAAACTTTATTGTCCGTTTTAGTTGCCGAGACATTTGTTTCCCTCTTTGTAAGTGTTGTTATTGCACGTCTTTCATACAAATATCTTGAAAGCCCTTTTCTGAAAATGAAAAACCGATTTGCGTTTATCGTTAGAGCTTGATAAATTCTGCTCTCTTTTTAATTAGCATAAACAGAACAAAGACAAACATTGGCAAAGCCGGAATTCGATAGCGCACTAGCGATCCGAAATTGGCTGTAGAAACTCCAACAAAAACAATAAAAACAAAAACAAAAAGCAAAAACGAAAGCAATATCGGATCACTTACCAGGGTTCGAAAAGCGCCCCTAAACAAAAGGTTTCGAAAGGCAAGTAGAAACAGAATAAGAAAACCCATGGCTTCGAGTGAGCTGATGTACATTACAATATTGTTGGCCTGCCAAGGAAAAGGACCAAACAATCCATATAGCAGGGCAAGATGTGCTTTTGATAGAATCCCCTGAATAGAAGGGTCGAAGCTCCCAATATCAAAATAATTTCCACTGTAGGTTTGGTTTTGGGTAAAATCGTCACGCGAAACGGCAGCTTTTTCGAGAGCATCGTCAAAATTGCCGTATGTTCCCAACGAAGGAGAAAGAGCTGAGTATAAATAAACACCACCAACAACAATAATAATAGTTGCGGAGGGTACTATTACATAGCGAAGTATTCGACTTGAAATTGCTTTCACAGAGGTAAACAGCATTAACATCAGCACTGCGGGCATCAGTGCAATAAAAATATAGGGTTTAATGCTTATAATCACATATGCGTTAATTAAAATCATGAATACATTCATAATTATCTGCCGTCGGATAAGGGCAATTGAAATTGCGGCATAAAGCAACCATAATGTAGCAGCATAAGTGAAGCCATCTTTCATCATGCCCGACCCCCAGAAAATGCAGGAAGGAATAAGCAGAATAGCAATGGCAATGCGGCCCGTCATTCCAGAATAGCGTTGGTTGAGCAACCGAAATAATTTCCAAGGGCCTATAAAGGCAAACACGTTCATCAGAATAGTGGCGGGCAGTATACGGCCTACGCCCAATGCCACAAAAGGGTAAGAAAAGCGACTCACAGCCCATGTGTTACTATCGATATACAAATAGAATTGTGGAAGACCCGTTTGAAAATTAAAAGAAGTAAAAGCTTCCTTACTATTGTTTCCAACTAAAAAAGAAAGTGTTGCACCGGGATCGGACGAAGTTAGATTCAACAAAGCCTGAGTTCCATCGAAATAAGCAAAAATATCGCCCCCGCCATAATAATATCCATAAATACAAACCAGTGCAATGCCACCCAGCATTTTAAGGGCAAGAGCCGGCATAAACCATCGGTAGGCAGGATCAGTACGGTGGAGATATGTTTTGTAGAGCCATGCGCCAAATAATACCAGCATTAGATACATAAGTGTAAGCAGCCAATCGAATGATGCTATATAATTAGAAATTACAAACATGGTTGCAAAGATATAAAAACAATGATTGATGGAGGTGGTTGTATATGAGTTAGTTGTATCTATGTGATTTTGCTGAAGTGAAAATCTGGAGGTAAAAAGTCTTTGATGAAAACGGTCTATAAAAAGTTTGAAAACTTATCCTGTCGAATATATGACTCCTCGTACCCAATGCCCGGGCCTTCTCAATAACTTCCGCACTAAGACATCTCATAAAGAATGTTGCGGTAAAAGAATAAATCTCCCTGTTTTCTCTGTAATTAATCATGTAATTTGTTTTGTTAAATCCAAAAAATTGTACTCGAAAAAAAATTGTAATTTAGTGCTTAAATAATCTTCAACGTCTATGAAACCCGAAAATATTCAAGATTTATTCGAAAAAAACGGAGGTCTTTTTCTTACTCCGGCTTTAAAAATTGCAAAAAAACTCGACAATATTCAAGGTTTCCTTTTCGACTGGGACGGCGTTTTCAACAGTGGCAAAAAAGGAGCTGAATTTCCCAGCACCTACAGCGAAACCGACAGTTTAGGTATCAATTTACTACGCTTTAGTTATTGGCTGCGTTTTCAGAAAATTCCATTTACAGGTATTGTAACCAACCAAATTAGCGAATCGGCTTTTCAGCTTGCTAAACGCGAACATTACAATGCGGTTTATCTTTCATTTAAATATAAAAAAGAAGCTCTTTCGCACATGTCCGACACACCGGGCATTCGTCCTTCGCAGGTAGCTTTTGTGATGGACGATGTTCTCGACCTAAGCGCCGCCGAACAAACCGGATTGAGCTTTTTGGTCGGACGCAAATCGAGCCCCTTATTTCTGAACTATATTCAGGAAAAAGATTTGGTTGATTACATCACTTATCAGCGCGGAGACCTGAATGCCGTACGCGAAATCTGCGAACTTATGATGGGTCTCTCGGGCACATTCGAAAACACCATCGAGCAACGTGTTGAATTTTCGGACAGCTATCAGACCTACCTCGAAGAGCGTGACAAAATTGAGTCGAAATTCTATCACAAAGTAGATCGTAAAATTATTGAAACCGTGATTTAAGGGTTAAAAATCGCAATTCATTTTTTCAATTTTGCACAAAACATCAATGAGTGCTGCTGTAGCTATCCACAATTTTTTGTGTATGTTTGATAAGTTCCATTGAGCCCGCTGAACCATGTCCCGGAATAACTATTCCGGCCAAACCGTATTTCAGTCTTACTTTTTCAAGCGTTTCGTTCCAGCGGTTTACGTCGCCGTCAGTAACATTTCCTATTGTTTGGGCTTCGAGCGATTTGATGAGACAGCCCCCGAAAAGAATTTTCTGGTCGGGAAAATACACCACAATATTATCGATACTGTGACCTGGTCCGGGATAATACAACTCCATCGGAACACCACTAAAACTCCAAAACAATGAATCGGAAAACGTTGCACGAGGCACGGCCAAATTCCTTTTGATACATTCGTTGGCGGTTATTACATTTGATAAAGAAAAAACGCCCATTCGATGCAATAGGGCAAGCCCGCCAATACAGTCGTTGTGCCAATGACCAGGAATAAACACACTCACTTCGACATTCATTGAATCACGCAAAAAATTCAACAAGATGGCGGTTTTTGTCTCGTCCATGGGGGTGTCAATCATTAAAGCTTTTCCGCCCCGAATAACAAACAATCCATTCGATGCAACAGTGCCAAAACCCGATACTTCATCGCGGGTTATGTGGAGAAAAAAGGAATCTTTTAGCTGCACCAGCTGAATATCGTGATTTACAACAATTGTATCTTTAGTTTGAGTAAAAGCTTGACCCCAAAACAGAATTAGCAACAAAATAAGTGACAAATTTTTCATTTTAGAGAAACGTTTCGTTGGCGAATGTTCGATTCAGACCGTTGGAGTATTTTACATCCGGGTAGCCAAAAACAACAAAAAGTCCTTCGCGGCTTTTGTATTTGATTCCATGACTTTCGCGAAATTTTCGGGCTCTTTTGCCATTCTGAATCAGCGGGTGCATGGCACCAAGCATACAGGTTCCAAGACCAAGCGTTTCGCCGGCATGCATAGCATATGTGGCCGCCACAATTGGGTCGGCTGGGTCGGTGAAACTTGAACCGTAAAAATAGATGGACAAAGGAGCATCGTAAGTGACATAATTCTTCCCGTTGTCCATATTTTCGACATAGACTTTGAACAATGGTCTTACAAAATTGCGAAACATGGCATCGTTGCTTTTGCCCCAAAATGGTCTCATGAACGCCAAAAACCATCCGGAAACAAGCCATTTCATTCCACGCATAAAATTGCAAAAGTCTTTCGAAAACTCAAACACTTTATCTTTGCCATTGATTACAAGTACATGCACATCCGATGGCGGCAAGCCCATTGGGGCTGTGCGTGCAGCGGCCAGAATCTTTTCGATAATTTCAGGTTCAACCTCCTTGTCTTTAAACTCGCGGATACTTCGGCGCCGCTGAAACAAAGCCATAAGCTGATCGTAACTCGATGCCGATTCCTTGGGTGGCAATTCGAAAATATCGTTTGGACTCAGAGTTCTGCCCTTGATTGTGATGGCTCCTGTTGGACAAATAGCCATACAATGTCCACATCCAACACACCCAAAAACAGCACTACCAGAATTTACAACAGCCTTTCCGTTTACAAGTTCAAGACCGAAATCTTTGCAAACTTTGACGCACAAACCGCATCCCGTACAAGTTGCTGTATCGATACTAATGGTTGCACAATCGTTTGTTCTCGAAGTTGGAATAGGCATAGCATTGTAATTTCTGAAAGCAAAAATACAAATATCAGCATATTCGAGTTTAAATGGCTAATGCTGAATTACAATTCGTTTACGGATGATAGAATCGTTAGTTTCGAGTTGCAAAATATAGACTCCATTGCATAAAGCCGAAACATCGGTATTGAATGAGTAGCTTTGTGAAGAAAAATGCCTCCACACTCTTCCATCTAAACCTATGATAGAAACAAATACAACATTCTGAGTTTTGCATTCTATATTGAGCCATTTTCCAGCAGGAACAGGAAAAATAACAAATTCGGAATATGCAGTTTCACTGAGGGACGAAACAACAAAGGGATATAAATCGGAGCTATCCGAAGTGCAACCAAATGTGTTGGTCACAATCACAAAATAATCGCCCGAAACAATTGGAATATAATAATTCGTAGTTGCTCCAACAATAGGTCCCGAGCTGTTGTACCATTGGTTTCCCGACAAAGCATCGGAAAAAAGTGTGTCGCCACTTTGCGTAATACTCGGCGTTGGAACAATTGAGCAAGGCCTGTCGATGATATTCGATGTGTCGGAAACACAACCATAACTGCTTGTTGCAATTGAATAGTAATAATCGTTCTCGGTTGAGACAATAAAGTTGCCGGTTGCGCCAGGAATAAGACCTGAGCTATTATACCACTGATTGTCGAATATTTGATTCGAATAAATGGTGTCGTTGCTAAGAGTTATCAAAGGTGTTGGATAAGTATCGCAATCGAACATTTTCAGCGAATACACGTCGCCCATATTTCCTACGGCAATAATATATCCATCTACCATTGCTGCATCGTTCACTCCCTGATCGGTGAGTCCACCAGTAACAAAACTCCAGTTTGCGCCACCATCAATGGTTTTCACAACATCGCCACCATAAGTAACGGCGTATCCCGAATCGGGTGTGAAGAAAAATATTGAAACCACTGTGGTTCCAGCAGGATAAATAGGTGTCCATGTAGCACCACCATTGGTAGTTTTGTGCGAACCACTGCCGGATATAAAGCCAACGGAATCATTTAAAAAAAACACAGTATTTAGATTGCCAAAAAACCCGGTTGTGAGAGTAGTCCAATTAGCTCCCTGATTGGAGGTTTTCATAACAATACCGCCTTCTCCAACAGCATACCCAACGCTATCGGAAGGGAACCAAAAATCGTAAATGTTTCCACCTGGAGTGTAAGAGAAAGCAGTGGCCCCTCCATTGGTTGTTCTGTATATCCCGGCATTTATGTATCCTCCACCAAGAACGTAATTGTTTTCGTCGAAAGCCCAAACGGCCCTTACAGCTACTGTAGGTCTATTCGCTCCGTAACTAAAGTTTTGTCCATAATTGATAGTGTGGGCATTCAGGCCACTACTTCCTCCCAGACATCCAGTGCCATCGGGAAGCAAATGAACTCCAAGAATTCCAGAATTAGAAGCAGAATTTGCTAAAATATTTGACCATGAATGACCTCCATTTGTAGTTCGCACTATTGCATTGTAAATACCTCCTGTTGTCATCCAGCCAACTGCAACCCCTACACTATCGTTTGCAAAACTCACTTTATTCAATTTGGAATGAGCCATTCCGCCTTGATGCAACGACCAGGAATTGCCAAAGTTCATTGTTTTTGACATACTTGCATCGCTACCAACAAAACCAATTCCATTGCTATTGAAGCTTGCCATATAATGATCTTTGGTTCCAACAGTTTGCGCTGTCCAGGTGTTTCCCGAATCAGAAGAGCGAAGCAAAACTCCACCAGCGCAAGCCGCAGTTAGCACCGTTCCAGACTGTGTAATATTGAAGATGTATTGTGCAGTGCCTGATGCCATTGGTGTCCAAGTAAAACCCGAATCCGCCGTATTCATCATCAGTCCACCCGAGCCAACCAAAACTCCATGGGCTGGATCGCTAAACCAAACATCGGTTAGTCTGGTGGTAGTTCCCGTTGTCATTATGGACCAACTATTTCCGGCGTCAGTTGTTCTAATAAGTCGTCCACTATTTCCACAGGCATAGCCAATGGAATCGTTAATAAAAAAGATGTTAAACCAAAGATCCGACACACCAGTTGTAAGCAAAGTCCAATTGCTGCCTCCATCAATTGTCTTCAGGATTTTTCCACTTTCGCCAGTGGCATAACCAACCAAGTTGCTTGTGAACCAAAGCGAGTATAGGTTTCCTTGCAAAGTCGAAACTTGCGAATAGGTGTCGAAACCATTGGTGGTTTTGTAAATATATCCCGAGCTGGCACAAACAACGCCATTCAATTCATCGAACATCCACAAATCATATGGTTGCGACGACATATAAAAATACATCCGCATCCAGCTCGAGCCACTATTGGTGGTTTTCAAAATACGGTGTTCCATCATATCTATTGCAAAACAAGTACTGTCGTTTACCATCGAAACAGCCTTAATTTTGGAAGTGTTTTTTACAGGTGTAACCAGTGTCCACTCTTGGGCAAAAACACCACGAGCAAAGAAGACAGCAAAGGCAAAAGAAGCAATAACGATTAGATTATTCATTAATCAAAAAATTAGCAACAATGAGCTTTTGATTGTTTATTCTCAGTAAAGTTAAATTAATTCTGATTTTTTTTCTAATGAAAAGAGTCTTCAGCGTTAGAATGCAAATCGCTTTTACATCCAAAAATCAGCTCCATAAATTAATATTGGCCATACATCAATTAAAATTGCAACATATGTATAAATAGCTGACAATCAACTGAAGGATAATATCTTTGTGTCACAAAAAACGCAACAACTTATGAAAATTAAACTTTTGACAGTGATTGGTTTGTGGTTTTTAATCGCTGCCACATTTATTGTGATTATACTTAATTCCGGTGTTCCCCTTCTTTAAAAACCTTGTTGAAGTCTCTGATAAAATCGGCAGCATAGCTGCGCGATACGGGAATGGGTTCATCGACAAAAGGAATGTCGAGCTTATATCCATGCGAATTTCCCATCACCTTCTTCACTTTATTGAGATTCACAATATACGACTTGTGACAACGCGAAAAACACGAAAAAGGAGCAAGCTGTTCCAACAATTTAGTTAGCGAAATTAGAATCAACGTGCTTTTCATTTTTTCGTTTTCCAAAAACACGATTTTTGAATAATTTCCATTAGCCTCGACCAATAAAAGATTATTCACAGACACTTCAAGCATATCGCGCGAACGATCTGAATAAACTGTCACAATTTCCTCCATTTTTCCGGGTTTGAAAGATTGAATTCGATTCGACAGCATTCCTGCCATTTGAATATGCTTCCGCAGCAATACTTTTTCGAGATAAATAATAAAGTAAAAAACCGGAATAATCGTGATCCCTGTAAGCACCAACACCACATTCAATAAATCGTACACCGAATTGCCCGAAATCCCTGCCAGTATCGAATAGAAAATAATGGCCGCATTCATCAGTACAATAAAAACAAGCGCTGTAATAGTAAATCGGCTATTGAATCCTGGTTTGGCCGACCATCGGGCGGGCAATAAAAAAACTCCAGTAACAGACAAGGCAGACATTAAAAAGGCAATGACACTATAGTGTATCCATGGATAAACACTTGCGTTTTGAGTAAGGTTGAACGGATTAATGAAAATAAGCAAAATAGAAAAATAAAACAAACTGGATAAAAAAGCGAGAAAATACTGGATCCACGAAAAATCGAGTGCAAATTCCTTAAGGAGATAAAGTCTGTATTGCAATCGTCGCACATTGTTGAGTGCCATTGTAAACAAAACAACAATGGCTAGAAAAAAGTAAAATAGCATGTTGCGCTGACTACGTGCATTCACGGTAGCCAATTCCTGTTCTTTCTGCAACAGGCCTATGCGATGGTTCAGCTTGCCGGTTTCAACCTCAAGTTGCAAGCCGGCTATTTTTCGTTCAACATTGGAACCATAAATATTGTTGATAACATGATTGAATTGCTCGTTAGATTTGAGAGCTGCCTCAAACAACGCCGATTTTTTCTGTAGAAAAACAAGCAACTTAAGATATATTCCCCTATGAATATTGAGATCGAGTTCTTCCAATTGATCAAGAACCCCTGTAATTATCTCAATTCCTTTTGACGGATTTTCCAGACCGATAAATTCGGCTCTGTAATAGGTTGCTTCGTAAAGATTCTTTAAATATTTGTTTTCGGTGTTATAAATTGTAGCACTATCTATCCAGCTCAAAGCAGCCTGGCGGTTTCCCAGCTCGTTTTCGCATATAGCCAGATTAAGATAAGTGTCTGACATCTTTTCGGCCACAGGCAATGTATGGTAGAACTGCAAAGCTGTCAAATATGCATTTTTCGACTCGGAAAGTTTCTGTGTTTCGCTCAAAAAATCAGCATAAGTTTCGTAATACAAGGCTTTGATGTAAACTATTTTGGTAAAATTCATCAATCGGTTCAGTGCTTCAACGGTTATTAAAGCTTCGTGTTGCCTATTCAGACTTTGAAAGCTCGATGTAAGCGCATTCAACACTTCTGCCATTTCGGAATAATGACTACACGCGGCATATTGACGTAGCGATTGCAAATAGAATACAACAGCTTCCTCTTCGATATATCTGGAATAAAACACATCGCCAAGTAGTTGGTTGCAACGACCCGAATAGTAGGCTTGTTTTGTCCTGGAAAGAAGCAATGCTTTTTCTTGCGCTTCGAAAACCAACATCATTGCACTGTCGATACGGCCCATTCCCAATTGAATTTTGGCCATATCTAAAGTAAGCTGTATAACCCGTTCGTTATCGGCATTTTTAATGGCAGTATTCCGGAGCACAACTCCCGAATCGAGTGCCGCAAGCCAATTTGTATCAGCCATCCGGTTTATTTCATCGGACTGGGATTGAATATATTCAGAATAGGAGCTTCCGGCAACATTCAGTACAACAAAAAGTGTCAGAAATAAAAAAAATCCTCTCATAAAGACGGATAAAGAGCAAAAATAATAAATAACTCCGACTTTTTTCCCTGATTAACAAGAAAAAAGCCGGAGTATTAGACAGTTGCTTACAACGACACAAACAACCTCATAAAACCGGAAACTTTCTGACGATGGCTTCGTTGGTTGCTGAAATCACACGAACAAAGCAAACACCTTCTTTAAAGCTGATATTTGCAAAATGACAACTTGTCGTTGATTCAGGTAAAACAAACATCGATTTTTCGTCCAAAATTTCGCCTTTGGCATCAACAATCTGAATCTGATATTTACCCGCCAATAAGGTGGAAAAACTCACATCAGCAGTGCCTTTTTCTTTATTTGCAACTACATTCAATATTGCAAATGATAACCTTGGATTACAAATGGCCGATTCATATCCCAATTCTGTTTCTTTTCCATTAAAATCGGTCTGTGTTAAACGATACATGGCTTCTTCTTTATTTTCAGGATGCAGAACACATTGATAATCGATCTGTTCGTTGCTATTTCCCGAACCATCAATAACTGCTTCAACGAATTCGGTTCCTTCGGTATCAATACGATACACTGTAAAATGATCATTATTGGTCTCGGTAAGGGTTGACCATGTTATCACCGTTGAGTTATCTGTGCAATAGTGTCCGATTTCGCCAAGAACAACAGGCAAAACTGCACAATCGAGTGTACAGCCGCCGCCTAATACCCATGAAATGGTGTAAGGACTTGTAGTTGCACTCCAGTTATCAATAAGCATAATATAAATTTTTCCAACATCTCCGGCTGCTACAGTTATTGCAGCCACAAAACCTTTGTATGTTCCGATAGGTGACCCCCAAACATCGTCGCTTGTTTCCACTTCGCCAACAATCATTCCTGTATTGTGACAATTTCCCGAGTAACAATTCGAAGCACCCAACCCATTATACCAACTGCAACGTAATGGAGCTACTGTTGGTGGACACATTGAAGCCAATGTGGAACCCGATGGGTAAGGTCCCCAAATAGCAAAGTCGTAATCGTCGGTTCCATTTGCCGGAACAAGTTCAAACCCAATAGTGCCCGATGTTGTCGGCGAAAACACATACCAGGTTGATTGGTGTTCTGCTCCTGTTTCGAAACAACCCTTATTTGAGGCATTAAGCTCATTTACGCCAAAACCATCAGAATTCCCGTCAATAGTTGAATTGTTGCAAATAACATATGATTCAAGACAGTTCTGCCCCGGATCGATTGACTGACCATCGGTTGCACAAATAGTGAACGCCCCCTCTTCATCATTGTTTTTATCCCAAACCCGAATATAAACTGTTTCGCCTGGTGTCTGCCCAGAGAGTATAATTTTTGGATTTGCTCCATTGTTGCTGTTGTCGTCGTCGCATGCCACCAGAGACAAAGAACCGCATGTTCCCGAGTAAACAGCCATACCCAAGTCATATAAATGATTCCCTCCAATATTGGATGCAGTCACATTTGGAATAGTGTCGGTGTCTATTGTCATATTACCACTTGCAGGTGCAACAGCAGTAAACCAAACATCTCCCCCTACATATCCGGCACATCCCGGAGCCGGCACTCCAGCGTCATTGGTTTCGTCGCGCTTACGATACTTGACGGCTCCATCACAATATGTTCCAACAGTAAGAGCAATTGCATTTGAACAGGCATCGTTTGTTGATGGAGTCAAATAGTCGAATCCCATCCACGATGAAGTAATACTCGAAGTTGTACAAGTTGAACAACGAACTTTCACCACCATTGCTGTGTCTTGGCTAACAGAATTCATCGTATATGAAGATGAAGCACTCCAAGCTTGTTTTATAACTCCTGCAAGGGTTTCAAACTGATATTGCCAACTACCCGAGCAACTGCCTCCAACCACACCTGTTGCTGTAAAAGTCACATTGGATGAAACCGATGCCGAAGCAGGCGAAACTGAAGTTGTTACACCCGTTGGAGCTGAAAAACCCGGGCAAGCATCAGTTACACAAAACTGCGTATTTCCACTGCTGCTATTGTATCCCCAATAGCGCAAATAAATAGTTGTCCCTGCAGGCTCACTGATCGTTATTTGAGGAAGAAGACCCGGTCCCGAATCGTCGTCGCAGTTTCCGTAAATAAGTGTGCCGCAATTTCCCGTATAGTAGGCAATTGTTCCATCCGACATGGCTGGAGCTCCCCCCGCCTGAGTCTGAACAGTTACACTTCCGCTCGAAGGCATTGTGAAGCTAAACCAAATGTCTTTAGGTGTTCCTGTTGTAAACAGGCAACCGGGATTGACCATTCCTGTTGATTTTGTCGCAGAAGCATTGTTATAGTCACCCGAAAAAGTGCATACCGCACCAACAGGCAAAACAACAGCCCCGGCACATTCGTCAGCTCCGGCAACTTTTCCGGATTCAATTGCAACGGAAACAAAGTTGCTGCTATCACCAATTCCTTGGTTTTCGAGCTGATCCATTTGCTCTAAACTCAACAATCTGTTTGCTTTTTCAGGAAAATGAAACACCCACTCACTTTTCCAGCGTTCAAACATTTCGGCATCGCGCTGAGAATTGAGGGTATAAATCGGTTGTGGGTAAAACGGATATACTGAAAACCAAACGTTTACTCTATTATTGTAATCGGTAAGGTTCTGAAAATAGTCGCCACCAACAGCTATTTGTGGAAATAAACCAAATTCTTTGGTATATGCTCTCACGGTCATTTCGTATTCAATCCACGATTGCTGGTCGTTGAGATCGCCACTGTAGCAAGGATATTTCATGTCGAGAAATTCCAAGGGTACCCAAATATCATTCGAAAGACGAAAAACTCCTATCGGGGTGACTTTTTCCAAACAATTTTGTTGCGAAGAAACATTTTGTATGGAAAGAAACAAAACGATTGAGGCAATAAGTATTCTGTTCATTTTTTTATTTTTTGGCTTCAACAACTGACCTACTAAACAAAGGTATGGAGCGGTTGAGCGTAAACAATAAAGATTGTTACCATCCAACATATTAATTTTTAACTTGCCAATTTTTCACTCTGGCGCTTGAGCTATCAAAATGGTTTTTGGTAAACAGCACTATATCTGATGCTAGATTCAAAAAATCAAGCGATATGATATTGTTATCGCGTTCACGTTTTTTCAGCTCCTGTTTTTAAGGGATTTTATTTCAAATATTCCTTTGTAACACGTTGTTGTTTTATCTTTGTAAAAAAAACACATGAAAACAAGTCTCATTTTTGGAATACTTTTTCTTGCTTCGGTTGCGCTGAATGCTCAAACATGTCCCAATTACTACCCATTGCAAAAAGGCAACTTATGGGAATTGACCAACTACGACAAAAAAGACAAAGTAGAAAGCGTTAATCTAGTAACTGTTAACTCGATTGAGAACAACACCAATGGCTTTGTTTCGTCGCTCACTATCGTAACCAACGATGCAAAAGGCAAAGAAAGCGGAACCAACCAACTGGTTATGAAATGCGAAGCCGGAGTTTTCTATTTCGATATGCGAAATTTCATTCCAGCCGAAACCATGGAAGGTTTCAAAGATATGGAAGTCTCGGTAGAAGCAAACAATATGCAATATCCGACAGATTTGATTGCCGGCGCCACACTACCCGACGCAAGCATTACTATGGTGGTGAAAAACGGTGGAATGACACTAATGACAATTGTAATCAATATTACAAACCGTAAAGTTGTAGGAAAAGAAACCATTACTGTTCCTGCTGGAACTTTCGAAGCGTGGAAAATTTCATATAACGTCGATTCTAAAACAGGTTTTGCCAAATCACAATCGTCGGTTGTTGAATATTTGTCGATGGGAAGCGGAATGGTGAAGAGCGAAACATATAACGATAAGGGTGCTTTAATGGGATATCAATTACTTACCAGATTGGTGATTCAATAAATTCTTTTACCGCTGTTACCATTTCGATATTACTTGCATTTTTACTCACATAAGGTCAAAAATATTCGTTAATGCGAAATATTTTTAAAAAAATGCAGCAATAATAAAAAATTATTATACCTTTGGATTTGTTGAAGAGAAAGGGTTCGAACACTTAATAGTGTTTACACAAATCTGCTCCTCAGTAAATTACGCTTAAATTCAAAGGTTATGAAACCAGGCTCTAAATTCAATATCGACGATTTTATTCGCGAAAACACGGCGACATCGGAGATATTGGCGCAATTCAAGGGTACTATCACCGATCGTAAATCGGGAAGGATTCTTGACAGTATGGAAGAGCTTTTTGGCGAACATGAAATCAGAATTCGTAAAAGAATACTCATTGCCGGTGTTGAAATACTTCAAAATATCATTAAGCATAACGAATATCCTTTATACCCAGCAGTTTTTTTAGCAACAAGAACTCGTCAGGGCTTCAGAATCGATTGCGGTAATGCTGTAAGTATTCTCCGACGTACTGTTGTTGAGAAAAAAATTAGAGAAGCCAACCGAAAAGCCGGTGGCAGTATTCGCGATAATTATCGTCAGGCTTTGGCCGATTCCGAGCTATCGAACGAAGGAGGGGCTGGTTTGGGAATGCTTGAAATAAGACGAAAAGCTGGTATGCCACTCGATTTTGCTTTTACGGTTATAGATAACGATACTTTTTTCTTCCATTTGATTATTAAATTCAACATGGGTGAATAATGACCGATATCAGCATTACCAAATCAGAAAAAAGTCCGGAGATTAAGACCGATTTTGCTAACGGAATGATCAGTATTGCTGGTCGTTCAATTCCCGAAAACTCCATTGGCTTTTATCAGCCTTTGCTTGCTGCGCTCAGCGAATATGTTCAGCAACCAACAACCACAACCGAACTTCATATTCACCTTGATTACTTCAATACCTCCTCGTCCAAATGTCTGCTCGATTTGCTTCGCCAATTGCCCAAGGCTATTGAAAATGGTTCGGCCACCAAGGTGATCTGGAAAGTTGATGAGGGAGACGAAGATATGATGGAAGCCGGCGAAGACTATGCTGCTATTGTGAAAGTTCCTTTTGAGTTTATTGAAATTTGAATTTTCCAAGTACTCCCTCTTCGCTTAAAGATTATTTGTGTTTTCACTCTGTGTACTAAATACACATAAGCATTCCAAAGGCAAAGCGCTTTTGAAGATGTTGTTTATTCTTTCATAAAACCAACAGGTTGAGAGAAAATTATTTTTTGCGTGTCGGACAAATGAAGTATCAACGCCATTTTTTCGCGGTCGATAAAACCAAGTACAACTGTTGCAAGTCCTTCCGAAGCTGCAAATAAATATACATTCTGGCTAATAAAACCACAATCGGCAGCACTGTAGAAGTCCTTTTCCTGATCGCTGATGTTGCCCATACGACTATAATCGGCAACGAAAACAAGCGTTAACGAAGCAACTCCCGTAAAATCCTGCTTGCCCATATTTTGGCGAAAATCGCCTTTGGCAACCAACCAAAGCTGATTAGAATCGGCTTGATATATATAAATACCATTTTTATCAACTACATACAAATCGAATTCCTGCTTATTTCGGGCCGAAGGGGCTGTGCGTTTACTCGCCTCGGCACGATTAATTCCATATGCAGCCCAAAGCAGATTGCTTATTTGTTGCAAGCTCATTGCCGTGTCTTTAAAATCGCGTATCGATTGACGTTCGTTCAATGTTGTCATCAATGGCTTACCCCCCGACTTTTGAGGGTCTGGCAATACTATGGTTTGAGAATTTGACACCATTGTTTCCAAGACGAAAACGAATATTAATACGAGTTTTTTCATATTGTATTTTTAATTTCACACGCTAATCCTTCAAAACCTTTCAGATTTTTCAAAATTTGACAGGCTTCGTTTTCTAAATCGTGTTCAAATATCAGACTTATGTTTTGTTGAACAGCGCTTTCAAGAAAGACCTCCTTTTCGTTGAGCGCCAGAATGGGTTCAATATCAACCGAAGCAACCCAAACCGGTGAAACATGACTCAGCGACGGAATAAAATCGCTTGAGTACAACCATTTTCGAATACCGTCATCAATTAAAGGCAACATTTGGCCCGCTGTGTGTCCATTGCGTATCAGCACCGAAATCCCGGGAACAATTTCTTCTTCTTTTTCAACAAAACGCATCAGACCAGCTTCGTAGATTGCATAAACATTATCGTTGTAATAGGCTGCAGCTTCGCGTTTATTAGGCTGCATAGCCGAATCCCATTGTGCTTTGCTCACCCAATGCTTTGCATTCCGACAAACAACCTCATAGCTCCCGTTTTCGAGTCGGTTTACAGCTCCTCCACAATGATCGTCGTGCAAATGAGTAAAAATAACATCGGTAATTTGTCTGCAGTCAAAACCTGCCTGTTGTATTGCTTGTTCCAGCCCGATTTGTTTGGAGATGTACTTAAACTGATAATAGCGATCGTCCCGTTTTTTCCCAAATCCCGATTCAATCAGTACAAGACGGTTTTCCGTTTGAATCAATAAACATCGGTTTACCATCGGTATCAAATTGTTCTCATCAGCATTGATATAGCGGCTCCAAAGGCTTCGTGGAATTACACCAAAAGCAACACCTCCGTCTATTTTCCAATGTTCGGTAATGATTGGAATCAGTTTCATAAAAGCGAATAATAGATTTTAAGTGGCAAAAATAATCAACCAAAGATGATTTTCCAAACATCTTCGAGCTTGGCAACCGGTTTTATTTTTATTGAATATTCTTTTGGCTGAAGAGTTTTGCTGTTCGAGGCAGAAATAAGAATAGTTTTAAATCCCAGTTTATCTGCTTCCGATATTCGTTGTTCTATTCTGTTTACGGGCCGTATTTCGCCCGACAGACCTACTTCTGCTGCAAAGCAGGTTTTAGCTTCAATGGCCATATCGTGATACGATGAAGCCAATGCGCTTATCACGGCAAGATCCACAGCTGGGTCGTCAACCCTGATGCCACCGGTAACATTTAAGAAAACATCGTTAACTCCCATTTTCATTCCGCTACGCTTTTCGAGTACAGCAAGCAACATTCCCAGTCTGCGTTGATCGAAACCGTTGGCACTTCGCTGCGGATTTCCGTATGGACTTGGGCTCACCAGCGCCTGAATTTCGAGCAAAAGAGGTCGGATACCCTCGATGGTTGTTGCGATAGCTGTTCCTGGTAAATCGATAGTCCGTTCAGCAAGTAGCACTTCGGAAGGATTGGAAACTTCGCGCAAACCATTACCCAGCATTTCAAAAATTCCAAGCTCCGAAGCCGAGCCAAAACGATTTTTAAGTGTTCGCAAAATTCGATATCCGTGATGTCGGTCGCCTTCGAATTGCAAAACAGTATCAACAATATGTTCGAGCACTTTCGGGCCGGCAATACTGCCGTCTTTGGTGATATGACCAATCAAAAAAACAGGAATTCCGCTTTTTTTCGAAAAATGCTGCAACTCCGAAGCACATTCGCGCACCTGGCTTATGGTTCCTGCCGACGATTCAATTCGTTGTGTACGCATGGTTTGTATTGAATCAATTACCAAAAGATTGGGTTTCAGTTTTTCGCAGGCCGAAATAATTGCTTGTGTATCGGTTTCCGGAAGCAGATAAGTATTATCGTTGCTGAGACCAATCCGCTCGGCCCGCATTTTTATCTGATACGAACTCTCTTCGCCTGAGACATACAGTGTCATAAAACTGGAATGCGCTACCGCAACCTGTAACATCAATGTCGATTTACCAATTCCCGGTTCGCCTCCAATAAGAATCACCGATCCATCAACCAAGCCTCCTCCAAGTACACGATCGAGTTCGGCATTTTGAAGACTCTTTCTGCTTCCATGAGTATATTCTACCTCTGAAATTTTTCGGGGTAATTCTCCTGCAACAATAAATTTTCCTTGTGGTTGTGACTCTACTACCTCTTCGGTAAGTGTGTTCCATTCATTGCAACTCGGACATTTCCCATACCACTTAGGATAATGTGCACCGCAACTCTGGCAAACAAATGCGGTTTTGCTTTTTGCCATATTATTCTTTTACAAACTCACGATAGAGCCAGTTTCCGTCGGTAGTGTTAAGAATAACCATGATATCATTATTGAGCTTCAGAACCTCCCAATCGCCGTTGTATTGAGTTGCATCAAAATCCTGCATGTTGATATAGGTTTTTGACAAACCTGCATCTACTGTATAAGTTCCTGAGGCAACTGTATCAAGATTTTGAGAACTCGAATCGCGTGTAACCATTTGGATGTTTTGACCGTCGAGCTGCCACAACTCATACCAAGTTACGGTAGAATCGACACTAACACGAATTAATCGCCATGTTTCGGCAATCTTGTCCTCCTTTTTTTTCTGACAGGAAACCAAAACAAAGACACTTACAAGAAGTGCAACCCCCAAAATATTGATTATCTTTTTCATTGGAGTAAGGATAGTTTAATATGCAAACCTACGAAATTTATTTAAAACATTTCAAATTCAGGCAAGAAGGTATGACTTTCACAAAAATGCACCGTTTAAAAATATCATTATGTATGCAATCAGCTTACTTCTGTTTTTACGCTGAGTGCCGAACCATATGATGAATTGAGTTCACATTGATGTATCGAAGCGCGACAGCATTTTTTGGCTTTTATTTTCAGATTCAAAAATAAATTACCTTTGCCGCCATCTACTGACAAAATGAACTTTTCGCTCAAAACGTATTCGGAACTGCATTTTGTGGTTTTTTTGCTGGGGTTTACCGGAATCCTTGGAAAACTTATTTCGCTCCCTGCACCACAATTGGTTGTTTTCAGAATGTTTATTGCTCTTGTAACACTGTTTGTGATACTGAAAGTTCAGAAAATGAATCTCAAGATATCACGCAAAATTTTGTTTTCGACCCTTGGTGTCGGCCTTGTTGTAGCTGGTCACTGGACTACATTTTTCCTGGCTATTAAGCTCTCAAATGTTTCGGTTGGTTTGGGGTTGCTTGGTGTTGGCACTCTGTTCACCGCTTTGCTCGAACCACTGATTCTGCGGCAGCGCTTTTCGTGGTTCGATATACTTACCGGAATTGTCATTATTGCGGGAATTTACATTATTTTTCGATTCGAGAGCAGGTACGTTGAGGGTATTATCATTGCAATCGTTTCCTATTTCCTGTCGTCGATGTTTAGTGTTTTAAACAAAAAACTTTCCAACGAAACGCCAGGTCAAATTCTAAGTTTATACGAAATGCTGTTCGGCCTTTTCTTTGCTTCCGTTGCCATGCCATTTTTTGTACCCGATGTGTTTTCATCGTTCTGGCCTGGAACCGAAGATATGTTTTACCTGCTTGTTCTGGGATCGGTTTGCACTGCATATGCATTTACGGCAGCTATCAGACTCATGAAAGAGCTTTCTGCCTATTTTGTGGTTCTTCACATTAATCTTGAACCTGTGTATGCTATTTTACTTGCTTATTTCATTTTTGGCGATTCCGAGTATATGTCGGGAGGTTTCTATCTTGGAGCTTCGCTTATTTTTGTGTCGGTATTGCTATATCCTATGTTGTCTCGTTTTCGCAAAAAGACAATTATTTAACACTTACATTGTTTATCGGCTTGGTTTTTATTGCTATTTTAGCATACTAAAAACCAGCATATGAAAAAATCAATTACTTTTTCCTTGGTGCTTTTTGCACTTATGTTGACCAGTTCAGCTTTTGGACAGGATTGGCGAAGCTTTACCTGGGACGATTACATGACCAAATTTAAAATCCCCAGCGATTTTGAAGTTACAACAAACACAGCCGAGAAATTCAGTGCCACTAATGGCAAAATAACATTATCTATTTATCCGCGCGAAGATGAAAACCTCGAATGGGACGAAATGGAAGACGCTCTTCAGAAGTGGGCCGATGACAATGAGGTTGAAAACCAAACCGAAATTATTGAGCTCGACGAAGAAAAAATGAATGGCTATTGGGGTGTTCTGATAGAAGGCACCAAAAACGATTATTCGGTTGGGCAGATGCTGCTTGTTGACCCTGATTTCACCGAAATAAGTCTCTATGTATGGGTTGCTTACGATTCGGATCAGGTTGATACTGTTATCGAAATGCTTATGTCGTTTGAGCCTATGTAAAACGTTGTCTAAAACAAAAAGCCGGTTGAATAGTCTTCGCCGGCTTTTTTATTTACATTAATTTCATCAATTTATACGCTTTTGCATTCAAAAACGTTTATCTTGTAACGAACAAAACCAGAAGCTATGAAAAACTCTGTACTTTTTTTTGCAACAGCCCTGCTTTTTCTCGCGAGTAATTTATTTGTTCAGGCCCAGGATCTTATTCCAACCGACGAAAAAGCACTGATAACGGTTGTTGTTCACCCTGACGGGCAACCCAATGCTGTTGGTGAAACTGTGATTTTTAAAAGCCAGAAAACAGGAAAATCGTATTCTGTAATTACCGGATCAGATGCACAGGCCAAACTTTTACTTCCCGAGGGCGACACATACGAAATCTCGTACAAGGATTTTTTGATGAAAAAGGACTACTCTCTTATGGAAGTTCCTGCTGAACCCGGAATTGTTTACTATGATGTTGAAGTCATCTACACCCCTTCCAAAATTTTTAAACTCGAAAATGTATATTTCGATTTTGCAAAAGCAACACTGCGACCCGAATCGTATCCTTCGTTGAACGAACTAGCCGATTTACTCAAGGCAAAACCAACAATGACTATCGAAGTAGGTGGGCACACTGACGATGTAGGCGACGACCAGTCGAATATGGTGCTATCGCAACAGCGCGCCGATGCTGTTCGAAACTACCTGATCGGCAAAGGAATTCCATCGGGTCGTGTTCAAGCCAAAGGCTATGGCGAAACCGTGCCGGTTGCTTCAGGTACCAGCGACGATGCCCGTCAAAAAAACCGCAGAACCGAGGTTAAAATACTCACACAATAATCTTGATTTAAAAATTTCCAATTGATTATCACGCAACTCTCTCTCTCACGACCTCTTCTTCTTTCAATGCCAAATAAAAAGCCATTTCACGCTTTTGTATAATCCAATGGCAACATAGCCAAGTATTCCGGGCTGTGTTCGTTCGGTAAGCGAAACATTGATAAGTGAATAATCAACTTGCTGTTTGTAGTTGTTTTTTTGCATTTCCAGCAAATCGATTTCTTTGTTAAGCCGTTCCAATTCTTTTTCAACTTCGAGTGCGGCTTTAACATCTTCGGCTTTTGACAACAATTCCAGATAGCGGGTCCGAGCCTTATACGCATTATCGAGGCGAATTGTCAAATTGTTGTATTCCATGGTGATATCGGTTCCGTACACATTTTTTGAAGTCATCTTACCCATCTTTTGCAAATCGGCCAGAGCCTTGTCAAGGTTTTCCGATTTCACCCGAATTGATGTGTAGCTATTGCTTACTGAAACGACATATCCCTCGTATTTTTTTGCCGTAGCAATAATGCTGGAATTTGCCGAATCGATATTTCTAACCGTAACATCAATCCGGGCGTTATAAATAATCATTTGGCTGACATTAAAAGCCTGATTGCTTTCTTCGGAACTCAAGTCTGCTTTACCTCCACTCATATCGCCGTATTGCGCAGGAATACCTCCGGCAACAGAAGCCATGTCGGATCCATAACGTGTGTTGGAGTAATAAGATGATGACGAACGGTATCGCGCACTGGTGTTGCAAGCCGAGAGTAAAGCGGCTACTACAAAAACAAAAAGTATTGATTTCATCTTTTTTGATGCAATTTACAAAAATTGAATTATCAAACAAAAAAAGCACTCTTCCATAAGAAAAAGTGCTTTTAGTATTATTCCGGAAATGATTAACGGCGACTCAGCAAGCGCAGAATCAACAAGAAAAGATTGATAAAGTTCAAATAAAGTCTCAAGGCGCTCATGATAGCCATTTTGCGACCCGTTTCGGGATTTGCCATAGCATATTGTCCGTCTTGTTTTATGCGTTGCATATCGTAGGCGATAAGTCCAGTGAACACCAATACGCCAACTACGCAAATAACCAGATCCATCATGTCGTTGTGCATAAACAGGTTTACCGCACTTGCTATGATAATACCAAAAAGACCCATTATCATGATGTTTCCAAAACGTGTTAGATCAATTTTGGTTGTATAGCCTGCAATAGCCATAACGGCAAACAAGCCGCTGGAAATTGCAAACGCCAGAAAAATAGTTCCCAGCTGAAATGCCAGAAAAACAAAACCCAAGCTGGCTCCCATTAACGCAGAATAAATCAGAAAAACAACCGTTAAAGCAGGAGCCGAAAGTTTGTTGTAGCCCAAAGACATCAGTAAAACAAGTCCAAATGGAGCAAACATAACAATCCAGCCAAGAGGTGTGAATCCCGACGAACCATACAAAAGTCGTATAAGAGAAATCTGTGTCCCAAACAAATAAGCAACAACTGCGGTAATAATAAGAGCTGCAAACATCCATGTAAAGACATTTGCCACAAAACCGGCTTTTATGCCAGTGTTTTCGCGGGTAAACACCTGCGGTTCGGAATTGGAGAATTGACTATCCATACCTTTTGTTTTTTTTCAAAATTAAAAAATCTTTTGATACTGATCTATTTAAAAAAGTTCTAAAACCCAATTTTATTCACAAAATACACTTTACGTTTTTCTTTTCCGTTTTTGATTACCTGACTGCCATATGCCAAAAAATAGTTGCCATACCAGTAATCAATATTGGAAAAGGCACGCTTTGTTGATTCGGATTCGTTTCCTGTTCCCATTATTTCTTCTTTTTTGTCGCTGAGAATACCTCCATCAAAATCGACAATTTTTGTTACAATGTATTTTCCAACAGTAAATACCATGCTGATTTGCGATGCAGTTTGAGAAGAAATAGCAATGAAACGTTTTACATAAAAAGGCTTATAATTGGGAAACATTTCGAAACACACGTCCCACATCAATTCCCCTTCGAGAGAAAATTTGGCTAAAACTGCATGGGTGTATTGATAGCCATCAAAAACTGTTCGCGTATGTGTAACTGTTGTTCCGTTAGGTCCAGCCGTCGTATATGTTTCGGTTCTGTACGTTGGATAATAGGCTTCGCCTAAAAAGAGATACCCGTCGTCGAGAACAACCACATCATGGTCGGCAATAAAATAATCAAAAGTCAGTTCTTTGCCCACGGCTTCTTTTTTCGCTTTTTTCTTTTCAATTTTTGCTTGTTTTTTTTCGGGCAAATACGACAAAAAGTCTTTCAAATCCAAAAAATTGTAGTAGCGAATATAGTTGACTGTTCCATCTTCAACTTCTCCAAAGAAAAGACCTTCGGACATCGCACCCTTTTTTGCGTAGGTTCCTGTTATAACAAGTTTGTTTTCCGAAATGCGACAACCCGAAACCGATACAAGGTTATTGTCAGCAACTCCGGCAAGTCGTAAAGGGGCTTCTATGTTGCCATCCTCTGAAATCCGGGTCATATACAACTCAAGTTGTCCTTTTGTAGGATAGGCTCTGGTAAAAGAAAGAATTTCTTTCGATTTTTCTAAAATTTGGTAATTTTCGTTGTACAGTTTTTTGGGGTTGTACGCTGCAATAGAGATTGGAATACTTATCCCCTTTCCTGTTTCAAGGTCGACTTTGTAAATAAAGTTGGTTGTTTTAATTCTCGCCATAAAAAACGCATAATCACCCAAAACCTTCATATCAGTCATATATGCTTTCGCTGGCAGAACACCATTGGTTTTCGAAATCGAAACATCCTGCATATCTACTTTTATAATAACAAATTCGCGTTTTTTATTTGAGTAAATATTGAACACAAAATCGTCGTTGTAATACATTTCGTCGAACCGCATGCCTTTGGGAATAAGAACGGTTTCTGTTTTTTCGAGCTCCAGGTCTTGATTGTACAAGTCGTATTTTACTTCCTGCTGATCATCTACCAATTTATTGGCAGTTGATTCAAGTAGAAAAAACCCTTTCGACGACTCGTAAATGGTTTCGCCACTATAGCCATCGCGAAGATCGAATTCGATACGCTTTTCATACGTAAGCTGTGCTGATAATTCTGCTGTCAGACACAATAAAAAAAGAACAAAAAAAAGATGCTTCATTTGATATTTTATTTTTCAGCAAATATACAATTTAAGCTGTTTGTTAACATGCGTGGTTTTTTATTTGTACTACACATTTTTAGAACAACATCGCTTTCTACAATTGCTGTTTTTGCATGTATGAACAAAATCCTTGATGCTATTATTTCCTTTTTCACTTTTTGCGCAAAGTGAAAACAAAAACGCAATAACATACTACAGTGGATTTGAATTGCCGGTAGATAGAGAATACTTAAACTATCACTCTTTTCATCCTATGGTAGAATTTTTACAGATATTAATCCCGATAAAACTGCCGTTTGATAAGTGCCTAAAAAGAGAGCATTTTGCATTTAACTGCGGTAGCGTTGTGAAAAAGCCTTTCAGGTTTTTTCACAACAATTAATATAAAAACCCACGAAAGCTTTTTACACTATCGTGGGTTTGGTCTAGAATATAAATTCCTTTGGAGAACTATTTAAATTCAACCATCAGAAAATTTTTAGGGACACGCTCGCCTGTTTTAATATTGATAGCTTTAATAGTGCCACTTACGGGAGCCAGAATTTTGTTGTACATTTTCATAGCTTCGAGTTCAAGCATAATTTCACCAGCTTCTACTTTTTTCCCTGTTTTGATAAAAATTTGCCGTACCGTTCCGGGAATGGCTGAGTAAACCATTTTCAAATCAGTTGGTTGCCACATGACGCGGTTTTTAAACTTTTTCGTTAGCAGCGTATTGTATTTAGCCGTATGAATTGAAAAAGATTCAAGTTTCAGATCGTTATTTTCTTCCATGGCAATTGAATTATTAGAATGGTGGAATTCCGTGTTTTTTGAATGGACGATTTACGGTTTTTTGAACTGAAACGTCAAGAGCATGTGAAATAAAGCTACGGGTTTCGGAAGGATTAATTACCGCATCAACATGGCCGTAAGCAGCGGCAACGTAAGGGTTGGCAAATTTATCTTTGTATTCCTGTACTTTCTTCAGACGCATATCTTCTGGGTTTTCAGCTCCTTGTATTTCGCTTCGGAAAATAATATTTGCTGCTCCTTCGGGGCCCATAACAGCAATTTCGGCTGTTGGCCATGCAAAGACGAAGTCAGCACGCAAGTGACGCGACGACATAGCAATATAACCACCACCATAAGCTTTACGAAGAATAACGGTGATTTTGGGCACCGAAGCTTCGCTGTAAGCATACAAAATCTTAGCTCCATGACGAATAACACCAGCGTGTTCCTGGTCAACACCCGGCAAATAGCCCGGAAGGTCAACCAACGTGATGATTGGAATATTGAACGCGTCGCAAAAACGAATAAAGCGGGCTGCTTTGTCGCTGCTGTCAACATCAAGAACACCAGCCAAAACCAATGGCTGGTTAGCTACAAAACCAACTGTATCACCTTCAATTCTCGAAAAACCAATAACGATGTTTGGAGCAAACAGTTCCTGAACTTCGAAAAAGTCGCTATTATCGGCAACAGACCTAATAATACTACGAATATCGTATGGTTCCTTCGGGTCGGTTGGGAAAATACTTGATATTTTGAAGTGTTTCTTCGGTTTTTCGGATTCAAAACGCTCTGCTTTTTTCGAATTATTCCAGGGAATATAGGAAAGCAGGTTTTTGATTTGTGCAAAGCATTCGAATTCGTTGTTGGCAAAGAAATGAGCATTGCCTGTTGTTTCGGCATGAACACGAGCTCCACCAAGTTCTTCCATTGAAATTTCTTCACCAAGCACTGTTTTAATAACTTCAGGGCCGGTAATAAACATTTTCGAAATGTTGTCCACCACAAAAACAAAGTCGGTAAGAGCTGGACTGTAAACTGCACCACCGGCACAGGGCCCAAGAATAACCGATATCTGAGGAATAACACCCGAAGCCAATGTGTTGAGATAAAATATCTCGCCATAACCCGCAAGCGAGTTTACACCTTCCTGAATACGTGCTCCTCCCGAATCGTTGATTCCAATTAAGGGCACTTTCATTTTCATGGCGTGATCCATGATTTTTGTAATCTTCTTGGCATGTGCATAGCCAAGTGAACCTCCCGCTACTGTAAAATCTTGCGCAAAAATGCAAATGGGATATCCATTCACCGTCCCGGTTCCGGTAACAACACCATCGCCAGGAAGGTGTTTTTTGTCCATATCAAAGTCTTTTCCGGCATGTTCCACAAATAAATCATATTCGTGAAATGAATCCGGATCGAGCAATGCTAAAATGCGCTCACGTGCTGTCAGCTTGCCCATGGCTACCTGCTTGGCAATGGCCTTTTGACCACCTCCCTGACTTGCAGTCAGAACACGCTTTCGGAGATCCATCGATTTCGATCGTATTGACATACTCTTTGTTTTGGTTAAACTCTTTTCGTTTTTAAAAACGTGCAAAGTAAAGAAATAATTTTTCAATGGTTTTTCTTATCAAATCTACTGTTTATGTGTATTCTGTTTTTTCAATGCCTGATTTTATGCCGTTCTTGCTGAAAAATATTTCAAACCCGGCTTTTAACATTTTTTAACGTGAGCGTTTTTCTTATACATCGACAACCGTTTTGTTTTCTTACAATAAAACCCTGTTTATTTACCTGTGCATTCTTGCCTGATACTAAAATAAACACTGAACAGAGCAGCATATGCATTTGATAATTTGATTACCGGGATACTTAGCTATTTTGTATTTTTGTTCCACAAAGACAGCGAAAAACAAAAAAGAAATTTGACCATTATTTAAGTAACTACAGAATGTTTATTAACCGGATTTTTCATTATCTGCCCGAAAACAGGTTAGACAATGCATACTTTGCCCAAAAAACAGGCATGTCGGAAGCCGATATTTTTAAAAAATCAGGAATAAAAACACGTTTGCGTGCCGGAGTTCTAGAGAACACCAATAATATGTCGCTTAAAGCTGTTGCTGCTGGTAATGGTCAATATCCATTCGAGCTTCAAACAATTGACTTGATCATTGGAGCAACATATACCGCTTTTGACAACATTGCAACAATTGCACACGAAGTACAGCGTAAATTCAACATAGCCGGAGCACGCGCCCTGATGGTGTCTTCGGCTTGCTCTTCGTATGTAAACGCAATGGAAATAATTCAGGGCTATTACGCTACAGGAAAAACCGACCATTCGTTGGTACTTGCTGTCGAAAACAACAGTCGGTTTAGTTGCGATTCCAACCCTCAGGCTGGTCATTTGTGGGGCGATGCGGCAACAGCCACATTTATTTCGCGCGAGAAAGTGGGCAAAAAGTCGTTACGTGTAATTGATGTTATAAGTGAAGGAATGGGACAAATGGGTGTTGGCCCCAATGGCGTGTTTTTAAGACCTGTCGATGGCGGATTGCAAATGCCCGAAGGAAGAGATGTGTTTGTAAAGGCTATCGAGATTATGACCCGCTACATCAACGACATTGTTGAGCGTAATGGTTTTCAGATGTCAGATGTTCAGTATGTTGTTCCTCACCAAGCCAATGCGCGTATCATTAATCAGATATCAAAGAATCTTGCTTTTCCCGTTTCAAATGTGTTGATGAATATCGAAAAATATGGCAATACCGGTTGCGCCAGCACACCGCTGGTTCTTTCCGAAAATTGGGATTGCTTTCAATTTGGCGACCTTATTGCGCTTGCTGTTTTTGGTGGTGGCTACTCGGCCGGAGCCATGTTGTTAAGAGTGGTTTAGTTGTTTGAGGAGAAGTGTTATACCTCGTTACTTCCGAAAACACAAAAGTTTCTCATCTTGGATGCGATAGAACCACGTCAATATAGGTTTTCCAATCCCAAAAACGGTTACCATAGAAACAACCATCCCAGCAATACGTCATTTTGAGATTGAATGCAATCATTACCACCACAAGAGTAAAAAATAAAACCCTGACATACGCTTTACTTGCCCAAACCCTAATAAAAAGTTGAGTAAGCGGAACACTAAAAACAGCATAATACTCTATATAGCTACGAGCACCAAACGAACAACCAAACCCCCAATCCCACCACGAAGCAAACACGTACGAAATAATAAAAAACAACAAGAGCAACAATAAGCCATCTGTTTTTTTATGCCAAGTTGAATATACGAGTGCAAACAAAATAATAAGAAAAAACGGAGTATATAAAAACAATCCATTGTTTGGAGAAAACCACGTTTGTAAAAGTTGTGGATTGAGCCAGTTGAAGCCTTCTTTACCATACGAATAGAAAAAAAACGAACCATATGTATATTGCCAGTAAATCAATTGTGGCAAAATAGAAACAAAAAAACCAACAGAAGCCGGTATTAACCGAACAGGTTTTATGAGTTTTCCAAACCGGGATCTCAGATTGTTTCGGTTTTCCGATTCAAGAAAAAGAGCAAAGAGCAAAAACAGTATGTTTGATGGCCGAATGAGCAAAATAAGACCGGCAAGAAAACCGGCAAGAACAAAACCGGCAAACGTCGAATGAGCAAAATACCGGGTTTTTTGCAACAAATAGAGAAATAAGCTGAACAGAAAAAAGGAATAAATATGCGACATTCCACTTTCATCAACAGTATAGTAGTAAAGATTGGTTCCGGTGAATAACGAAAAAAGAACAAACCATATCAATTTACTGCGGAATCGTTTATACAAATAATTACCCAGAAAAAACAAGCCCAGAATCAAGTAAACTACAGCGGCAACGTCGATGGCCTTGTGATTCAATTTGGTAAAACCCGGAAACTCATGATTGTCGGGAGCCAGCAAAGCATTTGCGGCAAGAAAAAATGGCAATTGCAGTATAGCTACACCGCAGGAGTATTTTGTGTAGATTTTATTGTTTGTGATATTAAGCGAAAATCCACCACCCGTTTTTTCTTCGATAGAGTCGGGAAAAGCCAAGGCATTAAATCCATAATTAAAGCTTGCCGGAAGATATACAAAGTAACCGGCTTTGTCGGCCCATATTTGAGCATGATAATTATAAATACCCGATTTGCTGTGACGATTGAATGCCAGAAACATCACAATTCCGGTAAAAAGTAATATTCCTGCAAAAGATAAATATTTTATTCTGTATTTCACCCCAAAAACTTTAGGCAAAGCTATTAATTTTAAAGAAAAAACATAATATATACCATGCTGTTTTTATAAATAAAAAACAAACAGGTATTAAAGATGATGTTTGCATTTTTATTACCTTTGATGAAACAAAAAGTTGAAGTGGAGCCGAAACCACCATAAAACAACGGGGCGTTGCTGAAAAGCCTTAAGAGTAGGGAAATTTAACATTACGTCATGAAAAAAATGTTCATTTTTATAGCCCTTGTCTGTGGAAGTATAAGTTTGGCTATATCTCAGGTAAATCCGCACGCAATTGGTGTACGTCTTGCAGGCGACGGTGATGCAAATGGTGCTGAAATTTCTTATCAGCATGGCTTTGGAGAAGCCAATAGGTTAGAAATGGATTTGGGGTTTAGCGGAAACAGCAATTCTAATCGGATGTTTTTGGCAGGAATTTATCATTGGGACTGGAACCTTACAGGTGGATTGAATTGGTTTGTTGGCCCTGGCGCTGTAATCGGTATGTATTCCCATGATTTTCACGACGATTATATTGGCGTTGGTGTTGGAGGGCAAATAGGTTTAGAGTACGATTTCAACAAACACAACGCACCAATTCTTTTGAGCCTCGATTTTAGACCTATGTGGGACTTACTTGGCGATTACAGTGGTTTTGGCTGGGGTGCAGCTCTTGGAGTAAGATATACTTGGTGAAAATGATGTACCAACAGTTTGTTTGCTTTTATCTTATTAAAAGGTTCCAGTAGATTACAAACTTGAGTTGGGCGAAACTATGATTTTAAATTAGGAATAAAAAAAGAGGACATAAGCGTATTGCTTATGTCCTCTTTCGAATACAAGAAAATATTACGCTTCCTCTTTTTTGTCTTTGATTACAAATGAGAGAATCGCAAGCATAATTCCAGCTACGGCTACCACGTAGAGGCCAATACCGACGAATTTCATAGAACCGAGCAGTTTTTTGGCATTCATAATGTCGTATAAACCAACAGCAGAAGCAACAAGAGCAATAATAACAGCACCAATCAATAGGCCACCTTTGAGCGGAGCTTTTGTTTTTCCGAGTACAGAGAAAACAAGAACGACCCCATAAAGAACCAGAGTAATGTATCCATCACCCTCGGTTCCGTTAACAGAACCGAACGGAGTACTTATCCAGGGCAAAAATGTTCCAACAGCGCCAAGAATAGCGAGAATGAGAATAGTTAAACGTTGTTTGTTCATCGTGTTTGTTTTAGAAAAGCCAGACATTTTGCCGTCTGGTTTAGCTCCTGCATTTTACCAGCAGGTGGGTTGCTTGAGCAAAAATTTCCCAAAGCGAAGCAAAAATAAAATTAGAAAAGCAAAAATGCAAGAATTGTTGAAAACTTCTGGAATAGTATCATAAAAAAGCCCCACGAAGGGGCTCTTAAAACAATTCGCAAAGATTATTGTTTAACGAATTTCTGCATACCGATTTCTGTTTTCACAACATAAAGTCCTGGTTTAAAACCGGAGATGTCGATAGTTGCATTTAGTTCTTGGGTAGAATTCATCAAAACAATCTCGCCAAAAGCATTATAAACAACAATCGTTTTTAATGGTGAATCTGAAACGATATTAATAATGTCGCTTGCAGGATTGGGAAAGAGTTCAAACTTTGCTTCTGCTTGTAAATTATTGAGTCCGGTACAGTCAATTACAGAGATGCTAACACTTGCAGTATCGGAGCATTGGTTTGTGTCGGTCCCTGTAACTACATACATAAGGCTCGAATCAGGAGTAAAGGAAATTCCATCTGTAACTCCGCCTGTCCATGAGTATGTGTTAGCGCCACTTCCAAACAGGGTAACTTCAGCACCTGCACAAACAATTCCATTCGAAGGAAAAGATGTTGCTGAAACAATTGGGTTTGGAAGTTGATAAACTGTTAGTCCTACTGCCGCAGAATCGGTACATCCGTTCAAGTTGGTTTTTGTCATGTTGTATAAACCAGGCGTTGCCGCATAATAAGTATTTGTGGTTGCTCCTGGAATAAGAACACCATTGAAATACCATTGACTGGTTCCACCAGAACTGCCTGTAAGCATTGTGCTGTCGTTAGTACAAAATGTAGTATCACCGCTTAGTGCTACAACTGGTAATGTATACGATTGAACAACAACACCGGCACTTAATGTGTCGGTTCCGCAGCCATCACTTACCATGCAATTATAATTTCCTGCGGTTGAGATATCAATGGTTTGACTTGTTTCTCCAACAATTGCTACACCATTCAAATACCACTGATATGAATTGCTATTGTCAATTGCAGAAAGAGTTGTTTGGCTTCCAATACAATAGTTGGGGTTGCCTGTAATAATTCTTGGGCAGGTCATTAAGGCTGTGCCTCTGATATCGTCGGGCGAAGGACTTCCAATCAGCGCCCCGACAGTTCCATCGGTAGAATATATTTGAAATCGGCTACCGATGTTACTGATTAGAAATGTGTTGTTTCCATAATAGCAGGCGCCAAATGTTTCTCCCGACGATGCACCAATAATAGGAATATTGGTAACAAGCAAACCAGCAGTATCAACTTTTTCATAAACTACGGGACTACTTCCCGACCAATGATATAGCATATTGTCGGTTGGATTATAACAAATAATTTCGCCATCGGCTCCGTTTCCTAAAGCAGTAACCAACGTTTTTGCAGCTGTAGCTGTATCGATACGGTACAATGTTTCGGGAACTGTTGCCCCATCGCCGGTGACCCCAAAAAGTTTTCCGTCGGAGGCAAATGTAATGGATGAAAAATTATCCCCAAGATTTCCAACAATTGTATAAACACCGTTGAGGGGGTTGAATTTTGCCAATAGTCGTCCAGTAGTACCACTTTGCTTGAAAATCACAAAAATTTCGTCAGTTAATGGATTGCGCGCAATTCCGTTTGTTCCGGTTACAGCTCCTCCAGCAGAAGGCGTTGGCCCCATACGATTTACAACGTTGTAGTTGGTTGTGTCGAACACCCAAAGACTGTCCTGAAACGGACTTGCTCCAACCAAGCGGGTAATTGTTTGCGATTGTGAACTCCCAAAGGCAATCACAACAAAAGCTATTAAAAAGAAAAGATGTTTCATGTGTTCAGAATTTGGACAAATATACACAACTATTTATATTTAACAGCTTAATACAGGATATATATCAAACAAAGAGCTTGTTTACAAAACAAGATAAAATGCGTAATTGTTTGTATTAAAGACATGTCTTTTTCTTCGGTATGAAATTTTTGCCTTACAAAATGCACATGCACTTTTTTCAAAACATAACTCTATCATCTAGCAACGAATAACATGATACAATTCAACCACAATTAAGCATCCAATATGTAAAAACAATTACCTTTGCAGCGCATAAAACAGCAAAAACATGAGTGATAATAAATTGTTCAGCGAGTTTTCCCCCATTAGTAAAGCGGATTGGGAAAAGCTGATAAACGAAGATCTCAAGGGCGCTGATTATGAGAAAAAGCTTGTTTGGAAACCTCTCGACGGCTTTTCGGTGCAGCCCTACTACATGGCCACAGATGTTCAAAATGTAATGCAAGCCAATCATCCAGGCGAAGCTCCTTATCTGCGTGGCTATAGTGTGAAAGACAATAACTGGAAAATTATTCAGCAAATCGACTCGCTTTCGCTCGAGGAGGCCAATGGTTTTGCAGTTAAAGCATTGCAACGTGGCGCCGATGGTGTTTCGTTCAGGCTCGATTTTATCAACAACCGCGAAGACATTGCTTTTCTGCTGAAAGGTATCGATCTGACCGAAACATCAACCCATTTTCATTCGTTCTACAGCTACAGCATACTTGCCGAGCTGCTGAAGTCGGAAATTGAGCGTCAGGGTTTGAAAAACGATCAGCTTTGTGGTAGTTTCAATTTCGATTCTTTTGGCTATTATCTGCTCAATGGCGAATACTACAATAGTTTCGACGACAACATGAGCGAGCTCAAATGTTTGCTTGAACGTTGCAAAGTGTTGTTACCCAAATTTTCGGTACTCAATATCAATGGTCAGCATTTTGCTAACGCAGGTAGTTCGGCAGTGCAGGAACTTGGCTTTGCCATTGCTTCGGCACACGAATATTTGCAGGAAATGCTAAAACAAGGTATGACTGCCGAAGATGTTTTGCCAAAAATGAAAATCACGCTCAGTATTGGGCCATCGTATTTTCTCGAAATGGCGAAGTTCAGAGCTGTTCGACTTTTGTGGGCAACAGTGGCAGCACAATATACTTCTAACACCGAATTGCATAAAATTCGCATTCATGGCGTTTCGTCGTTGTACAACAAAACATTGTACGATTTGCACAACAATATGCTCCGCAACACAACCGAAGCCATGTCGGCCTCGTTGGGAGGAGCTGACGAAATCACTATTCTTCCTCACGACTATATTCTTGGAAATGAAAACGAATTTGGCGACCGCATTGCACGTAATGTGCAGTTGTTGCTGAAAGAAGAATCGCATTTCGAACAGGTTGCCGATCCGGCTGCCGGTTCGTATTATATTGAAACGCTGACCCATTCGGTTGCAGAATACGCCTGGAAACAATTTCAGATGATTGAGGAAAACGGTGGATTCCGTAAAGCCATGGAAAGTGGACTCATCAAAGCCGAAATTGAAAAAACGGTTCAAAAACGCGACAAAGACATTGCTTCGCGCAAAATGGTGTATGTTGGCGTAAACAACTATCCAAACACCAAAGAGGTGTTTTCGAGAGCAGCCGAATTTATCAATCTGAAACCCGCAACAGGAAATGCATTGCAAATGCGTCGTGGAGCGTGGAGTTTCGAGAAAATTCGTTTGCAAACCGATAAATATGTAACCGAAGGCAATAAACGTCCTCGCGTTTTAATGCTTCAATTCGGACATTTGGCCATGCGTAATGCCCGTGCTATGTTTGCGTCCAATTTCTACGGATTGGCCGGCTACGAAATTGTTTCGATGGTAAACGACGATACCGTTCAGAATGGTGTTGCAAAAGCCATGGGACAAAAGCCCGATATTGTGGTGCTTTGTAGCAGCGACGATGAATATCCAACTCTTGGTATGGAATATACAGTAGCGCTGAAGGCTAAAAATGTTTTTGTTGCAATGGCCGGAAATCCGGGCGAAAACGAAGCTCTTTTCCGCGAAGCAGGTATTCACAGCTTTGTGCACTTGCGCACCAATGCGCTCGAAGCACTCGAAACATATCAATCAATTCTCTCAATTCAATAAAGAAAGGAATGATTATGCGACCCGATTTTAAAAATATACAGTTGGCCGATTTTAAGAGCAAAACCTCTTTTTCTGAATGGGAAAAAAGCCGTGGAATTGCTCCGGAAACCGAAACGCCCGAAAAAATACAGATTAAAAGCGCTTTTGGCGAAGACGATTTGCTCGGAATGGAGCATCTTTCGTACGGAGCCGGACTTTCGCCATTTTTGCGCGGACCCTACAGCACCATGTATGTGATGCGTCCATGGACAGTACGTCAGTATGCCGGATTTAGCACAGCCGAAGAATCGAATGCTTTTTATCGTCGCAATCTCGAAGCCGGACAAAAAGGTTTGTCGGTTGCTTTCGATCTTGCAACGCACCGTGGATACGACAGCGATAATGAACGCGTTTTGGGCGATGTTGGAAAAGCTGGTGTGGCTATCGATTCTGTGGAGGATATGAAGATTTTGTTCAATCAGATTCCTCTTGGCGAAATGTCGGTATCGATGACCATGAATGGCGCCGTTTTGC
This sequence comes from Bacteroidetes bacterium HGW-Bacteroidetes-6, assembly GCA_002842495.1. Lineage (GTDB taxonomy): Bacteria > Bacteroidota > Bacteroidia > Bacteroidales > DTU049 > GWF2-43-63. Next base: position 76,271 of record PHDB01000002.1, read on the forward strand.
CCATCATGGCTTTTTACATTGTTACTGCCGAAGAACAAGGCGTAAAACCCGAACAATTGAGCGGAACCATTCAGAACGATATTCTGAAGGAATTTATGGTGCGCAACACCTACATTTATCCGCCAACACCGTCAATGAAGATTATTGCTGATATTTTCGAATATACATCGAGGTTGATGCCAAAGTTCAACAGTATTTCAATCAGTGGTTACCACATGCAGGAAGCTGGCGCAACTGCCGATATCGAAATGGCATACACTTTGGCCGATGGACTTGAATATTTGAGAACTGGCATCAAGGCCGGTATTCCAGTTGATAAATTTGCGCCACGCCTTTCGTTTTTCTGGGCTGTAGGAGTGAATCATTTCATGGAAATTGCCAAAATGCGTGCAGCACGTATGTTGTGGGCCAAAATTGTGAAGCAATTCAATCCGCAGAGTGCAAAATCATTGGCTCTCAGAACCCACTCTCAAACATCGGGTTGGAGTCTCACCGAGCAAGACCCATTCAACAATGTGGCCCGAACAGCTGTCGAAGCCATGGCTGCTGCTCTTGGTCACACACAGAGTTTGCACACCAATGCCCTTGACGAAGCCATTGCGCTTCCGACCGATTTTTCGGCTCGTATTGCCCGCAATACGCAAATTTTTATTCAGGAAGAGACCGATATTTGTCGCGCCATCGATCCATGGGCAGGCTCATATTATGTTGAATATTTGACCCATAACCTGGCGCACAATGCGTGGAAACTCATCGAAGAGGTGGAAGAACTGGGAGGAATGGCAAAAGCCATCGAAACCGGAATTCCAAAAATGAGAATTGAGGAGGCAGCTGCCCGCAAGCAAGCTCGAATCGACAGCAAGCGCGACACTATTATTGGTTTGAACAAATATCGTCTCGAAAAAGAAGATCCTATCGACACTCTCGAGGTTGATAACACAGCTGTTCGCGAGTCTCAGATTCGTCGTTTGAAAGAAATTCGCGACACACGCGACAACAAAGCTGTTGAGCTTGCGCTTAAAGCTATTACCGAAGCATGTAAAACCGGACAGGGGAATTTGCTCGAACTCGCTGTTGATGCAGCACGTTTACGTGCAACTCTTGGCGAAATCAGCCTGGCCATGGAAGAAGTTTTTGGTCGCTATTCTGCTGTCATAAGAAGTATATCTGGCGTGTATTCATCCGAAAGTCAAACAAACGACAACTTCAAAAAAGCTGTCGCCATGGCCGAAGAGTTCGCAACTCTCGAAGGCCGCCGTCCACGTGTTCTCATTGCTAAAATGGGACAAGATGGGCACGATCGTGGAGCCAAAGTGGTTGCCACCGGCTATGCCGATATGGGTTTCGATGTCGATATGGGTCCGCTGTTTCAAACCCCGGCCGAAGCAGCCCGTATGGCTGTTGAAAACGACGTACACATTGTTGGTGTATCGAGTCTTGCTGCCGGACACAAAACACTGGTTCCACAAATCATCGAGGAGCTCAAAAAGCTGGGTCGCGACGACATTATGGTCATTGTGGGTGGTGTAATTCCTGCTCAGGATTACGATTTCCTATTCAAAGCCGGAGCTATGGCCGTTTTTGGTCCCGGAACCGTGATTTCGGAAGCCGCTATCAAGATGCTCGAAATTTTGATTGCCTCCAGAAAATAATAACACGTCAATAACTACAATAAAATTAATGCCTCTCTGCAACACAGAGGGGCTTTTCGATTTTGCTGAGTTATTCTCGATTTTTCCAAGTATTTTTGCAAAAACAAATTCCGATGATCAATATTGAAAACGCATTTCTGTCGAAACTGATTATTCACCGTGTTGGAAACAAAGCTCTGGGTGACAGCCTGATGGTGACCCAACAACCGGTTGCTTTGAACGAACAATCGCTCATTTCGGTTGGTGAATCGTTGCTGGCACCTTTCGGCAAAGAAGATTTGCTTTACAATTTTTACCACGATACCGATGTAAATCTCAATCAGCAATACACTGCTTGCAAAAAGTATTTCGAAGATCCCGACGATTTATTTGTGGAAAATAGCGCAAAGGCCGCGGGAGAATTGTTCGAAAAGATGCTGAATCCTAAATTTCATGGGGGTGAATTTTGGGTTGGTCATTTCAATGGAGTGGTGGTTGACGACGAAGAAACACAAGCTATTGGCTATTTTCTGATGGACACCCGCAAACATTTTGTAAAACTGTTTAGCGCCGAAGAAAAATATGCGCTCGAAGTACAATCGGGAACCGATCCTTCGGGATTTTTGGCTGGATGCCTTGTGTGCAACTCCATGCCCGACCAAGGATATATTGTTTCTTCGACTGGAAAAAGCAAAAGTCTCGATTTGCGCTTATGGATGGACGATTTTATGGTCTTGAAGCAAAATATTGACGATTTTTACAAAACACAAATGGCCATGCGCATGTGTCGCGAATTTGTGATGGAGCGCGTTCCCGAAAATTTCGAAGTCACCCGGCCCGATCAGGCAGATATGCTTCTGAAAAGCATGGAATATTTTAAAGAAAACGACCATTTTGCTGTTCAGGACTACGAAAACGATGTGTTACAACAACCCGAACTTCGAGAGAGCTTCAATCACTTTGCAAAAGCATTTTCGCGTGAGCAAGATTTAAACATGGAAGAAGAATTTGCCACCAACGAAAAGGCTGTGAAAAAAATGGCACGTCAATTTAAAAGCGTGATAAAGCTCGACACCAATTTTCATGTGTACGTGCATGGTCGTCGCGAATGGATTCACCGGGGCTTCGACGAAGAACAAAAGCTGAATTTTTATAAATTATTTTTTGAGAAAGAAGACTAACAAGTATTCAGTTGTGAGTGGTCAGTTGCCAGTTATGAGTGAAAATTGTAGAGAAGTTGGACTGCAACGTCTAGTTGTAGGAGTAAGGAGTAAAACGCAAGGAGTATTTTGTAGATACGCGATTTATCGCGTCTTAAAAGAAATTCAATTAAAAACTCCTTAAACAGCGGACCCTTTTTTCCCAAACAGGTGGTTGTAGATTAGCAAGCCAATCATCGAAATAACTCCAATGGCGCTGAACGAAAGCCACAAAGCTGAAGGATTGTTGTTGTTGTCAATAAAATGCACATACAATGTGGCGCCTAAAATTCCTCCAACACCGCTTCCTATAACACCATACAGGAACGAGTAGCCCAAATACAGCGCCTTTTTGTCGGGTGGGGCAATCAGTCCGATATACGAAATGAATTTCGGGTGAGCAACCATTTCGCCGACCGTGAAAATCATTATTCCAGCAACAAAAACCCAGGCCGATGCAGAAATAGCAAGAATGGCCATTCCAAGAGTTCCGAAGCCAATTCCGATAATCATTGTAGGCAGCGCTTTTGTTTTTCGAACCAAAGCCGAAACTACCAGTTGCAGTGCAATGATTACTCCGGCATTAACAACAGTAACATGCTCGGCTTCGAATTTCCAGTTCGGATTTTCGGTAAAAAGTGTCAAAAAGTTATTTACAGCAACGTTCACGGGCTCCATATTCATATGCTCGGTAACATACCAAAGAACCGTGTCATACATTTGAAAATAAAGCACCCAAAACAAAGAGTAAATTACAATTAGGGTAATGAAACGCACGTTTTTGAGAACAAGCACCATTTCGGAAAGCGTTTGAACAATGCTTTTGGTACTTTTAGGTCGTGGAGGCTCTTTAAATGTAAGTAAATTGAAAAAAAACAGCCATCCTGTACCCACTGCGGCCATAATAAAAATATAATTCCAACCTATTCCCTTAAGCCATGGAATCAAAAAAAGAGGAAAAACAAATGCACCCAGATTTATTGACCAGTAATAGATTCCAAACCCCAGTGATGATGTCTTTTCATCGGTTACACGTGCAATAGTTCCCGAAATTAATGGTTTAAACAATCCTGCACCTGTAGCCATCAGTAAAAGACAAAGAAACACTGCTGTATAAGAAGTAACCATACCAGTGAAAGCATATCCCGAACTCATAAGCACAAAAGCCAGTGAAAGCACTTTTTTATAGCCATAACGGTCGGCTATAGCTCCTGCGAGAATAGGAAGAAAATAAAGCAAAGGTGTGATGGTGCTTTTTATTGCGCCAATTCCCTCTTTGCTAAAACCCAAACCTCCGTCGGAAGTACTCATGGCAAGGTAAACCGAGAGAACCGACATCACTCCATAGTAGGAGCCACGCTCAAAAAACTCCATTACAATTACTGTGTAAAAATTGCGTGGAAACGAGCGTAGTGTTTTTGTTAAACCCATGTATTATTACTGATTGATACTTGTTGAGAAATGCTAAAAATCTATTTCGATGAAATGATAGCGACGATATTGAGAACGGTCTCAACAGCTTTCACCATGCTTTCGGCGGCAATAAATTCATGCTTTCCGTGAAAATTGTGACCACCCGCAAACAAATTTGGACAGGGAAGACCCATATAGCTGAGACGGCTGCCATCAGTGCCACCGCGAATAGGTTTTACATCGGGTTTTACACCCACGTTTTCCATGGCTTGCTTGGCTGTTTCAACAATATGAAAAACAGGTTCGATTTGCTCGCGCATGTTATAGTACTGATCTTTAAGCTCAATGCTAAAAACTTCGCGATTGTACTTCTGATTCAAAAATGCTGCAACCTGCTGAAACTGTTCTTTTCGATGTTCAAAAATACTGCGGCTGTGGTCGCGAATAATATAATTGAGTTCGGCATCTTCTACTGTTGCACTAATGGCAAGCAAGTGGAAAAACCCCTCGTAATGATCGGTAAATTCCGGACGCTCGTTGATAGGCAGCATTCCCATAAATTCAGCAGCAAGCTGGCCGGCATTCAGCATTTTGCCCTTGGCATAGCCCGGATGGATGTTGTTCCCTTTAATTTTCACTTTGGCCGACGCTGCGTTGAAGTTTTCGTATTCCAATTCGCCGGGACCACTTCCATCGAGGGTATAGGCAAAATCGGCACCAAATTTTTTAACATCGAAGAAGTCGACACCTTTACCAATTTCTTCGTCGGGAGTAAAGCCAATGCGAATTTTACCGTGTTTAATTACCGGATTTTTAATCAAATATTCGGCTGCAGTAACAATTTCGGCAATTCCGGCCTTGTCGTCGGCTCCAAGCAATGTAGTTCCGTCGGTGCAAATAATAGTTTGACCAATATAACGAAGCAGGTCGGGAAAATCGGTCGGGCTAAGCAGAATGTTTTTCTCGGCATTGAGCACAATATCTTTTCCGTCATAATTTTCGATTTGTCGAGGATTAATCCCATGACCCGGAAGTTCGGTAGCGGTATCCATATGTGCAATAAAACCAATAACCGGAACCTCTCGTTCTAAATTAGAAGGAATCGTTGCCATCACATATCCGTATTCATCAATACTGACTTCATCGAGGCCAATTTGTTTCAATTCGTCAACAAGCATATTGGCCAAAACCAGTTGTTTGCTGGTGCTGGGAAAGGTTTCGCTTTCGGGGTCGCTTTGGGTATCAACAGCAACATAACGCAAAAAACGGTCAATTAGAATTTGTTTCATCTCTGCAGTATTTAATCCTGCACGAAAATACAAGTTTCGAATGAAATAGAGTTATTTAATTTGATTTTTTCGTATTGAAAGTAAAATCCATAATATAAAAACCAGTAAAATTGAAATGAATGAAACCAACAAAACACTTCGTATCATTGGTGGTTCAAAACTAAAAACTACAGCATGTTCTCCTTCAGGAACCACAATACCCATTTCGGTAAAATTGACGTTTTTTATTTCAATCGGTTCGCCATCGATACTTGCTTTCCAACCAATGTGGTGATTTTGTTGCAAAATCAAAAGAGCCGCCAGATTTGTGCTAACTTCAAATTCGATTCGATTCGGTGCAAAATGAATACCGATAATTTTGTTTTCCCATAAACTACTATCGAGTTTCCAATTTATCGATTCGGGAACATCTGCTGCAACCAAGGAAGAATCTTCGAAAGTCTTGCCCGAGATTTTTATTGCTTCGGGTTTTTCTATATTGCGGCTGAAATAGGCAGTTGGGTTTTTTATGATAAGCTGCAGAAACCCGGGTAAAGAATCCTGCAAATGTTCGAAGCCGGCCGATTTAAAAGGAGTAAATCCGTCGGCTGCAACCTGTCGGTTAAATAAATTCAGATTGCGCCAAAAAGGACTCTGGCGGGGAGCCAGCTGTTCGTTTTGTAGAACAGAGCTCTTTGATAATGCGGGAAAAGAATCGGGAAACTGATTTACAAAAACGTTGGCCTCCGAAAACATAACATCTTCCGAATAAACCGTATATGGAGCGTTTGTTCGCACCGAAAATATCATTTGAAGGGATGAAAAAACCAGTATTATTCTGAAAACAGCAATCGTTTTTGAATTTTTGATAATAAGAAATACCGACAAGCCCAACATAATAATGAGTAATATCAAGTCAATGGCCAAATGTTGATGTAACGTTGATGTTAAAGAAAAATGAAACAAATCGGTTGATATAAATTGGCGCAACGACAAGTAGTTGTTCGCACGAATCAAAACAAGACTTATTGCTGATATAATCAGAGACACAATAAATAATATCTTTAGCGCAGGAGGAAATTGTTTTTTTTCAAAAACAAAGCGGTTTGCTGCCAAAGCTGCAACTATTACAGCTCCGAATATAAAAAACAACCGAAAAACAGCCGGAAAACGAAACAAATTCAAGGCCGGTAAATAGTAGTAGAAAAACTCCCGGACAGGCAAAGCACTGCCAACCGAAGCAGTCAGTGCAACAAGACCAAACCAGAAAATGGTACTAATTTCATGTTTCTTCCGGACAAAAATGCCTGCTATAAAAAAAAGCAAAGCAAATGTGCCAAAATTCGCATTGGCCATAGAAAGGTCGGTATTCAAAGAACTAAAATCGGACAACGCAACCGAGTAGGGCGACAGAAATGATATAAATGATTCTACCGAAAACGGCCCAAACAGAGCCATCTGTAAGGTTGTTCCTTCGCCGCGCGACATCCATGAAAGCACTTGATATTCCGATACAAAAATGAAAGCTGACATGAGTACAAAAAACAATATCGCCAAAGCGGAATACTGTATTAATTGCCAGAAATGATCTTTTGTACCATTCCGAAACAGCCTAATAATGTTTACGATCCACAAAGCAAGAAGCAAATAGACAAGAATAAACGCAAATGCCGGATATCCGCCTGAAAACATCATAAAAAATGCCAGTGCAAAAAACAACGCATTGCGCAAAACAGGATGTCGCAACAACAAAATAAATGCATTTACAACAACAGGAAGCCAGGCAGCACTAATAATCCAGGTGAGGTGTTGAGCATTACTCACAAAAACACCACACATCATGTAAGCAACAGCGGCTAAAAAAGCAGGTCCGTTTTTTATCCGAAAGCGACGAACCAGATAAAACATTCCCCAGCCGGCAATGGCAACATGAAGAACAAACTCAAATCCTATCATCCACAAGGGATAGCGCGAAACAGATGCCAAAACAATTGAAACCGGATACCAGAAGCCCGATTGAGGATCGGCATACATGGGATAACCCAGGTTTTGGTAGGGACACCAGAATGGTATGTTCCCTTCCGAAATATATTGCGACAATAAATGCCTCGAGGGAAAATAGTAATCCATGGCATCCCATTTTAGCGGATACATTCCCGACAAAACAGGCCAGAAACCAATTGCTGCAACAAAAGCAATTAGCAAAATCCAGATGGCATTTCCCGTAAAAAATCCTTTTATCCGGTGAGGCATAGAGGCGATTAATTCAAACAAAAATATTACTTTTGAGGAAATAAACCCTGTTTTCTTTTAAATTCTTGAGATATGGAACTTTTTAATAAAAACGTTTACGTTGGTCGCCGCGAACGACTGATGAAAAATAATATGTCGGGAATTGCTCTTTTTATAGGCAATACCGAAACCCCAATGAATTACCCAGCCAATGGATATCACTTCCGTCAGGATAGTACCTTTTTGTATTTTTTCGGACTCGATATACCGGGATTAGCTGCCATCATCGATTTCGACGAAGGTAAACAAATTGTTTTTGGAAACGATGTCGATATTGAAGACATCATCTGGATGGGGCCTCAACCATCTATCAAAGATCTGGCAGCAAAAGCAGGCATTACGGAAACACTTCCTTTTGCAAAACTGGATGCATATATTGAAAAAGCACTTTCGCAAAAAAAGACAGTCCATTATCTGTCTCCCTATCGTTCCGAAAATAAAATGATGCTGAACGAATGGCTTCGGATTCCTTTTGGTGAGCTGAAAACACGCTCTAGTGCTGAACTTGCCAGAGCTGTTATTGCTTTGCGTGCCGTGAAAGATGAGTTCGAGATTGTTGAACTCGAAAAAGCTGCAAAAATCGGATACGACATGCATATGGCTGCTTTCCGCATGGCTCGTCACGGTCTGGTTGAGCAGGAAATTTGCGGAATTATGGAAGGCATCGCATTGTCGGGTGGAAAAGGACCTTCATTCCCGATTATTCTGTCTGTTCGTGGCGAAACACTTCACAACCATTACCACGGAAACACAATGAAAGATGGTGACTTATTGCTCAGCGATGCTGGCGCACAAAGCAATATGTATTATGCTTCGGATTTTACACGCACCATGCCGGTAAGCGGAAAATTTACCGACAAGCAAAAAGCCATTTATCAAATTGTGCTTGATGCAAACAACCGTGCGCTCGATCTAACCCAACCCGGAGTCACCTATCAAAGCATTCATCTTGAATCGGCAAAAGTGATTGCTTCAGGATTGACTGCGTTGGGACTTATGAAAGGAAATGTTGACGAAGCCGTTGCTGCTGGTGCCCACGCGATGTTTTTTCCACATGGACTTGGACACATGATGGGTCTCGATGTACACGACATGGAAGATTTGGGAGAGAATCTGGTTGGATACGACGACGAAGTCCAGCGCATCGATCAGTTTGGAACAGCCTACCTGCGTATGGGTCGCCGTTTGCAACCTGGTTTTGTGATGACCGATGAGCCGGGAATTTATTTTATTCCGGCATTAATCGATCAGTGGAAAGCCGAGAAGAAATTCGAGTCGTTTATCAATTATGCCGAAGTGGAAAAATACCGTGGCTTTGGTGGTATCCGCCTCGAAGACGACATTTTGGTGACCGAAACGGGTGGCCGTTTTATAGGGAAACGCCTTCCTATTACCGTTGCTGAAGTAGAAGAAGCCATGAAGAAATAACTCAAAAAGTAAAAATATGTTTAGCGGAATTGTTGAAGAAATGGGCGAAATAGTAAAAGTAGCCCGCGAAGGAAGCAATATTCATTTCACAGTAAAAACACCATTAACCAAAAAGCTCCGAATCGACCAAAGTATGAGCCACGATGGAGTCTGTCTCACTGTAGTGAAAGTGAAAAAGAAAAAAGAACAATATGTGGTTACTGCCATCGACGAAACTCTGAATAAAACGTGCCTCCGCAACTGGGAAAAGGGCTATCAGGTGAATTTAGAGCGCAGTATGAAAGCTGACGGACGTTTCGACGGTCATATTGTACAAGGTCATGTCGATCAAACAGCCACATGCCTTAAAGTGGAAGAATTTGACGGCAGCTGGAAATACTGGTTCGAATACGATGCAAGTCTGAATAATTTCACAGTAACAAAAGGCTCTATTTGTGTGAATGGTGTTAGTCTCACCGTTGTTGACAACGAGGCTGGTAAGTTTTCGGTAGCGATTATTCCCTATACACAAGAACATACCAATTTTCATAATTTCAAGCCCGGAACTATTGTAAACATCGAATTTGACGTGCTGGGTAAATACATGCACAAGCTACTCGAGATGTTTTATAAGCCGGAAGCGAAATAAAAAATGCAACATCCCCGCAAAACACCCAAGCTTCTTTATGCCCGTGATGATGGAAATTTTTTCGATCATCCACATTTGGAAACCATGGGGCGAAGTGGAAACGATATTGTCAGGTTGCAGCCATCCGATTTCATTTTATTGCCAGATGGTTCGGATATTTATTTGTTGAAAGGCCATTCTCCGATTGGCTTCAATAAACGCACAGGCCGGCCAGAGGTTTTGCGAAACCATACAGCTATTTCGGCTTTTATTGCTCCCGCACACACCCAAACTTATCTGGCAGCTTCGCAACAAAAAAAAGATGCTGGTATTTTACCATTATATGCCTATTCGGCTGTTGGATTTCTGGATGGAAAAATGTGGGCAACAGCATTGCGAATTGATCCTGATATCCGACAAGATTGCGATCAGTTCGACCAGCGAATTGTAGAAAAAAATGTGGCGGCACTGCGGAAAAAATTCCCGGCAAACCGATTGATTGAACATGTTGCGCATTGTGCAACGGCTTATTATTGTCCGGCTGCACGCAATTTTTATCAGTTTCGCTGGGAAGCGCCGCTACCAAGCAGTCCGGCATGTAATTCGCGATGTATCGGATGTATTTCGTGGCAACCTCCCACTTCGGGCATGATTTCGCCACAAAACAGAATTAACTTTGTTCCAACTCCCGACGAAATTGCCGAATTAGCACTATTTCATATTGCCCATGCTCCCAATCCGGTGGTAAGTTTTGGACAAGGCTGCGAAGGCGAACCACTTCATGTTTGGGAAACATTGCTCGAATCTATTAAGCTGATTCGCGCCAAAACCAGCAACGGCATTATCAACCTCAACACCAACGGAAGTAAGTCCGACGCGATTGAAAAACTGATTGCTGTCGGGCTCGACAGTATCCGTATCAGCATGAATAGTGCACAGGAAGCTTTGTACAATATTTATTACCGCCCAACTAATTATAGCTTTGCCGATCTGGCCGAAAGTTGTCGCATAACACGTAAAGCCGGAAAATGGGTTTCGCTCAATTATTTTGTTTTTCCGGGTGTAACCGATACCATTGCCGAGGCCGAAGCGCTGTGTAGCTTTATCGACACGAACCGGCCGAATATGATTCAATGGCGCAACTTTAATATCGATCCCGATTTGTACGGGCGTTTGGCCAAAGATTTTTCCAAAACCACCACCGGCATTGTCAATATGATAAATATGCTCAAGCAGCGATACCCTAACATGTATCACGGCTATTTCAATCCGGGAAAGGAAATTCAGGAAAGATTGATGGGAAAATAATCTGCTTTAAAACAAAAATTCAGGACTATGTCCTGAATTTTTGTTTTTTGTGGGAATTACTGGATTCGAACCAGTGACCCTCTGCTTGTAAGGCAGATGCTCTGAACCAGCTGAGCTAAACTCCCGAGCAATATTTTGGAGTGCAAAGGTATAAAAAAAATTGAATTCCGGAAAATATTTTTTCTTTTTGTGGCATTTTATTTTGCGACCTCCCGAAACGCCCTATTCATGCGGCCTGTAGAAGTAGCTTTCATATTTCGCTTCTGACAAACTTTTTTGCCCTTGGTTAACCCATTTGTTATCCGAACCAAAAATGAGCGCAAATGTCAAAAAATACAATTTCGATTGCTGGCGAAATTTGCGCTACTAATATTTATTGTTGAATATCAGGCTGTTAGGCTATTTTCGAAGCCAGCCCACCAAAACAGCAATGTCGGCAGGTGACACTCCACTGATTCTCGACGCTTGTGCGAGGGTGGCAGGTTTTATTTTGTTCAATTTTTCGCGGGCTTCCCACGACAAATTTTTGATTTCGAAAAAATCAATTGAATCAGGTAATTTTAAATTTTCAAATTTATCGAGTCGCGAAGCAAAATCTTTTTCGCGTTCAATATAACTTTTATATTTCACTTCAATTTCTAAAGTGTCGTTGAAAATTTCATCGGATGGAGTAAATATCTCTTTGGGCAAAATTTGGTTGTCGCGTAAATGCCGCAACGAAATTTCGGGACGTAAAATAAATTGTACTGCTTTTTGGCGTTGCGAAATTTGAGCACTGTTGGTTTCGGCCAAATAGTCATTAACATCGGCAGGATCAAGCCCGGTTTTATCGAGCCATTTCGAAGCTATGGCAATATACTCTTCCTTTTCTTTCACTTTTTCCAACCGTTCGTCCGAGGCTAAGCCCAGATCGTAACTCAGGCGCGTGAGGCGCAAATCGGCATTGTCCTGGCGTAGCAAAAGTCGGTGTTCAGCTCTCGATGTGAACATTCTGTACGGTTCGTCGACGCCTTTCGAAATGAGATCGTCAATTAAAACGCCAATATAAGCCTCGTGCCGTTTCAGAACAAAGCTTTCTTTGTGTTGCAATTTCAAATGTGCATTGATTCCTGCCATCAAACCCTGAGCCGCGGCTTCTTCGTAACCTGTTGTTCCGTTTACCTGGCCTGCAAAATAGAGATTTTCTATTTTTTTCGACATCAATGTTGCCGACAATTGTGTTGGAGAAAAATAGTCGTATTCGATGGCATACCCGGGCTGCATAATAGTAGCATGTTCGAATCCAACAATCTTCCGTAACGCATTGTACTGCATTTCGAGTGGTAAAGAAGAGCTGAAACCATTCAGATAATATTCATTTGTGTTCCATCCTTCGGGTTCCACAAATAGCTGATGCGAATCCTTACCTGCAAATCGTACAATTTTATCTTCAATCGATGGGCAATAGCGGGGGCCAACGCCTTCAATAATACCCGAAAACAAAGGAGAAAACCGGAATCCCTTTCTTAATTCGTCGTGTACCTGTTCAGATGTGTAAGCTATATGACAACTTCGCTGTTTAATGAGCGGGGGTGTATTGGTAAACGAAAATTTTTCGGGATTTTCGTCGCCAGCCTGCTCGATAAGTTTTGAAAAATCGATTGAGCGACCATCGATTCGGACAGGTGTTCCCGTTTTCAGTTTATCTGATTCTATACCCAATTTTATTAAGTTCTCTGTAAGACCCTCGGCAGGCTTTTCGCCAATACGGCCACCTTTTACTATGGTTGTTCCTATATAAATTTTTCCGCTCAGAAAAGTTCCGGCTGTAATAATTGCCGCATCGCACGATATTTTTAGTCCAAGCTGGGTCTCAACTGCGACAATTTTATCGTTTTCGACAACAACACCGGTAACTTCATCGCGCCATATATTGAGACCTTCGGTTTTTTCGATGACTTTTCGCCATTCGATACTAAACTGAACGCGATCGTTTTGAGAGCGTGGGCTCCACATGGCCGGACCTTTTGAACGATTAAGCATTCGGAACTGAATCATGCTTTTATCGGCTATAATTCCCGTAAAGCCACCGAGAGCATCTATTTCGCGTACAATTTGTCCTTTGGCAATACCACCAATAGATGGATTGCACGACATGCGGGCAAAGCCGGTAAGATCGTGACTGATTAGTAAAACAGCCGAACCAAGATTGGCTGCAGCTACAGCTGCTTCGCAACCAGCATGGCCTCCGCCAACAACCACAATATCGTATTTAGGAAAAATATTCATCGTTCCACGTGAAACACGTTGTACTTTTTCAGGTATAGGTCTTCTTGCATGCGCATAGCTTCTCTTTCAACTTTGCTGTGATCGTTTAGCCCACAAAGGTGCAAAATTCCGTGCACAGCATAACGTAAAATTTCATCCCCCGGACTGATATTAAGCATAGTTGCATTTTCTACAGCCCTATCGACGCTTATAAATATTTCGCCACTTACTATTTGAGGTGTTGAATACGAAAAAGTAATCACATCGGTATAAGTATTGTGATCGAGGTGTTTTACATTTATTTTCCAAAGTTCTTCGTCAGAAGTAAGCTGAAACGAAATTCGGCCCGGTGTAAAATTAAAATCGGCGCAAATACACTCGTAAACACGGTTTAATGCGTCGATATCAACATTTTGAAAGCTAAAGTTTCCGTTATTCCAATCTATGATTTTGTTTTTCATTCGATTGTTTTTCCTTGACATTGTCGGTTTGTTGAAAGACCGACATTCTATTTTGAGCTGTATCGCGACTAACGGAAGCAACATTGAAATGAATCGAAATCTGGCGTCCCATATCGGCAAATTCAACTTTATCGCTCACTTTTTGAATCAATAGTATTCCACGTTGATTTTCGCTGGTTTGATTGCTATTAATAAATTCGTTAAACGCAAAACCGTTGCCTGCATCGGTAATCGTAAAAATCATTTCCTGACCAGAAAAACTAAAATCGATATTGATTTCTTTTGAAGCATCGTTGTTGTTACCATGAACAAGGGCGTTGTTGAATGCCTCGGTAAGGGCAACCATCATATTGGCAAAATACGAATCGTTCAAGTAGTATTTATCGGCAATAGCCTCAATGAGTTTTTCCACTTTATTGAGTTCCGAAGCGTTGCTCTTCAGACGCAGTGAGTTAGAGCTACCTTTCATCCTATTTCATTTTATACAAATACTCGTTCACCTTCTGTTTGTAGTATGGATTCAGATTCGGTGGCACCGTTTTAAGAATTTCCGTACTGTTCCTTTTCAAACTGTTATACTTGAAAAACGTCATAGGGTTACCATTGTTGAAAACTTTTGCTTCGTTGCTCTGGCGCTTGGGGTCTTTTTCCCGCTCCATTTCAGCTTTTTCCGATTCGAGCAATCGGGTTAAAATTTGCTTCTGTCTATTAATGGTTTCGGTAGTCAAACGTTTATTAACGAGATCTTCCTCGGTCTTTTCCATGTCGTTGATAGACTTGTTTAACTCTTTGCCGTTACCAGCTCCTTCGCTGTTGAGTTGTTGCTGGTATTCCTGCATAGCTTTGCGTATTGCTTCCTGCTGTGCAGCCATTTTAGCCAGTTGTTCGCTCCAACCTTGCTGACCCTGACCGCTTTCCATTTGCTGCCGGAGTCCTTCCATTTGTTGATTGAGCTGTTCCTGAAGTTGTCGCAAGGTTTTTGCACTAGGCTTATTGCCTTGTCCCTGTCCGGGCTTGTTTCCTTTTCCTTGTCCGGGTTTATTTCCCGGATTTTTACATGCCGAGTTGCCGCTTTTTTGCTGCATCGACTGATTTTGTTGCTGTTGCATTTGTTTAAGCGCATCGGCAAGAAGCAAGGCGAGATTATTAACCCCCATCATCACATTCTGTTGTTCGCGTGTTGCTGGCTGAATATAACGGTTGTTCATGTATTCAAGCGACTTTTTGCGACTTACATCTATTTTGCTCAACTCATCAGATATATAGCTATTAATCAGTGGATTACGCTTACCAAGTGCCATAAGCGAATCATCAATAATTTGGAGAGCATCGTTAATTTTCTTTTGCTTTCGCATATTATCAAAGTAGCGGGGATCCGCAATTCGGGTTGAAGCAACATCGCGCATTAGCGCCTCCTGATCGAAACTGATTGTTATCAAATTTTCGAGCAATTCACGAAGCAATCCAATATCTTCGGCTTGCTGCTCCGAATCCGACTCATTCATCATTTCACTAATCTGATCCGAAAGTTCCTGCATTTTTTCACCGGCTTGTTTCTGCGATTTCGATGCCTTGTTTTGTTTTCCGCTATTCAACTGATCGGAAGCAGCCTTCATGGTACTGTCGATTTCCTGCATAGCATCTTCAACAAAATCGAGCGGAAATGGATCCTCGAGTTCTTCGTTTTTGCTTTTCAACGAATCGACATTCTTTTTCATTTCCTCAAACATGGCGTTGAGCTTTTCTTGCTCAGATTGCTGCTCTTTCAGCGATTTATCGCTCTCAGCCAATTTTTCCTGCATTTCGCCTTTATCTTTGAGTTCGCTCTGTAAACTTTGCAATTTTTCCTCAACCAGAGAGCGATTAAGCAGCTCAATAGTTTGTTCCATATTACGAAGCAAATCCTCGTTTTTCTGGTTCAGATTTTCAATATTTTGAGAAGGATTTTGGTTTCCTTTCTCCATTAACTCCTCCAGCTTTTTCAGCATTTCCATAAACTCATCATCCATCAATTGATTCATGAGTTCATCAATCATTTTTTGTTTTTCGTAAAGTTGTTGGTTGAATTCATTGAGTTGCTCGCTCATGATCATGCGTTCGCTATTTTGCTGATTAATCTTTTCCAGATTGTTCTGCAATTCCTTTTCTTTATTGAGAAGCTCGCGCAAACGTTCTTGCTCTTCCCAGGTAAGATTCTTTTTTCCACGTGTATCTTTCTGGAATTTATCGAGTTCACTTTGAATTTTTGCAGCTTCTTCAAACAAGTTTTCGAGACCTTTTCCAACGGCATCCGACTTTTCGTTCACCATATTCCTCATTTCTTCTTGCGTTGGCATTCTAAAAGAAAATATCTGACTTTTTGATGCTTTTGGTCCCGCATAGGCATCGTTATCGTAAACCGTAAAAAAATACTCCAAGCGGTCGCCAGCCTGCAGGTTGAATATAGAAAAGTCGAACGCATTGTAAAACTCCTGCAGATTGTAGTCGTGGCTGATATTAATATTGATAACAGAGTCGGTTTCACCCAAGGCAGAATAGTATTTATAGCTAAAAATCAGCTTCGATAAGCCATAGTCGTCCGAAATTTTACCCGAAAAATATCGAAGCATGAACATGGTGGAATCAATCTCTTCTTTTACTGAAATCTCGGGATATTCATCGGGTATTACAGATATATTAAACTCAAGGCTATCTGCAGTATGAATTCCCTCCCTCGACGAAACTGCAAAAAGCTGAATGTTCTGATCGAACAATTTATCAAAAACAAAATAGCGCTCATTTCGACTTACTTCCAGTTGACGAATACCATCTTTCACTGTTAACCTATCTGCATCGCGCGTCAACACAAGAAAACGGATCATTGTTCCACGTGGAACATTTAAGGAATTAATATTATTAATGGTTTCGGGCTGTTTTCCCGTGTGTGAAGGATATGAAACCTGAAGAGAGTAGCTTACAATTGATGGCATTTTGTAAACCTTCAGGGTATATTCATTCGACGAATAATCATCGGCTGAAAAATGAAAACGTATATCGTTTTTCACCGATTTTAAGGTGTATTGAAAAGTATTCTTTTCGGATTCGTTCATTCGAATACTTTTCGATTCCTGATTCAAAAAAACTTCTTCGGGTATTTCGCTACCCGACAATTTAACCACTACCGTAAAATCGTTGTTTTGAGCCGATTCAAGATTTTTATTTTGTATAATAAAACTGAACGGGGCCGGGCGAACATATTCTGTATTATAATCCGAAATTCGCTGAAGGGGATTTATTAATACGTCGGGAACAACAAAACCCATAATAAGAACAAGCAACAATGGCATTATTAGCAATGGAAGTCTGCGAATTGTTTTTTTTCGATCGATTGCATCAAAAAAACGAAAAAACTTTATCTCATCAATTTTTTGACTAATACTCGCCAATAATAATTCCCGGCTTGTTCCTGCAAAATTTCCCTCTTCCAGTTCAAGAATATTCAGTATGCGATCATTTATACTCTCGAAATGCCGCCCAATAACAAGGGCAAAATCGTGCTTCGACAAACGACGTCGAACGCCCAACAATTGTAATAAGGGACGAGCCAGAAAAAACCCAAAAAGAGTAATGTTTAATGATAAAAATCCCCAAAAAAGAAAAAATCGAACACCACCATCAAACCAAAAAGAATATTCAATAAAAGAAAAAGACACAACAACAATAAATACAGCAAGAATAAACAAAGCGAGTCGTTGCCAGAAAATATTCATATAGAATTTTCCCGCAAAACGCTTCAGTTCATTTTCGAGCCATTGTAGTTGTTCCATGCGTACTAGTTTACAATTCGCGTACCTATTTTGATGCTGTCAGCCTTAAAGTTTCCCGTAATAACAATTTTTTCCTGCGAAAAATCGGGGTTTTTGAGATACTGTTCTGCAAAATACACCCCCCGAAACGATGCCAATGAATCGTACCGCAAACAACAGATATTGACATAATACTTCCAAAATTGAACTTCGTCAACATACCAACTGTTTTCGCTCATTTTTATGCGCGACTGCAGCTTTGTTTGTAAAACTCCGTATGTATTATTCGACTTCATTCCGGACATATCGCTACAGAAGATTAAACTATCACCCTTTTTCCATAAATGTTCTGTATTCCGAAGATCGAATAAAAGTGTATAATCAACCTCTTTGGTAACCGAAAAAACCTGAAATACCCAACCGGTATTGGCTCCTTCAATCTTTTCAAAACGAACCGAATCGCCTTTGGAAATTCCATCGAAAAAAACGCGATCGGTTGTGTCGGCCGGTTGGATATCTATATTCATTTCAACAGTCACCGGTTTTTGGGAGGGTGGGGTTTTGTCGAAAATATTTGTATTCAATACCACAAGCAAGGCAAGAAGTACCAGAATTGATATCATCAATACCTTTTGCCACAATTTAAGCTGTATTTTTTCCATACTAGAGAAATTCTTTAATGCTTTCGGATAGTCGACGGATTCCTTCGTCGTTCTCTTCTAATGTAGCAAACGAAAAATTAAGACGCATAGTATTTTTGCCCGCATTGTTGCAATAGAATACATGACCTACAACAAAGGCAACGTTTTTCTCGATGGCCTTCAAAAATAATTTCTCGCTATCAATAATGTCGGGCATGTATAAAAACAAAAATAATCCACCATCCGGGGTGGTCCAGGTAACACCATCCGGCATATATTTTTCGAGAGCCAACAGCATTGCATCACGTTTTTCCCGATATTTTTCTATAATTACTTTTAAATTTTTGTCGTACAGATTACGTTCAAAATATTCAGCAATGGTCATTTGTATCAGCGCCGAACTACACAAATCGGCAATTTGTTTTCCTGTTACATATTTTTCAACCCAACGCTGATGCCCTATCACCCACCCTATTCTGAACCCAGGAGCCAACACTTTTGAGAAAGTTCCCAATGTAATTACCAATCCTCGGGTATCAAGTTTCTGAAACATCGGTTGCGGAGTGCCATTGAAACGAACTTCGCGATACGGGGTATCTTCAATAATCGGAATATTGAATTCGTATGCAATGTCAAGTATTTCCTTTCTTCTTTTCTCGTTCATTGTGATTCCAGCAGGATTCTGAAAGTCGGGAACAATATAAATAAACTTGGCTTTTTTACCTTCCGAAATAGCTCTGGTAATGGCTTCGCGCAACAGAATACTGCTCATTCCATCGTTATCAAGTTCAATACCAATCAAATCGGCACCATACGAAGCAAACGCATTGATTCCACCCAAATATGATGGTAATCCACAGAAAACTGCATCGCCCGGGTTAATAAAAATACGCCCGGTAAGATCAAGACCCTGCTGCGAAGCTGTAGTAACAATCAGATTGTCTTCCGAAATATTCAAACCTTCCAAATCACGATAACGCTTAACAAGATGCGATCGTAAACGAATATCACCCTCGGTGGTTCCGTATTGAAGCGCTTTGGGTCCATATTTATCGAGGACTGCATTTGTACAATCTTTTATATCCTCAATCGGAAAAAGCTTTGGATCGGGCAAGCCTCCTGCAAATGAAATTATTTCATCCTTTTGTGTAAGTTTTAGGAGTTCACGAATGACAGACTTTTTCATTTTTTTGATGCTGTCGGACCAAAGATGTTCGTACGATGTTTCCATAATGCAATATTTAGATTCGAAACAACATAGCCACTTCTGTATCGGTCAGAAATCGCCATGTGCCCCTTGGTAAATTCTTTTTGGTTAAGGGACCGAACATGGTTCGGTCAAGTCTGTTTACTTTATAGCCAAATTGTTCGAAAATTCGTTTCACAATATGATACTTTCCACTATGAAGCTCAATTCCTACAATATTCTTTTTAACCGGATCGGACCAGGCAATACCATCAACCGGAACAAAATCGTCATCAATTTTTACACCCTGCGAAATTGATAACAAGTGGTCTTTTGTGAGCTTATTATCGAGTGTTACCTCATATACCTTTTTGATTTTATGAGATGGATGAATGAGTTTTTTGGAAAGATCTCCATCGTTGGTGAAAAGAAGCAAGCCGGTTGTGTTTCTGTCGAGTCTGCCAACAGGATATATCCGTTCCGGACAAGCCCCCTTGATAAGCTCCATAACAGTGCGTCTTCCGGCAGGATCATCTGTTGTTGTAATAGTATCCTTGGGCTTGTTCAGTAGCAAATACACCTTTTTCTCTGAACGTATTTCGCGTCCATCAACAGAAACTTTGTCGCCAGGCTGAACTTTATAACCAAGTGTCGAAACAACCTTTCCATTAACCTTTACAACGCCTGTAGCAATCATTACATCAGCATCGCGGCGCGAACATATGCCGCTATTGGCAATATATTTATTTAAACGGACTTCAAGTTCTGCATTCGATTTACGCATACGCTTACCTAATTTAGGATCAGGTGCTTTTGAACTACTACTGGTAATCACCCTTCGTTTGGGCGCTGTCGATCCTTCTGATTTTTCAAATCTGGATTCACGCACCTGTTTATTAGATTTTGAATCCTTTGCTGACCTGTCTGAGTCCGAATATTTCGAACCTCGTTTTGTTTTAACAGTATCAGATGCTTTACCAGATTTTTTTGAATTTGCGGGTTTTTCAGATTTCTCGGAAAGAGAATATGATTTTGCAGCAGTTTTTTTTCTCTCTGCTGATCTGGTACTACTCGTTTTTGGCCTGCCCTTCGAAGATTTTTCGACTTGGCGTCTGTTTTCGGTACGTTTTTGCATAACTGAATATTCAATACAAACTTAGTGATTTTTAGATAACAACACATGGTTGTAAAAAGAAAATTGCCGCTCCTAAACAGAAGCGACAATTTTTGAGGTATATTGAAATAATACTAAATCAGATTCAAGCGACTAAAAAGTTCTTTTCTGTAAAGTCCACCAATTGGAATAACCTTCATTTTTCCTTCAATAACCAAATCGGGATACTTAATCGAGAAAATTTTGTCGAGGCGTACAATATAGCTGCGATGTACACGTACAAAATCTTTTTCCGGAAGAATACGCATCATTTCCTTCATGGTAGTATGCGTAGTGTAGATATTGTCGGCGGTATTGATCACAACATAATCTTTCAACGCTTCCACAAAATAGATGTCTTTGAAATTAACTTTATTCAAGCGGTAGTCAGCCCGAACAAAAATACTTTCTTTATCTTCTTTGTTCAATGCGATTGAATGAAGCAAATTACGTTCTTTCTTCAATTCCATATCGCTTTGATGCTTGTTGATAGCCATCTCAATGGTGGTTTGCAATTCTTTTTCTTTGAAAGGCTTAATGATGTAGCCATAAGGAATTGCCGATTTGGCTTTTTCGATGGTTGATTCATCTGCATAGGCTGTAAGAAAAACCACAGGAATATCGTAACGTTCTCGAATAATTTCTGCAGCCTGAATACCACTCATATCGCCCTTAAGCATAATGTCCATCAGAACAATGTTTGGCATGTTTTTTTCAACCTCGGCCAAGGCTTTATCGCCGCTAGAAACAACTGCCATAACCTGATATCCAAGTCCCGTAAGGATATTCTGAATATCTTTTGCTACAATGGTTTCGTCCTCAACGATAACAATTTTTGTTTTGCTCATTTCAACTGATTTTAGTGAGTTTTACTATTAATTTTAATTCTGCTTCTTTGCAATGGCAAGTCATTCTTCCGTCAACCTGTTCAAGCAACTCGTTTATAAAACCTATCTCTTCTGAAGAGTTCAGTTTCTTTTCAATTTCATCGGCTGCCGCTTCATTAAATTTCACGTTAAATGCTACTTCTTTACTGTTTTGCCATTTTAATGATACAAAAGTACAATAATTATCGTTTAATTTCTCACCTAGTTGAAACAACAATGTTAATATCTCATTGAATATCAACCCAATAGGCATTGCCTGAGCAATATTTACCACTAATTTTTTTATTCCGGTAGAGAATTTTATCTTCTCACTAGCCGATTCAGAGCCATTTTCGCGTATAAAATGTTGATATATTTTGCGCAAATAATCAATAAGTGCAATCGAGTTAAAATTTTGTGCATCATGATAAAAATCACCCACAATAGCCATAGAGACCAGTCGATTCTTCGATGCTGTAATCGCTTTTATTGATGCGGGATCCGACACGTTTGTAAGGCATCTGTTGAGCATACTCGAAACCACCTGATAGTTATTTTTGACCCTATGATGAACTTCGTTTAACAAAATCTTGTTTTCGTCGATCATGGACTTCAACTTATCTTCTATTTCGATACGATAGGCTATTTCATCCATTAATTTTCTATTATTCTCTTCGAGTAGCTGTTTTTTTACTTTTTCCTCAGTTAATTGCTTTTCAAAAGAAATGTTTCTAAAAACAATTTGGAAAGCCGATTTTCCCTTATAGTTTACCCAAACGGGCTTAGTGTCAATAAATATTTTTTCGCCCGTATTGATTTGCTTCAATTCTACCTCCATAAAATCCACAACACCTCCTGTTTCAACAAACCTTAATCTTTTCTCAATCATTTTAAGAACTTTACTGTCCATCATGGCTGAAAAATCGATTTCTTTGATGTTTTTGCAACCAAAAATTTCAAGTGCAGCATTATTTGCAAAATATACATTGTCGAAATCTCTGATGATGATACCATTCGGAGAAGTGTCAACCAGCATTTTGTAATTTACTTCGCTCTTTTCGAGTGCCTGTTTGCTCAATTCGCGTTCGGTTACATCAATAATAGTAAGTATATGCTGTTTTTCTCCATTGATAAACCGATATTTCGAGGCAATATCAATATACATTTCGCCTATTGATGTGCAATGTGTTTTGTGACTGATTCCATTGGCAAGTATAAGCTTAAGAACACTGTGGTCTATAATATTGTACAGATTGGTTGGTACATGATGACCCGATTTGTTCATGATGTCTTTAAAAGGATTGTTGCAGAATAAAACATCCCCAAACTGATTGAGTAATACAACAGCAACCGGCATGTCGTTAAACATTGTTGTCATCGATTCTTCACGTTCAACGAGAAGCTCCTTCTCCTTTTTTTCTTCCGTTATATCACGAATCAATGCAATAATGAATTTGTCCTGAGGAATCAAATTGCAATTGAATTGCAGCAGTTGTTGTTTATCGGGCAATTCGTATTCGAAAGAAATTTTCTTCATCGTTCGAAGCGATTCCTTCATATGAACCAAAGCCATTTCCTTCAAAAAGGCAGGAAGTTTTAAATCTTGAAATTTCTGACCCTTGAGACGAACACTTTCGTCGAAAAGCATTGTGTTTGCATCGGTATTAACGTCAATAACAACAAAATCGTGATCGAACACAAAAACAATTCCCGGAAACGATTTGAAAATATTTTCGTAAGACACGTTTTTACTCATCGATGATGCAAGCTTATTCAGCGGGCCAGAATGATCGTAAAAGTAAATGAGTTTGCTATTGTTCTCGAGTAATGTGGTTTTGTAAAAGAAATATCGAAGAACACCATATTTGTCTTTGAGCGTAATAAAGTCGTTTAAATTAATCCCAAAAGGCAACATATAGTTATCCAGTTCTATTAAACCCATGCTTCTATCCGAAGAAGTAACAACGACATCGTTAATGGTAAGATTGTTTTCGGTTTCCTCTTTTAAATATGAAAGTTGAGTATAAAACGCTTTATTTGCAAAAACAATTACTCCTAATTCGTTTACAAGTATGGCCGGAAACGAATACAAACTGATGTATTGTTTAGCATCGGCAGATAATATTTTTGAATCGAAACCAGCGTGTAGAGGGAGCTCCATAGGCGGTGGATTTAGGAACCCTCTAATATAGTCAATAAAAAAGCCCCTGTCAAGCCCGTTTCTAATCGGTTGTCGGTTCTATTTCGGGTTTTATTAATACATTGTTATATTTTATCTCCATTCCTTGCCTATATGTAACAATTAATGATAAAGTTCCATCAGATGAATAATATTTCCAGTCGCCTTCGCGTAAACCCAAAACATATGAGCCTTCCAGACGTTTATTTCCATTATCAAAATACCATGTATGACGGCCTGTTGGTTGACCATCAAAGAATTCTCCTTTAAAAACAAGTTCTCCATCGTCTTTCGAAATACGAGTCCAAACACCAACCTGTTCTCCATCCTGATATTTACCCGTTTCAATAACATCCCCAATAGCATACATCCATTCACCGGTCTGCAAGCCTTCCAAATAAGAGCCTTTTACCAAAACCTGTCCACTATCTGAATATTCTACATAATTTCCTTCGTGTTCCCCATTAATATACTCTTCTTCTATCAAAATATTTCCGCTTTCATAATAGTACTTCCACTCTCCGTCTGGTATTCCTTTCGAAGTAAACATACCCTCCTGCTCTGTTTTGCCATTCCGGTGATAAAATATCCACTTCCCTACCCTTACATTATCTTTGTAAACACCATTTGCCATTAACTCACCGGTTTCGTAAAATTCTTTCCACGGACCTTGTTTTTTACCCATGGCATCAATAATGCCCTCTCCAACTACTATTCCATCACTAAAAATGTATCCTTTGACAATATGACCATTTTCATCAAATTCTCTACGAACACCGTCGGCTTTATTATTGAAATAACTCCCTTCTATTTTTACTTTACCATTACTGTAGTAATCGCGACGGATTTCATATTCTTTTAATTCATCAGCAAATTGAACCGGCTCATCATTGATATATTTCTCAATGCTTAACAGTACACCATTTTCGTCGTATTTTTTTAAATAACCATTTCGTTTATCGTTGAGATATGTTATTTCCTGCCTGATATTTCCATTCTCATAAAAATCTTTCCAGAGCCCTTGTCGTAAACCATTTTTATCGCGACGATTGATGTATTCACGCGAAATAAGAAAACCCTTCTTATACTCCGAAATAAGTATAATAACACTATCGGGGCTAAACTCAAAACCCAATCCATTTTCTAATCCTTTTTCATATGGAGTAATTCTTTTTATTTTACCATCAGGATAAAAAGATTTGGAATAATTCTCACGGATATCGTTTTCGAAAAAATCTTCTATTATTTCATTTTTTAAATATGTTCGTCGAATACCATTTTTTAATCCTGCTGAGTAATTAATTTCAGATTGTATAGTACTGTCTTCGGCATAAAAACGCCAGATACTGTCGAGCTTAAAATTCTTTCTATTACCTTCCGATTTTAAGGTTCCATTATCATAGTAAGCTTTCCAATATCCATCAGGTTTTCCATTGTGCAAATATCCTTCCGAAGAAACAATTCCATTGGAATAGGTATATTTTACATATTTCCACGATGAATCAACCTGAGCAAAAACAAAGCTGCTTAAAAAAACAAAAAAAATGATTGCATTTATTCTTTTCATGATTTAACTCATTTCGAGCATTCTTTTCAACGGTTTAATAGCAGCACTTATTATTTGATCATCAAGAAATATCTCATTTGATTCAGTTTCTAAAACCTGCTCAATTTTTTCCAGTGTATTCATTTTCATATAAATACAATCATTACAATTACAATTTTCGTCGACAGGGACAACTATGAATTCTTTTTGTGGCGACGCTTTCTGCATTTGATGAATAATACCACCTTCCGTAGCTACAATATATTTTTGACTTGCATCGGTTTTTGTATAATTAAGTAAAGCCTGGGTTGAACCAATAAAATCGGCCAATTCCAAAACAGGAGACTTACATTCAGGATGTGCAATAAGCTTAAAATCAGGATTTTTTAATTTTAGATTTATTACATTTTCTATTGAAAGTTGGTCATGAACGTGACAACTTCCGTTCCACAATACCATATTTCTTCCTGTTTTTGCATTGATATAAGAACCCAGATTACGATCGGGCGCAAAAACAATTTTTTCATTTTCGGGAAGTTGTTCTACTATTTTCAAAGCATTCGAAGATGTAACAATAATATCGCTTAATGTTTTCACCCGCGCTGAAGCATTCACATAAGTCAATACTATATGATCTTTATAGTCTTTTAAAAACAATTCAAACTCATCGGCTGGACAACTATCGGCAAGTGAACAACCCGCATTCATATCCGGAATAAGTACTTTTTTATTAGGATTCAGTATTTTTGCTGTTTCAGCCATAAAATGTACGCCTGCAAAAACAATAATATCGGCTTCAATTTTTACAGCTGCTTGTGCCAAAGCCAAACTATCTCCAACAAAATCGGCAAGTTCCTGAATTTCAGGAATCTGATAATAATGCGCTAAAATAACGGCATTCTTTTCAGTTTTCAACCGATTAATATTATTAATTATATTCTTTTTCATTTTTAAAAAAAGATTTAATCATAATAACAAGCTCTGTGAATTGGTTGATATTAATCGACAGAAAATTTGGAAAAGTTCATTATCATATTTTATCAACCTGTTTTGCTTGTTTTTCAACCACAAATATAACTGTTTTTATGTAATTTGGCTATGTTATAAACAATATGTTGAAAACCATATTTGTTGAAAATAGAGTGAGTTTCAACATTACACAAATTGTTGAAAAGACGTTGATTTTTATGTATAAAAATTCGAATATTTGTTGTTCTTGATATAAACTTGCTGCATATATATGAATTTGAAAAAATACCAAAAAAAGTTTCATCTGTTTTTCAACAATAATGTTGGTGTATATTTAATAACCTGTTATGTATCTGATACAGATGATTTTTGATTCAATAAATTACTAAATAGTGCTTATATATCGAATTTATTTAATTGATTATCAACATTTTTCTTATTTTAACAGCTAACTAGCGAAAATGTTGATAACTTTGCCCAAAATTATAAATAATGCATGTTGAAAACATTGTTATAGCCTGCGATCATGCAGGTTATAAATTGAAAAAGAAAATAATGAAAAACTTTTCGAAGAAGGTTTATTTCACTGATATGGGAACCGACTCGGAAGAAAGTTGTGATTATCCTGACTATGCACACAAAGCTATGGTTGCTGTTACACGTGGCGAAGTAAGTTATGCTATTTTATTGTGTGGTTCGGGAAATGGGATGACAATAGCTGCCAATAAACACAAATTGGTTCGTTGTGCTTTGGCCTGGAATAAAGAAATTGCTGAACTTGCCCGTTTGCACAACAACGCAAATGTATTATCTATTCCGGCGCGTTTTGTTACCGACGACGAAGCTTACGAAATTGTGGAAGCTTTTCTCGAAACCCAATTCGAGGGTGGCCGACACGAACGCAGGGTAGAGAAAATTTCGCAATATTGATAATTCTGCATTTTTCTGTTTATTTTCGCATGAATTTATTGATATTTGCAACAGAAACATTGCAAAATTGTCGAAAACGTGACCGTAAGTTAGTTATTAATTGAAATAAATACCAAGCATAATGAATTCAGCCAGCCTTAAGTCGTTCAATCAGAATATTTCTGAAAAGTTGACCGATGATAGTTTGCAATTGATTATGCATAAAAACACCAACACTTATAATCAAAAATACAGTATTGGTGTTAAACAATTCGATGATTTAAAAGCTTGTAAAGAAAGAATATCGTTTTTAAAAACAAAAAGCATCAACAATCTCGATAAATATTTGCTTGAATTTGAAAGTAAATTTATCAGAAATGGTGGAGCTGTTTATTGGGCCGATACAGCCGATGATGTTATTAGAATTTTATTGGAATTGCTTCCTGCCGACCGAAGCTTAATTGTTAAGTCGAAAAGTATGGCAACCGAAGAGGTCGATTTTAATTTACATTTTCAGGAACGCGGCGACGAAGTGATTGAAACCGATTTGGGTGAGTTTATTGTTCAGCAAATGGGTCAAAAACCATCGCATATAACTGCACCGGCATTGCATTTGTCGCGCGAACAAATTGCATCTTTTTTAAGTACTCGCTTTGGAATAGACAGCCAATCGACAGCAGAAGAAATAACAGCATTTGTACGAAAACTGCTGAGAACAAAATTTTTCACAGCAAGTGTTGGTGTTAGTGGAGCCAATTTTTTGGTTGCCGATACAGGCTCGGTAGCCATTACCGAAAACGAAGGAAATGCTTCTTTGGTAACTGCCTGGCCCCAAAAACACGTTGTTATTGCGGGTATCGAAAAGGTGATTCCCTCTATCAAAGATTTGTATTTGCTTTGGCCAATGCTGGCTACGCATGCTACAGGACAGAGATTGTCGGCTTATAATCATATTATTTCGGGTCCTGCCCGAAGTGCCGAATTGGACGGTCCGTCCGAAATGTATGTAATTCTAATCAACAACAATCGGCATCGGTTGCTCGACGACATTGGGCTTCGTCAATCGCTCAACTGTATTCGTTGTGGCGCATGTGCCAGTGTTTGCCCTGTATTTCGTCGACTTACCGGCCATTCGTATCATTCCGTTTACAGCGGGCCTATTGGTTCGGTTATCACTCCACACCTACAGCCCGACAACTCGTTATTTCATTTATCTTTTGCTTCAACATTGTGTGGTGCATGTACCAGCCAATGTCCTTCGAATATTCCGCTGCATGAGCTGTTGCTTTATAACCGGAGCATAGCTGTTGTGCAAAAAGAAATTCCTGCCAGAGAAGCTCGTATCGTTAAAATGTTGCTTAAAAGGCTTAGGAGTCGAAAAAACATGGATTTCTGGGGTCCTAAAATAAAAAACATTGCATTCAAAATTGTCATGCGCAAATCGTGGCTGCGACATCGTTCAGCGGTAAATTTTTCGTCGCAGAGTTTCAACAAAGAAATGACTGCCAAAACGGAAAAATAATTTGATTTTTTATTTAGAGGTTTTCAAGTGCTTTCCAAACGGGATAAAACATTCCGGAAATTAGCATTAGTGTTATAAATGGACGGTTGATGTTCTGCCATTTATAATTTTTGTGTTTGATGGCTTCGGCAAGATGGTTAATCCCCGAAAAGAAGAAAAAGAAAATAAAGGCAAAGAAAATAGTCAATTCAGCGAGTATACCCCAATTGAGAAAAAATATTGCAGCAGCAATTATTGCATACGACAAAAGTGCAATTGACGATTGACGTTGATAATTGCTTCCTGTTTCAAAACCTTTGTTTTCGGCCGATTTTTTCCCAAAAAACAAACCTTCCAGACCCGAAAGTCCTGCTATACTTGCAATAATAACAGGAATCATAAAATGCAGTTGAGCACCGGGATTGTAAATTTCGCCGCTAAAACCAATTGAATACCCATAATAGAAAGCAAAGCAAACAATGGCAATTCGAAGAATATCCAAAATATTAAGCAACATTGTTTTTAGGTTTAAGTTGATAATTTTAACCAATTCATTTCGAGTACATTCAAAGATAGTAAGTTTTTATCGATATGTCAGTCGTCTCCAAATTTTTTCCAGTGGTCCAGAGTTAAAATAGTGAAACCAAATACTGCTGTAAATTAATTGCACACAATAAATTGCCACTGCAATACAAACCACCAGAATCACGTTTGTTTGACCAAAGAGACCAAACCCCCAACCATAAAAAATTATTGCAAGAAGAAGCGATTGCATGAGATAGTTTGTGAGCGACATTCGACCCATGAGAGCAACAGGTTTAAAAATATTGGCAATCTTTACAAACGAAGTTAACAGTAGGATGAGCAAAATGTAGGTTCCTGCCATAAAGAGATTCATGAATTCGTAACCGGCCATGTAAACAGCTATTGCATAAGGGCTATCGAAATCGGCAATTTTTTCGTATCCGAAATAAGCCAGAGTGGCAATTCCGGCAACAATAATAAGAATTAACGTCCACAACAATTTCTTTTTGAAAACCACTTGCTGCAAATTGAAGCGCGAGCAAACAAAACCCATCAATCCAACACCCATTATTTTTGGCAGGTAATAAAACAGGTTATTGTTTCTAAAAGCAAAATATTCTTGAATACGAAGCTGTAAAATATCGAAATAATTCCCACTGCTATAAACAACCCGCGCTTTATCCAGGCATTCGGTACATGTTGATGTCATTGCATCGGGTAAATCGACCCACAAGCCTGCACTCAACCACATTGCAATAAAAAAATAGAAAAACAAAGCAATAAAAATCTGTATTGCTGCAGATAGTTTTCGAAGCGAAAAAATGACCATTCCTGCTATTGCATATGCAAATAAAATATCGCCAGCCCAAAGGAGTAACACATGAAACACACCAAAAAGTGACAATATCAACATTCGACGACCAAAAAACCCTCCAAAATTTTGATTGTTGGAGATAAATTTGTGGTATTGCATATAAATGCCATACCCAAACATGAAGCTGAACAAAAAAATGAATTTGTCGACAGAAAGACTTATAAAAATGCTGTAAAATTGCTGCTGTATAGTGTCGGGAATAGAATTATAATACCCTCCGAAATTAAAGAAAGAAGAATTGAAACCTAAGGAATTTACCATTACAATACCCAGTAGTGCAAATCCGCGTATAATATCGAGACTTGCAATTCGTTGCGACGCTGGAGTGTAATTTACCGTGTTTTGCCCCGTGTAATTCATGGTATAAAATTTTGGATAACTGTTTACAAAGCTAAATATTTTTCCACGTGAAACAATTCACGAAATCCTTTTGCTCAATTGATTGACACAAAGCATCAATTTTTGAATTGTATCACTCAGCATCTTCCCCACCCCATTAAGTCAAATTATTTTTTCATTGATGTAATAAAGCGACGATTTTTCCGATATTGATTGAGCGGGTATCTTTGTGCCGAAGACAATTGATCCGTTTCGTAACATCAAATATAAAAATACTAACTTTGTCAGGTAAATCAGTGTTCATGAAATCAATTCTTACTCTTGCAGTTCTGTTTTTTGCTACTATTTTGATAGCTCAAAACGCCGATAAAGAAAATAATCAAAAACATCCCCGCAACCCGTTTTACCAATCGGCCAAGGGTTTTATTCTTTGGGAGGATTTCGAATCGGGTACCATGCCTCCTCCCGGATGGCAGCTACAATCGGGCGCAACACCTCAAACATGGGACACCGCATCGTTCGATCCGTTTGCGGGTAGCTATTATGCTCTTTGCAAATACGACGAAACACTTATTGGAAATCAGGATGAATATTTGATTTCCCGAGTAGTAGATATGCAGACATTTTCGACCGCTGTACTTACATTTTATTTTCAGTTTTCACAATATTGGGGTATTTACCCCGAGGATAATTATAATTTGTATGTGCTGGCCAGCACCGACAGTGCTCAAACTTTTCCTGATACATTATGGAGCGAGCTCAGCACCGATACTTCGGCATGGATTAGCTTCGAGTGGGTGATGGGTCAAATCGATTTGTCGTTGTATATTGGTCAACCCGAATTTGCTCTTGCATTTGTTTATAGTGGGTTTGATGGAGCCGAAGCAGCCTTGGATGATATCAGCATCGAAACAACAGGTGGCTTCGAAGAAAACAATTTGAATGTTTCTGTTTATCCGAACCCGGCAAGTGAAATGCTGCGTGTAAGTACTACCGAGAAGGGTAACCTTGAATTAAGCGATTTTGCCGGAAGAATCATTTATCGTGAAAATTTTGATGGAGATGCAATCATCGATGTAAGTTCAGTTCCAACAGGTTTGTATTTGCTTACGATTAAAAGCGAGAATGGTACAGCTGCCAAAGCAGTTGAAATAGGTCGCTAGATTGATATTTTTTAAAAAGCCCGGCTGATTATTTTCAGCCGGGCTTTTTTATTAATTTCCAACGAAGCTAACACTACAATATTTGCAACGACTCGAGAAAACGTATTTCTTCGGGACACGAAGCTGTGTTGCGAGCACTGAAAAGGATGTAATAAAACACATCGTCCACAAAAATGATGCGATAATGATAGCGTATGTCGCCTTTGTAACCAATCAAATCGGTTCCGGTATTACCATTAATCGTGAATGAGGATTGAATAACGTCTGTTTTGTCGGCTTTATAGTTTTCAATCTTTTTCGAAACCGTTTCTTTTCGTTTGTTGTCGTCGATGCTGTACAAATAGCGGGTTGCCCGCACCTGATAAACGGCATACGAATGAGTAAGAACGTAATCGTAATATTCGTAATACTGGTCTTTACTTGTTTTTTCTTCAGCGGCTACCGGAAACTCCAACCTAAATCCAGCTTTCGACGACGACATGGTGTACCACGTATCGCTCATTATCGAAGAGGCTGTTTTGTAAATACAGGCAGTAGTAACATCGAAAGCATCGCCGTATGTACGGAGGGAAACAGCAAGTGACTGTCCATCGGGAGCAAAATGCAACGACATAATATCGGGACCCTTATTGCCAACACTTTGTATCATTTGTCCGGTAGTTGTGTTCCACATTTTGAATGTACATGTATGATCCATACCCGCTCCAGCAATATATTTTCCATCGGGGCTATAATCAATAGTGGAAACATAATTGTTTAATCCGCTTAGGGTGTTTATTTTCTCACCCGTGGATGCATTCCAGATGGTAATGTTGTTATCGGTTCCACCACCAGCAATAAATTGTCCATCGGGGCTGAAACAAATAGTACTGACATCGTATTTATGTGTTATGTGTGTTGTTTTTTCACCGGTTTCCAGATTCCAAATCATAATACCCATATTGGCATTTGAAAGTCCACTGGCCAAAAATCGACCATCGTTGCTGAAAGCAAGGGTTGTTGGAAGAGCTTCGTCGCGACCTTGTACATACAAATCTTTGAGCCTGACACCGGTTTCGGCATTGTAAAGAGCAATAACCTGTTTTTCGGATCCTTTAACCCCACCAACAATAGCCAGGATATTTTCTGTGGGAGAAAAACACAAATCGTCAATTGAGCCGAAATCGGATATGCTTGTTTTGAGCGTTAGCGAAGAAAAATTTCTGATTTTAATGTTGGTTCCACTGAAACCAGCCGAAACAAGCAATGTTCCATCGAAATTTAATGAAACATAATTGACCGGACTCCCCTGCCCTTCTGTTTCTGTTGAGCGCAGTACTTCGCCGTTAGAGCTGTTGAAGATTATTATCTGATTGTTGCCGCCACAAGTAATCAATTCTTTTCCATCGTGGCTAAAAATGGCTTCGTTCACGGTGGTTCTATGGCCTTTGCAGATGAGTGGTTTATCGGAAAATGTAAGCTCGGTTTGCGCCGATAGTTTATAAAAGGCAAAAAATATCAGCGTTATAAATAGTGTTTTTGTCATATTTTTCATATCGGTTGAATTAAAAATTTTCGGTTTCGTTGGTAAAAGTATAAATGTTTTTTTATAAGGCGTGCTATTTGATGTTTTTGGAGTGGTCAAAAGTGATTAATGGTTTGTTTTTACGAAATTAACTAGATTTGTAATAAAATAGCTATTATGAAAAATATTTTGGGGAGAATATTCTTTGCTCTGTTTGTGATTACTGCGGTTTTATCCGCCTGTCAGAAAGATGATGACAATACCGACGACCCGGTTGTTCCGGTTCAAACCGAGCGCGAACGTGTTCTGGCCGAATACAACACATATTATCTGGGAAGCGATCTTTCAGATTGCGGTTTTACCGGAGATGTAAATAATTGTATTCCGGGAACCATCAGTCAAAATTCGTTCACGCTTTCGCTCATGCGTATCAATTTTTTCAGAAGAATGGTTGGCCTGAACGACGACATTACCTACGATGCCATTAAAAGTGCAAAATGTCAACAAGCTGCCCTGATGATGGATGCCAACAACTCACTCAATCATTACCCCCCTGCATCGTGGATTTGCTATACCCAAGATGGATACGATGCAGCATCGAGCAGCAACCTGGCAATGGGAACCGGACCAAGTGGTTCAATTTCGATGTATATGAACGATTTTGGTTCGAGTAACACAGCCGTGGGTCATCGTCGTTGGATTTTGTATTCGCGTTCGAAAGTGATGGGTATGGGCTCCACGGGTTACTATTCTGCACTTTGGGTTACCGGAAACAGTGGTAATCCGCTTCCGGCCAATATGCCCGAATATATTCCATGGCCCGCCAAAGGTTATGTGCCAGCACCATTGATTTATGGACGTTGGTCGTTCAGTAAACCGTCGGCCGATTTCTCGAATGCAACAGTTTCGATGACAGATGGTGGTGGAAGCAATATTTCGCTGAGTATTGTTTCGACGGCAACGGGTTATGGGGATAATACAATCGTTTGGGAGCCTGTTGGAATTAATACCACATCATCGACCGATGTTACATATCACGTTACCGTTTCGAATGTGTTGGTAAGTGGTTCTCCCATGTCGTATAGCTACGATGTAATTATTATTCAGCCATAGTATTCGTGTCGTATTTATTATCCATCTTTCCCGAACTCAAATAACATATGAAAAATATTTTTTTCCTGATTTTAGTGCTTCCGATGCTTGTGTTTTCACAAACCCGTAAAGAAGCTTTAACCCGTCAGGTTCTTCAATTTTCGGCAGCAGGTGTAAAACCGGATTCACGGGTTCAATATCGTAATATCTGTGGACAGGAATATTTGCCCATGCTGGCTTTGGTGGAAAGCAATTTCGATGATGCTGATTTACCCGAAGGCATTTTCCAGGGTTCACGCTCCGGAAACGTTATTTCGCTTTATGTTCGTCGCGATTTGCTCGATACCAGGCTTTCTATTCCGGGAGTTACTTATTTCGAGTGGGCGCGGCCCGTTTATCCAATGCTTGACAAAGCCGTCCATGATGCACGGGTCGATAGTGTGCATATGGGATGGAACCTTCCGCAGCCATTCACAGGGAAAGATGTTTTGATTGGTATAACCGACTGGGGTTTCGATTACACGCAGCCGATGTTTTACGATACGGCGTTGCAGCATACACGCATTGTGAAAGCGTGGGATCAGTTCCGCAATGCGGGTCCGGTTCCGTCGGGATATTTGTATGGAACCGAGTTTGTGGGCGAAACCGAGCTGCTAACTGCTCAATGCGATACATCGAATATTTACGATTATGCTACCCACGGAAGCCATGTTGCCGGAATTGCAGGTGGCAGCGGGGCAGGAACAATATACCGCGGCGTAGCATACGAAGCTGGTTTTTTGTTTACCACTTTTTTGGTGGATGCCGCAGCTGTTCTCGATGCATACAACTGGATGAAAGATTATTCCGAAAGTTCGGGCAAGCGTCTGGTTATCAACCAAAGCTGGGGTTTGTATTACATGGGAAATCTCGACGGAACATCGTTGCTGAGTCAGGCAATCGATACCATGTCGGCCCATGGAGTTGTTTTTGTCAGCAGTGCCGGCAATAATGGTGATGCCGATTTTCATTTAAAATACGATGCATCGGCAAACGATACACTGCGAACCGTAGTTGGATTCGATACCTACAGCTATTATCCAACCATGTGGGGACAATGTGTAACCATGTGGGGAACTCCGGGTCATGCGTTCGAAACAAAACTGCAGGTACTCAATTCGTCGGGAACAGTGTTGGGCGAAACTTCGTTTTTTATGACCGATACCATTTCATCGTATATCGACGACACAATTTTTGTTGGCAGCGATACCATTTTGTACAATATAGCTGCCGATTCGGCCAATCCACTCAACCAGCGACCATTTATGCAACTCAGGGTAGCCAATCGC
Organism: Bacteroidetes bacterium HGW-Bacteroidetes-6; assembly: GCA_002842495.1. Taxonomy (GTDB): domain Bacteria; phylum Bacteroidota; class Bacteroidia; order Bacteroidales; family DTU049; genus GWF2-43-63. The sequence continues at coordinate 111,685 of PHDB01000002.1, forward strand.
AACACATCCTACAAAATTGCATTGCAAATTCATTCCGACACGGCTACAGTACATTTGTGGAATGTGATTGAACTCACCAATGGTGTTGGTAATTGGGGTTTGCCTTTTTTGGCGTCGTTTACCGGCTTTACTGCCGGCGATCCTTATTACGGAGTAGGGGAGCCTGCGTGTGCGCATTCTGCTATTGCTGTTGCAGCACATAATTCAGAATATTATCATCCGGTGAACGGAAGCCTGTTGGGTGGAAATATTGCTTATTTTTCGAGCTACGGCCCTCTGATTGATGGTACCATCAAACCCGATATTTCCGCTCCCGGCTATGGTGTATGTTCTTCCATTTCGTCGTTTACAACACAGTACATTTCTCCGACAAGTGTTGTAGAATCTGTTGTTTTTGGTGGTCGTACCTACCGTTTTGTTAAGTTCAGCGGCACTTCCATGTCGTCGCCCATGGTTACGGGAATTGTTGCACTCATGCTCGAAGCCGACCCCAATCTTACTCCGGCACAAATTATGGCCATTCTGAAAGAAACCTCCCGCGAAGACGATCGCACAGGCGATTTGCCCGAAACCGGCGATACACGCTGGGGTTGGGGAAAAGCCGATGCACTGCACGCCATTTATGCTGTTTTGGGAGTAGAAGGTATTCACGAATCGGCAAGCGGAGTGAAAGCAACCATTTATCCGAATCCGGCTACCGACTTTATTCAAATTTTGTCACCCGATGGCCGCTGTGGAAACGATGTTTCCATTTTTTCAGCCGATGGTCGCCTGGTGAAGCAATCGATAATGGGTAGCGATTACCAAGTTGATGTGTCGTTTCTGCAGGCAGGATTGTATTTTTTGCATTTCGATGTTGAACAAAAACCTGTTGTGCTGCCGTTTGTGGTGGTGGATTGAAAAAAATGATGTATATTTGTATTGCGTCTGCGAGACGTTGGCGATAATAGTGAAAAAAATATCAACCAAAATAAAAATATCAATATGACAAGAGACATATATCAAGAAGCAGAAGAACAAATTTTAGAGAAGCAGAAAATTGTTGACTATGACATTAAGGAATTTACGATAGAGTTGTTGACTCAAAAATATTTAAACGGAATAGACGAAGACAACAACGATATTTATATTCCTTCATATCAAAGAAACTTTGTATGGGATATAAAAAGACAATCGAAATTTATTGAATCAATCCTTTTGGGAATACCAATTCCTTACATTTTTACGGCTGACGTTGATAATGGCCGCCTTGAAGTAGTAGACGGGTCACAGCGACTTAGGACTATAGTTAATTTCATTGACAATAAGTTACAATTGTTAGACCTTGAAATTTTGGGGAAACTGAATGGATTCAGTTTTAAAGATTTAACAATTGCGAGACAACGTAAATTTAAGAATGCTACAATCCGGATGATAGCATTATCTGATAAGAGTGATGAAGATGTTCGATTTATGATGTTTGAGAGAATAAACACTGGAAGTGACCTCTTAAAAGATATGGAAAAGAGAAAGGGAATTTTTGGTGGCAAATTTTTGACATTTGTATACGAAACCTGTGCTACACATCCATTATTTATTAAGCACACATCATTTACTGACAAAGTGATGAAACGTGGAGAGCCACAAGAGTTGATTACGCGATTTTTTGCGTTCTCTGACAATTACCTTGGATTTAAAACAGGTGTTAATTCATTCCTAAATGACTACACAGATAGAATGAATAAAAATTTCGATAAAGCAAGGATGTTCAATGAATTCGACCGTATGTTAAAGTTTGTGGATTCATACATGCCAAACGGATTTAAAAAAACAGAAGAATCTCAGAAGACACCAAGAGTAAGATTTGAAGCAATAGCTGTAGGCGTGAATTTAGCTCTTCGAATAAATCCGAACTTAGTTCCTCGGTCAATCAATTTTCTTGAGTCCAAAGAGTTTATCCATTTGGTTACTGGTGGTAGTCATAACACACCATCCAATGTAAAAGCGAAAATAGAATTTGTAAGAGATAAACTCATTGGTTAATGATAACAGTTATAAACGACTTCAATACAAGAGTCAAAGAAATAGATGGCTACTTTAAGCTTCTTGACAGTATTATTAATCAAGATGCAAAACTATTTTTCCCAAATAAGAAAAGCCATAAATTCAAGAAAATTGACGATGAATTAATTAAAGTAATGAAAGCTAATTGCTTTTTGCTTCTTTACAATTTGATTGAATCGTCAATAAAGCTTTCAATTACTGAAATCTATGATTCGATAACTTTAAAAACAAAAAAATACGATGATGTGAAAGATGAAATCCGGAAAATTTGGATTTCTGAAAACTATAAGAACTTTAAAGACAAAGGAACTGATTATATTTTCAATACTATCAATACTATTGCCCAAGATATAATTGACATTCAGTTTAAACCTGAGAAAGTTATTTCAGGTAATATAGACGGAATGAAAATTAGAGAGTTCTCATTAAATTTTGGTTTTTCAAACACTACTCATCATTCAGCTAAGAACGGTGTAAAACTACATCAAGTTAAAAAACAAAGAAATGACTTGGCTCACGGTGCGGTTTCATTTTCTCAATGTGGCAGGCAATACACATATGAAGACTTGTTTGAAATTAAACAACAAGTAATAATCTATCTAAGGGGTATTTTGAATAACATAAATTCATATTTGAACAATGAACATTATAACAGATAGAACTACTACCGCCAACAATGTATAAAAATAATAGCCGGGACATTAGTAAATTTAAGGATTGTAGCCCGCTTCAAATATGTAACGGAATGATAATTTTGAAGCCCGCAATCGCCTACTTCGCATATACTTTCCGTTGTGTGTTATGTCAAAAATAAACGGATAGACCTGATTATGTTTGATAAATTGATAGAAATAGTTAAAAAGGATAAAGAAATTTGGTCTCAATTTCAAGATTATTTCGTTGAGATTAGTGTACCCTCAAAGACTATTTTATTGCAAGATGGAGAAATATCCAGCCATATTTTTTACATAAAAAAAGGCTGTTTAAGACAATGGTTTAATAAAGATGGTAAAGATATTACTTTACAATTCTTTTTTGAGAAACAAGCAGTTGCATCTATTGATAGTTTTCTGAATAATAAGCCCAGTTTGTTCACGATTGAAAGTATTGAACCTTCAGATGTTATTAGCGTTAGTAAAGACACTTTTGAAAAATTAAATGAAATCTACCCTGAATTTAAGGATAAGTTAAATGAATACTTATTTCAAAGATTCAGAAATTATGTTCAACTTTTTCTATCCCGGATTAAAGATTCACCGAAAGAAAGGTATGAAGATTTGATAAAGTACCATCCTGAGATAATAAAGAGAGTGCCACAGCATTATATAGCGTCTTATTTAGGGATAACGCCTATTTCTCTTAGTCGGATAAGAAATAGAAAGTAAGGTTCATTTCTTAACAATTGTTATCGTTGTAAGATGAATTTTTGAGGAATTTTGCTCAAAAAGTATATAATATGAGACAAGGTTTCTTCAAACGAGAGCATACAAACACAGCATTTGTTATGCTTGACACAAAAAAATGTGAAGCATGTTGGAAATGCTTAGACGTGTGCACTAATAAAGTAATTGGTCGGATAAATCTGCCGTGGCACAAGCATATCCGATTTGTTAATGGAAGTGCATGTATAGGTTGTATGAAATGTGTTAAAATTTGCATGACCGGTGCAATAAGTAAAAATCAATAAATAGGAGATTGTATAATGGCAAATAATATTAATCGGTTCATCGTAAATCTTGGACTATTTGTTTTTGGTATTGCATCTGCATTTTCTGGTATGTTGATTCAAGTAATATATCATATGGGCAATCATGGGAATATTGTAATAAATGATTTTGTGTTTGGAATAAATTATCACGGCTGGTCTAATGTACATAAATTTTCAATAATTGTATTCTCATTATTAATGATTTACCATATATGGCAGCATTGGAAATGGTACAAAGTTGTGGTTGCTAAAAGACTTTTTGCGAAAAACCAGCAAGTTTTGATTTTTTCCTTACTATCTGTTGTGGTTGCAATAACTGGTCTAACACCTTGGTTTATTGATTTATTGAATGGTGATGAGATGCATCGGAAAGCATTCATTGAAATTCACGACAAATTTGCTATCGTTTTTGCAATTTATCTTATAATACACATAATCAAAAGAATGAAATGGTTTTTTACTACATTTATAAAGATAAAAAATGAACGCAGCACACAACACACAATATAGCCAATAAGGGTTTCAGTGGTAATCGAAGGTTTGTAGCCCGCTTCGACTTTTGTAACGGTAGACAGGATGTAGCCCGCAATCGCCACTGGCCATATTGTAAAATGTTAGGCAAAAAGCAAAGAAAGCGCACGAACATTAATATAAATATTTGAAACACGGATAGTTTAAAAGGACTTGGGTTATCAATGGTGACACCGTTTTCTGATAATAAAACTGATTGACTTAAAAATCGACGATAACAAGATTCCGGCAAACATTATGGAAATTTACCGGTTCGGGAAAAGCGGTGTCTGCCGAAAAAATTTACCTGTTAAAAGAAAATTTTTTGAAAAAAATGGCTTTTGTATAATAATCAAGTGTATTTTTGCCATAAAAATTTAATTTAAAAACATGAAAAAACTTGTATCAATTGCTGTCATGGTTCTGATGGTGCTACCTGAAATATTTGCTCAGGAAGGGACACTCGATTCCACTTTTAATTCAGTGGGCTACGTGCTTACCAATGGTTACTATGGTAGTTCGGTGTGTGAGGCAATTCAATCGGACGGAAAAATTGTTGTAGCTGGGAAGAATAGCTCCAATCAGCGTGTTGTGTTACGATACAACACCAACGGAACACTCGATGCCACATTCAATGGAACCGGAATTGTAACAACAGCATCGGGAAATGGTTTTAGCAATCCAGCTTCTGTGCTAATTCAATCCGACGGGAAAATTATTGTAGTAGGAGCCTATTTCAATGGAAGTTACAACGACCATGTTTCACTAATCCGTTACAATTCGGATGGATCGCTCGATAATACTTTCGGTACCGCTGGAATTGTATCAACGTCAATTGGTGCATATTCAGATTATGTAGGAAAGGCTGTTTTGCAAAGCGATGGAAAAATTGTTGTTGCTGCCCACTCATTAGATTCCTGGACAGGTGCTTATTCATTTACCGTTTTGCGCTATACAACTACAGGTACACTCGATGCAACATTCAATACCACGGGATACAATTCCATAGATTTAGGTTGCTTGAATTTTGGAAACTATAATATGTTTCCGTATTGTGGCGTGGCTTTGCAATCCGACGGAAAAATTCTTTTCAGCGGCGCCTACGGTACTTCACAAGCATCGCGCGATATGATATGCATTCGGTTAAATACAAATGGAACAATAGACAATACATTTAACAGTGTTGGTTATGTGACAAAAGACCTTAGCGGAAACGAAGATTATGCAAACGATGTAGCTACTGACAATAGTGGAAAAATACTTTTAGGTGGAAAAAGAAGCAATTATGCTTCGGTAGTTCGTTACAACTCCGATGGAACAATTGATCCAACTTTCGGAACCGCAGGAAGCATGTATTTCGATTTAGGAAACTCCGGATATTGCAAAATCAGCCAAGTAACAGTTTTGCCAGACAACAAAATCATGGTTGGAGGAATGGCTTATATTGGAAGTTATAGTATTGCTGTTGCCAGACTAAATAGCAACGGAACATTAGACAACACCTTCGGAAGCGGAGGAAAAGTAAACTGCGGATTTTTGGGATCAGCTCAAACCGATGGTTATGGACAAGCTATACAAAGCGATGGAAAAATTGTGATTGCAGGAGCCTACAACCAGGCTCAGTTTGCTGTGGTTCGATTCAAACAAAAGGCTTTTCCAGATGTAAGTGCCTATCCAACTGCTACCGACATCACTTATGGCGAAACACTTGCCTCTTCAACCTTGAGCGGCGGAACAGTCTCTGTTCCCGGCACATGGTCTTTCAACAATCCTTCTCAGGTGCCAGCTGCAGGAGCATTTACAGCCGACATCACGTTTGTTCCAACCGATGCAGTAACCTATAGCTCAATGCCCGGAACCACTTCTGTTCAAGTCAATACAAAAGAATTGACTGTTACAGGTGCAGTTGCAGAAAACAAAATTTACGATGGAACAACCGATGCTGTGATTAACGGAGCTACCCTTCAGGGAATTGTCGGCGCTGACAACGTGGTTCTTGACGGAGCAGGAAATTTTGCCCAGAAAGATACAGGAACAGCCATTGCAGTATCAACCGCCTTCACCCTTACTGGAGCCGATATAGCCAACTATTCGCTAACGCAACCCACAGGTCTTTCTGCCAACATCACAGCAAAAGAATTGACGGTTACTGGTGCAATTGCTGAAAATAGAATTTACGACGGAACAACCGATGCAGTAATAAACAGTGCCAACCTACAGGGAGTTGTTGGAACGGAAGATGTAGTGCTAAATGGATCAACAATCGGTACTTTTGCCCAGAAAGATACAGGAACAGCCATTGCAGTATCAACAGCCTTCATCCTTACTGGAGCCGATATTGCAAACTATTTTCTTACTCAACCCACCGGACTTGCTGCAAATATCACTGCGCGCGAACTTACAATCGGCGGAACCTTTGTTGTTGCTGACAAACCATTTGATGGAAATACTTCAGCAACTATTACAAACAACAATTTATATTTAATCGATACCATTGTCGGAGATAATATATCGCTTACAAATGTTGTTGCGGAATTTGCTTCTTCGGCTGTTGCTAATTCGATTACTGTGACCATTGTTAGTGCAGATTTGTCTGGAACCGATAGCCACAATTATTATCTGACCATTACCGGGGCTCCCACAACAACAGCCGATATTACCAGCGGAGTTGGACTTGAAGACCTTTCGCAAAACATGTTGACGGTGTGGCCCAATCCTGCTGCCGAATACATCAATATCAGCTTTTCCGGAAATATCGAAAGCCTTCGGTTGATGAACAGTGCGGGTCAGTTGCTTCTTGAAAGTACTGGAAACAACAGCCGTGCAATCAACACTTCAAATCTGGAATCAGGACTTTATTTCATTCAGATTCAAACCACCAGCGGTGACATTTTGACCGGAAAATTTCTTAAAAATTAGTTCATTCTTTTCTTACAAAAGCCGGAGTTCAACTCCGGCTTTTTTTTCGTCCAGTTCTTGCTGAAGAGCGTCTTTCCACTCAAATTTTTTATTCCGGTTTCCTTCCCGGTCCGTTATTTTCGATGCGGTTATTTTCGAACGTAAAAACCGGATGATCGTCAATGGCTTCCTGCCACACACCGCCATCAATATTGGTGTATGCTCCAAGTGAATTGTTGTGAATGTAGCATTTTCTGATCAAAATATCTGAATTTCCTACATTGTCATGCAAACCTGCAAGACCACAGCCGTTCAGGTCGCAATTATCAATGATGCAATTGTGGGCATTGTCGAACATTATTACCCTTCCTGAGCAATTTTGACTTTCTGAATCACCAGGCTTTTTATGCATCATGTGAAAATTCCTGATTAAAATATTGCTTCCGCCCAGCTCCATAACACTACTGTAGAGCAAATTGCTGTACAAATGAACATCACCCACTCCTTCAACAACAATGTTGTCGCCGTTTATCCAGATGCCACCATCGGCATAATAAGACCCTTCTTCCACAAGAACGTATACATTTGAAATACCCGGGTTATTGTTGAAAAAATCGAATAAAGATTTATTTTCTCTGTCGGGACCGATAATCACCGTTTTTTCAGGCTCAAAATTTTTCAACCAACTGGCAATCGGGTTGGTTTCTTTTGCATAATCTGTTTTCTGAAAAGTCAGTTTTTCAATATCTGCTTTGCTTTGGTTTTTTGTGGTTGTGCACGAAAACAACAATGCAGCAATAGTCAGGATAAATACAGTTTTTTTCATGGGATTGATTTTAAGGGAGTTAAAAAATTGATTATTCCTGATTTTTGATTTGATGAAAATCAGATCTCGTCAACGATTTTATCAAATCGCCCCAAAACTACAAATTTTATTGAAACAACGATGTTTTATTTCAATTTATAGACTTTTATCTAACAAGAAGTATGTTAATCTAAAAAACCCAGTTACTTTTTTATGAGCCTTTTTATACAATCCTTTTTATCGTCGCTGACGCGTACAAAGTATAGGCCTGGTTGTAAATCGGCTATGCTAAACTCCTGCGAATGGGTTGTTGGCATCAATTTTCTGCCGGAAATGTCGAATAGTTCAATTTCGAAAGGTCTCTCAAAGCCATATCCTTCAATCGAGACGCTGTTTTCGGCCGGATTCGGAAAAATGCTGAAACCGATGGTTTGTATTGTTTCTGTGTTTGCTGTGAATAAGCTGCAACTATCGGGATATGGATTGAGCTCAATGGGTAAACCTGCAACCAGCGCATGACCCGAAAAACCACTGTAAGAAGCTGGATAATAGGTGCACCGGAAAGCATTGGTTTGAATCAAAGTTGTACTTCCCTGCGAATATATATAGCTCGCTACCGGATTGATATATTTCCAGACTGTATTTTTGTTTGAATCGATTTCGAAAAACACACCATAGAATCCGTCGCAAATAAGCACATTGCCATTGGGAAGTTGCTGGGCACCTGAAACATTTTTTGCGTAGAAATTTTCGGGAACAATGTCGGTATAACTCCAGTAGGCACTGGTGGGCGAGTAGGGGAGTGTGCCTGGATAATTTCCGTTTTGGTCGTTTTGTGCAGCAATGATATCTACCGATGAATATTCGGTTGGTTGTCGCAAGTTGCCGTTGTTGAAAATAATAATATCGTTGCCATGCGGAAGACTATCGGCAATCCAAAAAGCGCTGTGTTGCTGAAAAAGTTTTTTATCGTTTATAGTTCCATGTTTGTAGGCGAGTGCATTTCCCCAGCGCCAGAGAATATCGCCACCTTTTCCGGAATTACCGCCACTATGACTTGCCGCTTCGCTGCTGGTTGTGCTGTGATCAATTATCCAGATTTCGTTGAAATTGTGGTTGCTGATGAGTATTTGGTCAAGGCTTGCATTGTAGTTGACCGAGTTGAAATGAAGCCAATCCTGTTCGGTGGAGGCTTTGAAATTGAGATTTGCCAGTTCGGGACGATTGGCAACAACATCGTAATTGTCTTTCGCTGCATCGAATTCCTGAACAAGATGATCCCACACATGCCATTCCCATACAATTATGGCACTGTCGGTACCAACAGGTTGAATTTCGAAAAGGGCTTCACTCCATAAATTGGTGCCAATTAGCGCTGGATTTCTGCCTGCATCGGTGGCTTCTTGCGGCGTTTTCAGTTCCCAGGCAATCAACAAAATATTTCCATTTGACAGAGGTTCTATGTCGTGATGCTGACAACGGAGGCTGTCGGAAACAGAAAAACTCCAAATTACATTGCTGTTCCAATCGATTTTTTCTATTTTTCCACCCCCTCCACTTCCATTGAAATACGAGTTGTTTGTATTTGCTGTTCGAAGCAAATTCCCGTCAGGAAGTAAATATACAGCTAAACCCGGCCTATAGGCAGAAGTCCAACTATGAACCTGATGACCGCATTTATCAATCAGATATGTTTCGGTTGAAGCCAGGGGCGCAAACAAAATATAACCGTCGTCTAAACTGCCCGAATCGTGTTGAATGAGTCCTACGGTCGGGGTTTGCGAAAAAAGCGGGAAATAACTGACAACCAAAAGCGGGATCAAAAACAGTCTTTTCAAAACAGACATTAGCGATTTATTTTTGCTGAAAAACGAAGATAACAAATCCGAAGTCCCTGAAAAGATTATTCTGTTTTTTTATAACAGCATTAACGTTTTTTACCGCTTTCGGGACAACCGGATAATTTTACTATACGAAATGCAGCAAAAAAATAAAGGAGAGGCTATTTTATCGCAGAAGTCAAATTCAGAGAGTCGTTTCTTTTCTGATTGGTTACAATAATTTCCCGGCAAACTGCACCGAATTGTTAGCAGCCCCTTTGCGGAGCTTATCGGAAACAATGAATACCACTTCTGTATAAATCTTATCACACACCATTTTTCAATCAGGACAAGTGGAAAGAGAAATACTTGCTATATTTGTGTTACTCCAAAGACCATTGGCCAAAATGCCAGAAGAAAGTTCCGTATTAATATCTCAACAGACAATCAGTTCACACCACAAGTGACATTAAACAAAACAAAAAAACAAAGACAATGAAAGCAAAACTACTCTTCTTTTTTTTACTTACACTGTCTTTGATGCAGATGATGGCGCAAAACTCACGGGTTTGGGCTACTTACTACGGAGGAACAATTTACGATGTGGGAAACTGTGCCGTGACAGATGCTTCCGGCAATATTTATCTTGCAGGATATACTAGCAGCACGTCAGGAATTGCGTCCGGGGGATTTCAGAACACCTATGGAGGTGGAACCTACGACGCCTTCCTTGTGAAGTTGGATGCATCGGGCAATCGGCTCTGGGCTACGTATTTCGGTAACAACAACAATGATCATGCATACAGCATTGCAATCGATCATTCGGGAAATGTGTATCTGGCGGGAGGAACATCGAGTACTACAGGAATTGCTTCCGGAGGATTTCAAAGCACGTATGGTGGCGGCAGTTATGATGCTTTTCTTGTAAAGTTTGATGCATCGGGCAATCGGCTCTGGGCAACGTATTACGGAGGAACAGGATGGGAAGAGGCTTACGGTGTTTCAACCGACACGGCGGGAAATGTTTTCATTACTGGTTTTACCAATAGTACCGCAGGAATTGCATCCGGCGGCTTTCAGAATTCGTATGGCGGCGGAACCTACGACTCCTTTCTTGTGAAGTTTGATGCTGCCGGAAACAGAATCTGGGGCACATACTATGGCGGAGCAGGAGATGAAGGGTACGATGGCAACAGCGTTTGTACCGCTCGTTCCGGAAACATATATCTGACAGGATGGACTTCGAGCACAGCAGGAATTGCTTCGGGTGGATTTCAAAACACTTCCGGAGGTGGAAAAGATGCTTATCTTGTAAAGTTCAACGCTGCCGGTAACCGGGTCTGGGCTACCTACTATGGCGGAACCGGAGATGAAGGGGGTATTACAAATATTTTGTTTGGAAAAAATGTCGCAACAGATTCTTCAGGAAATGTGTTTTTGTCAGGAACTACTGCAAGTACATCGGGAATTGCATTAAATGGCTTTCAGGACACTTACGGAGGTGGAACATACGATTGCTATCTTTCGAAGTTTGACAGCGCTGGAAATCGCCTGTGGGCTACTTATTATGGTGGTTCAGGTGATGAAAGAGGATGGGGCGTTGCCACGGATGCTTCGGGTAATGCATATCTGACCGGAAGAACAAACAGTACTGCGGGCATTGCTTCGGGCGGTTTTCAAAACACCAACTCCGGGAATTATGATGCCTTTCTTGCGGCATTTTCATCGGCAGGCAATCGTCTTTGCGCAACATATTATGGCGGGACAAACGGCGAATGGGTGTACACTCCAGCTATAGATGCTTCCGGAAATATTTATCTGCCGGGATTTACCTATAGTACATCAGGAATTGCATCCGGAGGGTTTCAAAACACGTTTGCGGGTGGAACATATGACGCATATCTGGCAAAGTTTTCTTCCCCATTCAGCCCAGTCACAGGCACCGATGTACAAACCGCCTGCAACTCTTTTACCTGGATCGATGGGAATACATATACATCCAGCAACAATACAGCGACATACAACATCGTTGGTGGTGCTTCCAATGGTAACGATAGTCTGGTGACGCTGAACCTGACCATCCTCAATTCAGCCACAGGCGCAGATGTGCAAACAGCCTGCAATTCGTTCACGTGGATCGATGGGAATATATACACCTCCAGCAACAATATTGCAACCTATAACATTGCTGGTGGCGCGGCCAACGGATGCGACAGTCTTGTGACGCTGAACTTAACCATCATTAATTCAGCAGTAGGCACGGATGTGCAAACCGCTTGCAATTCTTTTACGTGGATCGATGGGAATACATACACCTCCAGCAACAATACGGCAACCTATAACATTGTTGGAGGTGCAGCCAATGGATGCGATAGTGTTGTTACACTGAATCTGACCATTCTCAATTCATCAACTGGCACAGATGTACAAACCGCCTGCAACTCTTTTACCTGGATTGATGGAAATACTTACACAACCAGCAACAATACAGCAATCTATAACATTATTGGAGGTGCAGCCAACGGATGCGATAGTCTGGTGACGCTGAACCTCACCATCAACAATGTTTCAGATATAAGCACAACAACTTCGGGAATTATGATAACGGCCAACAATACGCTGGCCAGTTATCAATGGCTGGATTGCAACAATAGCTATGCGGTTATTTCCGGTGCTACCGGTCAATCATACACACCGTCAGCCAATGGAAGCTATGCAGTTGAACTTGCGCAAAACGGATGTACAGATACTTCAGCCTGTGTGAATATTATTTCGGTCGGTATTGCTGATAACGCATTCACCGGTCAGATTACTGTTTACCCGAACCCAACCAACGGACATCTGAGTATTGTTTCCGAAACCGGATTCAGTGATGCATTGCTGACAGTACGCAATGCAATGGGGCAGGTAGTTTATCGGAAAAATCATGCATCATCCGATCATCTTGAACTGATATTGGATGGAGCGCCCGGTGTTTATTTTGTAGAGATAGTTGACGGAGAAAAAAGGGCAATATTGAAAGTGATAAAAGAGTAACAATTGCTTTCTAAAATCATTCATTCATATATTCACATCTTTTCCTCCACCTGACTTCAGAATAGGCAGGTCTGTAACATATCATACATGTAACGTTAAACAACTTGAAAGATCTCGTTTAAGGAATTTGCTAGAAAACAGAGTAATTGTTTCCTCAAAATTAATTGCTTAGAGGCTTAGATTTTCATATTGATACGTCCCACCAAAATTCAAATCTTTCTGACGATAGTCAGTACAGTTTAGTTCTTGAATTTTTACTTTGCTACGACCCTTGAAATAGAAATGAAGAATACAATCTCCTTCATAAATTGCATGATCGGGGGTAAGGAATTTTGCATGGCCATTTATATAACCCGCTTTATTGCTCCATTTGTCAGGCATCTTTTCATTCGAAATAATTGTCAGATAAAAATCAAAGTCTACATCACTGATATTTCTAAGTACTAAAGAGGAAAACATAAAATCAGGGCAGGAATATTTCATTAGTTTTTTGAAATCGAACAATTTCATCGATTCAATATAGAACCCCCCATATGTTTTTCTCAATTTGAATACTTGTGAAACATCCATCCCCCAATTCACAGAATCTGAGTATAATGTGTGGCTGAAAACACTAATGGAATATTCATCCTCGTCAACAACATGAATATCCTCAGAAATAGCTGATGTAATGGCTCCGAAAGCAGCACTTGAAGAGAATTGTTCAAAAGTGCCCCAAGCAGGCACCTTCTGCATAGAATAAGCTTTTTCAAAGTCTCTTTTTGACAATGCATCAAAAAATTGAGCTACAAATAATTCTGATGCAGGAATACCCTCTTCAATCTTTCCATTTAATAGTATTCGGTTCTGACTTAAAATTTCTTGAGTTTTTACTGCTCCTCCCCCAGGTTCAGCTGAATTACCTGAAAAAATGTAATCAGGTGCCCGAAAAAAATCATATTGAATCACATAAATGCCCCCTCCTTCGAAAACATCTACAGAAAACCCTTGCATTGAGAAAACACTATCGGGATTGACAGATAATGAATCTACAAGCTCTCCATTTTCAGAAAACACAGCCACGTAAATGAATTGATAACTTTCTTTATCACCAACATAAAAACATGAAACCCATTTATCATTATAAATTTTCATAAAAGCAACTGGATAAATGAGTTTTCCAGCTCTTGTATTTCCGAATAACCATTTCGTATATAATGCTGAAAGCGGTTCTGCTTTTTCCATTTGCAGAGAACCAAAATACTCAACAAAAGGAGGTTTTACTTCATTAAAATGCGATTTAAATGAAACAAAAGCTGAGTGTTGAGCTTTCATATTAACCACTGAATACATCATCAATAGTCCAAAAAGAATTTCTTTCATAAACTCGGGTAAGTATTGCAAATGTAAACAATTGTAAGTCTCTCCAAAAATGCAGACACTTTACAAGTGGACTTTTCGAAAGAAAAAGAATATTTAATTATAAACGGTCAAATTGAAAAGTAAGATTCACGTAATGCATTTCCCGCCACCCACTCAGCAATCTGCACGGCATAAATCCAAAAAAATTCCACCCCCTTATAAATTCTATTCATTGATGTTTTTGTAAGTGCTATATTTGTGTTGCGCCTGCGGGACGTTAGCGGTCATTGTAGGGGACCAGCAAACATTGACAAAAAAGCAATTAACAACATAGACTTTGACAATGGAACAAAATAAAAACGAACAGAAACTAAGCGAACAAGGTTCGTCACCTTTTGCTCAAACATATTTTCACGGGACTAGGGCTGACTTAAAAGTAGGAGACCTAATTGAAGTTGGATTTAATTCGAACTATGGACAGCAAAAAAACGCAAAATACATATTCTTGACAGCGACTTTGGATGCTGCAATTTGGGGAGCAGAACTTGCATTTGGAGAAGGACGAGAAAGAATTTACTTAGTTGAACCGACAGGAGCAATAGAAGATGACCCAGACTTGACCGACAAAAAATTTCCAGGCAATCCGACAAAATCTTACCGTTCAACTCAACCGTTTAAAGTTGTTGGAGAAGTAACTATTTGGCAAGGACACCCAGTAGAACAAATTAAGTCAATGAAAGACCACCTTGAAAAACTAAAAGAACAAGGAATAAATTCACTAAACGACTAAACATTGGACGAAATGACTTTGACTGAAAAAGAACAACGAACCGCTAACTTCAGCTATCCGTCAAGTGCGGCAGCAGTGGTTTTCGGGGGGTATCTTTCCGCCCGAGCAGCTTTTCGGCTTGACAGGAAATCGCCCGCAGTCCGCCCCTGCGTGTGGCTTCCTACGTTAGCAATTACATCACCTTTCCACCCACCCACTCAGCAATCTGCACCGCATTGGTGGCGGCGCCTTTGCGGAGGTTGTCGGCGACAACCCACAGGTTGAGGCCGTTGGCTATGCTGTCGTCGCGGCGGATGCGGCCTACAAAGGTTTCGTTCTTTCCTTTGGCGTAGAGCGGCATCGGGTAAATATTTTCGGCCGGGTTGTCCTGAACAACCACGCCGGGAGTTTCGTTCAACAGCTTGTAGATATCAGCGATTTCGTAAGGTTTTTCAAATTCAATATTCACCGATTCGCTGTGACCGCCGGTTACAGGAACACGCACCACGGTGGCCGACACCTGAATCTGTGGGGCACGCAGTATTTTGCGTGTTTCGTTCACCAGTTTTTCTTCTTCGGTGGTATAACCATTGGACAGAAACGATCCGCCGTGCGGCAGACAGTTCATGTCGATGGGATAAGGATATACTTTTTCCCCGTCTATGCCATCTCGTTCATTCATGAGTTGTTTCACAGCTGCAACACCGGTTCCGCTCACGCTCTGGTAGGTGGAAACAACTATTCTTTTTATCCCGAAAGCCAGATGAAGGCGGCTGAGAGCCAGCACCATCTGAATGGTGGAGCAATTTGGATTGCTAATGATTTTTGTTTCGCTCGAAATGGTGTCGGCATTGATTTCGGGAACCACAAGAGGAACATCGTTATACATTCGCCATTGCGAACTGTTGTCGATCACAAAACAACCCTTTTCGGCAAAACGGGGAGCCCATTCCTTCGATACAGCCGATCCCGCAGAAAAAATAGCGATATCCGGTTTCATGTCGCAGGCTTCGGCGGGAGTAACTGTTGTGTAGTTTCTGCCACGCAGAGAAATGGATTTTCCTTTCGATTTCTCAGAAGCCGCCGGAATGAAATCATCGATTTTCAACGCGCTTTCGTTCAGCACATTGATCAGCTCGCTTCCCACCAGACCGGTAATACCGACAATACAGAGTTTCATTTTTCAAGCAATTTTTTCAATAACGCAAAGGTCACTGCAAAATTACAATTTACAAGCGAGAAAGCAATATATTCTTAGCGTAGTTGCAACAGAACCATACAGATGTTGGTTTGTCAATCTTGATCCCGGCTGTCACAGAATTAACTATCCCGGCAATCAGGTCAATTGAGGGTAAAAGTAATTGCGACGATCACAGGTGTCAAAGGGAATAATATGAAAAGAGAGTATCCTGAAACACTTCTGACTTCAGATACATAAACGAAACACCAGTTTTACAGTAAAGCAAAAACACACAAAAAGAAAAACAGCCCGGGCAAACTATTGTTTTACCAGAGCTGTTTTTTTATGTACCCCGGGCGGGACTTGAACCCGCACGACCCGAAAGTCACAGGATTTTAAGTCCGGCGTGTCTACCATTCCACCACCGGGGCATCCTGTTTTATGCATTCGAAGGAAAATTTCAAATCGAAGCATAAAAGCGAATGCAAAGGTAATAATCTTTATAATAATGCTGAGATTTTTTGAATCAGATTGAAGTTATTGCTCTTCTTCTTTCTCATTATTAAATCGCAGCTTTAATTTTTCTGCTATTTCCGGGTAGTTTTTAAGGTTCTCATAATATTTTCTGTTACGCATTAATTTGACGTGAGTTTCTATTTTCCTCGCTTGTTGGTACTTCAACCCTTCTAGCGAATAGTATAACACCCAATCTTCTGCACGTCTGGTAAAGCTGTTTGAAAACACCATTTCTTTGTGTTGCTTGAGTCTTTCTTCAAGATTGTTGCAACTGCCGATGTAAACCGGTCTACTGATACAGAATATAAAATATATACCACAGCCATACTGGCAAATTTAATAAAAATGAATCGGCATATTATTTTTCACTATCTCGGAGAGGTTGCGAGAGCTATCGCGATGAACCCGCACGACCCGAAAGTCACAGGATTTTAAGTCCGGCGTGTCTGCCTCCCGATAGCTATCGGGACCACCACCGGGGCGCTTAACCTGGTGCAGGATTAAAAAGTTTTTCGATATTGAGTAAAATAAAAAAAGCCTCTGTTAGGAGGCTTTTGAGCGGAAGACGAGACTCGGACTCGCGACCCCGACCTTGGCAAGGTCGTGCTCTACCAACTGAGCTACTTCCGCATTTTGGAGTGCAAATATACAATCAATTTTTTATTTGAAAAAATTTTTTTCATTTTTTTGAATAGGATGTTTTTAATCAACTCATTATTTTGGTACAGTTGTTGCTTTGCTTAACGCTTCAAAATCAATAATATGAAATCATTTGCCCTTGTTTTTTGCTTATTTTCTTTTGTTGCGATGAGCCAAAATGAAATTTCGATGAATACCGGGAATGGCAATGAAAGTGGAATTCAGACAAATGTTTACAAACCAGCCAATAACAATCCGGTAAATATTCAGGAAGGAAACCCGCAGATACAATCAGCGAATACCGAACAGGCAAATTACAATGAAGTACAGCAGCAAGGAAATGTTGTTCAACAGCAACAAAATCTCCAGCGAAACACAGTAAATCAAACAGTAAGTCGTAATTCGGGTTCTTCTTCTTCTTTTTCTACAGGAACACGCAAAAAAGCGGGAGTGTTTAAGGCCGTATCAAAAACGGTTCAAGTATTTCAGTACAAACACAAAGGCAGGAAAAAATTCCATCACCACAAAAGCAGACCCAAACGCAAACACGTTTTAAGGTGTTTCTGAGTCTGGTTTTTTAGCTTCCGACGGAGCATCCGGCATTTTGTTGTATCTGTTCATGGCAATATCTATTCCGGCCAGTACAAATTCCTCAACGGCCTTTGCAGCCAGCTTGATTCGTTCGGTAACAACAGGTACCTGCTCGGGAAACCAATGTCCTAAAACATATTCGGATTGCATCCCCCGTGGATAATCGTTGCCGATACCAAAGCGCAAACGGGAATAAATTTCAGTATTTAGAGTTATAATTATATTTTCGAGACCATTGTGTCCTCCGGCACCACCCTTTTTTCGCATTCTGATAGTTCCCGTTGGTAAAGCCACATCGTCGGCAATCACCAGCAAATTTTCGGGTTCCGGTTTTTCGTTTTGTATCCAATAAGCAACCGCCTTTCCACTCAAATTCATATACGTTGAGGGTTTTATCAAAACAATTTTTCTCCCCTTCAGTGTATAGGTGGCCATATCAGCATATCGCGAAGGTGTAAAAACAGCACCCCGTGAGCCAGCCAACCAATCAAGAATCTCAAATCCAATATTGTGACGGGTTCCGGCATATTCCCGGCCTGGATTTCCAAGTCCTACAATTACATACGTTCTCATTTGTAAAAATCAAATCATTCAACAATCATCAGAAACCGGGCTTGCCAAGCAAACGATACATGTTTTGCTTATACGCTTCTACGCCGGGCTGGTCAAAAGGATTTACGCCCAGCAAGTATGCACTCAAAGCACATGAAAACTCGAAAAAATAAAGTAACTCTCCCAGAGAAAATTCGTTTATTTCATCCATATTAAGAGAGAATACAGGTACATTTCCATCAACATGAGCAAGCTGGGTTGCTTCGCAGGCCTTTTGGTTAACATACGACATGTTTTTTCCTTCGAGATACAGTAAACCGTCATCATCACTGCCAAGAACAGGGATGGTAACATCGAATAAAGGCTTTCCGACAGAAATAAATGTTTCAAAAAAGATGCGAAGACCGTCCTGAACAAATTGTCCGAGCGAATGTAAATCGGTTGAATAAACCAACGAAGCCGGAAAAATTCCTTTGCTGTTTTTTCCTTCGCTTTCGCCAAATAGTTGCTTCCACCATTCGCTCAAGGTCGTCAGCTGCGGGTGAAAAGTTACCAATAGCTCGACAGTTTTTCCTTTTTTGTGGAGAATATTTCGAATGGCTGCATAAAGCATCGCAGCATTTGTTTGTAAAATACTGTTTTGTGTTAACTCCTTTTCGGCAACAGCAGCGCCTTTAATAAGTTGTTCTATGGAAAATCCGCACAAAGCAATGGGTAATAATCCTACCGGACTTAAGACAGAAAAACGGCCACCAATGTCGTCGGGAATAATAAACGATTCGTATCCCTTATTTTTAGCCAGTGAGCGCAAAGCACCTTTTTGTGCATCGGTAACGGCAATAATCCGCGAAGAAGCATTTTCGCCGTATTTTTCTTCCATCAAAGCCCTGATAATTCTAAAAGCAATTGCAGGCTCGGTGGTTGTACCCGACTTTGAAATAGCTATTACCACCGGATTCCGGTTGCGTAAAAAATCGATTAGCTGTTTGTGATACGAAGAATCGAGTTGATGTCCTGCAAAAACGAGTTGTGGTTTGCCGGCATTCGGAAAAACAGGCGAGAGAGCGTCGTAAATAGCCTTTGTTCCCAAATAGGAGCCACCGATGCCAATTACCACAATGGTGTCGGGATTGATCTTCTCAACCCGTTTTTGGACCTGAATGATTTGGGAAAGTAATGTTTTGTTTTTGAGAAGATCAGAGGGCAGATTAACCCATCCTGTAAATTCGGATCCGGCGCCACTTTTATCGAGCAGTTTTCTTAAAGCCTGAACAACAAAGGGTTCTGTTTGTGAAATATCCTGTTCAGATATAAAATTCTTCAGTAAATTTACATCCGGTTTAGTTTTCATACATTTGCAATTGTGATGGTCAAAGATACAAACTATATAAAAATCAAAAAGCAGGGGACCAACCCTGCTTTTCGTGATAAACCAATAATAAACCAAAAACCTGAAAATATTTTTTGTATTCGCAATTCAGATTAACACTACAAAGATACGTCAGCCAATAGGGCCTGCGTGTTAATGGGTGTTAAGAAGTGTTAATAAATGTTAATTGGCTAACATGAAGAAGGAAAGACGACTTAAGGGTTTTATAATTGTTGTATCTGCAATAGCCTTGGTTGGAATTGCGGCAATTCAATATTATTATGTCCGGACAGCCATCGAATCGCGCGAAGCCACATTCGACCGAAATGTTAATGATGCCATGTCGAAGGTTATTTATCAGATAGAAAAGAACGAAATAGCTTCACAGGTTCGGAATAAATTAAAATCGTATTCGCGTGAGTCAAGATTAATAAACACGCTTGATTCGTTAAATCAGGAATTATTCAGGTCTTTACAGCAAATTGGCATCGACAGCATGTGGTCCGATAGTATTATCAGACTCAACAGGGAGAGGATCAGCCAGCAAGTGGCATCGAATCAATATGGAGAGTATTTGAAAAATATTGATACTACTAAAATAACAGACAAAACGATACTAGCCCAACCCGATTCGTTGATAAAATTCGAATTGCCCTATTCTCTCAAAAAGCGCTATGAAATAGAGAAGAAAAAGGATGAATACATCAATCAACAAGAGCGTAAATTTGATGTTTTGTATTCTGATGTAGATAAGTTTTTGCGACGCACCTATATTGTTGGTGATGTGATGGAGGATTTTTTTAATATAAATCATTTTTTTCCTATAGAAAGCCGAATCGACTCAGCTGATATCGACTCAATGGTGCAAAAAGAGCTTGATCTGCGGGGAATTGAAACCGATTTTGTATTTGGCATTTATAGTCCGCAGCGCGACACTATTATTTTTCAGAATCATCCGGGTTATTATCAAATGCTCTCTAAGAGTAAATATGGCTACCGGCTTTTTCCGAGCGATATGTTTTCGGCACCCGATTATCTGGTTATATACTTTCCAGATCGTCAGCGATATATATATTCTGAAATTTCGGGCATGTTTATGCTCACCCTGTTTCTTGTAGCAGTAATTGCGGCATCATTCTTTTTCATATTGTTCAATCTTATGCGTCAACGGCGATTATCGGAAATGAAAACCGATTTTATCAACAATATGACACATGAAATAAAAACGCCAATCTCGACCATCTCGTTGGCTTGCGAGATGCTTAGCGATAATGCATCTGCACTTCCGGTCGAGCAACACGAAAACTTTATCCGTATTATTGCACAGGAAAACAAACGATTGGCCGCCATGACAGAAAAAATTCTTCAAACGGCAATCTTCGAACGGGGGCAATTGAAGCTTAAACCGGAAAAAACCGATATTCACAAACTGATAAGCAAGGCGGTGAGCAATGTTGTTTTGTGGGTTAATCAGAAAAACGGAAGCATCGAAATGAAACTGGATGCAAAAAATCATCTTTGCGAAGTAGATCCTACTCATTTCGAAAATGTGATATTCAACTTGCTCGATAATGCCAATAAATATTCACATAATCCCGAAATTATTATTTCCACATACAATAGCAACGGCTATTTGTGCGTTTCGGTAAAGGACAATGGAATAGGTATTGCTCGAAAAGAATTGAAGAAAATCTTTGAAAAGCTATACAGAGTTCCGACCGGAAATATTCACAATGTAAAAGGTTTTGGACTGGGATTGAATTATGTAAAAGCAATTGTTGACAGTCATTCGGGGCATGTTTTGGTTGAAAGTGAACCCGGACAGGGAACGGTATTTACAATAAAAATACACGTATTGAATGAAAAATAATAAGGTGTTGATATTGCTTGCCGAAGACGACATGAATATGGGGCTTATTCTGCAATCGTTTCTCTCGGCAAAAGGTTTCGAGGTTTTACTTGCCCGCGATGGTGTAGACGCCCTTCATCAGTATAATCAAAATTCGGGTATAGATATGGCTTTGGTTGATGTAATGATGCCAGAAAAAGATGGGTTTTCGCTGGCAGCTGACCTTAAAAATGCATCACCGACACTACCCCTTATTTTTCTAACAGCAAAATCGATGCAGGACGATATTTTGCGCGGCTTCGATATTGGTGCAGACGATTATATAACCAAGCCATTCAGTATGGATGTTTTGCTGGCGCGAATAACAGCACTACTGAATAGAACAGTTGCTTTGCAGCGCGATGCTGACACGCCGATTAACGTTGGGAGACTTATTTTCGATTTCAGCCGGCAAACCATCGGCGACGGAAAGGATCTGGTGAAAATGACATCGAAAGAAGCTCAGTTGCTTAAGCTTTTGGTGGATAATAAAAATGGAATTACTGATCGGAAAATGGCACTCGATCTTATTTGGGGAAACGATGATTATTACAGTTCGCGTAGCATGGATGTATATATTTCGAAACTTCGAAAAATGCTTAAACTGGATAAATCGATTGAACTTATCAATATTCACGGACAAGGATATAAACTTATGTGCAGCTGATTGTGTAACTTTGTTGTTTATTAATTTGAAATGTCAGAAGAAAATACCACATTCCGAAATACAAGCGAGTTGTTGACCGTAGCCAACGAATACTGTTATTTCATCGAGAATATTTCGAAATATGAAACCGATGATATTATTGAGTTTTTGAGAAAGATTCTGCCAATGCTGTATTTAAAAGGCTGTCTTATTGAGCCTGTTGAAGAGTGCGACGATGCTTTTATGCAGCGATATGTAACCGAAGAAACCTATCAGGAAATTTTCAACGAAATACGAAACAAGTTGAGCGGTTACAACGAATTTTATGAATTTGATAATGAGTTGAAAGAGCCCGTTGCCAAAACTATGGCCGAGTGTCTTACCGATATCTATCAGGACATGAAGGATATTCTCACGGTTTTTATGCGAGGCATTGAGCCAGAGAAAATTTGTGCTGTTTACTATTTAAATCAATGGTTTACCGATCGTTGGGGTGCACAAGCAACCACTTTGCTTCCTGTTCTTCACAAGTATTTTACTGACAAATTTTCCGGCAATAATGCTGGAACAGATTTTGATTAAAACCGAAACCATGAACAGATTTATTGTTTTTTCTCTCATTGCATTATCCCTGACCGGCGCAGGTTTCAGCCAGGGGTATAAAATCAACCTCAAAGTAACCGGATGGGCCGACACCTCGGTATATCTGGGCTATTACTATGGAAAATTCCAGTATGTGACAGATACTACCATGCTCGATAAAGCAGGGAAAGGTGTATTTGAAAGTTCAGATACTGTTGGTGGCGGCATCTATTTTATTATCATGCCCGACAAAAAGTATTTTGAATTTATTCTTGATAAAGACAGGAATC
The DNA here is from genome assembly GCA_002842495.1 of Bacteroidetes bacterium HGW-Bacteroidetes-6. Taxonomy (GTDB): domain Bacteria; phylum Bacteroidota; class Bacteroidia; order Bacteroidales; family DTU049; genus GWF2-43-63. The sequence continues at coordinate 134,868 of PHDB01000002.1, forward strand.
TGAACTTCGAAACAGATACAACCAATTTGGTTCAAAATCTGAAATCAAAAGGCTCTGAAGATAACAGCCTGTTTTTTGCATATCAAAAATACATTGGCGAACAAGGCGAGGCGATGGATAAACTTGGAAAGACCTATACCCACTTGAAAGAAACCGACAATAAAGACTCCATAAAAATGGTTGAAGAAAAAATGAAGGTGGTGAATAAGGAAGTTGCTGATTACAAGGAAAAATTCATTAAAGATCATCCCAAATCGTTTGTTTCAAAAGTTTTTAATGCATCGCGCGAACCAGTAGTGCCCGAAACGCCGATTTTGCCTAATGGTAGAAAGGATTCGTTGTTTGAGTATAAATATTACAGAACACATTTTTGGGACAATTTTGATTTAACTGACGATCGCTTATTGCGTACACCGATCTTAAATAATAAACTCGATCAATACTTCACTAAGGTTGTGCCTCAGATTCCGGACACATTAATTATGGAAATAGATGCACTTATTGAAAAAGCCCGTCCAAACAAAGAGGTTTTCAAGTACATTGTTTGGTATCTTACACATGAGTACGAGACATCGCAGGTAATGGGAATGGATGCTGTTTTTGTTTTTTTGGTGGATAAGGTATACCGAGCAGGCGATGCCTTCTGGGTTTCGGACAATGTGAAAGGGAAAATTATTGACCGAGCCGACAAAATTAAACCCAACCTTATCGGGAAGGTAGCTCCGGAACTTATTCTGATAGATACTAACAACAGACTTGTATCGCTACATTCTATTGAAGCTAAATACACCGTTGTTTATTTCTGGGATCCCGAATGTGGACATTGTGCCAAAGAAACACCAAAGTTGGTTAAATACTACAACGATATTAAAGATACACTTGGTTTGAAAATTTACGCTGTTTGCTCCGACACCAGTCTAACAAGGTGGAAAAAAGGTCTTTATGAAAAGAAAATGGAGCAATTCATCAATGTAAACGGAACCCGTAGTGCAGAAGGCAACTTCCACGATTTGTACGATATATATTCTACTCCGGTGGTATACTTACTCGATCATAAAAAACGTATTATTGCTAAAAGATTACCCGTTGATCAGATAGGAACATTCCTGGAGTTTTACAAAAAGCGACCGCTTTTCACAGATTAATAACCGGTGAGTTTCCTCGCAAATTCTACTCCGGAGCGCAAAAAAGGTATTGCGTTTGCCATGACCGATGTTTTGGCCATGACAGGCGTTTACATTATCACCAAGGTTTTTTTGAAAGATTTGCCATTTCCGGTATTTGGTGTGTATTGGTTTTCGGCTGGATTGTTTTGGAACATTTTACTTTCTATGGTAGTAAAAGGAACATTTCAGCAATTTAATTTCAGAAGAGATTATCTGGGGTTTTTAATACTGATTGGTTTAATTGACATGACTGCAACGTTAATGTGGTTCAGGGCAATTAACGAAACAGCCAATCCGGCACTGGTTTCATTTATGACTAATATCAGCCCTGTTTATGCACTTTTGTTGGGGTTTTTCTTTCTCAAAGAACGAATGTCGGTAAGCGAAATAGCCGGTATTTTGATAACACTCACCGGGGCAGTTCTTATTGGATATCGCCCCGATTTTGAACTGAGAAGCTTTTTGTTTACAGGAGCTGGGTTGATTTTGGTTTCTTCGTTTATTAGTCAGGCAGGAAAAGCTTTGCTCAAAACGCGAATAAAAAATTACCACGCTATTGTACTAAGTATCAACCGAATTTTGTTTTTGCTTGCGTTTTCAATAGTTTTTGTAAATATTGAAGGCTATTCAGTTGATATTGATTCAAAAACAATACTTTTTATTGGCCTGGGGGCAATGCTTGGTCCTCTCTTGTCGGCCTATGCCGGCTTTAATGCATTGGCCCGGTTGAAGGTGGCCACCTATTCGATTTTGAGCACAAGCCGATCGTTTTTTGTAATGATTGCATCGTTTCTGGTGCTAAACAATATGCCCGATAATATTCAGATTATAGGAGGTTTGCTTACTGTGTCGGGCGTTATCCTGATTTCGGCGGCAAAAGTGAAATAGCTTAGAAAACCTGTTTAATGAACAGTTTTAAAAAATCGGGATAAACGATTATAATAAAGACTATTCCATACAAAGCTCCAAAAAGATGAGCGTCGTGCCCAATATTATCCTTACCTCGTCGGGCCATAATCCACGAATATATAATGTACAGAAGTCCGAACACAAAAGCAGGTATTTCGAAAGGAAAAGGGAAAATCATCAAGCCTGCAAGTGGATACATCATGATGTAAGCAAAAACCACAGAAGAAACAGCTCCGGATGCCCCAACGGCAGAATAAGTATAATTGTTCCGGTGTTTCCCAAAAGCGTATAGTGTCGAAAAAGCAAGACCTCCGGTATAAAGTAGAGAGAAGTACAACATGCCTTTTTGGGAAAATAAGAAAAACAGCGTATTTTCAACAGCATCTCCAAAAATATAAAGCACCCACATATTTACAAATAAGTGGATAAAATCGGCATGTACAAAGCCATAAGTAAAGAACCGATACCACTGTTTTTTCCGCTGTATTTCATATGGAGAGAACAGCAGCTTGACATAGAGATCCCGTTGGTTGAACGATAAAACCGAAACGGCAACTGTTGCAATAAGTATGATGAGATATAAGCTCATATGATGTTAGTGTGGAACTTGTGTAAAGTCGATTTCGGAACCCAGAACGCTATGCGGGATCATATAAACGGCAATCTGAACAATGGCTGCAACCAAAACCCAAACTCGTTTTTCGGGTTTTTTGCGGATGACAAAAAATGCAATAATCCACATAATAAGCGAAACAGCCGTTTTGTTGTCGGTAAGGTCGTGCCCAACAGGCCATCCGGTCCAATAGGCTCCGAAAGCAAACTTTTGAACAATGGGACCCAACACGAGTCCTCCGGCCAATAAGGTAAGAGAAGCCCATTTGGTAAGACTCAGCAATTGTTTGCGGCGTTTTATGGCTTCCAGACCTGCACGAATGCTGAAAACGATTGAAAGAATCATGAAAATAATATGGGGGATCAAAACCCAAAAGGGAACTTCGCCTTTATAGCGCAGAATAACCGGTTCTTCGTTCAGGGCAATATAATTGTGCTTTTCGAAAAGCCAAACACGGTACATCATTTTTCCGGCAGGTGGAAGTGGGGGCAATGTGGCCGATAGCAAACCGGAATCGTTGTCGAGAACAAGAACTTTCCATTCGTCGTTGCTTCGGAAGCGACGGTATTCGACCAAGCCGGCAGCTTCGTTGTTTTCAGTTTTTATTTCAACGCGGGCGCCATCGTCGCCACCCCATGTTCGAAGCAATTTATAATTGACGTGCTCGCCAAAATATTCTACGCTTCCTCTTACCGGAGTAGTAGGGCCTGTCATGCGCTGATATACCATTACACCAACAGCTAAAACAATAGAAATTATCCACAACCAGATTGATCGCATAATGTCATTTTACGCAAAAATACTAATTTTGGGGAAAATCCGTTTTAGGCAAAGCTATTGCATAATGGATACAAAGAAAATATTTCACATGATAAAAAAAATCATTCCTGTTCTGGTGCTTGCCATGTTGGTGCTTGCTTTTGTACGTTGCCGTAAGGACGAGCAAGTCAACAACGATCCCAACCTGAAACTTGAATTTTCGGCTGACACTATTTATTTCGACACCGTGTTTGCAACGGTGGGAAGCATAACAATTCCTTTTAAGGTTTACAACCCCAGTAACGATTACATTAATATTTCCTCAGTTAATTTGGCCGGAAACACATCGAGCAATTTTCGCATCAATGTAAACGGAATGTCGGGAACACAATTTAGTAATATCGAAATTGCACCCAAAGACAGCATTTTTATTTTTGCAGAAGTTACGGTTGATCCGGGGAATGTCAATAATCCTTTTGTTATTGAAGACTCAATCGTTTTTATCACCAATGGAAACCAACAAAAGGTGAGTTTGGTTGCTTGGGGGCAGGATGCCTATTTTCACTATCCCGATCACCCCGAAACAGCGTATTTACCAGCATATTCGTTGATATCGGGCAACTGGCCCAACGATAAGCCCCATGTTATTTATGGTTATGCGGTAGTTGACGAAGATTGCACGTTGGTTGTTTCCGCAGGGACACAAATTTATATGCACAACGATGCTGTATTGTGGGTTTATGATGGTGGTACGTTGAAAATGTATGGTGCTTTGAATAATGAAATTACGGTTCAGGGCGACCGACTCGATGATTATTATCGTGATCTGCCAGGCATGTGGGGAAAAATATGGCTTTCGGCCGGAAGTATCGACAACGAAATCGATTATGCGATTATTAAAAATGGCCGCATAGGCATTCATGTCGACACCTTAGGCGCTTCGCCTAACCCAACACTTACTATTTCCAATACAAAAATTGAAAACATGAGTACGGCTGCGTTTGTGGCGCAGGGTTCTTATGTGAAAGCAGGGAACTGTGTTTTTGGTAGTTCGGGACTATATTCGGTGGTTTTAAACATTGGGGGTAATTATGATTTTCGTCATTGCACAATTGCCAATTATTGGTCGCAAAGTACCCGAAATACACCAGCTCTGGTTTTAAACAACTACTACAAGGATGTTTATGGTGTTTATCAGATTAGAGATCTTACCAATGCTTATTTTGGAAACTGCATCATTTATGGTGCAAACGGAGATGAGGTTTTGCTTGATGCATATTCTTCAGGAGGAGTGTTTAACTTCACATTCGATCACTGCTTGCTACGAACAACATTGAGTATTACACAAGCAGGTTTCATAACTTGCTTGAAGAATGTCAGTCCCGCTTTTATTAACACTGAAACACACGACTTTAGTATAGCTGCATCTTCGTCTGCTATTGATAGAGGCGACGCAGCTGTGACCGGAACCATATTGACAGATATTCTTGGAAACACCCGGATAGTAGGCTTGGCACCCGATCTGGGAGCATACGAAAAGCAGTAAAAATGAGACTCTCGTTGAAACAATCTTTTGGTTTACGCCAAAATTTCAAACAGCAGTTATATTGAGTGCCGAAAAAGCGTTTAACCTGCATTAATTCGCTTCGGGGTATCGAATACGACTGCTATTATTTGACGCTGCTTATGAAATATTACAATATAAAAACGTAGCCGCATTTCGACAAAGCTCAATGTGACTACGTTTTTTGTTATTCATCTCGACATGTTTCGAGATTGGATTACGAAAGGGAGCCTTTATTTGAATCCAGAGAAACTTTTAGTTTTAGAAGTTGGCTCTCAATGCAACAATAAAATTGCGTCCTGGGCTGCTAATTCCACTGGCAAACTTGCGATAATGCGTGTCCATAATGTTTTCGAGAGCAACCTGAAGCTGAACGTTTTTGTTGAACTGATATGCAGCTCTGACGTTCAGGGTTGTCCAGGAAGGCATTCCATAGGCCGTTGCATATGTTAGATTGTCTTCGCCACTTGGGCTGTAATCTTTCAGTCGTTTCCACGAAGAATAGCGAACATAGAATTCTCCCGAAAATTGTTTTTGTTGCAGACGGAACGATGTTTGACCAAATGTTGGCGGAATGTGATCGAGAGGTGTGCCGTCGTCAACTCGACCATAGGTGTAGTTGAGATGACTTTTGATTGTGAAGTGACTTGTAACTTCGGCAGTCAGCGACGATTGTACACCATAAATGTATGCACTTCCTGCATTGATATTCGATTGAACAGCACAAAGATTTCCGTCGAAAACAACAGAATCAAGTCCATTAAGAGTGGTTGGACGCATCACCATTGCATTGTTTAGCAATGTGTAATAGACTGTGTTTTCGAACCAAACATTTTTCCCGAATAGCTTTCCAACTGTAAATTCACCTGTATATGAGTATTCAGGCTTAAGCTTTGGGTTGGGAATAATAAGCAAATTGTCGGCTGAATTGCTGTCGTTTACTTTACCGGCATCGTCAACATTGGGAGCCCTGAAGCCCGAAGAAGCGTTGATTGCCAAACGCCAACCTTTTCCTGCTTTGAAGACAAAGCCAAGGTTACCCGAAATGGCATTGTTGGTTTGTGTAAATGCTTTTTCGAATGGAAAACCGGTCAGATTCATCATGGTGTCGGTCCATGCCGATTGCAGCGAAACATGGGTAAAACGAATTCCCTGTGTCGAAATCCATTTTTCGCTCAATTCCCATGCGTGGCTAATATAGGCTGCCATATTAAGCATTTTGTTGTAATCGTCGGGGTAGCGACTCACTTCGTCGTATGCAGTTTCGCCGGTGTTTACATCTTCGCCATAAGCTTCCGATTTTGCTGCATCGTTGCGAAATTCCAAACCATAGCGAAATTCGTGTGTTTTTATTTTTTTCATCAAATCGGCATAAAAGCCCATTACATCAACTGTTTCGTTTTGATGACGCCTAGTTGTTTTGTTGAATTTTCGGCTGATTCTGTCTTCGCTGATATTCTGGTACGAGACTGTGAAGTTAGCAACATCGGCAAACGAAAAAGCGCTGGTTTCGAAGGTAAGAGCTCCCAGTGCCCGGGTTTGGGGCCCATAGTACCATTCGGCATAGGTAAGATTGGAGCCACTCATCTGGCTGAGTCGGTCGTAGCGGGGAACGTCGCTGCTGTTGCTGTATTGCAGGTTGGCTTTAAGAAGACTTTTTGAACCAATTTTCACACTGAATTTCTGAAGAATATCGGTCTGATTGTAACCCGAATTGCGTTGTATATTAGGATTGTCGTTTACCAGCATCGAGTCTTTACCGTTGATTCGTTCGGCATAGTAGAGACATTTTCCCCAATCGCCATATGCAGGGTCGTGTATGTTTCCTTCGCGGAGGTCGCCCAAGTTTTTATAGGTGAAATTCGTGTACGAAGCCCATTTTTTTCCACCAACATTGAAGCCGGCCGATGCAAATTGTTCGCTTGCAGCAGTTGAATAGCGCAAAAGAGCCCTTCCAGAAACCTGTGTTTTGTCGGTAGTACTGAAGCGGGGCGATGGAGTGAAAAAAGCCATCACACCACCCAAAGCATCGCTACCGTAAATTACAGAACCAGGGCCAAACATAATTTCGGTTTTGTCGAGCATTTCGGGATCGATAGAAATAACATTTTGCAAGTGACCGCTTCTGTAAATGACATTGTTCATTCTGATTCCATCTACAACAATCAGAACTCTGTTTGCTTCGAAGCCTCTCAAAATGGGACTGGAACCCCCAAATTGACTTTGTTGAACAAACACCATTCCGCTCGATTCGAGCAAATCGCCCGAAGTCATCGGATTGATTTGTTGTATTTCTTGACGCGATATGGTTCCTATAAGTTGTGGAATGTCATCGCGACGTTCTTCAATTTTATTGGCACTAACTACAAACTCGTTGATTGGAATGAACCGGCGAACAAGAAAAATAGTTTTATCAAGCTTCGCTTTCGAAACGGCAATTCGAAGCGTTTGAAACGAGATATGACTAATTATTAACGTGTCGTTTTCGGGAAACGAAGCAATATCGAATTGACCTTTTTCGTCGGTCGTGAGAGATGTCTTTGAGAAAACACTGCTAACAACAGCGCTTTTTACAGGCGATAAGTCCGATATATCTGCCACTTTTATTGTTTGAGCAAACCCTGCTATTGTTGCAAGCAGGATTGCTGAAAAAAAGACGATTCTTTTCATTTTGTTTTTTTAGGTTAATCAAAAAAAATATTTTCCGAAAAAGATTATTTCTTCGGATAAAGCAAGGCTATATGACTAACCCAATTCGGGTGGTGGAAAATCACTTGCAACAACAACTTGCTGCCAATTGCAGATGTATGGCCAATTGATTGATTTTTTCAGAGAAATGGTATTGGAGAGTTGTATTTTCTCAGCCACTTCGAACACAAATAATTGTGTAAAATTGTTGAGAATGAAAGCTATTTGATTATCGCTGTTGTTTTGAGCCATTTTCGTGAAAACAGCAACAAGTTGTTTTTCTTTCGTGTCGCGATAGGCAAACAACAAAACACTGTCTTGTGTTATTTTAAGCGATTTAACGTCGTAGAACTCACCATTGCGGATTATTTCATCATCTTCTACTTTGATAAATGGAAGACCTTTTGAGAATTCGTTTTTTGTAAAGCGAAGTACTTCGGCATTTTCGGTTGCCATTTTCCGAACCATTTGTTTTGCTTGATATCTAGCATTATATCTAAGGGTTTGGAAAAGGAAATATTGGCCTCCAATAACCGAAAGGGAAAAGATGAGAAGCAATATGGAAGACCGAAGTTTTTTCAAGTAGTGTATAAGACAGAATGCAAAAGTAAAAAAAAGAGGCTAATTAGCTTAGCCCCTTTTAGAGAATAATAAATTTGAATTAGCCAAGTATTTGTATCTGCACAATATAAACAGCAATACCAGCCAGATATCCCAACAAAGCAAGTAACGATATTTTCTTGAGGTACCAGATGAAATCTATTTTTTCGAGACCCATGGCGGCTACTCCGGCAGCAGATCCAATAATAAGCATACTTCCACCCGTACCTGCAGTGTAGGCCAGATATTCCCAAAATATACCATCAACCATAAAATTCGCGGCATATCCTACTGAACCTGGATCCGTAATATTGTACATTCCCATTGAGCCTGCAACAAGAGGAACGTTGTCGACCACAGCCGAAAGCACTCCAATGCTACCGCCAATAAGATAAACATTGCCCAGGTTGTCATCGAGAATTTGAGCAAGAATTCCAAGCTGTCCGGCCGATTGAAGAGCTGCGACAGCCGAAAGAATACCAAGGAAAAACAGCACAGTTGGTACGTCAACTTTGGAGAGGATTGAAGTGACACTGAGTTTTTCTTCTTTTGGTTTCTTTTTGTGCATAATTTCCGTCACAATCCATATAACGGATAAACTGAGAAGCATTCCCATGTAAGGGGGTAGATGTGTAATGGTTTTAAAAACAGGAACAAACAAAAGTCCACCAACACCCATGGCCAGCATCAGGTTTCGTTCAAAAGACGTGGTAAACGATTTCTTTTTTTCGTCTATTTTTGGTCGAGTAACATTACCTTTCATCGTAAAACTCAGCAATGTTAGAGGAACAACCATACAAATGATACTTGGCAGGAATAGTTTCGCCATAATGTTAACGGTAGTCACCTGACCGCCAATCCACAACATGATTGTTGTTACATCGCCAATAGGCGACCACGCACCACCGGCATTGGCTGCAAGAACCACCATACTAGCGTAGAACCAACGTGTTTGTTTGTCTTCAATTAGTTTGCGAAGCAGCGCAACCATAACAATTGTTGTTGTAAGGTTGTCGAGCATGGCCGACAAAAAGAACGTGATAAAACTAATTACCCACAGCAATTTTACTTTGTTGGTAGTTTTAATTTTGTCGGTAATTACTTTAAATCCCTGATGTTGGTCAGTTATTTCAACAATGGTCATTGCTCCCAAAAGAAAAAACAGAATTTCGCCAATTTCGCCCAAATGCTCAATGATTTGGTTGTGAACAATGAAATGCCTCATTCCTTCAATTGTGTTCGCATCGGGATTCATGGCGAAATATTCATTCCAGGCAGTACTTACTCCACTGGTGAAAATATCGAATGCGCCAAAAATATAGGCAACCCAAGTAGCAGTCCCTATAAACAAGGCCGAAGCAGCTTTGTCGATTTTCAGCGGGTGCTCCAGTGCAATGGCAATATAGCCCAGCACGAAAATAACAACCATCAGTAAAAACAAGTTCATAATGTGTGTTTTTAATTTTGGGCAAAAGTATAAAAAGCATTTGAATATGGACATTTTCAAAAGAAGAACAACTGTATTTATTTTACTTTCTAAATTGTTTGTTTTAACAGTTTTTATAAAGAAAGTCTATGATTTAAATTTGAAATATTAATGCGTGTGAAATATTGTGCATATTTGCATTAGAATCTTTTGTTGTGAGAAATGTATTCTTTTTTTTGACGCTGTTAACACAATTATTTGCTGTACAAGGACAAAACAGCATGAATAAAATGCTTGAGCAGGCAAAAAATTTGCTCTTTGAAAACCCGGATTCATCGAGTGTTGTTTTTTCTTCTATTATTCCGGAAGCAGCGAAACAAAATGACTATCCGGTATTTGCAGAAGCTCAAAAAGGACTGGGTGTTTGTTTCTACTATCTTCAGCAATACGATTCGGCTCTTTCGCACTATCAAATCGCGCTCGATTGCAGACTTACGAAACTGACACCTGTTTCCGATTCAATCAATCTCTATTCTATAGCAGGTTTATTGCATAATATGGCCTTGGTTTATATTGATAGAGGCAATAATGAAGAAGCCATTTTACTGTTGATGAAAGAAGAAAAAATAAGAAAAATAATAGGAGATAGCAAAGGCCTTGCCCGTTTCACGTATTCCAGTCTGGGGGGTATATATTTTTCGGAAGGCAATTATGCCAGTGCAATTAAATGTTTTTATCAATCGTTGGGCATTTATATTCAAGAATCCGATAATCCGCAAATTGCATACGTTTTTGATCAAATCGGAGCAGTCTATTACGAACAAGGCGACTTTAACAAAGCATATCAGTATTACGAAAGAGCATTAAAAATAAGGAAACTGGAAAACGATTCGCTTGAAGTTTCATTTTCGCTGAATAACCTTGGAATAACAGCTTATGCCAAACATGAATACTCGAGTGCAATTGCATTTTTTCGTCGAGCTATAGCCATCAAGGAGTATTATAGCGATATTTCAGGACTTGCTTCGGTGCATAACAATATAGGACTTGTTTTTCAGGATTTGAATGATCTCGATTCATCACTAATACATTGTAATTTAGCGGTTGCATATTCTCAATCTTGTTCCGATCGGAACAAAGAAGCATTGGCTCTGGTAAATTCCGGAGCTGCATATCGTTTACTGGGTCAATATGCTTTGGCGACGAAGGACTTACAGAAGGCTCTTGAATTGTCGGAACAAAACGGATATCTGAATCTTGTTCGCGATGCAGCTTCGCAGCTTGCTGAGCTTTACGAAGCCCAGTCGATGTATGCCGAGGCATATAAAATGAAATCGCTCGAAAAAACCATGTCGGACAGCCTTCTCAATCGAGAAAGCCTTAAAAAGATTGCTGTTGCTGAAACAAAATTTCGCTACGAAAACAAAATGGCAACCGATTCGCTGAACAATGTTGTTGCTGCAACGCAAAAAGATATCGAGAACAAACAAGTTGTGCGTCGGCAGCAACAAATATCCATATTTATATTGCTGCTTTCAATTCTGGTTATAGTAATTGTTTGGCTTATTTTCAGGAGTTCGCGGCTTAAACTTCAATTACATCAAGATGAGCTTAAACGTCGTGCAGCTGAACTCGAAAACACATTGTTGCGTTCGCAAATGAATCCTCATTTCATTTTCAACTCGATGAATTCCATTCAGGGATTTATTTCGGCAAACGATACCTTGTCGGCCGAGCGCTATCTGGCAAAATTTGCCCGTTTGATAAGGCATATACTTGAAAACTCGGGTCAAGAATATATTCTGCTTAGCGAAGAACTTGAAGCCTTGAAATTATATCTTGAGCTTGAACAAGCGCGTTTTCGAAACAAATTCACATGGGAAATAAATTTGGACAGCAGTATTGATGCCGAATCGATTATGGTGCCTCCACTCATTATTCAGCCGTTTGTCGAAAATGCAATTTTGCACGGAATTTTGCATTTGCAAGGGAATGGAAAAATCGAAGTTAAGTTGATTCATTTGGCAGAAGATTCAAAAATTAGCTGTATTGTTAGCGACAATGGCGTTGGACGAAAACGTTCGGCTGAACTCAAAAAAGAAACTCCCGGAAAACGCAAATCGATTGGAATGGGCCTCACAGGAGAGAGACTGGAGCTTTTGGATGAAAGCAGCGAAATAAATCCTATTACAATTGAAGATTTGTTCGACAGTTCGGGCAATGCGGCTGGCACACGGGTGACACTTCTGATTCCTTATGTTGAAGAATGAAAAATGTTGCTATATTTGAAAAATGGCTGAAAATAACTTGAAAATAGTAATTGTTGACGACGAGGAATCGGGTCGTGAAACGCTTCGCAATTTTCTGACAAAGTATTGCAATGGAGTCGAAATTGTTGCCGAGGCCAACGGGGTTGCATCGGGAATTGGACAAATTGTTTTGCACAAGCCCGATTTGGTTTTTCTCGACGTTCAAATGCAAGATGGAACAGGCTTCGACTTACTATCTGGTTTGAGCGAACGCAAATTTCAGGTGGTTTTTGTTACTTCTTACGACCAATATGCTTTGCAGGCATTCCGCTTTAGTGCCGCCGATTATTTGTTGAAACCTGTTGACCCAGACCAATTGATTGAAGCGGTTGAAAAAGTGCGTTCAAATATTGAAAAAAAGGAAATCACCAGCAAACTCGATGTGTTGGTGTCGAATGTTAACAGACTTGAAAAAATAGCATTGCCAGCTATGGATGGTATTCGCTTTGTGAATATCGAAGATATTGTACGATGCGAGTCGGATGATAATTATACTATGTTTTTTATGAAATCGGGCGAATCGATTGTGGTGTCGAAAACACTGAAAGAATATGAGCTGATGCTAAATGGAATGCGGTTTTGTCGTGTTCACAAGTCATATTTAGTCAATTTGAAATATGTTTCGCGTTATGTTCCCGGTGATGGAGGCTATCTTATTCTCGAAGACGGTTCGCATGTCGATGTTTCGCGCCGCAAAAAAGAAGCACTGCTTGAGATGCTGATGAAATAAAATACATATTCATGAAGCTTCATTTTTTCTTTAAACTTTGTTTTTTTGTTTTTGCTGGAACAGTTTCGAATTTTGGCTATTCTTCCAACGATACTATTCCTCTGTTAACAGCCCAAGATTTTGTGTTTGACAACTCGGGTTCACCATATTATCATTACACACAGAATGCAATTGCTGTAGAATGTACCCAGCAAGAATTCAGTTTGGCAAAGACAAAGATGAAAATTGTTCAAAAATTCGAAAGGGAAAGAAACTCCGACTCTGACTTTAATTTATTTCACAACAACAAGCCTGCATATATGGAACTTATCAGGAATAAAATGAACGATTGGGGACTTTCGGATGTTGTTGAAATTGATTTTTATAACCGCAACAAAAAGGGTGTTTGGATTGTTGATAGTTCTATACTGATTGTAAAACTCCATGCAAAAAGCAATTTGTGCATACAGTTACTTTATATGGAAGGCTATTCAGAATTTAGTGTTTATCAGTATTTGCCGAAATTTAATTTGCTCGACTTGTTCGAAAGAAGAGGAATTGAACAACATTATCATCAATACTTCGATGTTGAAAGTGGCTACTTTTACCCGATGAATTCTAATCTGGAGTTATTAACAGGTGATTCTATTTTGATTTTCAAGGGTGATTTCAAAAATTATGGGCCACATGAAAATCAAAACCCAACTCTGGGTTTTATAGATTTGAAAAGTCAGGTGGATATGAATATTTCCTTGAAAGAAATTGCGTTTCATCTATCGCAGACAAACGATGATTCTGGATGGATGGTAAGCGACGCAATTATAAATAAAGCCGAAAAAGAAGAAGAAACAAGGTTTAACAATTATATGATTTTTGTAAAATTATCAAGATTCACACGCGACAACACTTCTTTAAAAACTACGGTCTTAGAAGATCGGTATTTTCGGATTGTGAAAACAAGCTGGTGAAATTGCTTTTGATTTCTAAAAAGCAGACCTGACAGTAATAAACCCGAACTCCTTTCTGGTGGCTCTGGGATCTATTAGTCCGCTTGACCCAGTCGAAAAAACATGCAGTAATAAAATAACAGCATGCCAATATCGGGGAAAATTATAAAGGATTTGTCTCTCGGAAGAGATCGTGTTTCTTTTGGCAGGGCTATACGATCACATATTCATTCCGGACATCGGGTCTAGTCCTTTCTTCAGGATGTATTCGCTGTTAAGGAGGTATACGCCGGAAGTAACAACCTGCTCACCGGGTTTTAATCCGGAAATGATCTCTACAGACCGACTGTTTTTAATTCCGGTAGCGACCATTCGTATATTGAAATACCCGGTTGAATCCAAAATCCAGACACTGCTGCCGCGGGAATCTGTAATAACAGCATTCGATGGCACAACCACGGCTTTTTTCATATCATAAGTCATTTTTATTTCAGCCATCAAGCCGGGTTTTATTTTTCCCTGCGGATTTCTGATTTCAACCCGTATAAGCATAATGGTTGAGTTTTTTTCCATTTCAGGGCTGATAAAAGAGATCGTACCTTTTCCATATATTTCCGGCAGGGCATTGATCGAATACATAACAGGTGAATTTCCCCTCACATATTGAATATCATCCGGATATACCTGAGCCTCGATCCACAGCGTGGAGTAATCGGCAAGTTCAACGACAGGGGAACCGGACATTACGTAATCTCCTTCCTCGGTTTTCAGTTTATGGATATATCCGGATACCGGACTGTACACCTTGACCCGGTCTGAAACAACCGTGTTTTCGTTGAGCAGGGCAATCTGTCCGGGGGTCATTCCGTACAACAGCAATTTGTTTTTTGCCGTTTCGAGCAGGTCCACATAATCATTCCGGTAATTACCCAGCTTTTGCTTCTTTTCCTGAGCCAGAAGGTACTCTTTCTGTACAGAGATGAGTTCCTCGCTGTATATTTCATACAGCAGATCGCCTTTACGGACAAAATCTCCGGTGGATTTCAGATACATTTTTTCTATCCGCCCGGCTACTTTTGAACTGACAACCTGTGTGGTGTTTTCGTTGATGACAGTCTTTCCGACAAATAACTTTTCAGTTCCGATACTGTCCATGCGAACCGTGTCGGTTTTGATGTTTGCAAGTTGCATCTGCAAGGCATTCAGTTTGAGTCCTTTATTCTCGGACATCGCCATTTGATCCTGCATGGACGGCGCATGTTCTTTTGCTCCGCATGAAACGAGCAGACCCATCAACGCTATAAGCAGATACCTATTTGTCATCTTTTCCGGTATTAATGAAGCTGTCATTATCTGTGAGCGCCTGTGCGTTTTCCGCAATGCTGTCGGTTCGGGTTATCCCGGACAGGATCTCGGTCCATTCTCCGTATTTCAATCCCGTTACAACTTTTCTGGGTCGGAAGACGGATTTTTCCTTGCAGAAAACAATGTTGTTTTTTCCAAGGTCGAGAACCGACGTCCGGGGAACCCACAATCCTCGGTGCACCCCGGTGTAAATTCTGGCCGAAACCAGTTGTCCGACTTTGAACAAACCGTTCGGATTGGTGATATACACTCTTATATTGACCATTTTGGAATCCTCCGGGTTGGGTGATTCGATGTAGTTAATCATTCCGTTGTAGGCCTTATCTTCGCTTCCCTGTATGAAAATATCCGCTTTCATACCTTCCTTCAGCAGAGCAAACACATCGGCATGTACCTTGATAACAGCCCATAAATGCCTGTTGTCTGCTACATTGAATACCGTTTGTCCTTTATCGATATAGTCTCCTTCCCGGATTTCGCTCCGTATATACTGAGGTTCTTTTTTTCCTCCCATGTTGTTCATACCTTTGTTCTTAACCGGCATCGTTCCGGTTTTTTCAGCCTCATCCTGTGGGACAATATAACCGCTTGCGGGACTGTAAAAAGGTACGGAATACATCGGAACGCCTGTTTTCAGAACCGTGCGTATTTCGGCTTCCTGCATTCCCGACAGCAGCAGCTTTCGTTTGACTGAATTTATCAGCTCCGTCTCTGTACTGTCATTTTTTGTCAGGAATAACAGGTTCTCCTGTTCTGTAAGCAGTTCGGGGCTGTATATGTCAAACAGCCTCTGACCCATTGAGACAAACTGATATGTATACCTGATATACAGTTTTTCTATTCTCCCGCCGATACGGGAACTGATGGTGCTGATATATCGTGTGTCGTAGGTCAGTATTCCCGATTCATCAAAAACTACAGGAAACTCCATGCTGTCGGCTGAAATGACTTTTTGCCCCGATAGAAAACTGCTGTAGGTCGGTTCCAGCACATCGCCGAGACCGGAAAACGTATCGGTTGTACTTTCCATACTTTTCTCGACCAATACCATCCCGCAGATCGGGCAGTTTCCCGGTTTGGTTTCCCGGATCTGCGGATGCATTGAGCATGTATAGATCACATGGGAATGCTTGTTATTACTGTCATGTTTGCTGTTGCAGGACAGCCATGTCAGGCAGACCGCAATGAGTAGCAGGATTGTATATTTATTGTGCGCCGTCATATTCCGTTAGTTTTTCAAATTCAGCCTGTAACAGCAGCAATTCTTCAAGGTGGTCGAGATACTCTGTTTTTTCCATTTTCAGGGCCAGCCACGCATCGATCACCATGTAGAGGCTTTCCGTGTTTTGCTCATACGCTAACAGTGTGGCATAATAGCTTTTTTCCAGAGAAGGAATGATGTTTTTTTTATACAGGTCTGTCTGGACTTTTCTGTATCGGATTTGCGTCTGTACCGAAACAACCATTCCCCGGCTTTCGACCAGCATGGATTCGCGCTCTTTTTCAAGCGCAAGAATATCGAGTTGCAGTCCCTGGTATTCCGATCGGTACATTTTTGATGACCACGGGGCTATAGGTATTGTGATCATGCCCATAACGGAAAACTGATTTGGGTTCATGCCGAATGTAAACATGTGATCGTACCGGATTCCGAAATCGGGCTTTCGTTTGCTCCATTCAACAGTTTGTTTCAGGTACGTGGTGCTTATTTTCTGGTCCATGGCTTTGATGTCGCTTCGGTGTGCCATCAGGAATACGGTGTCGGCGGTTTCATTTTCGTAGTTGTAGAGCGTAAAGCTTGTATCGGCATCGAACGCCGTGTTGTAATCTCTGTTCATGAGCGTATTTATAGCGATCCGGCTCATATCCATATTGTTTTCTATCATCACAAGTTCGTTTTCGAGTTCATTGAGCCGCGCCTTTGCCATATAAATGCTGCTTATTTTTTCGTCCCCGTAGGGGTAGCGGATTTCCGAAAGCTGAATAATGTAGCTGAGAAGTTCTTTGCTTTCAATCATTACAGTCTTCTTTTTCTGCAGGATCAGTAATTTGAAATACGCTGCTTTTGCCTGATAATGCAACTCATTTACACTTGCATCTTTGTAAAGAGTTTCAATCGAGGACATACTTTTAATATATTCATCCCTGGCGCGGAGTTTTCCGGGGTTCGGTATCATCTGCTGCACGGTCAGCATGTATGCTCCCATGCCATTTTCCATGGAGTAGGGAAGCATATAAAATCCGGTCCCTGCCTGCGGAGCTTCCCAGCTTTTTGCTCCCTGGGCATACGAATCAAAGGCTTCTGCTTTCAGATCATACATTTTGAGAAGCGGATGGTTGACATCGATGGCATGCAGCATACTGTCAACCGAAAGCACCTGTGCAGTTCCGAGACACGGGATCGATACTATTGACAATAAAAATAAAATGCGCATTTCAGCTCCCTTCTTTAAATCCGATAACTTCAATTTTTCCTTTTCGTTTTAACTCTCGTATTTTTGACATTTCAAATACAATGGGGGTCACAAGCAGAACATAAACGGTGGATGAAATTACCCCGCCTATAAGTGGCAACGCAATGGGAAGCATTACATCGCTGCCGGTTCCGGTTGACCAGATGATCGGGATCAATCCGAAGAGCGATACGGATACGGTCATGATTTTCGGACGCAAACGTTTGGTTGAACCGGCAATAACATATTTTCTGATGTCTTCAGTTGAAATGGAATGAGCGGAGTTTCCTTTTTCTCTTACCAGTTTTTGCATGGCTTCGTTCAGGTAGATGGTCATTATCATCGAAGTCTCCACGGCGATACCAAAAAGGGCAATGAATCCGACGGCTACAGCTACCGACAGGTTAACCCCGAAAAAGAAGATCATGTATATTCCCCCAATCAGGGCGAAAGGTATTGTGATCAGTGTCAGCAAGGCTTCTTTGGCGGATTTATATGTGAAATAGAGAACCACCAGAATAATGAGCACCACGATAGGCATTATGTACAAAAGAGTCTGGCTGGCTCTGATCTGATTTTCGTATTGCCCGCTCCATTCAATGTAGTACCCTTTGGGCATTCGCTGAATCAGATTGTTCAAGCGGTTTTTGCATTCGTTTACGGTACTTCCCATGTCTCTGCCGCGCACATTGAACAACACTGTGCCTCGCAGCATGGCATTCTCGGAGTTGATCATCGGAGGTCCGTCGGTGAATTTAATTTCAGCGACTGAAGACAAGGGAATGACCCCGTAATCGTTGGTCTGAATGGGGATCCGTTTCAGATCGTCCAGGTTTTGTCTGAAATCTTGAGCAAGCCGGATGCTTATGCTGAACCGTTCCCTGCCTTCGATGGTGTTACCGGCATTCATGCCTCCGATAGCGCTTTCCACTACCATATTTACGTCATCAATGCTGAGTCCGTACCGGCCGATTTCTTCCTTTTTGACGATGACATCAAGGTATTTTCCTCCTGTAATCGGTTCTACATACAGATCCTTCACTCCGTCAACCGTTTCGAGCTCTTGTTTGAATTTCTGTGCGAGGTAATATATAGAGTCGAGATTCTGCCCGTACACTTTCAATCCCACATCGGTTCGGATGCCAGTAGACAACATGTTGATCCGGTTGATTATAGGCTGTGTCCATCCGTTAACAACACCGGGGATCTGGAGCTTTTCATTCAGTTCATTGATAATGTCTTCTTTTGTATAGCCGCTCCGCCATTCACTTCTGGGTTTTAACAAAATGATGGTTTCAATCATACTGACCGGGGAATTATCGGTGGCCGTACTTGCTCTGCCGGCTTTTCCGAGAACATTCTCCACTTCCGGGACACCCTTTATGATTCTATCCTGAACCTGCAGGATCCGTTTTATTTCCGAATTGGAAACATCGGGCAGCGTTACGGGCATAAACAGAATAGATCCTTCATCCAGGGGCGGCATGAACTCACTCCCTGTTCTCAGAAGCATGGGGATGCTGATACCCAATGCGACAATATTGATCCCAAGAATAATCGTGCGCCATTTAAGGCAGAACTTGAGAACAGGGGTGTATATCTTTTCCAGAGTCCTTGTTATGGGGTTTTTGTTTTCCGGCTTCAGTTTGCCTTTGAGCAGAAACGATATCAATACGGGAGTGAGCGTTATAGCCAGAATCGCATCAACAATGAGTATAAAAGTTTTTGTCCATGCCAGAGGGTGAAACAGTTTGCCCTCCATGCCTGTCAGAAGAAATACGGGCAAAAACGAAACAATGACTATGACAGTGGAAAAGAACACTCCCGGACCCACCTGTTGCGATGAGGATTCAATTATTTTTATTCTGTCCGTTTTTTTCATATATCTCACTTGTTTGGTCACATCTCAGGAATCATTTTCCTGATGCTCGGAAATATGCCGGTATGAGTTTTCCACCATTACGATCCCGTCATCCACAATTACACCTATCGCCAGGGCAATGCCTGTGAGTGACATGATATTTGAGGATATTCCGAAGGCCTGAAGCAGGATAAAAGCTACGGCGATCGCAATAGGCATCTGTATTAATATTATCAGTGCACTCCGCCAGTGAAAAAGGAACATCAGTACAATCAGGGATACGGCGATCATTTCTTCAACCAGTGTTCTTTTTACCGAGCCGATGGCATCTTCTATCAGTCCACTGCGATCGTATGCTGTATGAAAAGTTATTCCGGGCGGTAATCCTTTTTCAACATCTTTCATTTTCTCTTTTACAGCCGCAATTACATTGTCAGCGTTCTCACCGTAACGCATAACAACAATGCCCCCGACAACTTCGCCTTCCCCGTTCTGATCGAAAATGCCCACCCGGGGTTCGCCACCCATTTGAACGGTGGCGATATCTTTGATCCGCACCGGAATACTGTTGTCCGATCGTATCGCAATATTCTCTATATCGGAGATGTTTTTGATGTAGCCAAGTCCTCTCACCACATAGCCCATGTCGCTGAGCTCGTATTTCCCGCCTCCCACATCGTTGTTGTTCGAGCGTATAGCCCTCAGAACATCTTTCAGCGACACATCGTAATAAACCAGCTTGTCCGGGTCGATTACGATCTGGTATTGTTTCTGAAAACCTCCGAACGACGCTACTTCACTTACCCCCGGAACGGTTTGCAATGCAAACTTGATATACCAGTCCTGCAACGCTCTGAGCTCTCCCAGATCGTAGCCGTCGGCATCCAGGGTGTACCAGAAAATATGTCCCACTCCCGTTCCGTCCGGGCCTAATGTGGGAACAACATTCTCGGGCAGAAGGCGCTGGGCATAGTTAAGTCGTTCAAGCACCCTTGTTCGAGCCCAGTATATATCTACATTGTCATCAAAAATCAGATAAACGAAGCTCATCCCGAACATGGAGGAGCCTCTGATATTTTTCAAGCCGGGAATTCCCTGCAGATTGGAAACCAGGGGATAGGTGATCTGATCCTCCATAATCTGGGGGCTTCGTCCCATCCACTCAGTATAAACAATGACCTGATTTTCGGAAAGGTCGGGAATAGCGTCGATCGGGTTTTGCTGAATGGAATATATTCCCCAGGCAAATAATCCCGCACAAATAGTCAGGACTACGATGCGGTTTTTCAATGCAAGGGAAATAATTTTTTCAATCATAAAAGCTCCCGTCCTCTTTGTTCGATGCCTTTCCGGTTATCTGTATCAATACGGATCATTGATCCGTATTATCCTTTTTTTGTATGGAATCTCTTAATACCAGTTCCATTCCGCATTTGGGGCATTTGCCCGGTTCGTATGCAACCACTTCCGGATGCATGGTGCATGTGTATTCCTGCTTTTTCGTGTTTTTTTGCTCGGTTTGCGTATTATCCTTGCTTTGGTTCGAGCAGGACATAATCAGGGTAGCAAAGGCCAGAAGCCCGATAACAATAAACTGTTTTATTTTCATTTTACACTTGGTTATGGATTTCGTACAAATTAACATGTTAATTTCCGCACAATGTAGGTATTTATACCTGAATTAATATGTTTGTATCTTTATTTAACGTTTACTTGATTATTTTTTGCTACAAAAATCTGTTTGAGATTACAGGCTGAAACAAAAAAGGACAATTCTGTAGTTCATGCAGAATTGTCCCATAAGGTAAACCTGAAATAAGCTTACAGTCAAAAAGAATAAACGCATGGAAGGATTACAAGAAAGAAAAAATCGGAAAAGATCAATATAAAAAGTATGATTTACTGTTGATCAACCAGAGCAATGAGTATAAGCCTCCGGAATAATACAGTACAATGCTCTTTAAGATAATTATGCAGAGAGGCGTTTCACGTGCTTATACCTCTTTGCATGGTTTTCTTTTTAAGTTATCTTTGCAGTCCAATGTCAGGGAGAGTCGGCAAAACGCATTTATGAGAGAAACGGGTGCTATCAGAAAATGGTTACCAACTTGTGGTTGAAGGTTTATCACAGGGTACTGGAAAATAATAAAAGAAAGAAGGCATGCCCGAGGAGAAAGACAAATTAGACAACATAAAATAAAAGCCGTATGCAGAAAATACTGATCGTGATAAATGATGCCCCCTACGGGATGAAAAAAGCATACAATGCCCTTTGAACTGGATACAATACTAAGCCTTATTACCGGCATACTGTTGACTATGCTGGTGTTTTATTTATATGAACGTATCGGGGAAAGAAAGAAAAATCCGGACGAAGAAAAAAGACAACAACGTATTGCAATAACCGAAGGGCTTATCTGGCTGGCCCCTGTAATAAACCATCTTCAAAAATGTGTATTGCTTGCGAAAGACTTTGACCAACAATATATTGGGGAAGAAGACCTTAAAAAGAGTTGGCCGCAAATAAACCTGAAAGAACTGGGAACCGAAACAGGGCGAAAAACCATGCCCTGGTTACCCCCCGAAATATTTCACCGGGGTATGGCTTTAATTGCCCGGCTGGAATATAATATGCAATTGTATCCGGATATATTGATAAAAGCACAAAAAACCGGGAAAGAACAACATAATACCTTTCTCAGCCATATAGAAAACCTCAGTGCACTCCAGAAGGAGTTTCAGGAATTAGACAAAGAGTTACGTCAACGTTTCTTCGATATTCTCCATTAAGATAATATCTTAATTATATTCAGAAAGGACAAACGGGAACAAACTCAAATAATCGCAGAAATCCCGTATTCGTTGGCTCATTTCAGCAAAAGAGCCTGGCTGATACCCGTCATTTTTTAATGGTCTGAATATCAATACCGCAATGAAGCAGGGTAAAGGCTTTGTCTTTGTACAGAAAACCTTTTTGTGTTTTGAAACTGAATGGCATTAAATGAAATCCGATGAGCAGCTTTTATATAGTATATTGTAAGATGTATCAGCACAACGAAGGCTCTCAGATGAATTTTATTAATTCATCCATCGGAATAATAGCATTCAATTTTCGATCCAGTCAAATTTTTCGAAGTAATATTGTAGCACAAATAGCCTTTCATACTCTATGAAATGCAGGAACGGCTTGTTAACTTACAAGATAAACTGGTAGATAATCAAATCGGGATAAGCGATTACAATGCCATCAAACAGCGCTACGATACAGAGATGAAAGATCTGCAACAGAAACGGGGAAACATGGTTCAACTGACCCGTGACATCTACGACCAACTGTTATATAGTTTTTCATTCCTGAAAGACCTGCCGTCAAAATAGCGGGATGCTAGTCTGGAAGCACAACAACGGATAACAGGTTCGATTTTTCCCGGGAAGTTGAATTTTTCTGAAAACAAAGTTCGAACCTCCCGAATCAACGAAGTGGTTGTCCTGTTTTCAAGTATTGGTCAGTCATTGGAGAGAAACAAAAAAGGACAATTCTGCATGAACACAGAATTGTCCCATAAGGTAGCCCCGATAGGAATCGAACCTATATTTAAAGTTTAGGAAACTTCCGTTCTATCCATTGAACTACGGGGCCAGAGGATTGCAAAATTACATATTTTCCGGAAAAGAGTAGATTTGTATTCTGATGTTTGCTATATGAACAAAGTTTTACATGGCTTTTTTGTGCTGTTTTTGTTTTGTAGTCCCGCAATACTGCGGGCACAATACTATATTCTCGGCGAAGATGCTGCTCATCAAAAGTGGTATTCAATCGAAACAGAGCATTTCAGCTTTGTTTTTCCGGAATCATTTCTGAATCGGGCGCAAGAGCTTGCCAACCAGAGTGAAAAGTATTATACATCCATCACCAAATCGATAAACAGATATCCGAAGAAAATTCCGGTGCTTATTCATACCGGAGGTGTTGTGGCCAATGCTTATAGCTTATGGACTCCGGAACGCACCGAATATTTTATGACACCGAACCAAAACAACTATTCGCAGAATTGGTTGTTGCAGCTCATTATTCACGAAGACCGGCACATGATTCAGATGGATAAGCTTTTTCAGGGTTTGACACGTGTTTTATATATTCCGTTTGGACAACAAACAACGGCTTTGTCGCTGGGTTTGTTTATGCCCATGTGGTATATGGAAGGTGATGCCGTTACCACCGAAACAGCTTTTAGCGAAAGCGGACGTGGCCGCATGCCCGTTTTTGAAATGAAAATGAAAGCGCAGATACTTTCGGAGGGCTTATATTCATTCGAAAAAGCCAGTTTGGGTTCCTACAAAGAATATGTGCCCGATCAGTATTATTTTGGATATTATTATGTGGCTCAGAGTCGCAAATTCTATGGCCCGTCGCTTTGGGATAATGCCATCAACAACAGCGCCCGCAACTGGTGGAAGCTGAATCCGGTGTCGAATTCGTTTAAAAAACAAACCGGACTGAACAAAAAGCAATTGTATCGGAAGTTTTTTCTCGATCTGAAAGACGAATGGCTCATGCAGTCGAAGTCGGCTCCAATGGCTAAATATAATACCATACCAACGTCCAAATCGAAGGTTTATACGCATTATAAATTTCCAAAATACATCAACGACTCAACAATTGTTGCCGAAAAAAGCGGAATGGACGATTGTGCGCTGTTTGTAGAAATAAACATCAACACAGGCGAAGAGAAAAAGCTCTTCAAGGCGGGTTTCTATGCCAGCGAGGAATTGCCGTTAACCGATCCCATTCCGGTTTTGTCGAATAGTCCTGGATCGTGGACAACAGACAACCTCAGTATCAATGGAAATTGGATGACCTGGGCCGAAAAGAAACTCGATCCGCGCTGGGAACATGTTTCGTATTCGGTAGTGATGAAATACAATTTCGAAACAGGAAAAATGGAACAGCTGACGCATAAAACAAAATATTTCGCTCCGGTTTTTTCGCCAGATGCACAAAAAATAGCGGTGGTTGAATTTCTTTCCGATGGCAGCTGCAACATTGTGATAATTGATGCCGAAAACGGAGAATCTATAAGCACCTTTCCATTACCAGCTGGATGTTTTGCCATGACTCCTGCTTTTTCGCCCGATGGAAAGAAGATTGTTTGCATTACTCAAAAGCCCGATCTTAAAGGGCTCGAAGTACTCGATTTGTCAAGTGGATTGTGGACCGAAGTTTTAAAACCAACAGCAGCCGATATCACAACGCCAACCTGGAATGTAAGAGGAATTTATTTCAACTCGTCGTGGAGCGGAATAGATAATGTTTATCGGATTGACCCGGCTTCGGGTGATATTTTTCAGATTACATTCGACACCTATGGAGCCTACAATATCGATTTCAGTCCATCCGGAAGTCAATATGTGTTTTCTTCCTATCAGGCTGAAGGATTTGTTTTGAAAACGGGTCAAGTATCCGAAATTCGGTCATTACCACTCGATTCGGTTGGTGATTTGGATATTGGACTTACACCGATATATGTCGCTCAGGAAAAAACATTTATGCCCGATAGTCTGTTTGTAGATTCGGTTTACGAAGTTTCGAAATACAGACGCGGACTTCATTTGCTCGATTTGCATTCGTGGTTGCCGGTTTCGGTAAATACCGACAATTATTCGCTTATTCCAGGTGTTTCGCTTTCATCGCAAAACTTGTTATCAACGTCGGTATTCACAACCGGTTACGAATATCTCACCAACGAACAAACAGGACGTTTTTATGCCAACTGGACATATTCGGGTTGGTATCCAACTTTTGCCTTGAAAGGTTCTTTTGGAACAAGACGTGGTTTGTCGGAGTTTTCGGGTTCTACCGACGATTATTTATTCAAAGAATCGATGGGAGGAATCGAAATAGGTTTGCCATTGAAAACAACCGTGCGAAATTTCTTCCAAAAATACCATTTCAACACATCCTTGAATTTGTATCATCTCGATCCATATTTTATGGGGCCAACCTTTGCTCCCATAACCGACGAGCCACAGGGAAATGCAGTTACAGTTGAGACCCAATTTGATGTTTCGAACCGGGGAAAAACAGTGTTGCGCGATTTACAACCACGTTGGGGTCAAGATATTAGCGTTTCGTACCAACAAAGTTTGCCAGGTAATGTCGATTTGGGCAATCAGTGGAATATAACAGCCAAGTTGTTTTTTCCGGGGCTTGCTCGCCACCATGGTTTTAGTGTAGATGGAAGCTTTTTGACCAAAACGCCTCGTGTTTTTACCTTCAGCGACAATTTTATATTTCCTCGCGGATACCATCAGGTGTTTGTTACAAAAGCACAAAAGGTAGGGTTGAACTATCGTTTTCCGGTTTGGTATCCCGACTTAAATATTGGTTCGCTGCTGTATTTCAAACGGCTGAAATTGAATCTGTTTTACGATTATGCCGACATCGAATTGAATGGCTCGAAAAGCATTCTAACTGGTACTGGCTGCGAATGGACCTGCGATACGCATGTGTTTCGCTTTTTTATTCCACTCGATATTGGTTTCCGCTATGCCTACCTGCCCCGTTTGCAGCAAAGCAAATTCGAGTTTTTGCTGGGCATTAATTTTTCAGGATTTTAGGTTGATTTATTTCGGAGCCCAACGCACCAACAGATAGGCAACGCCGGCAAAAAGCAGGTTTGGAATCCAAACAGCCAGCATAGGGGGTAAATTACCATTGATGGCAAAAGTGCTGCTGATTTGCATGAATAAAATAAAACCAAAACTAATGGTGAGCCCCATTCCAATATGTAAACCAGTGCCTCCGCGCGTTTTGCGACTCGAAACAGCTACACCAATGATGGTAAGAATAATGGTGGAAAAAGGAAAAGCAATGCGTCTGTGTCGCTCCACTTCCAGCTCGGAAATATTGTCGGCGCCACGCATTTTTTGACGGGCAATATATTCATTAAGCTCAAAAAAATCCATTACATCCACATTTTCCATGTCTTTGTTAAAATCTTTGGGCAAAATGGCCAGTGTTGTATCGAGAGTAGGCAAATAGCGTAAAGTTTCAACCGAATCGTGAATAGTTCTGTCGTAAACCTGCGAAAGAATCCAATGGCCTGTAGTGGTATCGTATGTGGCCATATCGGCCGATATTTTCCTGTTTAGCCCTTTTTCGAAGTCAATATCTTCGAGCGTAAACAATGTTCCCCGATTGTTCTGGAAAGTGAATGATTCAATGTAAATATATTCTCCCGGCGAAATTTGCATGTGAATATTGCGGGTCCCCATGGGTTTGTTTTTTCTGACATAAACATATTCGAAATTGAGTCGTTCTTTATTGGCCGGAGGAATAAGAAAATTTTGCAGGAAAAACGAAAAAGCGGCTAAAAACAATCCCGTAAAGATGAAAGGCATCAGGAATCTCCGGAAACTAATTCCCCCCGAAAGAATGGCAATAATTTCGGTGTTTCCTGCCATGCGCGAAGTGACAAATACAGCCGAAATAAACACAAAGAGCGAACTGAATAAATTGATGAAATACGGAATAAAATTAAAATAGTACTGAAAAAGAATGGCACTAAAAGGAGCTTTTCGATCAATAAATTCATCAATTTTTTCTGAAATGTCGAAAGCAATGATAATGAGCAACAACAACACAATTGACAGAACAAATGTGGCCAGAAACTTTTTAACAATATATTTATCAAGGGTTTTCATGTTACAGCCTTTGCATGGTTTGTGCTTCGGCTTTTTCGGCCCAGCTGTTGTAGTTTCCGTCGATAATTGCTTGCCGGGCTTCGGCAACAAGGCGCAGATAGAAAGCCAAATTATGGATACTTCCAATAATGGGACCCAACATTTCACCAGCAGCAAACAGGTGACGCAGATATGCTTTTGTGGTAGTACGATCAAGATCAAGCGAGCTGCTTTCGTCGAGTGGCGAAAAGTCGTCTTCCCATTTTTTATTGCGGAGGTTCATGATACCATTTCGGGTAAAAATCATTGCGTTGCGCCCGTTGCGGGTTGGCATTACGCAGTCGAACATATCGATACCGTGTCCGATTCCCCTGATAATATTTGCCGGAGTGCCTACTCCCATCAAATAACGGGGTTTATGCTGAGGAAGTATATCACAAACCAGTTTGGTAATTTCGTACATGGTT